>CAZTTH010000128.1:0-1556 GCA_964615975.1 uncultured Lentisphaerales bacterium | reverse complement strand
GGCAATCAATGTAGCACCTGAATTCATCTGTCGACAAAGTTGAGTAGGTTTAATTTTTTAACCACGACGTGCGTGACGTTGGCTGAAAGACTGCATGTGAAACACGCGAAAAGGACGTAAACCACGGAGGCACGGAGAAGAATGAGAAAGAATGAATGTTTTTTTCCACGAATTCTACCCTACGATAATAACAGGTTTTTGCAGCGTCACGCGGATAAAGAGAAGCGAAAATTCGCTATTCATGCCGCGAGATTTCAATGATCCTGAATGTTGTAAGATCATATGTCCTCAATGAATCGAACAACTGCAACAGATTAATTGAAGTTGGTCAGCGCTTTGATGGTACTATTCGCAAATGAGAAGTTAAAATCTCATTTAAACATTACTTTTTTATCTCCGTGAGCTTCGTGTCCTCCGTGGTTATAATAAACGATGAGATTTGGCGCCAATCCAGTTAAAGACAATCCCAATCTGAGCGGTTATGGCCGGCATCGGGTGATCATGCCGGTGTATATCCCCAACGAAGAAGGGTACTTCAAACAGGCGTTGGAGGTTTTACGTTTATCCCTGGATTCATTGGAGTTGACCGGCGCCGGGCAGATAAAGTTGACTGTGATTGTCAACGCCGCCACTGCCGCGGTCGAACAGGAATTGGTGGCGCGATGCAAAAGAGGAACCATCGATCAACTGCTGTTTAATCAGGTTAATCGCGGGAAAATAGACGCCGTGTTGGCAGCAGCAAGAGGAGCTTATGAAGAGCTGGTGACAATTAGTGATTGTGATATCCTGTTTAAATCCGGCTGGAGCGAAGCGGTTGAATCGGTATTCATGAACTTTCCCGAATGTGCCTCGGTCTCTCCATTACCAAGTCCAGGATTATGCTGGTATGAAACATCATCAACGGTTACTGGCGCTTGGTTGGGACGATGTCTTGGATATGGGAAGGTCATTTCCGATGAGGACATCAACCGCTTCTCCCTGAGTGTTTCTGACTCAGCAGATCGGTTCTCAAAAGAAGAGCAAAATACTCAGATATATGTAGATCGTAATGGTACTAAAGCTGTCATTGGATGTACGCATTGTGTAGCAACCTATCGAAGGCAATTGATTTTTATGTTACCGTTTTTTCCATTACTGAAAGGAATTAGTGGAGATAGTGTGAAAGTTCTCGATGAAACACCCGATCAATTAGGATACTGGCGCTTATCGACTGCACAGGCATTTGCCTATCATATGGGCAATGTCCCGGAATCCTGGATGGACGATGAGATGAATAAAATCAGAGAGACACAATTGGTCCACACCGCGGACGTCAAGCAGGAATTACCTCCGTTACGAGCGGATTTAACCGCGGTTCTTCCCTACCATTTGCGGGTGCTGATCTCGCGCTTGATCCGCGGATATTATCGTCATTTGGTTCAGAAAAAGATCAATATGTGATTTTAACCACGGATACCACGGATTTACGCGGATAAATACATGAATAAAACAATTGATGTGCTCATCCCCGATGGCGTTGGGATCCGCAATTTTGTCATCGGTCCTTTTTTGACCGG
>CAZTTH010000127.1:0-1658 GCA_964615975.1 uncultured Lentisphaerales bacterium | reverse complement strand
TGTATGTAAAGACCCCGGGTACTCGAGCTGGTGGAGTTTCCCCTCCAGTTTTGTCTGTTGTTCAGGTGATAACTGTGCCAGACGACGTTTGATATCTGTTATGAATGTGGATTTCATCAATTCAGGAATAATATCCTATTCAATTTTATGATCAAATGCACAGTTTATATACAGGATCATGGGAAATTAATACCATCCAAACATACCTGGAGCTTCTCTGCCAATAATATCACTTGTGGTTCTTGAACCATACTGAGATGATTACCGGGAATGGTGATAACTTCAACGCCGCCCCGCGCCAGCTTACCCCACCCCAGATCCGGCTCCAGAGCGTGAAATAATGGTCTGGTCTGAGCCCGAAACAAGGTCACTTTTCCGGTATAGGGGCGCGGTTGATAATTGTCAGGGAGCTGCCAGTTTTGCCTGATCATGGGCAACATCTCCGGTGGTATCCTGGATAAATCCATAGCGTCATTAACATCATGACGAATTCCTCGATCAATCCCATTCCCTAAAACTAATCGCTTTTTTACCCGATTAATTAACTTGCGTTGCACCATCGAGCGAATCTGAGCTTTGCTCGACAACAATAAATTATCACGAATCCACCGTGGCAGATTCCGAAGAAAATCCGGTAGCAAAAGAGTATTCTCCATTATGCTTTTTTTCTTTGATCGAAACGCCAGTCCGGAATCTATGGCTGCAAACAAATCAGGTTTATGCCCTCTATCTGCTAATTGACAAGCCATTTCATACGCCGGATATACGCCCCACGACCAGCAGATTAGCATGTATGGTCCATTCGGCCAGCGGTTCAACATCTCATTCAAATACAATGAGGCCATATCTTCGATACTATTAAAAACCAAGCGATCGTTATCTTGATGGGGCGGATGAAATCCGATGATCGGACGATCTTTCTTGAGATATTGCGCGATGGTGCGGGCATACCCGGTATCACCACTCAACATATGCAGACAAAACAATGGCGGTTTATCGCCCTTCGGTTGAATGATGAACGAGGATTTATAGGCAAAGGGGACAGTCTCAGGAATTAAATATTTTGCCATGCCGGCAATCGTCGGCTCTTGAAATAACATCGCCATTGGCAGGATTTTATTCAACTGTCGATTAATTTCGTAGATGAGTTTCACTGCCAACAGCGAATGACCGCCCAGCTCAAAAAAATTATCGTGAATCCCTACCGATTTTCGATTCAGTACCGCGCACCAGATCCGACACAATGATTCTTCGAGTTCAGTAGTAGGCAGTTCTGTTTTATGCCCGATATCAAATTGGTTAATATCCGATTTCAGCAAGGCCTTGCGATCGGCCTTGCCATTGGGCGTCAACGGCAAGGAGGTGAGAAAGACAAAGACGCTCGGAATCATGTATTCCGGAAGTTTATGCTTGAGGAAGGCACGCAATTCGGAATGAAGAATGAGGAATTGGGAATGAGGAATTTCGGCTTCATCTCCCAACTTTTGAGATTTGAGATTTGAACTTTTGGTCGGTGCGTTGATCTCGTTTTCATCATTTTTCGTCTTTCCATCATCCGAATTTGTGCTTTCTCCTATAATTTGGGATTTGAAATTGGGAATTGGGAATTTTCCGTCTTCTCTTTTCCGTCCATCCTTATTTCCAGTTCCGTCTTTCGT
>CAZTTH010000126.1:0-1830 GCA_964615975.1 uncultured Lentisphaerales bacterium | reverse complement strand
GCTCTCCGTGCGCTCCCGCAACGGCACCTTTGTACCTTAATTCATATGCCAGATAACAGTGGATTGATGAACTCATTCCATCACTGAAAAAATTTATCGGTTAATAATTTGATCTCCCATTACAAAAATCCCCTTCCTTCTTCTTCGTGAGCTATGTGGTTGAAAATGGAATTGAATGGCTAAAAAGTGAATGCAAAACCACGAAGGGCACGAAAAATTCAGGATGACGCAGTCTGAAAATTCTGAAACCTTGATGTCTGTTGGTGATATCAACAGGGTGTATGCTATAACAACCTTAATCAAAATGTATTGCCTCGATTGCCGCCGAATACTTGCTCTTGTGACAATGATTTCAGTGAACCCATATGTAACAGGCAGGAAATGATGTCGGAATCTATAATTGAGTTCGTTGATTGATATACCACCATCCCAAGGCTTATAACCCATGACCCCGGATCTGAAAACTAAATTGCACCAATTGATCGATGACTATCGCACACGCTGCCTGTGGTTCCTTCAACCTGACCTTTATCCGGAAACCGATGAGCAAACTCTGCGCATCCTCAATTATATAGAGATTCATGGAGATCGACAGGGATTTATTCGCTCGAGAGAGTTAAAACAATGGCTATCACCCCCTATCAACGAACCATCTGCCGGCTAATCGCCGCCCACCGTATCTCCCAGGGTGAAAGTTATATCGCTGGTGGAGTAGCCCTAAACACCTGGCTGCAAACCCAAAGAGAATCCGCGGATGTCAACATCTTTCATGATACTGCCAACGCGGTGGATTATGCCTGGGAAAACGATCGCAAATTGTTATTAACACATGATTATGAGATCACCATCATTCGTGAACGAATTTCATTTGTTGAAGCGGTGGTTTCCAAAGGCGGAGAGAAGGTCATTCTGCAATGGTGTCAGGATAGCTCCTGGCGATTTTTTCCATTGGTTACCCATCCGGATTTTGGGTTGACCATGCATCCCTACGATCTCGCCACCAGCAAGGTTTTGGCATTGGCGGGACGCTTGGAAATACGCGATTGGATTGATACCATTCATTGCCATCACCGCTTACAACCATACGGATATCTCGTCTGGGGAGCTTGTGGTAAAGACCCCGGATTTAATCCTGTTTCAATCCTGGCGGAAGCCAAACGGACCGCTCGCTATACCCAGGGGGAACTGGATGAACTCACCTTCTCGGATGTTCCACCCGATATCGTGCCACTCTCACAAGAATGGAAGAAAATATTGAATGATGCGCAATCGATCATTGAATGATTACCCTATGCTGCCGTCGGACAATGTGTTATCGATCAGGAATGTAAGCTTTATCGGGGAAATGCCGCTCAATTAGCAGCATCTTTACAAAAAGGGGAAATCTTCTTCCATGCCGGACGGCTAAAAGGCGCTTATCCTCAGATTGTGGGTTAATTTACGTTAAATTGATTAGCCGAATTCGACACCAATAGAAAAAGTTTTGTTGACTTTCCGAAGCGTCACTATTCGTGATTATGCAGTTGTTCTGGGTCAATGTCATTATCGCGAGGTTGATGCAGGTTAATGGAAGAATGAATAGTCGCGGGGAAAGGAGGGCGGGTTTTCTTACCCGCCCTCCTTTGTATGCCAACACTTGTTCTGAGTTATCAATCGTCAACAATACAACCCTAATCACGTAAGGGGCATTGCCCCAGTCTGGTATAAGACCGCACCCTTGGTGCTTAATACAATGGGCAAGGTCACGATTGATATCGCCCGGATTGATAACGTCCAAATCCATACCAATCACCTGACATGATATGATGACGCGCCCCTGGCACTCAATTC
>CAZTTH010000125.1:0-2126 GCA_964615975.1 uncultured Lentisphaerales bacterium | reverse complement strand
CACACAAGTCAATAAGCAAAGGGAAAATCAATGAAGAATCTAAAACCATTACTAATGGCGCTGGTTTTATTTGCAATGAGTCACCCTGGTCATGCGGAAGAAGTAACGACCAGAGAATTAATGAATATGATCAAAGAAATGCAGGAGCAACTGGCACAACAAGCAACAGAAATCAACGCGCTGAAGGCCGAGTTAAAAGAACAGAAGCAATCTCCCATTCAATTGGGGAACACCACCTCAAAGACCGGTGATTCAGGCTTCATGGAAACTCAAAAGCCGGTCGACAACGATACTGAATTGCCAGGACATGGCTATGCCGCCATAAAAGAAGTCGCCGGTTTCAATCTCAGCAAAGGGATCAGCGGGATAAACCTGAAAGGAGATATTCGCTTGCGTCACGAACGCCAGGAGATTGATAAAGCGGCAGCAGGTGCTGACAGTGAAAAAAATCGCAATCGCATCCGCCTTAGACTAGGCGCAGTCTGGACCAATCCCGGGGAGAATTGGGAAATCGGGCTGGGACTGGCAACAGGAAAAGATTCGGATCCAATCAGCACCAACGATACCTTTTCTGAAACCAATCCCTTCGATCATTCCAATATAAATCTTGACTATGCCTATATCCGGAATAGCTGGGATGATCTTGATTTAATCTTGGGACAACAGATCAATCCCTTTGAATCCACTCTGATTTTGATGGATGCTGATGTTCGACCGGTCGGGATTGCAGGAAAATACAGTATCGGGAATGTATTCGCGACCGCAGGTGTTTTTGATGTTTTTGAATTCGGTTCCAATGAAGGCCAGGCATTATTGTATGCAGCCCAAGGGGGGTATAAAATGAAAACCGATGATATGGAAATTGTCGCTGCCATCGGCTATTACTGGTACAATAACCCAACCACGGAAACCAATGCGGGTTCGACATCCGTCAATGCTCCCGGCATACCCAATAGCATCAGCAAGCATTACGATTTTCACATCGGCGATCTCTACACTCATGTTAAAACCACAATCGAAGATGTTGACATCAAGGCTTATGGTCAATTAGATATCAATTTTGGAGCCGATGGTAACCTCAATGAAGGTCAGTTGCCCGGCACGGCAACGGATCCCATCGTACCAGACAAGAATGATTTGGCCTATATCTTAGGCATAGAAGGTAATGCGGGACCGGTTAAACTGGGTTTGGCATACGGCCGCATTGAAGCCGACTCAGTTTATGCGCCGATCAAGGATAGTGACTTTGGCGCCACCGCTGGATTACCCGCCGTCGATTTCAAGGGATATATAGCCAATATCGGTTATGAGTTCGCCAAAAGCATGACATTGGGACTGACTTACATGGATATTGAGCGCATCGCCGGACCAGCTGATGAGGCCAAGTTATATCAATTGGATTTAGTTTATAAATTTTAATCTGGAAGGAATTTCGAAGAATGAAAATCTACATACGATGGTATTTGAGTTTGACGATCCTCATTGCGCTATCCACCAACTGGACGATAAATTCCCAAACAGTGAAAGTGGATGAGGGGATAAAAAACTATACCCAGGTTTCCGGAGTGTCCGGCAACCTCAACAGCATCGGTTCAGATACGCTAAACAACCTGATGACTTTCTGGTCAGAGGGATTCAACAAAATGTATCCCAACGTCAAAATCCAAGTCGAAGGAAAAGGCTCCTCCACCGCGCCACCGGCCCTGATCGAAGGCACAACGCAATTGGCCCCGATGAGCCGGGAAATGAAATCCGCTGAAATCGATCAGTTTGAAAAGAAATACGGTTATAAACCGACTGCCATCAAAGTTGCCATCGACGCGTTGGCGGTATTTGTCCACAAGGACAATCCGATCAAGGGATTAACTTTGATGGAAGTGGACAGTATTTTCTCAAGCACTTACAAACGCGGCGGTCATAAATTTGAAACCTGGGGAGAACTGGGAATCGAAGGCAACATGAAAAACCTGCCCATTACTGCTTATGGCCGCAACAGCGCTTCGGGTACCTATGGATTTTTCAAGGATCAGATATTACTTAAAGGCGACTACAAAAATACCGTCAAGGAACAACCCGGATCATCGTCAGTGGTACAGAGCATCGGAACCGAATTAAACGGGATCGGA
>CAZTTH010000124.1:0-2267 GCA_964615975.1 uncultured Lentisphaerales bacterium | reverse complement strand
GACCGTTCTCGAGTGAGAATCCAGCGCAGATTACCTTGGTTTTGATTTATTCCCCTCTCCGTGACCTTCATTCCCGCCGTGGTTAAAATCGTCTTTGGTTGTATCTTAGCGGGTATTTCATGGTAAAAAAATCTTCCTGTTTGTGAAATAACGAAAGTGAGCAGATCTCATGCATCCTGAAATTCAGATTGGTCAACGTAGAATCGGTCCACGGCATCCGCCGCTGGTTATTGCTGAAATCGGCATCAACCATGAAGGGAGTGTCGCAAAAGCCATAAGAATGGTCGATGAAGCGGCACGCGCTGGCTGTGAATGTGTCAAGTTCCAATGCCATGTCATTGATGATGAGATGATCCGCAATGATGTGATTCCCGGCAACGCCAAAGAATCGATCTGGCAGATCATGTCGCGCTGCGCTCTGAACGAAGATGAAGAAATCCGGCTCAAGCGCTATTGTGAGGAAAACGGATTGATTTATCTCAGCACACCGTTTTCACGGGCGGCGGCTGATCGCCTGGAAGGCATGGGAGTAACCGCCTACAAGATTGGTTCCGGCGAATGCAATAACTATCCGCTGGTCGAGCATATCGCCGGTTTTGGCAAGCCGGTTATCCTCAGCACCGGCATGAATGACATCAAAGCGATTGCAATGAGTGTTGATATTTTGCGCCGAAATCGCATACCTTATGCCCTGATGCATTGCACCAGCGTTTATCCGACACCTTCTCATCTGGTGCGATTGGGTGCGCTGGCCGATTTACGCGCGGCATTTGCTGACGCGGTCATCGGGTTATCCGATCATACCACGGGAAATTACACTTGTTTCGCGGCGGTGGCGCTGGGCGCGGCGGTAGTGGAACGGCATTTTACCGCGGATAAAACCTGGCCTGGACCCGATATCCCCATCTCCATGGATCCCGCGGAATTGCGGGATTTGATTGTCGGGAGCCAATGTATCTTTTCGGCTTTGGGCGGTAAGAAAACGATCTTGCCGGAGGAACAGCCGACGATCGATTTTGCCTATGCCAGCGTCGTGACCATCGCGCCAATCAAGGCGGGAGAACTATTCACCAGGGAGAATCTCTGGGTCAAACGTCCCGGCACTGGACCAATCCGGGCGGTGGAGTTTGATGCCATATTGGGCAGGACCGCGGCGCAGTCAATTCCTAGGGATGCACAATTATCATGGCAGCACATCCGATAAAACGAAAAATCATGTTTGTCACCGGGACACGCGCGGATTTCGGGAAGCTCAAGCCGCTGATGAAGGCGGTAAGCGGCAGTGACCGATTTATCTGTCATGTCTTTGTCACCGGCATGCATACGCTGGGCCGTTATGGCTGCACCATGGACGAAATCTACAAGGAAAACTTTAAGAACATCCATGTGTTCATGAATCAATTCCTAAATGAGCCGATGGAGTTGGTGCTGGCGAATACCATTGGCGGTCTCTCCCGTTATATCCAGGCGGATCCGCCGGACATGATTGTGGTTCATGGCGATCGGATTGAGGCGCTGGCCTGCGCGATTGTCGGCGCGCTGCGAAATATTCTCGTGGCGCATATCGAAGGCGGAGAAATATCGGGAACGGTGGATGAACTGATTCGCCATTCTGTTTCCAAGCTTTCCCATCTGCATTTTGTCGCCAACGAGGACGCGGCTAAAAGACTGCGCCAATTGGGGGAACGGGATGAGTCAATCTTTACCATTGGCTCGCCTGATATTGATATCATGTTATCCAATACCCTGCCAGCCATAACCGATGTCAAACGGCACTATGAAATCAGCTTTAGAACCTTTGCGATTGTGCTGTTTCATCCGGTGACCACTGACTTGGAATCACTGGGATATCAAACCCGGATTCTGCTCGCCGCCTTGATTGACAGCCAGAAAAACTATGTGGTGATTTATCCGAATAATGACGCCGGCTGCGATATCATTATTACCGCCTACGAACGATTAATAAAGAAGAAGCGGTTTCGCGTCTTTCCCTCGCTGCGCTTCGAAGCGTTTTTGGCATTGCTGCAACAGGCAGAGTTTATCATCGGCAATTCCAGCGCCGGGATTCGCGAAGCGCCAATTTACTCCAAGCCGTCGATCAACATCGGATCCCGCCAGCATAACCGTTTTCAACATACGACCATCTTCAATGTCGACTTTGACAAACAGGAGATTCTCCATGCCATTGAAAACATCTCCAAACGGGAGTGGAATGAGCCCAGCCATTATTTTGGCAAGGGGAACAGTTTCGAGTTGTTTATGAAGGT
>CAZTTH010000123.1:0-2668 GCA_964615975.1 uncultured Lentisphaerales bacterium | reverse complement strand
GGAGCAGCCCGTTGCTATTCTCATTTAGTCCGCGTTCCCAGGATTTATAAGGATGGGCGAAATAGACGTAGGTTCTCAAGACTTGGCTGATAATGCGATGAGACGCGAACTCAAGGCCATTGTCTGCGGTGATGGTTAACAATTCCGGTGCCAGTCCAATGCCGCTAACATTGATATTATCCACATGTTTAACCAATACTCTCTGTGTTTTTTCAATCAACATGAATTAACAGGTGTATAATAAAACAGTAAAACATTTATATATAATAAATTGCCTGGACTGGCACCGAAATATATGGACTGGCACCGAAATATAGGGAGTTGCACTTAGATTTTGAATCTACGAATTGCTTGGACTGGCACCGAATCTTCTATGCCGCTGTAACCACAAGCGAATTGGATTTGCTTTCATTCATAGAGGAAGAAATTATGAAGTTTATCATATCCCATATCTACCGCTTTCATAATTGGAGTTTTACCAGTGCTATCTGTTCGATTAATGATTTTTTTATATTCGTTAAAATCTTTCATTTCTCGTTTAATTCTGGAAAAATCCTCAATTAAATAAAGTTGGTCAATTGATTTTTTAAGTTCGATTTTTTCCTGGGCATTCAATAACCCCTTATCTATATATTCAAAAATAGTATCTCCATTAATATCATATAATTCTGACATATAGGGACATTTTATGAAGAATAGACAGGAATTTAAATTGCCATTCATAGCAGCGATCATCAGAAGCGTAGTGCCATTTTCATAGCGATAAAAAAGTAAGTCATTAGCATAAAAATTATCTCTACTGAAATAGTCGTCCTTTTGATGAATTATTGCGTTGTATATCTCTGTCTTATCTTTTAAGTGATGATTGGTTGGCTCTTCACTTAGTACCTTTGCCTCCCAATAAGGCAGGATTTCCATCCATTTTCTTATGGAATCAGGATTTCCATCCCATTTTCGTTGAGCGCCAATATCATCAACCCATCGATATTTTTCCAATTCGGATAATAAAAATCCAAAATCAATCAGATTTCTATGCCTTTGTTCCTTTATCTTTGGACTACTATAATAAGATAAAATACTTTCTATCTTTTTATCTCCGGCTTTACCACCAGTTTTAGGATCGATTCTAATGACAGTAGCACCATTTTTCAATAATAATTTAACTACTTCAAACTGTTGGGATCCTAATGCATAATCTAGTGGAGTTGCTCCCCGGTGATCATAACAAACATCAACTGCCCCACCTGCTTCAAGATATGTTCTTATATATGTCAAATCTCCGGTAGATGCCGCATCAAATAATTGTGTTTTTACTTCTTTGCAACCAATCAGAAGAAATTGACATAGTATTACAATTACTGCACAGATAGTGAAAAAATATTTCATATTGAATATTAGAATAAGTAGTCAGTAAGCACTTCGAAGCTACTAACAGGAGTCAAGGATTCATTGTTGATTAGGGTTTGGAAAAATGGATTCAAATATTCAGTAGGATCCATTGCTTCTAACTCCTGAATATGCTCACCCAATTTACGGGGTGATTCATAGGGATTAAAAAAATTAAAAGGCGGAATAAAGAAGAAATCATTAGCATCAATATCGACATTAACAGTTGTTAAGATAGCATTATGCGCGAACGAGGAGCAATTTTCTTTAAACTTCCACTGGTAGACTTGGCTAACAAAATTATCAAATAATTGTTTTTGACTCGGCGATAACAGATAATATCTATTTCCGTGGGGTGCTGATGGTTGTCTATCTAATAGAAAATTTATTCTAATATCAGTTTCAGCGCCATTATTTAATCCCTGATTAATAATTTCAGCATGAGTATCAGGCCAGTTACCATAAGTAGTAACAATGGCACTAGATGGTAAGGTTGGCTGTGTTTGTGATAAAGAAATCCAAGCATGACCGGGTGGGGCATTGATAATATCACCCGATGGTAGCTGATATTCAGCAAAGGCAGGGGTTCCCAATCCATAAGATGAGTGAACTCCAAGAATATACTGACTTATCAACAAACTCACGGACTTGTTGATGGCGCCGCTGGAGAGAGTCAAGGTTTTGAAGTCGATGTCGGTGGTGGATGAGGAAAAAATGGTAGTGGTAAAAGGTTGACCGCTGCCGGTGGTGGGGGAACTATCGGCAATGAACCAATTCGGACCGCCGCAGGGAAAGTTGTAGCTGCTGGGATCAGTCACCACCTTGAAATTGATTGGAACACCAAATAATACCCGGGTGACATTATTTTCTGTCGCAAAGTCCACGACGTCCTTGTAGTCGCTCGTCCCGATCCGATACTGGATCTTGAGTTTTACCACATTGACGGTCACGATCTGCGTCGGAACCTCTCCGTCGGGCAACAGCGCCCGAAGTGTATAGACGCCAGGTTTGATAGCGATGAATTTCCCGGTCGGATGAATATAGGCATCATTGGTCGCCGCCGTCAACTCCAATGGAACAGTAAGGGTAAAATTCTTGGCGCTGGCCGCCAATGTCTGGCGATACTGGGCTGTCGCCTTGATCGTCACCTCCTGGCCGATCTCAACGCAGATCGGATTAGCCGGGTTGATCGTTTGGTTGTTAAAGAAACCGCACGGGGGTCACATCTACGCTATTGACAAATTTTGTCAATAGCGTTGATGTGACCCCCGTGACCGATAAC
>CAZTTH010000122.1:0-3359 GCA_964615975.1 uncultured Lentisphaerales bacterium | reverse complement strand
TCAAATCGATGCTCAATGGTCGTTGTCATCGGGATCGATTTTTGATTATTCCAAGTTTTATCGCGATGTTTACACGTTGAACAGTCATCCGGATTTGACCCTCGATGCCGCGATCAAAGTGCGTTCCATCCCCGAGACACAGGCGCGAATCGCTGATATTATGCTCGAAGTCAATGAAACTTTTCCTTTGCATGGCGCCGTTTATGGCAATAATTATGGCACCGAACAAACGGATCGGCATCGCTATGGGGCATCATTGGAGTACCTGAACCTGACCCGGCATAATGATAGCTTGTCAGTGAATTATGCCATGGGAGAACAACGTGATGATTATGAAGCCTTGACCTTGAGTTACAATCTGCCCTTTGATTTTCGGGAAAAGCAGGGCGTGCGCTTGTTTGTCGGCAAGTCGAATTTAGTCTCCAATGCTGTATCTCCAGGAATCGATCTGACCGGGGATGAAGAATTTGCCGGAATCCAATATACCAGGAGATTAATAGACAACACCAGCAGAAGGCTGTCGATATCGGCAGGTCGAATATGGCGACGAACCCAGGATCGCGTACGCTTCGTTGGCAATCAAATCCAGGAGTCTATTTTGCGCTCAGCGCCCTTCGATTGCAATCTCGCTTATCAGGATCTCACATCGGATCAATTGCAGGGACTAACCTATGGGGGAATCGGTATTGCCTTCAATCTGCCGCAATGGGATGGATCATCCGAAGATGCTGAATTCCAAGGTCAATTGGGCAGAGAAAATTACAAAATCTATCGCGGTTATTTATATCGCCATCAATTTCTGTGGGATTACGGATTAGCGCTGGTATATCGTTGCGAAGGACAATACTCGGATGATCCCCTGGTGTCGTCTGAACAAAAAAGCATTGGCGGCATTTATTCCGTGCGCGGCTATGTTGAAGACGAATTTGTTGCCGACAAGGGATTGAATCAGGCAATCGAACTGCTCAGCCCGGAATGGGACTGGAATACCAGGCATATCAATACCTTGAAGGGCAAGATCCGCGGTTTGTTTTTTTACGACTATGGCGTGGCGAGGGACAACATTCGCCCATTCACACCGACAGACAATGAAGAAATCAGCAGTATTGGCGTCGGACTGAGAATATCCTATACCGATTATTCCCAGATTGACTTCGATTATGGCTGGCCGCTTGATCCCACCTCCAGTAGCGACAGTTCCGGCCGCGCCCATCTCTCAGTTC
Source organism: uncultured Lentisphaerales bacterium (assembly GCA_964615975.1). Classification (GTDB taxonomy): domain Bacteria; phylum Verrucomicrobiota; class Lentisphaeria; order JABSQK01; family JAJFLO01; genus CAZTTH01. The sequence goes on along the minus strand of CAZTTH010000122.1, from coordinate 2,136 downwards.
GATTGACATTTTAATGAATCTGGCTGGTGATCTGTATAAAATGTTAACCGCCAGCGGGCAACAGCATTTTCTGCCGGTAATATTCATATAACACAATAGCGGCCGCGACGCTGACATTGAGTGACTCAACCGCGGATCGGGTCGGAATGGCAATCATCTGGTCGGCAAGCGCGATCAGAGCTGACGGCAAGCCGGCGCCTTCATTGCCGAATAACAGTGCCGTCGGCCGCAGATAGTCAATCTCCCAAAAGGGGTTTTCCGCCCGGGGAACCGCCGCCACTACTTGCACCCCCGCATTCTTGCACTCGTTGAGATACTGCAGTGAGTCATTATGCTCATTCATGGGTAACTGAAACCACGCCCCCGCCGTTGACCGCAGAATTTTGGGATGGGTCAGATCGACGCTGTCAGCGCTGACACTCAACCGCGTAACGCCAACCGCCGCGGCAGTGCGGATAATTGTTCCCACATTGCCGGGATCCTGAACCGCGTCGAGAATCAGGGTCAATCCATTGTGGTTTTCCGTTGGGGGCGTCATCGGCCGGCGTTTTGCGGTTGCGATCACGCCATCGGGAGTAATCGTGGTCGCCAGATAGCTGAGGATGTCAGTTGATACCCAATGGGTTTCGTGGGCTGATAGTTCGATAGCCGTTGTCAATTCAGGATGACTGGAGGTCCAGGCTTGCGTCCAACATACCACTGATAAAGGGTAATCTTCTGCCACTGCGGCGGCCATCAGATTGGTTCCCTCGAGCAGAAACTCATTGCGTACCCGGCGTTCTTTCCGGGCATGCAGTTTGCGAATGGCTTTGATGAGAGAATTTTGACGGCTGGCAATCATCTGCTTAAGTTGACATGCACAGGCATGAGTAATTTTGGGTGTAATTCATGAGCTTCATTGGGAGATAATTTATATCAATATACCTGACATGATCCGGTCCTTGATGTCGGATTGGGATTAAATGCGGCAATGATAAGGCGAGGTATCATATGATTAATTAATAACCGAATTGAACCTGAACGAAACCCCCAATAAACAATTAATTCTAGGTGGGCACTAGTTAATAGCGCGTTAAGTTAACGCAAACCTGGTTATTGTTTATAACGAATGAGCGGGAACAAGAGATGAAAGTTAGACTGCAAGCAGTCGAATCTTCCAACGCCGCCGTTACAAACAAGCTGGAAATTGTGCAATCTTATTCTAAAACCGATAGTATTCAGAATACCTAATCGAGGAGATGACATGAACACCGGAAAATGGACGAAAAGCAAGAAGATGATATTTACCATCGGCATGGCCGTAATGCTAACTGGTTGCGCCGGGTTGCATCATACCCCTGATCCGCTCTTCTTCACTGTTTTCAATGCGGAATATAAAGGCGCCCTGGTCAAATCCGAGATGAGATACAAATCCGCCAGCTATCCGCGCGCCATTATTGCCGGAAAGTCAGAAGCTGGGGAGGGGGAATGGATTGAGGGAGCCGAGAAAGACCTCCGAAATCACATGGAAAATCACAGTCAAAAAGTAGAGGCGGCCATTACCCAACTCATCGGGGACTCCAAACTCTGCCGGTTCATGGATCATAACACATTGATAAAACCTGAGATCAATTATTTCTGGCATCCGAAAAAATATCTTAAGCAATATATCAGTCAAAATGGCCTGGATTTTGCCCTCCTGCTCACGACTCATTTTGGCGTGAAGGGTTCAAGTTTGTTGGTGGAATCCACGTGGCAGGTCATGGGCCGGGATGGGAATAAGAAATTCACCTTCGAAACCAGCGCTGCCAAGGAGATACACTTATCCAAATTTCTCCACGGCTTGTTTGATTCCAGAGAAGAAAAATATAGCGATGACTATCACGCACTGGCGCTGGAAAATACCCGGAAATTTCTCGCGGAATTCACGCGTGCCAGGCCGACATTAAAGTAATTGGCGCTACCCCCATGCGGAACGGTGGTCACAAGGATCATGTTGGACTCTTTTCATTCGTCTTTCCATAACTTTTACGTGGCATCGGCATCGTATGGGTTTAGCGTAATCATTGAGGGTAATCAGTGTTGGAGTCCAGTCCCGCTCTGTATGTGTTTAGATAGTATGAGAATGAAAGAGTCTCCTCTATTGACTATCGGGTT
>CAZTTH010000121.1:0-3525 GCA_964615975.1 uncultured Lentisphaerales bacterium | reverse complement strand
CTTGGAGCGAGCATACTCATCAGCGGCAGGGAATAATGCGAAAACCTGAATTTTCTCACGCTTTTTGCCGCCGATGATTGGTTGTTCTTGATGGTTTGAACAACCGCTCTGTCGTCTGGATTTTTTCGAGTGGTTCGTCCTGCCGCATGGTAGGATTAGTGGTTGAAAATTGCTCTTATCCAAATCTCAATTGACTAATTTCCCCAATCTCATCATCATCAATAATTACCCGCCCAATCTTCAAAGCGGGACCGGCATCACCATGGCCAATCTGCTGAAAGGCTGGCCGGAAAACAAGTGTGTCGCCCTATATCACAATCAACCATCCGAGTTAATCGTCAGCCCAGCTTTCAGGAAAAGATCTCGCATGTTGAAAACCTGGCGTCCGCGAGGTCAACGGTATCTGAATCCTTTAATGCCGTTGTTGGTCAGACTCGGTGTCATCGATTATTATGATGATCTGGTGTCGGTCAGGAAGATGGTTAATTGGTTGAGAGCGATCTCCTTCAAGCCGGATTTAATACTCAGCATACCCCGGCTTATTATTGATGTTGAAGTCTCACGCGCCTTGGGGAGATCATTGCAACTCCCGATTGTATGGTATATCCATGATGATTGGCTGAAAAAGGAGTCGCAGTGGAAGCCGCCAGCAGGTCGCAAGCGATTTCGAGCTCCGGAATTTTTGGCCTCAACCGATTATTTCAGAAATTTCCTGGCACAAGGCGCGCTTCGATTGGTGATCTCGGAGGCGATGCGAGAATGTTATCGTGAACGTTATCAATTGGACTTTCAGGTATTCCACAATCCGGTCGATATCGCTTCTTATCCTTCCAAGATCGACTATCATGTGAATTTATCAAACCGGCCATTTCTCTTCCGATATGTTGGCGCACTCTGGAATAACATGCAAATGCCGGGATTCGCCAAAATTTGCGATGTAATCGAGAAATTGGGGCAGGATGGATTTTCCATAAGATTAGAAATTTATACCCAGAACATGTTTCGTGACACCGTGAACCAGTATCAATTACATCGACCGCCTTATGTCAATCATCTGGGGGAGTTGGCTTTGGAACAGACACCTGAAATTTTAAGAGATGCAGACGGATTGATCATCAATCTTGATTTTTCTCCTGCTGCACTGGAGATATCGGGATTATCAATGCCAACAAAGGTTTCAGAGTATATGGCAAGCGGCACACCTATTTTCCTCCATGGTCCAGTTGATGCGCCTCATCTCAAATATGCCAGAGATGAATCATGGGGTTGGGTTGTCAGTGATCCCTCTCCGGTTGTACTGGAAAGCGAAATCAGGTCGTTCATTAGGGATGAAGACCGACGAAAAAGCTTGGGCAAGCGCGGTCGGCAATTGGCGGAAGAACGTCATGCTCGCATACCGGTGTCGGCCGCATTCCACAAGCTGTTATCAGATGCGGCAGTTAAAAAATAAAACCATCATGGATCGGGTCAGAACCGAATGAGTTATTTATTGATTGATAATGACTTTTCCTGCCATGCGGCGGCGATTTCACGGAAAATATCATTCAAGGTTTTGGTAATGGTCCATTCCGGATAATGCGTTCTCATTTTACTCAAATTACTATAATAGCAAATATGATCACCTTGACGTGCTTTATCATGATACTCATAGCGCAAGGTCCTGCCGGTAATAGATTCAACCAATGCGAATGCTTCCAAAATCGAACAGGAATTGCTCTTGCCGCCGCCAAGATTATACACTTCGGCACAGCGGGGGGCATTTATGAAGCAATCCACAAAGCGCGCCACGTCATAAGCATGGATATTGTCACGCACTTGTTTGCCTGAATAGCCATAAATGGTATACATCCGATCTTCCAGTCCGCATTTGATTAAATAACTCAGGAATCCATGGAGTTCAACTCCGGCATGATTGGGACCGGTCAGGCAACCGCCACGCAGACAACAGGTTGGCATATTGAAGTAACGACCATATTCCTGAACGATGATATCCGCGGCGGTTTTGCTGGCGCCAAACAATGAATGTTTTGACTGATCAATGGACAAATCTTCAGGGATGCCTTCAGCATACTGAGGATCATCATAGTCCCATCGGGTAAGCAATTCTTTCAAGCGAATTAAATTGGGGCGATCACCATAAACCTTGTTGGTAGAAAAATGGATGAAAGGCGATTCAGGTGTAAATCTCCGGGTTGCTTCGAGCAGATTTAAGGTTCCAGTGGCATTTATATCAAAGTCATCAAATGGAATTGCAGCAGCCAGATCATGACTGGGCTGGCCGGCTGTATGGACAATAACGTTCGGCTTGATTGTTTTAACCAAATCCAGAATTTTTGATCGATCACGGATATCCAATTCATGATGGGTGAAGCGGGAAAGTTGTTTTTCGAGCCGCTGTTGATTCCAGCGGGTACTCCCGGTATCACCGAAAAAAATTGCGCGTTGATCGTTATCAACCCCATGGATTTTCCACCCATGATCGTGAAAATATTGACATACTTCCGAGCCGATCAGTCCGGATGAACCGGTTATCAGCATTTTTTTGGTGTTCATAATTTTGATGATATGATCTCAATAACGAAAAAGGATATGGATGCGAAGTTAATGATTAAACGTAATAATCGGGAAATTAATGGTGTATCCATCAATTAGCGAGTTTTTTTTACCGTGAAGTCTACCTGCCGAAGAACTGGTCGGGGAGAGTATATTTAACCACGGATCGCGCGGATTAACGCGGATTTTTATAACCACGAAATAAACGAAACACACGAAAAAAATATCGCAAGATTCAGCAATTTCATTTATGAAACACACGATAATGAAATCTGAATGACAGCACCGAGTTCTCAATTGAGAACCAACAGGCTTTTATCGCTGAATGGCAAAAGCTTACTTTTCTCATTCACCTTAACTGCCTGTTGGGGTGACTGAATTCCAGTCACCGGTGCTGATTTTCTAACCCGATTGGGTATTTCGTCGACTTAATTCTTACTTTATATATCTGCGAACATCCGTGCCATCCGTGGTAAAGCAGTATAAAGAAATTAACCGCGGATAACGCAGATTGACGCGGATGAGGATCAAATAACAGTGTAGGTATCTAGTCTGACCGTCAGCGTGTCATTCTCTCCTTGGAGCGAGCATACTCATCAGCGGCAGGGAATATTGCGAAAACCTGAATTTTCGAATCCTCCCCGCCGCTAATGAGTGGACATTTATCCTGATTGGTCGAACATCCGCGCTGACATCCCAGTGTTGTATCTGTAAGAATATTTTAACAGGAGAACACAAAGTAAACAGAGTATTCAATATAGTCAGCTCCATTGTTTTGCGTTGAAATAAATCTCTGCGATCCTCTGTTCCCTTCTGTTCAAAAATTTTTATTTGCGGCATTGATTCGCGAATTGGAAAGTCAGCGCTGAGTTTACAAGGGAGAACAGTCGTGCGATTAAAGATGACAGAGAAAATCGATTTTATATGTCGACTTTAAGCGCATGACAACATGGACAAATCGTGGCCATCGGC
>CAZTTH010000120.1:0-4013 GCA_964615975.1 uncultured Lentisphaerales bacterium | reverse complement strand
CTGGCGCCCTGCCATTATCCTTCGCCGAAGAGCGTCTCTGGCTGATTGCTCAACTTATTCCCGATCAATCCGCCTATAATATTTCATATGCCTGGCGGTTGAAGGGAAGGCTGGAGGCCGGGATCCTGCGGAAAAGTTTAACTGTATTGCTGGATCGCCATGAGATTTTTGGCGCCACCTTTCGCGCCATCAATGGGGTACCGCCCCGCTTCATAATCCCCGACCGGAAGCTGGATTTTGAAATCATTGATCACCAGTCGGAGACTAAGAATGGATATAATCTCGATGTGTTGCTGCGCGAGGAAGCACAGCGACATTTCGATCTTTCTGCTGATCCCCTGATCCGCTTTCGCTTGTTCAATCGGAATGAACGAGAAGCGATTTTTCAGATTACCATCCATCATATCATCGCGGATGGCTGGTCGATGGCGATTCTTGCCCGGGAGATATCGCTCATTTATAACGCGTTAAATCAGAACGTATCGCCTATCCTCCATCCCCTGCCGATACAGTACGCGGACTATGCCGTGTGGCAGCGTCAATGGCTGGCGGGCGAGATGCTGAATCGGCAGCTCGCCTATTGGCGGTCGCAACTGGGAGTAGATGGAACTGTCTTTGAATTACCGCCGGAGAAGTCGCGTCCGATCCGGCAAAACTTTCGCGGCATCTGTCTGCCGATTGCCATCCCGCCACCGATCAGCGAACAGATTTCGCGCCTGATCAAGGAAGCAAGCGTAACCGAATTTATGTTTTTGCTGGCGGCTTTCATGACCCTGCTGCATCGGCATACCGGCAAGGACGAGATCCGCGTTGGCACGCCGATCGCCAATCGAAATTCGACGGAGGTCGAAGGACTGATCGGCTTTTTCGTCAATACTCTGGTAATGCGCGCCGACTTCTCGGAGAATCCTGATTTTAGTGAGCTCTTGAAACAGGTACGCCAGAGGTGTCTGGAAGCGTATGCGCATCAGGATTTGCCATTTGAGAAGCTGGTCGAGGAGTTACGCCCCCAGCGTCAGATGAATTGCAATCCATTGGTGCAAATCATGTTCGCTTTCCACAATACCCCGCGGGAGATGCTGGCATTGGATGAGGTGCAGGTCGAGCGGGTGACAACCTCATCGGTTCCAGTCCGGTTCGACCTCGAGATGCACCTCGAAAGGGCAGGGGAAATATTGCAGGGGAGACTGGTATATAATCCCGATTTATATACCCCGGAACTGATGGCGGGGTTGGTTGCGGATTATGGTCTGATCCTGGCGGGGGTGCTGAAACATCCTTTCTGCCCGATTGGAGAATTGCCGATAGAAATCCCGGCGGCGGCGCCAATCGCCGAAGAAAAGATCATCGCCAGCGATTATTGGCAAGGGCGTTGCGTTCCTGAAATTTTTGAGATCCAAGCCGCCAATGCCCCCGATGCGGTGGCGCTGGAATATGGGACTGAGCAGATGACGTATGGGGAATTGAATGAACGCGCCAATCGTCTTGTGCCGGTCCTGAAAAAACGCGGTGTCGGACCGGAGCGCATGGTGGGCATTTGCATGGAGCGATCTCTTGATATGGTGATCGGGATAGTGGCTGTTCTCAAGGCCGGCGGCGCATATGTCCCGCTTGACCCCGCTTATCCTCGCGAGCGGTTAACCTATATGATTCAGGACGCGCGCATCGGTGTTATCCTGACCCTGAATCGACATCGGGATATTTTTGCTGATGAACCCATCTTTGCCGGGAAAAGCGCCACCGCATCCCCCCTCGTCCCGCCTGATTATTTATATCTGGATACCGATTTGTTCACCGCCGGTCAGGAATACGCCGGTAATCCGGTAAATCGGTCGACGAGCAAAAATATTGCCTATGTGATGTACACCTCCGGTTCGACCGGAATCCCCAAGGGAGTCGCCATCACTCATGAGGCGATTAACCGCCTGGTAATCAATGCCAATTACATCCGGATAAAACCTGCCGACCACCTGGCTCAGGTCGCCACCTTTACCTTTGACGCGGCGACTTTCGAGATCTGGGGATCGCTGCTCAACGGAGCACGAATGGTTGGCATCTCACGAGAAATGGTGTTGGCGCCTGACGCGTTCGAGCGCGCGCTGCGGCTATATGGCATAGACATTATGTTTCTAACCACCGCCTTGTTTCAACAATATGGCCAGGAAGTTCCCGGTCTCTTCAAGTCTTTGCGTTATCTGTTATTTGGCGGTGAAGCCTGTGACCCCAGGCAGATCAAAAAGGTCATGGCGGATGGTCGGCCGCGGCAATTATTGCATGTCTATGGTCCCACGGAAAACACCACGTTTTCCACCTGGCATCCGGTTCAGGAAATCGCCGAAGGAAGCACTGCCATTCCGATCGGCCGCGCGATCAGCCATAGTCGGTCATTCATTGTGAACCCGCGCCTGCAGCTGAACTCAATCGGGGTCAGCGGCGAACTCTATCTGGGCGGTACTGGACTGGCCCGGTGTTACTGGGATCAACCGGAGTTAACGGCGGCACGATTTATTCCCGACTCCTTTTCAGGTGAGCCCGGGGGAAGGCTTTATCGCAGCGGAGATCTGGTGGTTCAACAAGCGAATGGCGCCGTGGTATTTCAAGGGCGAAAAGATCAGCAGGTGAAAATCCGCGGTTATCGTATTGAACTGGGTGAAATAGAATCGGTGTTATGCCAATATCCAACCGTAAACCAGGCAATCGTGATGGCACGTGAGGATCGTCCGGGTGACAAGCGATTGGTAGCATATGTGGTGGGGAAAGGAAATGATGAATGCGGAATGATGAATGCGGAATGGGACGAAAAAATGAAAGACGGAAATGGGAATAAGGTTGGACAGAAAAGTGAAGACGGAAAATCCCAAATCCCAAATTCCAAATCCCAAATAATCGGAGAAAATGGAAGAACGGATGGGGACATTGTTAATGGGAATCTTGATCCCACAACCTTCACCCTTCATTCCTCCGATTTGCTGCGTGCCTATCTCCAGCAAAAACTGCCGGAGTACATGATCCCGAACGCCTACGTTTTTCTCCCATCCCTGCCGTTGACAGCCAATGGCAAAGTGGATCGCAAGGCCTTGCCGAAACCCGGGGAAACAACATCGGAAACATGCCCTGACGACACATTGGTTATTACCGAAGTGCAGGCGCGATTATCCCAGATCTGGCGCGCGGTGTTTGAGCGCCAGGCAATTGGCATTCACGAAGATTTCTTTGCAATTGGCGGACATTCCCTTTTGGCGGTGAAGCTTCTTCATCGAATCAATCACGAATTCAATGCCAACCTGCAACTGGCGATCATTTTTCAGGAACCGACCATTGCTCGTTTAAGTAAACTTCTGCAACCGGACATAAAGCCGTCCTGGACCTCGTTAACCTGTCTGCACTCGGAAGGCGATAAAGCTCCGGTTTTTTTCATGCATATGCTGGGCGGCGATATTGGTTACGCGCGCACGCTGGCGCCTTATTTGAGGAAAGATCGACCGGTATTTGGATTGCAATCTCCGGGGCGGGAGGATGGCTTTCGTTTATTCAACAGCATTGCCGACCTTGCCGCCAATTATATCAATGAGATTGACGCCCATTGGTCTGACACCCCTTATGCATTAGTCTGCTGGTCCTGGGGAATTAATCCTGCCTACGAGATGGCCTGTCAGTTGGCGGAACGGGGACAGACACCGGCATTATTCGCGGTTATTGATACCTCCCTGGTTGCCCATCGGCAAAAGGTCACGATCAAAAACTTTCCCCACTGGTTGTGGTATTTTCTCCGGCGATTCCCTGATTTTGTCAGCGATGAGCTTATCCGCCCACCGCGAGAAATGGTGGGTCGGCGGATCCGCGGCAAACTCCAGATTTTCTGGCGCAACTTCAATGGCAAAAAGAGCATGGACAGGCAACTGGCAGCCGTTCGCGCGCCGATCGACGATGCCATCTACTTTCATCGATTGACCGACGCGATGCGATTGCTTGCCGACCATAATTGGCAATTGACTCTGAAGCATCGACCCCGG
>CAZTTH010000119.1:0-4126 GCA_964615975.1 uncultured Lentisphaerales bacterium | reverse complement strand
TTCATTGCCGGTCTTATACTCACCGTTAGCTAAGTATGGCATTGGTGCCAGTCCATGGCATTGGTGCCAGTCCAGATAAAATACTTATTATGAGTATGATATATTTATATTATCCACATGTTTAACCAATTCTCTCTGTATTTATTTCAATCAACATGAATTAACAGGTGTATAATAAAACAGTAAAACATTTATATATAATAAATTGCGTGGACTGGCACCGAAATTACGAAAACTTAATGAAACATTCCTTATCGATGGCAAAACCGCGAAGGTAATAATTACCCGGCGCCAAAGCTATTTGGCAATTCTTCTCGATCTTCAGGTCACGATAATTGCCAGGAGTCAACATTTGGATGGTATTCTTTTTGATCGTCAGATTGTCCGCGTCAACGGTAAATCCGGGAATTGTGGGCAGGATATCGACAATCGGTAACACTACTGGAGTGTGCGCGTCCAGGACGATAGCCGAGGAACGTTTGACAAGATGATTGTAATAAGCATGACCGATCACAGCTCCGGCGTCGAGCCGGATGACATCGGAATAGAGAAAAACAACGGCATCGGTAAATCCATTTTTACGGAATTCCAAGGCGCTTTCCGACCTTCCGTTGGAACCGATTCGGCCATCGACAATCCGGCTTTGTTCACCCACGGCTAATTGTCGGCGAGCGAAGAGCATAAAAGCGTCTGGTGTTGTGGGGGTAGTATCATTGCCGTCAAACCGGCTGTAGTTGAGCAGGCAACCCTTGCCTACATCGATATTCCCAGCGGAGATGCGACCAGTAAAATTAACATTCTTTCCGAGGACAACCCGTGCTTCAGGCGCCAGTAGATGCAAACGTACACAGCTCTCACTCTGAACACGTACTGTTTGATGCCCAGTAAAATAAATGGTCAGAAATCTGTTTTCCGTGTCGTGATTGACGCCACTGCTCTGGCCGATCTCGAGACGATTGCGAATGAAAATATTGGTGTTGCTTTGAAGCAAGAGCACTGCTTGACGTTCCAATACCAGTTCTTCGACATAATAATCACCGCCATCCAGAATCAATTGCCCATGGTCGCGCACAATTAGACGACGCCATGAACCGATGGATAAATGACGAACCTGGCGATCTCCAACTATGAGATCGACTATGCCAGGCATAAATTCCGGGATGACAGTCTGGTCGGCAACTATAGGTAAATCCAAGGTATTGATGATATTGCCCAGAATGCGCGCCGAGGCATGGGCTTTCAGGTTGTTGGTGAAGACGTTGCCGACAGTCACCTGAGGGCCAATGTGGATTGACGGCGCCCGCAGTATCGTCTCAGTGGTCGTTGAAGAATTTTTTTCCAAGGTTATCGCGGCTTTTTTATAATCATTGTTGTCTATGTCAACATCTTCCTCTTCATCTTCATCACCATCATTCTGGTCGCGATTACTTTTGTCGTCATTCTCTGTCGTGCGGTGTTCTCCGTTAGCTCCCAGGTCGCCAGAAATGATATTTACGTCGTGGCCGATACGGATTTTATCGTGGGCGAACAAGAGGTAATTCTCATCCCCGAAATCAGCGGCAGACAGGTTGAATGCTCATCATCAATTAATTCCTGTAATGTGAAAAATTTTCAGCTTCACACCCTGAATATCAATGGGCTCAAAGACGGCGCTCAACCCCAGCAATCGTTCATAATCCTGCCGCGCTTTCGCGATCTCATAGCCGATCACATATTGCGGGTATTCGCCATAGCTGTCATCTGGTAGTTTCAAGGGAAATTGCGCGGCGCCATTCAGGCATTCGAGCTGATCGGGATTACCGCCAACCAACTGCCAGTAGTATTTCAAAGACGGAAAGAGCTGATAATCGATAAAAATCCGCGCTGTGTTCGGCAGTTTCAATTCATTGGCCATGATCCATGCCATGGTGGAGACCTCGCGATTGCGGGTGTAGAACTGTTCGCTGAGGTTTTGCGGCGTTTCCCCGCGTGATAATTTCTGCAGGGTCGCATGCTCAGTAAGGAATTGCCAATAGGCGCCATTCAGCATAATTCCCAGAATTATCAACTGATACACCCTTGCCGATGGGATGATGCCTGCTCGATACCACCATAATATCCCCCATGTCAACGGCACAAGAAACACCAGATAATTACGCGGAAAAGGTTTCAGAACAAGCGCCGATAGGACGATGATAAGTACCGATATCAATAGGATGATCTGTACACCATGGCGTAATCGACACTCCTCATCAGTTAATAACCGGGGCGTTTTGCGGGTTATCCCCGCAAGCACCAGTGTAAATAAAATCCAGGCGCCATTTTGGATGCCAAATGCCTTGAACACATCCCAACCGATGGCGCCGGCTGAATCCCATGCGTGAGTTCCACGTGCCACTGCCAAGAATTCGGTTGCCACTGGCAGGTAAATCACCATCCCGCCAACCGCTGCTGCCGTCAGCAGCAGGATGGTTTTCTGGTTGTCAACCACCAACTTCCCCTGCCGCCAAAATGTCATCAGGATAGCAACCAGCAAGGCCAGATTGATCAGGATATTGGTGGGAATGACCCCCGGGAGGAGAATGGCACCCGGCAGATACCAGCGCAATCCCGATCTCATTTGCCCATGAATAAGCTTAACTGCTCCCACGGTGGCCATCACCGTTAACAGCAGGCTCAACCCATACCCGCGCAATTGATAACAATGACTTTGATAAATCGGACTGACGACAAAAGTCAGGGTAATGAGAACAGCGGCAGACCGGGAATATAGTTTATTCACCTGACAATAAAGAATGGCGATAAATCCGCTTGAAATTAAGACACCGGGCAGGCGCAGAATATATTCATTCTGGGTAAAGTCGGTGAGGCGCAGCCACAGCCAGAGGAGAAATGAATACCAGACGTGATTGTTCGCCACCGGGTAATGAGCGAAAATCGCGCGCAAGTTATCTTGCAGGGCGAAATCATATAAGGTCACGATTTCATCGAACCACAGATCACTGTTTAGGTAGCCAATGCCGATCAGGGGTGATACCAATAGCAGCAAAACCAGTTGCCACTCGGGTTGGATTCGTGAAACAAATTTAGATATCATTTATCACACATTTGATTTTAGGGTGAATTGGCTGAAGCAAAAATTAGCAAAAACGACGATCCAACAGTTGCAATCCAAAATCCGGTGATCTATAATCCCGCAATTTCACACATGTCGATTACTGATCATTGTAGTCATGAAATGAAAATACTGGCATTGCGTTAAATTCCCATTTTCACATTCCAAATAACTTGCCGAAACGACCATGTCCGCCCTTATTCAAGTGATTTTTGATGAGAAGAAGCAACAGTTCATCTGCCATCAGGAAGTAACCATAGGTCGAGATCATGCCAATACCATCTCTGTCAAAGACCCGCGATTGTCCCGCAATCATGCCAAAATCGCGTGGGACGAGAAATCCGGAAAATATCTGCTTCACGACTGTGGCAGCCGCAACGGCTGCTTTATCAGCGGCCACAAAATTGAGCAGCCCACCATTCTCAAAAACGGAGAAATCATTGTGATTGGCGACACCATTATAACCTTCGAGGAGTTAGACGACATGAAAAGTTGATCATCTGAATCAGCCAAAAAAGGGAATGATTATTGATTTATTATCACTACCCAATGGCCTGACAGGTGACTCTGGCATATTATTGAATCGGCGCCATCCTGCCATATTCTTGTTATTGCAATGGCGAATCAAGCCAATCTGGAGCTGATACTCAAAAAGATCGCGAACGGGTATCAGCTCACCGCTTAATTTAACTCTTTAATCGTGAAGGGTGATTTTCTCATGGAGTTCATTATTGGCATGATCATGCTGGTTATTTTATTCCTGGTTTCAATTGTTCCGATCTGGATATTGGTGATGCTTTACAGTATCCGGCGTCAGCAACGGGAAACCGCCGGGAAATTTGTCACTGAACTGATCAAGTTAGAGCGCGTCTGCAAAAATCTTGAAGCTGTTATGCGACAATCAAATCCGCCCCAGGAGACACCAGAACCGACTGCAAAGCCACCCGCGGTGAGCCCGACTCCACCACCAAGCGCTCCGCCGATAACAACAACAGCCAGTGAAGAGGCAGCGCCGCCGCCAATTGCAAGTGA
>CAZTTH010000118.1:0-4140 GCA_964615975.1 uncultured Lentisphaerales bacterium | reverse complement strand
AATTAACCTGGCGAATACCCGCTTATCTCGCTCGTGGTTGTTTGCAATCTATCATGGATTATATTCGTCTTATCCCATCGGGATTGAACTGCGATTGTTGCATCACCTCAATTGATTAGGAACAGATTGTACCCATGCCTTCCCCAAGCAATAATGATGATCGGTTGGATCTGGAAGAAACCCTGGTGGAAAGCACCATTATATCGCCGCGCCGGCATTCAGCCATCAGGAAAGCGCAAGACCACGATGCTCCAGGTGAACCGCAGGATATATTTGATCATCCCAGCACCATCTGGACCGCGAAAAGCAAGTTTCGTATCGATGAACAGATCGGCAGTGGTGGTATGGGGATTGTCTGGAAGGGATTCGATTTAACTCTTCATCGTCCCGTCGCCATCAAGGCACTGCATCCGCGTTTTCTTTCCCAGTTGCAAGTGGTGCGACGATTTCAAATGGAAGCTCTGATCATCGGTGCCTTGCGTCATCCCAATATCGTTCAGGTGTATGAAGTTGTTGATGACGACAAATCACCCATGATAATCATGGAATATGTGGAGGGACATCAGCTGGATCATGTCATCCGGGACACTGGGGCCGCCATGGAACAGCTTGTGGGCTATCTCATTACCATTTGTGATGCCTTGGGATTTGCTCATTCACGGGGCATTCTCCATCGCGATATCAAACCGGGCAATATCATGATTACCAGTGAAGGTCATCCCAAAATCATGGACTTCGGCATTGCCAAACGATTGTTAGAAACAGATTTTCAACTCGATACCGAGAAAACCACGGAAGGAATGATACTGGGAAGTCCGTCCTTCATGTCTCCCGAGCAAGCCAGCGGTGGTCAGCAAAATCTTGATACTCGAGCGGATATATATTCTCTTGGCGGGACGATTTATCACGCGCTGACCGGGAAAGCCCCGATCCGGGGAGAATCCGCGATTGAAGCAATCGATGCGGTGCTGAACTGGCAACCCCCGCCGCCCTCCCATCTCAATCAATCATTGCCCATCGAACTCGATAGCATCTGCATGAAAGCGCTGGAGAAAAACCCCGATAATCGCTATCAGTCAGCACGGGAAATGAGTGATGATCTCCGCCGCTTTCGCGCTGGCATGCCTGTCCTCGCGCACCCCTACCGGTTCACGGAAAAGGTCGCGCGCGCCATCAGTCACGAGAAACGGGTCTTCGCCATCGCGGTCATTGTTGCCATCGCCATGTTCGCTGGAATCGTCTATGCGGTATCTACTCTTTATCATGTATCCCGGGCCTCGCTGATTCAGGAATTGCGCGAAAAGGTCATGGGGATTGCGGCAACCGCCGCCTTGATGATTGACCCGGTGGTGGTGGAACGCGTGCGAACCGTGGCGGATAAGGAGACTCTGGAATTCCGGCAACTGGTTCGTCTGTTGAAAAATATCAAGGCGCAAAACGAGCGGGTTGAATTTGTCTGGATCATGAGGAAATCATCCCAACATCCCGGTTACTCCGAATTTGTCGCCGAGAATGATCTATTGGACAGCTTCGAAGAACTTGACAAAGACCACGATGGCATTTTGGCACCCCATGAGCAACGCGTCGAGCCGGGAATGTTATACAAGGAGAGTCTTGACTTTCCGCAATTGGCAGCGGGGTATATCAACCCGACAGCGGATCATGAAATCGAACAGTTGGATCAATGGGGAGTGAGTCTTTCGGGTTACGCGCCCATTCGCGATTTTCACGGCAATTCCATCGCCGTCCTCGGCGTCGATATGAGGTTGGGGCAGGTATATGAAAGTTTCATCCTCATTGACCGCGCTTATCATTGGATCCTGATCATCGCTGCGATCGCGACGATCGTTTTCATCGGCATCATTGTCTTATGGATCACCAGCCAGTGGTCACAAAAGGCTTATTCATTAAAACCCAAATGATCGGTGCCGGGAGCAAATAAAATATTGGTAATCTGAAAGTAATGAGATTTAAGATTAATCCTTGCCAGATTTATGGCTTTGTGGGACGCGTTAATGCCTGAGAACAACAGTAAGATTCGCGGATGAATTACGAAGGCAGGCAAAGCAGCAAGCGCTTGACAAAGACATCACTTTGACGGCTTTCGCGGAAGAAGTCTTGCGGTCTATCCTGTATGGATCAACGCAACCAACGATAAAAGTCGTCGATTTCCCTTCTTCTGCTCATGGTGGCCTTTTGCCGGGAGTCGATTGAGACGATACCGCGGCGCTTTTAGAGAGAATGAACGGTCAGGTATGATACTTGGCGTTGGCAATATAATGGGTTATGCAATCCGCCGAGATCCTGACCGCCACAAAGAATTTAAGGCTGGGGTTATTTCCAGAATTAAAGCGAAATCCCCGATTATGAAATTTTTAATCACGGGAATTTTTATTGAATGAACAAATCCAATGTAATTACCAGGATATCTCCCCTAAGAGTTTTTTTGCCATCAGCATACTGCTCTTGGTGATTGCTGGCGGTCTGGGCTGGGCGCGCAGCGAGATCAGGGAACTGTGGAGCGATGAGTATTATTCCGCGATTATGATCACCCTTCCTGATGTGGTGTCCGGCGCCATCGCGAGTGAGGGTGGAAACCCCGGCTTGTACTATATCCTGTTAAAATCATGGACTTCGGTCGCCGGGCTATCCGCAATCGGGATGCGTTCCATGTCCCTGCTCTTTTGTCTGCTGCATATTGCCGCGATCGGGTTGCTGGTTGTGACCCTGGGATTGCCGCGGGTGGTGGCGCTGGTGGCGATGGGGTTGACCGCCCTTTCAACCCTGCATGGTTATTATGGTTCGATCGGGCGATCCTATGCATTGCTGTTGTTCCTCCTGACCATGGCGATGTGGTCCTTCTTTAAAGCCGTCCACACTCCCCGGCCCAGCATGTGGTTGCTGCATGGAATATCGCTGCTTCTGGCATGGTACACCCACAATCTCGCCCTGCCATTTACCGCGTCATTCTGGGTCGCGGTGATGATGTTTCCCCAGCGGCGGCGCCTATCAGTCAATTTATTTTTTACCCATGCAATGGCCGCGATGCTTTATCTCCCCTGGCTGGGAATCGTATGGGCTCAGGCAGGAGGAGACGGTTATAATTGGGTGCGATTTATGTGGGAAAAAACACCGCAATTGCTGATGATTCCCCGGACGATGGAAGTGTTTTGGATCGGCGGTCAAATGCCGGATCAAATTCTGATTCCCAAAGTACCGGGAGAAATTCGGATCCTGTCTTTGGCCACCATGGGGGTGGCGATCTTCGGGTTATTCTGGCGCGATGGTTCATCTTTTTTCCCGGGGATGAGGAAACCGGGCAATGATGCCCATAAAGGAAATTCCTTTGCTCCTCAACCGCCGATAACCAGCCATGGACAAAACGGAATTGGCGATGTCATTAGATCGAATCAGGATTATGATTCAGGCCATAATGTCCGCGCACCGATTTATAATTGTGATCGTCGAGTGCTTGGTCTGCTGCTGCCATTCTTTGTGGTACCGTTATTATTTTTATTAATTTATTCAAACGTAATCCGTCCCATATATCTGATCGGCCGTTATGATCTTCCCGCGTTTACACCATTCATGATCTGTTTGGGTATTGGCCTGTGTCGGGTGTATGCTCATCTGCCAAGGAAAACAGGAAAGGCATTTCTCATCGGGTATGGCTTCCTGATGGTCATTCTAGCTGCTTTTGGCAATCAGGATATTCATCGTATTTACCGCCAAAATTCAGCGGAGAAATCCACTTCCAGCAAGCGCGAGGAAGTTCTGAATCAGCATTTGTCTCCCCAGGATCTCATCGTCAGTACCGGTCTATTGACCAACGAAATCTGGTATATGAAGATCATCAATGGCTGGAATGCGGAATTAATCACCTTCCCGATTGCCCTCAAAGATCACCATGGACATTATAATCCGGAGGAAGATATCCGGATTGGAACAACCCATTTGTCCAGGGAAGCAGACTGGATATTCAGGCAGATCAAACCGCCGCATGGAAGACATCGTGTAATTTGGTTTCTCAAGGCATCACATCCATTTTCCCTGCAAGCGCATCATGACATAATCGCGGTTTTTATGGCCGCGGCTTCCCAGTGGCAGTGCCACCTCAGTTATCCGCCCGGAATGGAAAAG
>CAZTTH010000117.1:0-4342 GCA_964615975.1 uncultured Lentisphaerales bacterium | reverse complement strand
GCTGCTGGAGGTGTCCCAGAGCGTAGCATACACCTATAACAATCAGTGCCCGGGCAATTAACGTTTTTCGCGGGGTCAAATTTCCGGGAGCAATGCCATAAAAGAAAGCCGGAACAATCAGGATGGCGAGGCGTTGATAAATATAGAACGCAT
Organism: uncultured Lentisphaerales bacterium; assembly: GCA_964615975.1. Lineage (GTDB taxonomy): Bacteria > Verrucomicrobiota > Lentisphaeria > JABSQK01 > JAJFLO01 > CAZTTH01. Next base: position 4,189 of record CAZTTH010000117.1, on the reverse strand, counting down.
CCATGAATCCATTGGGACAGAGCAGCACGAACAAAGACATGGTGATGAAAGGCATCCATGCGGAAGAATTTTTGCGCAACCGTGGGCGAAAGGCGACGAAGAAAATCAGGGTGAAAATACCGATCCTGCCCACGACATCGAAGGATTCGATCATGCCCATTAAACAGGCGACAATCGAGAGTGGTCTTCCGGCAGACAGATCCCATGTGAACGTGATGTTCGTGGTTGTCCCTCCCGTGGACGTGGCAATCCAGAAAATAATCGGCGGGATCACGCTCAGCACGGGGAGCAACAGCAGCCGCAAAGACCCGATATCCCGATTTCTTTCCAGATAAACAACGACCATTACCACCAAACACGGCGCTAACGCTATTACATGAGCATAGAATAGAATCACCCCGATCAATGCCAATAGAACGGCATTATGGATGGTCGGAAAACGGGCCAATCTGACGGTCATGATGAGATGGAGAATCGCAATCGGTAGCGCCATTAAATAAGGAATAAGTCCTGCATAAAATGAAAAACCGAAGCCCAGCGGGAAAGCCAGCACAGACCACCAGGGATCGCCACCGGATTGGCGCAGTAACAGCAGCAACGCGAATGGAAGTCCCAGCAAGGCGACACTCAGGGTCATCTTTATCGCGGCGGTAACTCCGAAGAATTTGCCAAATCCATACGCCAGGAGATTGGCTAACAAATAGGGAGTCGACCAATTAAAGCGATATATGTCTTCATAGTTATACGCGGGATCATGATAATTTAACCAGAGGTGAAGTATTCCGGCATGTTGCGCCATATCCACCATGGGCAGGTAGTGATTCGTCCAGATGATGAACAGCACCGCACCGCAAAAAAAAGCGAAGATCGACACAAACCCTACCGATGTCTGTTGCCATGTCGGTGTATTAATCATCTGTATGCTGGTCTAAATTTGTCATTTTTAGTCGCAAAAATTTATTTAACATTGCCTGATATCGAGGTCTGATCCCGGTTCATCTGAGGGATACCTACAGCAATCTAAAATGTGAACAGCTGGTCTTCAATGACAGGATTGGCAATGCACAGATATGACCGCCGAGAGGCTTCCCACTGGTTGCAGGAATCGGTGGGACAACTCCTTGTTCTACCGGCGCAGATACAGATACCATTCCTTGGCCTGGCAGAGCAGCTTGACGTGATCGCCGGCTTCGCGCTTGAATTCCTTGAGATCACGGGGATAACGAACGCGCAGGAGGTAGTAATCAAAGTCCGAACATTGTTCCCATGAAAATTTATCCGGGTGTAAATGTAACCCTCCGAAATAGTTAATTTTAGCGGAATGCAACTGCTGGTACAGGATAAAACTCTGAACCGTTTGCGCAAACGAGAAGGAAATATACCCGCCTTTTTCAGCTTGATACCAGGCCGGAAAATGCCGGTAGTGGCTTTGCCCCGCCACCCTGTGACTGGTATCCGCATGGATCAATGAAACCAATTTTTTATGTGGTTCCATGCAGGCCAGTATCTGGTTAAACGATTGTGCTTCACGGTCGAACTGATGAAAGCGCTGCTGGAGGTGTCCCAGAGCGTAGCATACACCTATAACAATCAGTGCCCGGGCGATCAACGTGTTTCGCGGGGTCAAATTTCCGGGAGCAATACCATAAAAGAAAGCCGGAACAATCAGGATGGCGAGGCGTTGATAAATATAGAGCGCGTTCTTAAATCCATTGGGGCATAACAGGACGAATATGAATATGGTCACAAATGGCATCCAGGCGGAACGATCCTTGCGGATCCGGGGGCGAAAGGATAGAAAAAAAATCGCGGCCATGATCGCGACATTGCCAATATTATCGAGGTATTCCCGGTTGCCCAACAGGTAGGCGATCATCGCGAAGGGCCGACCGGTAGTCAAATCCCAGCGTAAGGAGAGACTTGCCGACGATCCGAACTCGGAATTGGCTACCCACAGGATGAAGGGCGGGAGTGAACTGAGCACGGGAATCAGGAGACGGCGGAAGGTTTGCGGGTCGCGATTTCTTTGCAGATAGACCACGATCAACACCACCATACAGGGTATTAGCGCGATCACATGAGCATAGAACAGCACGACCCCAGCGACAGCCGATAAGATCGCGTTTCCAATGGTTGGGCGGCGCGCGAACCTGACGCTCACGATCATATGGAGAATGGCAATCGGGATGGCGACAAGAAAGGGAAAAAAGCCCCAGTAAAATGAATACCCAAAGACCAAGGGAAAGGCAAGCAGCGACCACCAGGGATCGCCACCGGATTGGCGTAATAGCAACAGGAATGCGAGCGGCACGCCCAATAAAGCGACACTCAGGGTCATCTTGATTCCGGCAGTAACCCCCATGAGTTTGCCAAAACCATAGGCCAAAATATTGGCTAACAAGTAGGGGGTCGACCAATTGAAACGATAGACATCTTCATAACCGAATGCCGGGTTATGGTAGTCCAGCCAAATCGCGAGAATGCTGGCATGTTGCGCAATATCGACCATGGGCAGGTATTGATTGGCCCAGATGAGGTACAACACGGCGAAAGAGCAAAACGAGAAAATCGTTGCCAACCAGACATTGGCGCTTGGTTGCTTTTCAGTGGTGGTCATACTGCCTGTCTTGATTGATGTGAGTTGTCGGAATATATAAAAATTGTTAAGAACAATCGTGAAATTTATTGTGTTGTGGATATACTACAACAAAAGGGAGGACATACAATGGATACAAAAACTTATGATCACTTTGGGGTATTTTTTGAATTGTTGCGCCAACGGAATAAACTTACCTTGCGAGAGTTCTGTAAACGTGCCGGATGTGACCCTGCAAATATCAGCCGTATGGAAAGGGGTCTTATTCCACCCCCGAAGGGCCGGGAAATCTTAGAACGGTATGCTGCCGTTCTAGGCCTTCAAGAGGGATTTGATGATTGGTATACTTTCTTTGATTTGGCGGCTGTAGATCAAGGCATGATGCCTGCCGATATCATGAACGACGCTGCCTTGGTCAAAACATTACCTGTGTTTTTTCGTACCCTACGGGGACAAAAGCCCACCCCAGATGAAATGCGGCGTATCGCCGAGACCATTCGAAAGGGAGGCTGATGCGCCTGATTCCCGAACAATTCAAAACTCCCTATATTTCCGCACATCAAGTCTGGGAAAAAGCAGATCAATTTCGGTTATTATACTGGCCTACAGGTGAACTTCCCGTTGAGGTTGAGGAGATTTCTCTGGCAGGTTGGATTGCGTCTTGAACCACTCTCTCTTCTTAAACAAGCTGGAGACGTAGATGCTTTACTGCGCGGTGATTTGAAGACTATAATCGTTGACACTGCAGAATATATGGATGATCGATTACAGAATCGGATTAGATTTTCAATAGCTCACGAACTTGGACACTTTGTACTCCATTCAAATATTTATAATGGCATAGCTCATAACTCCATTGAAGACTGGATATCCTTTGTTCAACGCGTCCCGGATGACCAATGGGGATTTATGGAGCTTCACGCTTATGAATTTGCTGGTCGTCTGTTGGTACCAGTCGATCGACTGAAGATTGAACTGGAAAAATCCGTGAAGAAAGCTATCGATTGGGGATATGTAGAGTGGGATAAGTCGGGGGAAGCAGCCAGAGAGTATCTCGCTAATTCTTTGTGTCGTATTTTTGGTGTTTCCAGTCAAGTGATTGAAAAGCGAATTACCAGAGAGGGACTATGGCCACCCATGTAACAACTTGTCAGAAATGAAGATTACATGTTTCCGGATTAAGGCGGTGGGATGACTGGTCGATATTGACTATGAAAATTAGCATTATTGGGGTGTCTGGGTGCAAGTAAAACAATTATTTGATTATATCAGTCAAGTTTACGCGATAGACCTACAGTTGATAAGGGATGTTTTATCAAGAAGGGTTACAGGGTAATACCTCAATTCGAACCATTAAAGGATCGACAATATCGCATTGATCTTGTCGTCCAAAGTCAAAAAAAAGGCTGGTACTTGGGAGGAAAACCGAAAATGCACTTCGGAATCTTATCGACCAAGAATTATTAATGGTAGTCGACGCGAATCGGATTAAACTCACTTCAAAAGGTGAACAATTATATAAATTGGATATTAAAGGAAATAGTGACGGAAGAACAGGATGTAGTTCTGATACAATAAAGTCGTAAGACATAA
>CAZTTH010000116.1:0-4408 GCA_964615975.1 uncultured Lentisphaerales bacterium | reverse complement strand
AGGAAAACAATTATATCGCTTTTACTATCTATCAGAATCATAACGAGCTGGCGCACAAACTGATGGGCAACCACTTTCGCTTTCATGTCATCGGCAAGGGGCTGACGGCGAGTATGAATAGCCAATGAGTGAGAATTGCATAATCGAGGGCGTCCCGCCAATGCGGGATAACCCGCCTATTGCCATCGATAACGGAGGGTGGACATTCCTGACGGCCATTTGTTAAGGTGCAATTCGAATGGCGGGTTGGAAAACCCGCCCTCCGTTGACGAACTGGAAATTCCGCATGCCGTTCGCGCCGAGTTCACCTATTTGCTATGCGCCCATGCTTTGAGCTTGCTTTCCATGGTTTCATAGTCTCCCAGATGGGCACGCATCAAGCTCTTCCAAAGTTTGCCGTGATTGGGGACATGCATATGCAAAAGTTCATGGACGATAACATAGTCGCCGATTTCACGTTCAAGCGCGAGCAATTCGCTATTGAAACTGAGTGTACCTGCTGTCGAGCAGGATGCCCATTTATTGTGCATCGGACGAATATATAACCTGCTAGCCTTTACCCCCAGCTTCGCAGCCCACTCCAACACCCGGGCTTTGAATTCTTCTTTGTCGCGCCAGTTGTTCATGGGCGGTAACTCTTTTGCAACAGGGTGAACAATGCATCGACCGTGGCGGTTACTTTTTCCATATCATCTTCCTCGGCAATCAGCGCATAGGTTATCTGTTTGCGAACCTCACGCAGTGCCGCTTCACTCTGCTGCCAGTTCGGGAATTTAACGAAAGCCTCAGCCACCTTGCGACTTGCAGTTTCCGGATTCGGAATGCTATCGTCATTCAGTTTGCACATAACGAAGTATGTCAAACCATCCAATCCCCGGGCAGCCTGTTCCTGCTTTCGTTGTTCGTTCTTTTCAATTTCCGCCAACAACTCCGCCAGCGCGTCCGCCGTGCTGGTCTGCCGATCCTCAAAGCTTTCCTGCACCGCTTTGGCGCGTTCTGACAGCGCTAAAAGGAATGGATCATCACTGTTTTCAACTGCCGTCTTTTCGATGGCTTTCACGAGGTTGATAATCTTAGTCGCATTACCTGATTTCAACTTTTTGATGGAATCAATGGTCACATCGTCAATCACCACATATTCACCAGGATTTTCAGCAAAGTCCGTCGACCCGATATGTTTCTGAACCAACGCATTCGTCTTTTTCTGGAACGCCTTGTCAATGTAAACCCTCTTGATGTAGGCATTCCGAACTACTGCGTAAATGGAAGAGAGTGTCGTATAGGGAGCAATAAACGGCCGCAGAAAGGCATCCGGCGAGATAATTTCATAGAGCATCTCGATCTCCTTGTACTCCTTGAAAAACTCCTTGCGCCGCTCCTTATCGCGGAAATATTCGATCAGGTTGTCGACATCCTTGTCGTCGAAGTTCCGGGTCACCAGTACCAGGTACATTGGCGCCTTGCTTTCCATTTTCGCCTTAAAGAGCTGTTTCAGCAGGCCGATGTCCTTGACGATGGCACTGATCTCATCGCTGTCGAAAGCCAGCGCCTTTTCCAATTTGTCGAAGATACCCACAAAATCGAGGACAAACCCATGTGGCTTCACCATCTCCTCGGCTTCGTTTTCATAGGGACGGTTCACGCGCGCAATCGCCTGGAGCAGTGTGTGATCACGCATGGGCTTATCCAGATACATGGCATAAAGAATCGGCGCGTCGAAGCCGGTGAGCAGTTTTTCCGTCACAATCAGAATTTTTGGCCATTCATTGGCCTTGATAAAACTCTTGCGTATCTGTTTCTCACGCTTTGGGTCAAGATGCCATTTTTTCAAATGTGCCGGATCATTATTCTTCCCGGTGAAAACAATCTCTGCATACGTAGTTGGCAGTCCTTTTTCCATGAATATTTGATCCAACGCTACCTTGTAAAACGCGCACGCTTCACGATCCACCGCCACCAGGAACGCCTTATAACCCAGCGGTTCCACATTTTCCAGAAAATGACTCGCTACATGACGCGCTACTTGCATTACCCGTTTCTTACCCTTGAGAAAATTTTTCAGGTTCACCGCACGATCGAGAATCTTATTCAACTCCTCAATATCAGTGATCCCTTCCGTCTCTGCCGAAGCGAGGAATTCCTTCTCCAAAAGTTCATGCGGCACCAGCATCTCGTTAGGCGCCAGACTGTAATAAAGAGGCAATGTGGTGCCGTCCTCAATACTCTCCGCGATGGAATACTTATGCAAATACCCCTTGTCATCCTCGCACCCGAAGGTCTTGAATGTCCCCTTGCCATAGACTGTCTTGTCTATCGGAGTGCCGGTTAAGCCAATGAAGGTGGCGTTCGGCAATCCAGCCATCAGAAAATTACCCAAATCGCCGCCCGTTGTCCGATGCGCTTCGTCGATCAATACAAAAATATTGCGTCTCAGATTCAGGTTCGCGGGCAGATCACGAAACTTGTGGATCATGGTAACAATAATACCGCGGTAATCCTGTCCTTTCCCATTCAACAGCCGGTTGAGCTCGGCAATAGACATTGCATGTGCCACACTGCCCAAGCCGACTGATGCCAGATTTTTAAGCATTTGATCTTCCAGCTCATTGCGGTCGATCATCAACAGGATAGTCGGCTTTTCCGCTTGGGGCGCTCTGAAGAGCAGTTCGGCGGCTTTAATCATCGAGTAGGTCTTGCCACTCCCCTGCGTGTGCCAGACGAGGCCGCGGGTGCGATGTGGATCGAGTGCCCGCGCCACTACCTTGTCGACAGCACCGACCTGATGCTGACGAAGGATGATTTTTTGCAGTTCTTCCTCCTTCTCTGCGAAAAGGATAAAATCCTTGAGGAATCTAAGAATCTGCGGCACAGCACAGAAACTCTTCACTTTTGCTTCGAGGTTGCCAATGGAGAGCGGGTTTTCCAACCCGATTTTCTCCGCTGAATATTCAAAAGATGATGGACATTCCTGTCCCCTGTTTGACGTAACGGAGGGCGGACTTTCTTGTCCGCCTTGTTCTTTGGCATATGGCGGGTTGGAAAACCCGCCCTCCTTTAAGATGAACTCGCCTGATCGTAGTTTGGCATTGACTGGATTATCATGTATGTATTCCACACATTTGGAGAAGTGACGGGAGTTACGAATCAGCCGATCCCAGTAGTCCTCCTGCCAGAGCAGACCAGTCCTGCCGATGCAGCGATTGATCTCCCGAGCAGTATATCCCTTCCATGATTTCACCACATCCTCAAGTCGGTGCGGAGTGCGAAGACGAAATAACACATGCACGTGATTCGGCATAACCACAAAGGAAGCGATGTCATAACGTTCACCGTCAAAATGCTTGATTGCCGTTGCAACCACCATCGCCATCTTGGGATCACGCAGAAGACATGAGCCATGCCCCTGGTCAAGCCATTGATCGATTTGGTGTGAAAACCGTTCGTGATATTCCGCTTCGGTTTTATCGTCCCACGGTTCCGGATACAATCGCAACCAGGAATCCTTCTCGATCTGCCATTGTTTTAGCTTTGTCTGAGGGATAGAATCGGATAATCTCCATGTAACAAAATAATACACTGCCCCCTGCTGCCAATGCGGCAACCGATGCACGTGCCGTTCAATCTCCGCTTCGGGATTGAGATACAAAATACAATGCGGGTTTTCCAACCCGCATTGTATTCCAACGGAGGGCGGACATTTCTGTCCGCCTTGATTTCTCGTTAATGGCGGGTAGGAAAATCCGTCTTCCGTTGGGACACTCTTCGTTGTGATTGGCGGGTTAGAAAACCCGCCCTCCGTTAATTTCCAAGTGAAGATATTTCGCCGCACCATGTTCCAGGTCACCCCATAGGCAAAGCCGATGGCCTCGGTGGCGGCGAAGATCATCTGTGGCACCATCACTTCCGGCGTTTCCGCGTGGTAACGGCGAATCTGATCGACACCGAGCGCGATCGCCTCATCCTTACTCGCGTTTTTACACTCGATCACCAGAACCGGGATACCATTGATGAGAAATACCACGTCTTCACGAGTGCCGAATTTCCCGTTATGCGTGTAAAACTCTTCTGTCACCTCATACACATTGCGCCACTGACTGGGGTGTCGATTGAGGTCATCATAATCGATCAATATTAAATCCAGTTCGCGACTCTCCGCCGCGCAGAAATATTTGTGTTGATTGCGTAGCGCCTGAAGAAATTCACGGTTGCCATAGATATCGGCATGAAACCGATTAAACTCACCGACCAAAGCGCCCATAGCCTCTTTGTATTTCGGATTGAATTCCCGGATTTTAGCGAATAGGAGGTCATTGAAGTATAAGGATGATGGGACAACCGAGGGCAGACTTTCTTGTCTGCCAGTCATAACGGAGGGCGGGTTTTCCAACCCGCCTTGATTTTCTCTCTT
>CAZTTH010000115.1:0-4483 GCA_964615975.1 uncultured Lentisphaerales bacterium | reverse complement strand
GGGTTCATATTCCACGACATACATGTAGACCTCGCCCAGGCCGGTTGATATCGGTCCCATGACGGGTTCGGCGCCGGGGGGCAGTTTTTCACGGGCTTCAGTTAGTCTTTCGGTAACTTGTTGACGGGCAAAATAGAGGTCCACGGTGTCGCGGAAAACCGCGGTTACCTGTGAAAATCCGTTGCGCGAGATCGAGCGGGTGTATTCAAGACCGCGGATGCCCGCCAGCGAAAATTCGATGGGAAAGGTGATTTGCTTCTCAATCTCCTCCGGAGAGAGCGCGGCAAATTCAGTATTAATCTGGACTTGATTATTGGTGATATCCGGAACCGCGTCAATTGGCAAACGCTGCAATGCCGTGATCCCGATCGCGGCGATACCAACAGTAAGCAGCATGATGAGAACGCGATGGGTGATCGAAAATTTGAGTATTTTGTTTAACATGGGGGGGGGATTTAAGATTTATGATTTTGGGTTAAGAATTTAGAATACAGAATACAGAAGTTAGAATTTAGGAGACAGAACCTCATGAATTGCGGATGGATTGACTATAGACCTCCAGCATCCTGCTGATTTCTTCCAGTTGCAGCAATAATTCGGAAGTTTCTCCATATCCTAAATCTCGCGCCAGAATCAAATAATAACGGGATTCTTCAAGCGAACCTTGGGCAATATTTTGGAATCTGACTTTATCTGGTTTTCCTCTCTTCTTAAAACCTTCAGCAATGTTAGCAGGAACAGAAATTGCTGCCCGCCTTAACTGCGAAGTTAATCCATAAACTTCTTGCTTGGGAAAAGCATTTGTTAAATGATAAATATCCAAAACCCATCGGTGAGCCTTCTGCCAGACGATTAAATCTTCAAATGTTTTTGCCGGTACGTTTTTCATAAAGTTTTTTTCTCCTATGGAATATTCCTAATAAATTCCCTTTGTTTAGATTTCACTTTTTCGCTTCTGTCCACTCCCTTCTGACTTCTGACTTCTGACTTCTATCTTCTATCTTCTGTCTTCTGCATTCTGTCTTCTGCATTCTTCCTTCTGACTTCTATCTTCTGTCTTCTGACTTCTCCCTCAATGTTCATGCGCCACCCCTTCTTTGCCGAGTTCGGCCTTCAGGATAAAGCCGCCATTAACAACAATCTGCTCATTTTCCTGCAATCCGGATACTACAGGGAGATGGTCATCGACCCGCGGGCCGGCGAGAATCCGGCGTTTCTGGAAGGTATTCTTTTCGCCCGATACGGTCACGAATACAGCGGTGTCGCCTTCGACGGTGAAAACCGCGGAAAGGGGAACCGCCAGAATCTTATTGATATGATGTTCTGCCTTGGGAAAGATCCGGACATGGCCGAACATCCCAGGCCGCAATAATCCTTCCTGGTGTGGGATTTCGATGCGGACCTGCCCGGTTCGGGTGCGTTCATCCAATGCGGGCGCGATGTAGGTAACCATGCCGGTGATGGTTTCATTGCCGATGGCATCGGAATGGAACTCGGCGCGGGCGCCGAGTTCCACCAATCGCACCTGTGACTCCGGCACAGACACAATCGCCCATAAATTGCGCAGATCCGCCACCGTCATCAACGCATCATCATCCGGATTCACCACTTCGCCAATGGTCATGTTGCGGGCGATGATCACCCCATCGATCGGCGAACTGATACTGTAAACCGGATCCACTTCGCCGGAGGCAATCAACGCCTCGATCCGATGGGGATTCATTCCGAGTAATTTGAGGTTGTTTTCCCAGGATTGAGCCGCTGATTCCGCAATCAACAAAGAGGTTTTCGCAATTTTATACTGCCCTTCGATACGGAGAAATTCTGCTTGGGAAATGCCCTTGCCGGCGACTATTGTTTTGCCGCGCTGGTATTCAATTTCGGCCACTTCCAGGATGACTCGCGCGCTTTCGATTTCCCGGCGTTTTTGTAAATACTCATTTTGCCTCATTCCCAGTTCAGTACTGTTCAGGACCAGAAGAATGTCACCCGTCCGCACCGAGTCGCCGATGCGGTATTTGATATCGCTTACCCGTCCGGAAACCGTCGTGCTAAGGTGAGCCATGTTTTCGGTATTGAAGACCACCCTGGCTGGCGCCGCGATCTTGCGCTCGAGATTGACCCGTTGTGCCGGAGCGGTTTTAATCGCGAATAGTGTGATCGCCTCATCCGACAAGGTGATTTCATCGCTATGTCCTGGTTCGCCTTCATGATGACCATGATCCTCATGATCGTTATGCGTGCCATGATCCTCGTGGGGGTCATAGCGGGGATGATCCTCGTGATCATCCCCGTTTCCCTTCACCGTTGGAGCAACAGTGGCGCCAGGTTCAGGCTGAAGATTTTCGGAGCTGATTTTTTGATTGTCATCGGCTTCGGGTTTGGTGTTTTGTCGGATTGATCCTTTCGTTCCGTGATTGTGACCATGATGATCGTGTCCATGATCATCGCCACTCAGGGTTGTTCGGGGTAGGGATAACCACGCAATCAGCAACCCGATGGGGATCAGTGACAAAACCTTTTTGTGATGGTATCCCAACGGGAATCGCCGGTTCCCGGAGCGGGGGTTTATGAAACCGCATCGGGATGGAATTTTTCGCTCATGGTTTTTTAAAATCGGTGGGATTGTTTTCATCATTATTCATTAACTCCTGTAATTCCAATGGTTTTTTCAAGTTCCAATAGGGCTAATTGCGCTTCATAAAGCGCCGCCAGATATTCTGCTTCTGTTTCCTGTGCCGTGCGGCGGACATCCAACAACGAGATGAAATCAACTTCTCCCTGTTCGTACAAAAAGGTTTCGGTCTTGAGTGCCGCCGCCGCCGCCGCGCGGATTTCTTCGCACGCGCTGATTTGCTCAATGGTCCAGGCATATGTTTCCTTAGTCATTGCGAGATCACGGATGATGGTTTGATTGAGCTGTATAAGTTGCGCCTCGAGATGGCGCAGATCCGCTTGTGCCCGGGCAATGACGCCGCGATTTTTATTCCAAAAAGGTACTTCAACGCCAATGCGGATGATGAAATTATCAGTATCTCCCTCTTGCGCGTACCCCAGCCCGGGGATGATATCCGGATACCACGCGCAACGTTCACGCGCGAGTTCGCGTTCTTTCAGATGTTTAAGCGCCTGAAGGCGTTGCAATTCAGGATGATGGAGCAGGGCGCGGACCCGCAGGGAGTCAATGTCCACGGTCTTGTTTTGGGTCGGCAGGTCGTCAGCCAGTTGAAACCCATCTGGCAACCCATTGCCACACCAGGCGTTGAGAGCGGCGTGCGCTAAATTGAGCAATCGCCGTTCACTTTGGAGCGATTTTTTAGCCTTGAATTTTTCGACTTCAGCGCGGGTAATGTCGATTGGACGGCCACTCCCGGCATCCACTCTTTTGTTGACAATCACGACTATTTCCTGAGCAAGAGCAAAATTTTGCGCGGCGAGATCGATGGTTCGTTCACGGTATTTCACCGTCCAATAGGCTTTGATGACCTCGCCTCTAAGTGTCACCATAAAGCTGATTTCTTCCTTATCCGCCACGGATTCCAAAGCTGCTGCCGCATCCCTCCGGGCCCGTCGCTTGCCGGGAATCTCGATGGGCTGTTGCATTGTCAGTTCGTATTCGTTGTCAGTGCCGTTGCCATTGCGGAACCGCATTTCGGAATCGAATTCGGGATTGCGCCATGCCCGCGCTTCCATTACCGCTGCATGGGCGCGATCGCGACTGGCGGAGAATTCAGTGAAAGTGGGATTGAGCTTTAGCGCGATTTCCCAAACCGCCTTCAAGGATAACTTGGTGATAGTGGTGGCATCGTCGATTGCTGAAATTTTGTCGGCATTTGGCGCTATCTGAACTGACTGCGGCAATGACCGGTTATCAGCGGTGGAGTTTTTGTTGAGCTCCACGGATGGCGCTGAAGGCTGATGATTTCCGGCGCCCGGTATCCCGGCAGGCGCAACCTGAATTAAATTCATGATGAACAGCGAGATGAGCAATATTCCATAGCCAGAATACGATCGGAATAGAATCATTGAGTACATGGAACAAAAACCTGATGAAAGATGAAGGTAAAATCCTAAGCGTTGGGAGATGGACTGAAAGCAGTCGAATTTTCGCATGTCGCCGCTCCACCAAGGCTGGTAATCGTGCAAACTTTTTCTGGAATCTGATTCTTTTCAGAATGACTGCACGTCACCAGATGAAGATCGTGGAAGGACGTCTTAACGAATACAACGAAGTGGAATAGGAGGGGATCTAAAGGCGCAGGAAAACACTGCTCAGGATAAGCGGAAAAGCGGGAGGATTGCGATAAGCTGAACTCCAAAGCGGATTGACGCCTGCCGCATTGATTGCGGCGCGGGAGTGATCAGATTGATAATTAAAAAAAGCGGGATAGTCATTGTTGCCGGGGTTGGAAAGTTTTTGTTTGACCGCCGCTGTCGCTGCAATCGCCAATGGATAATCCTGGCATTCCGGACAATGCACTTC
>CAZTTH010000114.1:0-4530 GCA_964615975.1 uncultured Lentisphaerales bacterium | reverse complement strand
CCGCAATGTCGCGCGTCCCGACAAGGTGTTGTGTTATGAAAAATTCTATTATGAAATGGCAGGCTTGACCCGGTACCGCAAGCAAATACGTCATCATCTTTGCCGGCAATATCTGTTACTGGCCCGATATCTAAATAGCGCTCAAGGCGATATGAGCAGAGAAAGAGAAATTCTCCGCGGCGGCTGGCGTTTTATTCGCTGGGAGCCATTGCTGTTATGGCATTTATGGCGGTTGCGCATCCCCAGGATAATAAAATCAGCCACCCCTCGATCATAACTGTATCCAGGAGCGCGGGATCAAGGTATGGGTATCATACTTGGAGGGGGCGCGAAACCACTGGCGCGGCGCGTAGACTAATTTTTGCGGATGATTATTCAACCAGGCAGCCCACCAGGAAAATCCACTGTTGGCAATGATATTGAATTGACACTGGCTCATCAACCACATTTGTTCATGGTCTAAACCCGGCTGATTAAATTCGACCATGGTGAATGGGTGATGAATATGGAAATTTTCCCGCACCCAGCCGGGATCATCACTAAAAACAAAGCAATGCAAAGATAGAACCTTGGCGGCAAGATGCTCGAGGCAGCGCCGGTAATAATCCAGTTCACAGGTGCCATAGATTTGATTGATTTTGGGATTGCTCGCAAAATCACCGCGACGAATATGAATGCTGACCGAGGGATGATGCCTGATCTGTTCCACAAAATGACAACATTCCCGGGATTGGGGATTTTTTAAGGTAAAGTCTTTTCTGATGATATCCTCAATTTCGGAAAAATACCTGTAACTGCTCCAATTGCCTTCCAGGTAGACATTGCCGGGCAGCTTCATCACCGTGGGATCAAAGGCAAATTTTTTCTCCTTATAGATGAACTGACGCTGATCACTTGCGACGGAAAAGATATTCGCCCATCGATGCCAGCGCCTCCAATGAGTCCTGCGAGTCAGAGCGATCTCATCGGGGGTCGCGATTGACGCGGCAATATTGAAGACATGCAACGAATAGGTGCGATAAGCGGCGGTGGCGGTTTGTTGATAATATTCAAACGGGGAGAGATCCAGTTTCAATGGCTGATTTCTGACCACTGCCAGACGCCGGGCCGCAGCATAAGGAAACATTTGATTGGCAAGACCGCCAACCAGGCGAGCTATAATCATAATCGTGGCGATTGGGGGTCTGAAAGTGATTGGAGATAGGTTGAATACTCACGGTAATACTGTTCTTCGCTGAAAAAATCCGAGGTCAACACCAGGCAAACCGATCCCGATGAAAAGTTATTGAGTTCCCGCCAGATCAGCGGTGGAACGTATAATCCATAATACGAACGGTTGAGTTGATAACGTTTTTTGTCGGTGCCATCATCAAGAATCACATCGAAACTCCCTGAAATGGCAATAATGAATTGATGCACTTCCCGCAAGGCATGCCCCCCTCTTTCCGATCCACCCGGGACATCATAAAGGTAGAATACTCTTTTGATGGCAAAGGGTATATGACGCTGTTCCTCAATGAAGGTAAGGTTCCCGCGGGTATCCGCAACCTTGGGTAAATCAATTAATTTACAGTCAGAAAGAAGCATCAGGAATTTCCAGAATATGATAGCGCATTTTGTTTATAAAAATTTTTATATTTGTTTTTGATAACCCCATAGGTTTCGGGGAAATAGTGGAAATAGTAATTTAGTTCATCTTCCCTGATTAAAACCGCTCCCATCCGATCATGGATAGTGAGCACTTGGTTATTTTCTTTTCGCACTTCGAAATGTGAACGGCTAAATCCCAACCGCATAAAAGCAATTTCATAGATCATCAAGACGGACTCCAGCGCCGCGTAGGGTGGCGCGCCATCCCTTAATATCCAACTTCCCCAGCGACAGGATTGTGGTTGAAAATCATACAAGCGGATGGTTCCCAGTCTGTCCTGGTTGGCGCCGGTGATAATAAAATAAAATTCGCGGAATTCTTCCTCCCTTTTTAGATAATCGGCGATCCATTCTCGCTGCATTTCAAGATTATTAGTGGTTGCGGATAAATGCTGGTTCCTGGCTTCATCCATACGCAATGACAGAATAAACTCGGCATCCGGAATGTCCACGAATTGAAATGATATCCGCTTGGTAATATCATTGATTACCTTTCCTCTTACAATATTCATCATAAAGTCGCGCCGCCATCGACAATAAGCGTTTGCCCGGTAATGAATCCCGCGGCATCGGAGATCAGGAATTTTACCACCGGAACAATGTCCGCGACGGTCGCGAGACGTCCCAGGGGAGTTCTCCTGACTATCATATTTTTCTTTTCACTGTCCAACCCGGAGGACATATCGGTTTCCATGTATCCGGGGAGAACGGAATTCACGCGAAACCCTTTCGCTCCCAATTCCCGTGCCAGACTTCTGGTAAAACCATCAAGTCCAGCTTTTGTCGCTCCATACACCGCCAGTCCGGCATAGCCTCTGATTCCGCATATCGAAGTAATGTTAATTATCATACCAGCCTTTCGGCGTGCCAGTCTTTGACGGCTCCAAAACTTGCTTAAAATAATCGGCGCGACCAAATTAACCTGGATCAGGGTCTCAATCTCCTCGATCCCTTGTACTGCCAGTAGTCCATCATAACCTACTGCCGCATTATTAATTAATACTTCTGCCTCACCCAGGTGTGTTTTAATCCTGGCCAGATCTTCGCGGTTATTGAGATCGCATCTGATTTGTGTCCAGGGGGTGCCTTGCATTTCACTTCTTGCCAGACCAATAACTTCATGATCCAGGGATAAATCATGCGCCAAAGCGTATCCCAACCCCCGACTTGTGCCTGTGATTAATATTTTCACCGTTTTTTCTTTCCTGCTGAAGTAAGAGCAATAAAATCGACGGGTTTAAATTGAATTGGGATGGAATGACGCGGAAGTCGTGATTTGAGATAATTTTTCAGTTCATGTTTGGTAATGTCGCCAGTGTATTCAACCCCCACCCCATGTCCAAGGAGCGGGGAGGCGATGGCATAACACCGGGCGTTTGTTATTTTTTCGTGGGCCTCGATACATTGTTCGACTTCGATTAAACTCACTTTGGCGCCACCCACATTGATGATATCGTCCATTCTTCCGACAAATTTATATCTGCCCTGCTCAATTCTCCAAATATCATTGGTGGGAATGCCATCGACAACCAAAACGCCGTCATTCCTGATTAGGCAATTTCTCATTTTCTCCGGCGGGTATCCTTCCCTGCCATCAGAAACCGCGCAGATATCCCCGGTTTCGGTTGTCGCGTATACATGTGAAATTCGCGCTCCCGGAAAGCTTTTACCTGCTAAATCAAGGATGGGTTGAGTGACGTATTCTCCGCCAAATGTCACATGCTGGATGTTCTCCCAGACTGTTCTCGATGAAGACATCAGGATCTTTTTGAATAATGACGGGGTAAAACTGACATGGGTCACATCATTCAAACAAGCACTGATATCAAGCGACTGATTATTCTCCGGAATGACCAGGGTGGCATTATGTTTGATCACATGCAGCATAACGGAAATGCCGGCCCAGCGCCACGGTTCATAGGTTAATAGCCATCTTTCCGTTGGAGAGCCATGTCCCTTCTTATTGTGCAATGCTGCTACAATATCTATCTTAACCGGCTTGGCTGTTCCTGTCGTTCCTGAGGTATAAATTAACAAAAAACTTTTATCATAGGTTGCTTCCTCCGGGATAACATCGATAATGTGATGGCAGTCGGTACCATTAACAACCAGCTCAATATAAATGGGAATCTCGAGCGCTTTCCGAATTAGATTGATTATATGTTCAGCTTCTACCCTGTAGAAACCGGATTTACCAATACTGCATCGATATTTCATTACTTGTTCAAGGGAGTCAAATACTACATGGTTGTGAATTATAGATAACCTCTGCTAATTGTTCAATCGTCCTGACGTTAGACCAATTCAGTCCCGATTCATCAACCGCAGTACCAACTTTTTCTTCCACGGCAACATAGACTTCAGCATATGACAAACTGTCGAGTCCGAGATCATTTAATAATTCATCCGAGGGTTTAATTTGGCTTTTTTTGAGCTGGCCATCGTTAGCGGACTCGATTTCAGCAATCAACAGGTCGATTATTTCTGCTTTTTTAAACATGGTTTCTCCATAACAGGTCATATAATGGCACAGTTAATGTATTCTGAACCCAATCAGGTTTTAGCAAAAGATAGCACGATTACCACCCTGATTGGAACGGCGAAATGCGAAAATTCGACTGCTTGCAGTCTCACATCGAATTACCCGACTAATTTGAACGGGGTCTAACGCAAAATTTAAATATAATGTTTCTTCACCCATAAACTAATTATTCCTGTCATCCATTATAATTGTGTCTGACAGGAAAATTTTAGACTGAAAAACTAATCATCTAAAAACCATCGGCATAATCACAAGAGAAAAGCAATTTATGGCCCATACAGTGGAATTAAAGCGCACCTTAAGCCTGATCGGCGCCGTTAATATTGGTCTCAGCGCTC
>CAZTTH010000113.1:0-4650 GCA_964615975.1 uncultured Lentisphaerales bacterium | reverse complement strand
TAACCGGGTGTTTCAATTTGCCAGAATCACACCAGTTTCACGCTACCGGTGACAAATCGTGCCTGCTTGAGTTTTTACTCCAAGCGAGCGTTTTCTTTACGTAATTTATCGAGTTCAGCATGCAAGGATTTGACTGCCCGTTTCTTCGGCCCACGCGCCGCCCCCTTAAGAGCTTTTAGGGTACCGGAATCGTATAGTCTTCGCTATTCGCAAAGCTATGAAGAATAAAGGCCTTCCTTGCGTAAAAGCGCACCAAATTCGCCAAACATCGTGCATTGCTTGGCGGTTTCGACAATGTGTAATTTATCTGGTGCTGTAAATCAGTGACACTGAATTTGGGCCGAGATTTCAGGATTGGGGAATACCCTGCTTTCCGTAATCCCCCCCCTCGTTCCTGTCCGGTTCGCTCCGCTCACCTCCCCTGCTCGAGGGGGGGATTACGGAAACCGGCAGTGAATCGGTTATTAAGTGAGTTGTCATTGCTATGCCTCCTTGCCCTCTCAGATTATACACTAAATAGAGGACTTTTAATTGTCTCACTTACATTGGCACAGAGGGACATTATAATCCGAGATTATTTTAGTTACTCCGTAATTCATAGAGATCAGTGTAAATCAAACCTTGACGATAATAATATTCCGCCCCAATGAAATTATTTTGTCTCTGATATGTCTTACTCAATCGGGTAAAACCTAATCTAATTGGGGATTTAATTGAAGCACTTTTTGATAGCATTTCTCAGCTTCATCCCATTGTTTTAATGAAGTAAAAGTGTTACCAAGTTGGTACCAAATTGTTGCGTTTAGCGGTTGGATATCAAGTAGTTTTCGTAAGATAACTTTTTGAGGTAAGTGCATGCCCATACATTCATAAATTTCGGTCAAATAACCATAACAGATTACATTATCGGGATTTACGGAAATGGCTTTGTTAAGTTGGTTTATGGCATCATTTGTACGACCAGATAACTGATAACTCTTTCCGAGCAATGCATAACCCATTGAATAATTTTGTTGTATTCGCACGCATTTAGTGAAGGACGCGATGGCATTTTCAAACTCATGGATTTTCATTTGTATTTCGCCAAGAGCAAAATACGCTCGTGCTGATTGTGGGTACTTTCTTATTACATCTTCCCAAAGCGTTCGTTCTTCCCGCCATACTGGTATGCGATTGATGGTTAATATTATTAATATCACTTGATAAAAAACCAATATAATGCAAAGCATATTTCTATTGAATTTCAAAAAGCCAAATTCCCAGATTAGAAAAACTAGAGCAATCAAAGGCAAATAAGCACGTTGTTCCGCTACTAATTGAGTGCTGGGAATAATACTTGAAGTTGGCAAAACAGTAATAAAAAACCACCCCATTGCATAACCAATCATATGTGTTCTTCTATATGATATTCCCCCCCCTAGTAGAGCAACAACAACCAGCCCGATTAAAGGCATTAAAACATCGCCAATTGATTCTCGTACAAGACATTCATGATGAAAGCTTTGGGATATAGGCAGGATGATCAATTTCAAATAAATCGACCAGATAACCTCAATTTGTGTATAGAGAAACTGAAAGCGTTCAATTTTACCCTGTGACCAGTGTGGCAATACATCATTTAGTGGTTGATCATCAAGTACAGTGAAAAGATTTCTTAATGAAAATGAGGGGAAATAGAGTAGTATAATAATTACTATTGTTGCCAATAATGGGAACAAATAAACGAAGCGATTAAGTAATTTTTCATGAGCATGAGAAAACCAATAAAATTCTGTCAGTAAAATTATAAAAGGAAATGATACTGGGAACTCCTTGGTAAGCATTGCCATAATCGCAAAAGTAAACGAGCAAAGATACCAGAGAATATGTGATTTGAGGAAAAATTTTTCATTCTTCTGATAATCAATCCTGGCATGTAAAAATGACAAAAATGAAATAAGATAAAATAAAGTTGCCAGTGATGTATAGCGTTGACATATATAAACGACACTCTGTGTCGCCAGGGGATGAATGAGAAACACTAATGCTGCCGCAAATGAAACCGGAATTATTCTTTTATTTTGATGGTCAGAAATTTCCTTGACTCTTATTTTCGCAAATTGAATTAAGGATAAAAATATTATATATGCATTCAATATATGAATTATTACGTTGACCACATGATAACTCACCACGTCCTTACCCCAAAGGAATAAGTTGATTGCAAAACTAAGGTGAGCAATTACCCTTTGCCAATTCTGACACTTCGCAAAGGCTTCCATTTCTGAGAGATTAGCGATTACATGGAAATCATCATAAACAAATGGGGAGGTTAATCCCGGTCCATATATTAAAAAACCCAAAACTAGATAAATGATTAAAACCCAATGTTTGAAATTTTTCTGGAAATTCGAAATCAAATTACACACTGGGAGACAACTCTTGGTACTAATTGGTTGTGTTTATGTGTCATTTTTCATTGTTTGGATTTATTAAAAGGGCTATTAAATTTCCTTGAGATGCCATGCCAGCGGACAATCCGAGCACAAAGGTTGGGTACGACAAAACCGTTTACCTAATACAACTAACAGGGCATGGAATTCCTGATATAATCTAACTTCGCGAGGGAAGTGAGTTTCAAATAAATCTTTGATCTCCTGATATCCCGTTGATGGTTCAATTAATTGGTGACGAATCAAAAAACGCTTGGTATAAGTATCGATAACAAAATGCGGTTGTTGCAACGCATATAAAAGTATACAATCGGCGGATTCAGGACCAATACCATTGACAGCTAAAAGACTTTCACGCAATTCAAGACTTTCAACAATATGACTATCGGTATTAAGTATGTTTTCTGCCACCAAAATGCCAAATTTTTAATTCGCTTTGACTTAATACGATAATATCCCGAAGGTCTTATTAACTCTTCAAGGAATTCATTAGAGGAAGTAAGATTTTTATCGGGTGTGATTTGATTGGCGAGTTTTAAATTTCTTATCGCCAATTCAACATTAGACCAATGAGTGTTTTGAGTAAGTATCACCCCCACTGCTATCTCCCAAGCGGATTCCCCTGGCCACCAATTTTGATCTCCGAAGCAGGAATGTAGATCATTAAAGATTTGCCCTAATAATTCATCTAAATTCATTTGTTTTGTATAATTCTATTGTCATGAATTCAGTAATATTTGGCTCTTCTGTGGAATTTGTGTGTGAAAATTGAAAACTTTCAAGTTCTAATTATAACTCTTTCTGGCTTCCAGCCTATCACTTTGACTCTTGATTCAGCCGCCCTGCTGGTCACTGGTTTTTCTCTGAAACCCATTGGAAGCAACCACGAGAAAAGCGTCCTCTCCTCAATCTTATTTACAAAACCGGCTTGATTGGAGAGCAAGCTGATAATGGAGACGATACAAGTAAAAACTATACTCAATCATTATACCCGCTTCAAGGGGTTTATCTTTAGCAAAGAGTGTTGAGACACTTATAAAGCAATAAAAGTGATGGTTGTTTCCTTGAGATCACGGGCGTGGAGCTGGCCAGTGGGCAATGCAATCTTAATTCTGTAAATTGGTTAACGCGGATCATTGATTGTTCATGTTGAGGTAACATTTTCCTGCTTCCCATTCTTCGCTGATTTCCATAAGAATGGCGCTTGTCAATCGTAATAAAGATTTCTCATTTGGAAAAAGTGAAGCCACTCGGGTTCGCCGTTTAATTTGTTTGTTGATGTTCTCGAGCATATTTGTTGTTCGCAATCGCTGCCGATGATGCTTGGGCAATTGATAGACCGCGAATCCATCCGGAATGTTATCGCGCATCCAGGCGGCCAATTTCGAAGCCTTCGATTCGTATTTGTCGATGGCAATTTCAAGTAACCGTTCCGCTTCCTGAGCAGAAGGCGCATCAAAGAGATCACGAATATCTTGGGCGACCTCGCAACTCATTTCTTTTTTGGGGATATAGGCTGTCGCATTTCTCTGGAGATGGACTTGGCAACGTTGCCAGGACGCTCCTGGGAATCATGTTTTCAAGGCGGCCTTCAAACCTTCATGGTCATCACTTGAATTTATTTCAACACCGGCTAATCCCCGTTCTTTTAATGCGCGGAGAAATTCCCGCCAGTGGACTTCAGCTTCGCTCAGAGAGACGCTGACGCCGAGGATAGTGCGATTTCCCGCGCTATTCACTCCGATAGCAATAAGCACTCCACATGACCGTACGGCGCCATCCTGGCGAACTTTTTCGTAGCGGGCATCAAGGATCAGATACGGCATGACAGTGAGGGGCCTGGAGCGCCATTTTTCAAGTTCATCATCAAGTCTCGCCGTAGCTCGGCTAACCTGAGAACTACTGACCTGGGTTCCACATAAGGTTTCCATTATTTCGTTCACCTTACGGGTAGACACCCCCTGAATATACATTTCTGCCAGTGATAATTTCAGCGCCCGCTCACTGCGCTGGCCGTGCTCAAGTGCTGATGGATAGAAACTCTCTTCCCCCCGGACTTGAGGAATCTGGAGCGCAAGTTTTCCCAAACGTGTCGATAAACACTTGAGTTTGAACCCATTGGCGTAGCCCTTACGTTCTTGAGTTCTTTCCCAAGGATTGGCCTTAACCCGGCTTCGACACTTTTGCATTGATTTCCGCCGATTTTTGACCTGATTTG
>CAZTTH010000112.1:0-4784 GCA_964615975.1 uncultured Lentisphaerales bacterium | reverse complement strand
AGTGCGGGCTTCAGCCTGATCCGCTCTTCGGCCGTCATCGGAAGCAGTCCCGCATTGCGGGACTGTACTCCAACCGTGTTGCACCAATGATTGTCACATCCTCGCCTGATGCTGTTGGCGCCCAAAGTGTAGTCTGCCGCAGCGCAATGGGCGTGAAAAGAAGAGATGATCTTAATCGCGAAAGCTGTTCATTAAATAACGATGCCATCATCTTCAAGTCGGTTGTGGATGCAGGATCTGATCCAGAGTGGTTAATAGCGACGAGACGGAAAAGGGTTTATGCAGCCTGGCATGGGATTTTACCTTTGGCAAACCCCTTAATTGATTTTCTGATTCATAGCCGCTGATGATGATAATAATCAGATTGGAATTGATGTGGTGTAATGCCTCGATCAGGGTTGGGCCATTCATGATCGGCATGACCATATCTGTGATCATCGCCCGCACATCCTCCTGATGTTGACCATACTGAATCAGAGCTTCGGCGCCATTTTTGGCCTCGATCACCCGGTAGCCATTCTCTTCCAGCATTTGCCGCAGCATCTGGCGCACATTCTCCTCGTCATCCACCAGCAAAATCAGATCTCCATGACCTTGGGGCCAGAGATCATCGCTCATGGTTTCCTCATCCAGTGATTGGGTACTGACGGGCAGATAGACCTTGAATTTCGTGCCCTGGCCCACCTTGGTGTCGATCTGGATAAATCCCAGATGGCTTTTCACAATCCCCAGCACCGTGGACAATCCCAGACCGGTTCCCCGGCCAATCTCCTTGGTGGTAAAGAAAGGGTCAAAGATTTTATCCAGGCATTCCGGGGTGATGCCGGTGCCGGTATCACTGACGCTCAAGATCACATAACGCCCCGGTTTGATTTCTTCCTGCATCTGGGAGAAGACCTTGTCCACGGTAAACATTTCCAATTTCAATGTCAGAGTTCCGCCCTGAGGCATGGCATCCCGCGCATTGACACAGAGGTTCATCAAAACCTGGTGCAACTGGGTGACATCGCCCTGCACCGGACTAAGATCGGTTGGGATATCGCGTTCGAATATAATGTCCTTGGGGAAGGTTTCCTTGATGATACTTTCCATATCCTTGAGCAACGACTTTAATTGCACCGGCGCCATTTTGCCTTCCATGCCCCGGCCAAAGGTGAGGAGTTGTTTAATGATCGCTCCGCCCCGCCTGGCGCTGCTCTCCATGGCATCGAGCATTTTTATTGCTTTGGGGTCGGGGATGGTTTTTTTCAGCAACTGGGTTCCCATGATGATCGGGCTGAGAATATTATTCAAATCATGAGCGATGCCGCTGGATAATCGTCCCACACTTTCCAACCGCTGGCTGCGGAGGAGCAATTTTTCCTGTTTTTTCTTTTCGCTGATGTCATTGCCAATGAAAAAAATCCGATTGGGATGGTTGTTGGCATCCTTCAAAAGAGTCAGGCTGGCATTCACAATCAGGTGGGTTCCCGACTTGGTGTGCAGTGACATTTCACCGCGATAATATTCATCCGCAAGCAGACGGTCCATGAGATTCTGGAAATCATGCTCTGAAGCAAAAATCAATGCCTGGATTTTTCCTCCAACCGCTTCATCCGTGGTCCATTCAAAGAGATCACCAGCGCCACGATTCCAATAAAGCATCTGGCCGTCCAGATCGCATACCAGCGCGGCGTCATTGGCAAGATCGAGAAGGGTCGTCTGCTGGTGGATGCGCTCTTCGGCTTTTTTGCGGGCAGTAATATCCTGCTTGATGGCAATGAAATGGGTGATTTTCCCCTGTTGGTCACTCACCGGGGTTATGGTCATATCCTCCGAGTAGAGATTGCCATCCTTGCGCCGGTTAACCATTTCCCCTGACCATACCTGTCCATCCTGGATGGAATTCCATAAGTTTTGATAAAACTCAGGGCTGTGATGACCTGATTTCACCAGTTCACGCGGATTTCTCCCAAGGGCTTCTTCGCGGCTGTAGCCGGTCAGTTTGGAAAAGGCAAAATTAACCCACTGGATGAAACCATCGCGATCGGTGATCACGATCGCGTTGGCAGCGGCTTCAATGGCAGCGTCGCGCAATTTCAACTTCGCTTCCGCTTCTTTACGCTCGGTTATGTCGCGCGCGAAGAGACAATCATATTCCTGCTCGTCGAAATTAACGTAATTGGCGGTGACCTCGACGGGGATAAGCCGACCATCCTGGGCGCGGAGCTGGGATTCAAATGTAAGGGCGTTTTGTTCCCTTAACTCGTGCCAATGACTGGCCCAGTTCGCGGTGGTGAATCGTGGATCTATATCCGCAATGACAAGGCGGCACAGTTCCACATGAGAATAACCCAGGCAGTGTTCTGCCGCTTCGTTGGCATTGACAATCCGCCCATCGGCAGCGAGCAGAAAGATGGCATCCGCGGCATGGTCGACAACAAACTGGGTAAGCCGTTGTAATTTTTCCACTTCTCGCCGGGCAATCCCGCGCATTTGCAAATCCATGGCTAGGGCGACATCGGAGGCTAATTCGTTCAGCAAGGCGACTTCTTTGCCATCGAAGAAGTTTGGTTCCCGGGCATAGAAATTGAATATCGCATAAGTTTTTCCCGCGACTTTCAGGGGGAATGCGGCCGCGGCATGGCATCCGAGATGGAGGGCGGCTTCCCGCCATGGGGTGCGCGCTGGATGATCTTCGATGTTGCCACGGATAATAAATTCTCCTGTGTGTCCCACGGCGACGAATGGATTACCCGCATCACTGCCACCGATGAGGCCTGACTGCTGCAACTCATCTTTCGTCATCCCGGCAACGGCATGCGGAGTGAATGCCTGCGATTTGGGATCAATGAGATCGATCCAGGCCAGGCGCAGCCCGCCTTTCTCCACCACGATGCGGCAAGCCTCATTAAAGAGAAGTTGTGAGTCAGAAATATTCACGATGATATGATTGATCTCACTGATCACAGTAAGAGTTCGATTAAGTCGATGAAAGCGTTCTTCCATCATCTTCCGTTCGCTGATATCGCGGGCATTGATGACGATTGCCTTGATATTGGGTTCGTTTGTCCGGTTGATACCAGTCATCTCCATCCAGGTCCAGTTGCCGTTCTGGTGACGGATTTTTGCTTCAACGGTTTGATAGCAGTTTGAGTTTTTGAGGAGTGTATTCCAGAATTCGGCGCAACGAGTCAAATCATCAGGATGAATAAGTTCGGTTAAGGACAGCCGAACCACGCCTTCTGGAGAATACCCGAGTATCCGCCGGATTGATTCACTGATGTAATCGATAGCGCCGGCTGAGTTGACCAGCAGGGTGACCCCCCAGTCATTATCGACCATCGTGCGAAAGCGATGATTAAGGGTCGCTTGAGCCTGAATCTGCTCATATTTTGCCTGTAGATGTTGATAGCGTTGTTTCCGCCACAAGTATCCAATTCCCGTGATCGTCGCGATCAGCGAGGAGACTAAAAGCAGGACACCGAACCACATTGCCCGCTGTAATTGAGCGGTTATTTTCCCCTTTTCCCGACTAACAACGAGAATCCATGAAGTTCCTGGAATCGTGCGCACTGCTGCCAGCACTGGAATCCCATGTTCGTTTAGTCCTTCCACCATACCCTGTCCGACCAGAGCGGCCTTAACGGCAAGTTGTGGGGAGTTCTGGTTCAGGGAAAGTCTGCGGGGCGCGGCCTGTTTGGGTTGCGGCAATGCATTTAAGACATCGACGTGGTCACCTTCCCGACGTATCAGCATGGTCTCGATGTTATAGCTGGTCATCAGCCGGTGTTCGACTAAAGGATTGAGGAAGTTATTCAGGTCAACTTGAAGTATAAGGGTGCCCAATGGTAGCAGACCATTGTTCTCAGAGAAAATCGGGATGACATAGGCAAGACAAAAGTTGTCATCTGATTCCGAGTGAAAATAATCCACCCAGACAATTTGGTTGGTAATCAAGGCGTCGGTGGTGCGCTGGGTGACCTCATGGCAGATTTTTCCTGGCCGAGTTGGAAGCGCAAGTCGAATTTCCCCACGGGAATCAAGCAGGAATATGCGCTGATAATCATGGCTGTTTTGGACACGCTGGAGCCACCCGGTGAGATCGTTTAATTGTTCCTTATTCGCCCCCTCTTTCTCATAGGAGGCTCGCACCAGATTTGCAAAGGCTTCATTGTTATAAAAAACATTGGCATTACCCAACCTCTTATTCAGCCAATAGGCAATATCTTTTACCTTCAAATTAACAATGGCGGTAAGTTTCTCCTGATTCTCCTGGCGGAAATAATCGCGATGATAGCGATAATAAAACCAACCGGAGACGATGATACCGCCGACCACTGCCGTGGCGATCAAAAGATAAAAATTTCGTGTCATCAGTTTTTCTGATTCCATCGTCGTAAATCAAGGTAATAATGTTTTTGACCACCGGAAAATCCAAGATACGATGTAAAATGTAGTGATACCAAACACTAATTCAATTCCTGCTGATATTCAAGGGGAGGGCGACAATTGCCCATGGAGCATCAGCGCTTGTTCCACTCAATGCGATTGGTTATGTAGACAGGATCGCCCGGTTATTTAGAAACGAATTTTAGTAAGGCGGCGACCTTGGTCACTTCCGATTCGGCAAGATTCTCCCGCTTGATTTGAAGCGGATATTGTTTGCCGTCATGAAAGCTTATCTGACCGGGGATTCCAAAGTTGCTCCGGTCTCCGGAGGTGTTTAACGTATGTTGGAGTCCAGTCCGGCAAGTACGTGTTTAGGTTTAACGGGTATTTCTTATGCTCTTTCCTCGATAACC
>CAZTTH010000111.1:0-4965 GCA_964615975.1 uncultured Lentisphaerales bacterium | reverse complement strand
GTTGCACGAAGTATGTGTTTAGCGTAGAGTTTGAAGCTGGTGGAGTTTGGAGTTCATCCTTTTAGGATGCTCCTCGCTCAGGCATTATTGCCATTCAGGCTAAAAGCCTGTACTCCAACCGACGCTAAACACATACTGCACGAAACAATTCAACCCCACATATCAAGCCAAACCAAATAACCGAAAGGAGTACTGATCATGGGCGATAAATCCCCGAAATCAAAGAGCAAGTTAACCAATCAAAAGAAAACCAAAAGCAATGATGTGGCCCAAAAGAAATCTCAGGCTGAAGCTTCCAAGCAACGCGCTCCAGTTAAGAAGTAATCCCACCTCGTGAGTTATCTGACTCACGAGCCCGCATCAAAAGCTTGTCGGAAAACCCTTCCCTTAAATATTGCCTGCTTGCCCAATCAGTGGCGGGTGAGGGTATTGTTGTTATGCGGTTTGCCGGGAGAGCATCTTCAACTGAGCTAAATGCGCTGCCAGAGCGCGAAAGCAGGAAGGGTATTCTGAATATTTGACCCCATACTGTTCACACAGTCGCTTGACAATGGGTTGAATCTTCGGATAATGAATGTGCGATACGCGCGGAAAGATGTGGTGTTCTACCTGAAAATTCAATCCTCCCACCACCCAGGTTAGAAATCGGTTTCCGACCGCGAAATCCGCCGTGGTCTCCAGTTGGTGACTTGCCCAGTCTTTCTGAGTTGCATTGAAGCTTTCCGGATATTCTTGCACATTGGAAATATGTGCCAGTTGAAATACCAATGCCAGAACCAGCCCCACTACCAACCAATGCACCAGATAGATCCCCATGACCATGCCGATATGATTAAAATAGAGAAACGGCACCACAATAAAAAGCAACAGATGACTAATCCGGGAGAGAAGAATTTCGATCCACAACCGGGCGCGTTCTTCCCGTGATAAATTATAACAATTACTGAGCGCGTTTTTGATATCGTCGACATAAACCCATTTCAGGATGAGCAGTGAATATAGCGGAAACGCATAATAATGCTGAATTTTGTGCCAGCAATGCCATTTGTCGCCGCGATGAAATCGGAACAAACCGCCAGATTCAATGTCATGATCCTCCCCGGGAACATTGGTATGGCCATGATGCGCGATCACATGTTTGTGATACCAGAGGATGGTGCTGCATCCGGCAAGGAACAGGGTTATGCCCATCCACCGATTTGAGCGGGGCGACTTTGACCAGGCGCGGTGACTGGCATCATGCATGACCCCCATTTCGACGCACAAGGTAAAAAAAGCCAATGTCAACACCATGATCACCGCAAGGACAGGCGATTGGGGGCCCCAGACCATCAAGCTGATATATGTCACGATCCAAAGACCGAGAATCTCAATGGTCTTCAAATACATTTGCCACGGCCCCTGTGGTTTCAGTTTATTTTCATCAAGATAAGCTTGTACCTGACACTTCAATTGGTTATGGAATGAGGTCGGTTCCGAGCCATGCCCGGAGGTGGTTAGGGCGGGTTTCATTGGCAATGATTTCCTTCGGTTTTTATTTTCGGTATTTCGGGTTTAAACAATTAAATTTCCGCGAATGTGACTTTCCAAGACAGGTAAGGATGATTGAGGAGAGTTGATAGACATCAACTAAAAGTAGTAAAGGAAGAAATTCAGGCAAGTATTGTTAAAACACCGAATTCAAGCAATTGAAATCATAAAACCGCTTTTGTATTACTCACAATAAAATTGTTGTATGCAGTGACTAATGTACACCCCATTGAGCAAAAAGCTACTGATCAGAAATCATTCGCCATTGAAGATGACAGGAAAATTCCGGCCTGAGATTGCTTGATATATTGCACCAATCCTCAACCTTGACTCTGGCCGCAGCCCCATTACAATTTTCAGGCCTGTCAGACAATGCAATTCCAGCGCATTTTGATTTCATATTCTACCATGACCGCGAAAGCTCCAAAAATTTTCATGTCATTTAAATAAAAACCAATCGCCATCACCACCCGCAGGTTGCGGAATGTGACCGGCATGAATATCTTCCTCTCATTTATATCGGCTATTACCCATCATGAACCAAACTGAAAAACGCTTGTTCCTCCTCGACGGCATGGCGCTGGCTTATCGCGCTTACTTTGCCCTGATGACCAACCCCAGGTTGACCAGCAAAGGGTTTAATACCTCCGCCATCTTTGGGTTTACCAACGCCGTTATCAGTATCATCAGGAATGAAAACCCCTCGCATTTTGCCATCGCTTTCGACACGCCGGAACCCACCGAACGCCATCAATTGTTTCCCGCTTACAAGGCGCAGCGCGAGAGCATCCCCGAAGATCTGCTCGCTTCGCTGCCCCATATAAGCCGCGTTGCCGATGCCTTCAATATTCCGATCCTGACCGCGCCGGGTTATGAAGCTGACGATATCATCGGGACTATCGCCAGACGCGCTGACGAACAAGGCTTTATCACTTACATGGTCACTCCAGACAAGGATTTTTCACAGTTGGTTAATGAGCACACCTTTATCTACAAACCGGGACGGGCTGGTGACGGCACGGAAATCATGGGGATACCAGAAGTCCTGGAAAAATGGGGGATTCAACGGGTGGAACAGGTCATCGATTTGCTCGGCCTGGCGGGCGACGCCAGCGATAATATCCCCGGCATTCCCGGAATCGGCGAAAAAACCGCCCAGAAGCTGATCGCGCAATTCGGTAACATCGAGGCATTGGTTGAACGCGTTTCTGAAGTCAAGGGAAAACTGCAGGAAAAGATTATTGCCCATGCCGATCAGGCACGGTTATGCAAAAGGTTGGCCACCATTAATTGCCACACCCCGATCACCATTGAGCTGAATGCGCTCGCTGTCCGTGACCCCGATCGTGAGCGCTTGCAGGCGTTGTTTCAGGAATTCGAGTTTCGCACCCTGGCGAACCGCTTTTTTGGCGAACCTGCCGCAACGTCAGCGGCGCCGGACGCGCAGCCGGAATTCGCGCTGATTGCCGAATCCATGCCCGCGAAAAAGGAGTCCGACACCCAATCAGCATCTGCCTCAACGTCTCTGTCTGCAAACGCGGCATTACCGCCGCACATCAAAACCATTGTCGATCGTCCACATCAATATCTCTGCGTCGAAGATGAACCCGGTCGTCATGAACTATTGACTGAGTTGCTGAAATATGAGGTGATTTGTTTCGACACCGAAACTACCGGACTGGATACCAAAACCGTTGAATTGGTCGGCATCGCCTTTGCCGTCAAACCGGGCGCCGGCTGGTTCGTCACCGTTCCGCCAGGCACCGAAGCAACCAGACGGGTTCTGGCTGAATTTCAGCCCTTATGGGATGACCCGGCCAAGGAAATCATCGGCCACAATCTCAAATACGATCTGAGCGTGCTCTACTGGCATGGCATCAGCGTGCGCGGCCGGTTGTTCGACACCATGCTCGCCCATTATCTGATCGACCCGGAAGGGCGGCATAAAATGGATCTCCTGGCGGTAAACTATCTCTCCTATTCCCCGATTCCCATCGAACAATTAATCGGCCCCAAAGGCAAAGACCAGAAAACCATGCGTGAAGTCGCCCCCGACCTGATCACCGAGTACGCGGTGGAAGACGCGGATGTCACCCTGCAGTTGCATGACCTCCTCCTTCCCCAGCTTCAGGAACACAACGCCGAGCGTGTCTTCAATGAAGTGGAGATCCCTCTGATCCCGGTATTGATCGCCATGGAAGCCGAAGGCATAACAGTCGACAAAGCCGCGCTGGAGGAGTATTCGCGGGAATTGGAGCGCGATACCAATGAATTGGCTGCCGCCGTTTATGCCGCGGCTGGGGAACCGTTCAATATCGATTCCCCGAAACAATTGGGGGAGGTGCTCTTCGATCGCCTGGGGCTGGATGCCAAAGCGAAGAAAACCAGCAAATCCAAACAATACAGCACCTCCGAAGCAACGTTGTCACTGTTGGCGCCGTATCACAAAATTGTTCGCGATATTATGGAATACCGGTCGCTGATGAAACTCAAAAGCACCTACGTCGATACCCTGCCGGAAGCAATTTTCCCGGTAACCGGACGGGTGCACACCCAATACAACCAGCATGTGGCGGCCACCGGGCGGCTGCAATCGCAAAGCCCGAACCTGCAGAACATCCCGATCCGCACCGAGAAGGGGCGGGAAATCCGCAAGGCTTTTATCCCCCGCGATTCCAATTATCTCCTCCTGTCAGCGGATTATTCCCAGATCGAATTGCGCATCATTGCCGCCATCAGTCAGGATCAAGCCATGATTGCAGCGTTCGCTTCCGGGCTGGATATCCATCAGGCAACCGCCGCGGCGATCTATGGCATCGCCCTGGATCAGGTCACGGATGAAATGCGGCGCAAGGCCAAGATGGTGAATTTCGGCATCATCTATGGGATCAGCGCCTTTGGTCTGGCGCAGCGTCTTGCCATCCCCCGCTATGAAGCCAAACGCATTATCGAGAACTACCTGAACCGTTACACCGGGATAAAAGACTACATGGAAAATACCGCCGCATCGGCCCGGCAAACCGGTTATGTCGAAACCCTCATTGGCCGACGGCGCTATCTGCGCGACATCAATTCCGCCAACTCCGTGGTGCGCGGCGCGGCGGAACGGGTCGCGATCAATGCCCCGATCCAGGGGACCGCGGCGGACATGATCAAGCTGGCGATGATCAAAATCCACCGGGAATTGCAGGCCGGCGGATTCAAGACAAAAATGTTGATCCAGGTCCATGACGAACTGTTGTTCGACCTCTATCGCGACGAGCGGGAGACTGTCGTGCCGATGATCTGGAAAGCCATGGAAACCGCGATCCCGCTGGCGGTTCCCATCGTTGTCGATGTCGGCATGGGCAGGAATTGGCTGGAAGCCCATTGAGTGTAAACCATGCCGATGAGCGCAACTGAAAATTACGTGTTCAAGATATTCTGGAATCCATT
>CAZTTH010000110.1:0-5220 GCA_964615975.1 uncultured Lentisphaerales bacterium | reverse complement strand
TGCGCCAGCTCGTTATGATTCTGATAGATAGTAAAAGCGATATAATTGTTTTCCTGCTCCATGAAGCTTTTAGTCTGGGGATCGACAACCCGCCAGGCATTTTCACTGTGAACTTCCGCCCAGTTATGAAACATATAAGGGAGCAGAACCGCGTTGCGGTCAATTTTATATCCGCTCATATAACGTGCCGGTAAGCCAGCCGACCGGCTGAGGGCGCAAAAGAGAAAGGCCATTTCCGAACAATCTCCCTGTCCCTGATTCAAAGCAGCGAGCGCGCCTAAATTATCCGCGGAATATGGACCATTATTGATGTTGGTCACGATCCAATCATAGAGATCTCTGCCGATGGTATTCTGTGAAGCGCTTTTAAGTTTCGCCGCCAACGCGGTGATATGGGGATCATCCGCCTCAATATAAGGTTCACTTTGAGTGAAAATGGCTGCGGCGTTGTTATCGGAGGGAATCGGTATCGCCTGATCATATAAACCCAGATACGCTTTAATGGTAATGATGGTTTGGCCGTAAGGGGGTAACGCGTCGAGTTTGAATTCCAACACCTGATTTCCCAGCGTGTCAGCGCGCAGATTCGCGGGCGAGGAACATGATAAGAGTTGACAATATTGATAACTGGTTTGAGCGACGGGAGCATAAGTATAAAATCGACCGTCACTGGCGACACTGTCGGATTCATTCAACATGGTAAACCCATAATGAACCAGGCGCACATGATCAGGCGGTCGCGGAGGCGGGGGGAAGTTAATCTCGCGGGCGGGATCATTGGCGAGACAGGCAATCATGCAGCTTAATCCCCCATAAAGCGCTATAATCAATGGCATGACAATCATATTCATGGGCAGGTGGCACAGGATTTTTCGGCGGGAATGGTTTGGATGATGCGCGTCTCGGTGGCGGTTTGATTGGTTTCAAATCGCCGATAAGCTTGCAACCCGCCTTCAAGCAAAAAGAGATTGAGGAATTCCGGACGCTGCCAGCGTTGCAGCCAGTCAGGATAATCACCGGTTTCATTAATGACCAGGATTTCATATATGGTCGTGGGATTGGTGGGGAGATGCTTGAAAATCGCCTCGGTATTCTGATCCTGGGCGGGAATTGGAATGGCTGCGGAGAATGGGTCAGGCAGTTTCTCGTCCGATGAACCTGCCAATTGTAAGATTGTCCATTGAGTTGCCTGCCGCACTGTCACCCATTCCCGGGGGGAGAGCAGGGATAATTGTGATTGATCGATTAATAGTCCAACCATCGCGCCTGCATGCGATTGCCAATAATTCAGGCCACCCTTCAGAATCTTCACTTGCTGGTAACCGAGCCTTCGGAGATTGCGGCAGGTTTCGCCAAGCATGGGATCGCACCCGGTTTTGTCGAGCAGGATCACGGTATAGGGCTTGAGGTAATCTGAAACTTTTAAGGCATGCCGCTGGATATTAATTGCACCGGGAAGGTGCGTGCGGTTAAATTCTTCCTCCAGCCGGGTATCGACATAGATCAATGGGCCGAGACTTTGCGTGTTGGTCAATAACGTATGTGGAGACAGGTACAATTCCTCGCTTTCTTGGTTCACTGGAGGAATTTCAGCGGAAGGGATTGATCGGGTTGACTGGACTTGGGGAGTTGAAGTTTCGGGTCGTGCCGGTGTTTCGCCAGCCATGAGCAGGTTCTCCCAGTAACAAAACAACCCCACCAGTATTATGATGAAGGGTTGGTTAAAATTCATCTGTGTTAACCGATAATGACATGTTAAATGATCCCGATTGGTTGGTCTACTTGGAACTCATGAGAGAATCCCCGACGATGATTTTGATTTGCGATTCAAATAAAATTAAGATGTAGAATATGACCGCGCCTGGTCATTCGCTCATAGGTGAATGGTACGAGTGCTATCAAATCTTTGAAATATAACTATTATATAGCATGAATCGCTACCCCGAAATACATACTACTGGCAGATGGGCATCGGTTGGGGGATTGATTCAGCTTTAATGAGCGTCTAAACGGATAACTCACACATCAATCGAACAGGTTTAAAATTTTGCGTATTTCACCTCATTTGTCACGCTGGATGCCCAAGCGCTGCCGATTTCACCTGATGATGATATTAGTGTTGGTCATCGTCCTTTTCACCTCCGGTTGGAAATTATTAAGTGATTCCAAGGTCGAACCGATTAATGCGGATTGGCAAATGGAAGCCCATGATCTCTGGTTTAATTGGGGATTGCCCTGTTGGTACAGCCGCTATTATTCAGCGGCGCCAATGCAACAGGAATATAATTGGTTATTGCAGCACGCGCAAAAAAAACAATTCTGGAACAAGGGCATTGATCTCGATTCCGAAACCCTGTTTAAAATCCTGGCGCGGAAAATGCCGCATCTATCAGGAAATAAAATTAACGAAATGGTCACCTATTGGTCGATTCCCATTCAAGGCGAAGAATATGCCCTGGTCAACACCTCTCCCTACAAGGTAATGATTCGCTCCCGCGATTACTTATGGAAATCACATCGCGATATGCATTTGAAGATCAGTGCCGGGAGGCTGAGTGGCTGCTATGTGGAAGTCTGGAATAACTGGATCTACGATTTTTAATTTCTTGATGACGATACTAATTCACCACGCACTTTTCCGTTTCGCCCTGATTCTTGCTGTGCTGGGGCTTGCCACTCAGAGCCCCTCTGCCGGTATCGAAAAAGGAAGCAGCGATTATACCATTGCCGCCGAACCGGATTGGATATTGCCCATGGAGGTGGATGACCGCGCCGCATTTCAGGAAGATCAATCTCCTGATGGTCAGTGTTTCCTCGTGATCAACAAGCAAATTCGGGTCGGCAGGGAGGTTGAAAATTACACCTTTATCGCCAAAAAAATCGTTACCCGGGAAGGCCGCGAAAATGGCGGCAATATCGCCATTGATTTTGATCCGGCATATGAACAATTGGCGATTCATCGGGTGCAGATTCTCCGCGGTGGAAAGCTGCTCGACCGCTTCGACCGCAAAAAAGTCTCCCTGCGGCAACGTCAGAAAAGTCTGGACACACGGATTTATGACGGGACCAAAACCTTCGTTCTGGATTTAACAGACATTCGGGTAGGTGATATCATCAATTACAGTTTCACCATCACCGGCTACAACCCGGCATTAAATCATCATTTCTATCATGAGTTTATGGTCGCGTCCTTATGGCCGATCGCCCGTCTGGAGTACCGTTTGTTATTCCCCCATGAACGGCAGCTGTACCGCAAAAATATCGCCACGGAGATTCAACCCCGGATCGAGTCCACCGCGGAACATACCGACTATCGCTGGTCACTTAAGGAAGTCGCGGGCATCGTTCCGGACCCAGAGCTGCCCTTATGGTACGAACCCATCCCTTATATCCAGATCTCTGAGACCAGAGACTGGCAGGACGTTTGCCGTCAAATCCTGCCCATGTATGAAGCTCATTATGAACCGGCAGAATCAGTAAAAGCTCAGGCGATGGAAATATCTGACCGGCAATCGACTCCGGAAAGTCAATTTATAGAAGCACTCCGCTTGGTGCAGGATAAAATCCGTTTTATCAATATTATCTCGGGCGCCAAATCCTATGTTCCCACAGCTCCCGCGCTCATTCTCGAACGCCGATTTGGCGATAGCAAGGATAAAGCGCTCTTATTGGTCGTGATCCTGAGGGCGTTGGGAATTGAGGCATACCCCGCCATGGTCAATACTTATTTGCGTGATCATGTCACCGATTATCATCCCAGTCCGGTTATTTTCAATCATGTCTGTGTTCAGGCAAGGATTGCCGGCCGATCCTATTGGGTCGATCCGGCCATCGCCGGTCAGGGGGGAAATCTGGCGTCACTGCACCAGGCGGATTATGGCCAGGCGCTGGTTCTGGCGCCGGCCACAACCGGGGTTACATCCATGCCGTCCACTTCCAATGATGAACCAGGCCGCGTTACCAATAACCTCTACGATCTCAGCGCCGGAATTGGCAACGAGGTGAGATTGACGATTGCCAATACCTATAAAGGCATTGAGGCTGATATGATTCGCTATCAACTGGCTGCGGTTGGGAGGAAACAACTGGAGAAAAACTTTCGTGATTTTTACACCCGCTTCTGGCCGGATATCAAGTTGGCGGGGAATCTGGAGTTTGCCGACGACCGCGAGAATAATGAATTTATCATCAGGGAATATTATGCCATCCCGGGCTATTGGGAGGAGAAAAAAGCCGATAAACTGATGTCCGCTTATTTTTATCCGATTGAATTGAACGATTATTTTAATCCGCCGCAAAATCTCCGGCGCCAAGTGCCATTGAGAATCGATCACCCCGTCAATGTCGCGGTGAACTCAACGCTGATTCTGCCCACGGAAACCGACGCTCCCGGCGGTGAGCTCATGCTGACAGACGATGCCTTTGATTTCTCGATGCATACCACCTGCGATGACAAGACGGTTAATATTCATTATTCTTATCGTTCGTTAAGAGATTATATTGCGGTTGATAAGGTCGATGATTATGCGCGGAAAATCGATCAGGTGCAAAACGCGCTTGGCTATGAATTGCAATACCCATACGAACCGTCAAAAAAAACCTTATTGAAATGGTTTAAATAAATTGATATAAAATTAGATCCTGAACCCAGAGGGATTTTCGCGGTAATATCGAGGTTGAAAAATACCCTTGATATTAACCTGGAACTTGCGGCTCCGGATAACTTTATCCCACACGCTTCCGGGTTGGAAGGAACGCAGTCAATTCATTGCTCGTCATGGATTGATCGATTTTTATCATTACGACCTCTATAGTCAGGCGCTGGCAAAAATCGAACGATTACATGAATGAGATCAGAGTATGTTTGTTTGTGGTTGAGCTGAATTCCAAGAGATTTTTTACCGCGGATTTCACGGATGTACGCGGATAAAATTCAGGATATTGCGGATATCTCAAAATTTTTTTTCGTCCCGTGGGCGGGACGAAAAGGGTAAAAGCGTTAAAGCGCTAAAGGGTAACAATCATAAGTCGCGCACCACTACGCGCAATCCAAAGCTGCTCCAAGAGCCGTACGACCAATAGCTGAGGCGGCAAGCGCACCGGCAGTACCCCGAGGCATCTGACCAGGAACCGCCACGCAGTGCCCTGTTATCTTCAGAATTATCCTGCGTAAACTTCCGCCATTTCGCCATCGATCCAGCAAATTCAAACATCGGTTCT
>CAZTTH010000109.1:0-5413 GCA_964615975.1 uncultured Lentisphaerales bacterium | reverse complement strand
ACCGGGCGTTTCAATTTGCCAGAATCACGCCAGATTCAAAATGCCGCTGGCATCGGGCTTGATTAGCCCATTCAACATCTTGAGTAACGTGGTTTTTCCTGCCCCATTTCTGCCAATTAATCCAAGACACTCTCCGCGCTTTAATTCAAAACTGATGTCTTTGTTGGCCCAGAATTCACCGGGACGGAGTTCCGGAGTAGCGAGATGCGAGTTGCGAGAGGCGAGGGGTTCTGGGGAAGTCGCCAGTTGAGAGTCGCCAGTTGAGAGAGAATCATAGGGAGTTGCGAGTTGTGAGTCGCGAGAGGCGAAGTTCTTTGACTCTCGTCTCTCGTCGCTCGCTTCTCGGCGCTTCCAACGAAATAGATCGGCTGCGGAATCTTTAACTCCATACCAAAGGCTCTTTTTCAGATCCCGGCAGAACTTTTTACTGACGTTTTCGCAGCGTATTAGGATTTCGGACATGGGGGAAATTGGAAGTCGT
The DNA here is from genome assembly GCA_964615975.1 of uncultured Lentisphaerales bacterium. Lineage (GTDB taxonomy): Bacteria > Verrucomicrobiota > Lentisphaeria > JABSQK01 > JAJFLO01 > CAZTTH01. The sequence continues at coordinate 4,932 of CAZTTH010000109.1, read as the reverse complement.
CAGTTGGCAATGGGAAGTCATCAGTTGGGAGTTATCAGTTGGTAGTGGGAAGTCATCAGTATTCAGTCATCAGTATTCAGTCGGCAGTTGATAGTGGACAGTGGGAAGTTGAAAGACATCAGTGGGTAGTCAGCAGTTGATAGTCGGCAGTTGATAGTGGACAGTGGGAAGTTGGCAGTATTCAGTTGCGACTTCGGATTGAACGGATGAGACCGTTAAGCATGGCAGCCAGTTCTTTTGTTTCGCGACACCATGTGATTCCGGTTGGTTCAGAAACGAAACCCACCCGCATTCCTATGATCGTTTGGGTGCGGACTTCGCCGCAGGATGCTCGGGCATAATCTAGGAACTTACACTGGTCACCCGGTGTAGATCGTTCGATGCCTTCTGCAATATTTGATGGAATAGATAATCCGGCTCGCCTGATCTGATCTCTAAAGCCAAAGTCGTTCAACTCTCGCGTTTCGGTGTAAATTGACGTACTTAGTTCTACCGCTCGCTTCCAAACTTCAAGATCTTCAAATCCTGCCATTTCTAAAATCACTTATCCCAAGTCAACTGACGACTGCCAACTGATAACTGCCAACTGATAACTTCCCCTCCTACATCCCCATCCTCGAAACCAGATGCGGCATCATGACCCGCAGTCCCAATAAACACATAAAAATGACAAGACATGATATAAAGAGAATTATCATTGCCGGCCAGAGATGAGCAGTTGATCCGGTGATGAGCAGATCACGCGCACTCATCAGAATGGGTGTCATCGGATTCCAGGCAATCAATTGAGAAGCTAATCAAGACTTTGGCGGCGGATAGACTACGGGAGCCATATACATCAGAAATCCCATCAGAACCGGGACCGCTTGTTGGATGTCTGAATAGAGGCTGCCAAAAGGAACCAACAACATGCCGAGCGCGGTACCAAGCGCAAACAAAGACAAAATCACTATTGGAATAAGGACAACGGTCCATGGCGGAATAATCCTGAAAACCAGGAACACTGGGATCAAAGTGATCGCATAAATCAGGAACTCAAATGCTGCTCGGGCAGTACCCGCTGCGATAAAAGCTTCGGGCGGTACTTTCAATTTCATGAAGACCGGCTTACCCGCATTAAAAGATTGGAGCGGACTCTGCAATAACTTGGTGAACGTCTGCCACACAACACTGCCGATAATCACAAACACCGGATATGGCATGCCGGTGTCGCGGATGGTGATCACCTTTTGACCGTTAAGGAACAGCCAAACGGCGGTTGTCAGCACAGGTGGCAGGAAGAGCCACACATAACCCAGATAGCTCTGGCGAAACTGTGCTTTGAGGTCGCGTTGAAACAATATCCCAATCAGTTCGCGGCAACGATATAAATCATAAAATACTTCCTTGATTAACTTCCGAGGATTTGACAGCGGTGATTCTGGGGAATACACGACGAGCGATAAGTTAGAGGTATCAGTTGGTGTGTCCACGGTCGAGATATTAATATCTGATTTCAACTCTGCTTCAGGAGTAGTGGGCATGAATAATGAGTGATCTGATAGGTGAGGTTTAGATCGGACAGGCTACCGCCATCGCGGTGCATTTTGAGCGAATCGCTGTGGGGTAAATTTTTAAGCTGATGAATCGGCATATCTCACATTACGAGTTAAATATAAATGAATAACTATGTATGCAATAATTTAGTGGATAATTTAACAATTTTGAAAAAGGTAAATAGTTTACCTGGGATAGCAATGAATTACGCACGATATGATACATCCGGTATAATCGAAGGATGGTGCGATTTTAATCCTCTTATTTGGAAATGCACCAAATCCACAATATCAAGATAAATTCTCGTTCCAGCGTATAGCTTACGGGTCAAGTCAGATGATTTAATCAAATTGGGACAAAAGAATGATCAAAATAAATGTTTTAGAATTGATTTATAATTTGTTATTTAAAAACCCTAAAATGTTCTTGGAGAAGAAGGAATATTTGTTTGTGATCAGTCATATGCGCAGCTTTTCCAGTCTTTTATGCCACATATTGGGTAGCAACGGTGATATTTCTGGATATGGAGAAATGCAACGCAGTTATAATTCAACAATAGATTTATTTAAGCTCCGCCTTGGTGTATACAGAGCCTGCAATCAAGATCTAAGTGGAAGATATGTGTTAGATAAAATTTTGAGTAATTACCTCGAAATTTCATCTCGAATTTTTAATAAAGTTCACATCATTTATTTAATAAGAAAACCAGAGTCAACAATACGCAGTATAATTGATATGGAAAGAAATATTCAATGCCATTCAAGTAATACTGATTCAAATATTGCAACAAAATATTACACGGAAAGGCTGTCAAAACTTGAATTGTATGCAGCACTACCAGCTAAGACAAAACTTTTTATAGAATCAGAATCGATTGTTAACGATACAGCTCAGGTACTGCAATTTTTAACACAAAAGCTTGATTTATCCGAGGATTTGAGACCAACCTATCAAACCTTCAGATATACGGGTATAGCTGGGTTTGGCGATCCATCACCCACGATTAAACAGGGAAAGGTTGTATCGGAAGCAAGTGATTATAAACATATAGATATAGATGATGAATTATCTATGCTGGCCATTAATTATTACAATAAATGTGTGAAAACATTAAAAATTTATTGTGATTATTATAATCCCTAATTTTACCATCATTTTTAGGGAATAAATTTTAATACGAATCTGGATTCCTCGAGTAATAATTTTCAAATTAAGAGCTGTGACAATTAATCCACTAGAAATAATGTCAATCTTTAATATTAGCAGGGAGGGGTTTACCGAATCGTTTTATTAGTAACTTTGCATGGAATATGATTAAAACTCGAAATTGGGTAATAAGTTGATTAAACTGATTTAGTAAAGTAGAGAATATACACCAACTAAAATTTTGAATATGGCGCAGGTATCAGACTTACTTTGAATTTAAATAAATCGCAGCGAGAGCAAATGATTAAAGCGAGATGTATTCTCGATAGATTACGATAGATATCATCAATAAACAAATTTAAATACACTAAGATTTTGTCAATTTCCTTAATTCAAATGGTATGACAACATTATTTAAATCCTCTTGCAATCGTTCCAACCGCAAATAATTCAATCCCTTCAATTTCGATGGTAAATATTTTGGAATAAGATAAGGAACAAACGGCAACATCAATTTCTTAAGAATCATATTTATCCTTGATTGAGATTTCCGAAGAAACAAATCTCGTACCATTCTTGCCGATCTAAAATCCTCTAATGATAAAATAGGTCGGTTATTTTTTATATTTTTTAACCGTTCTACATGTCTACTTTTAGGGTTAGATTCCAACTCGTAATTATCGAAACCATGATTCTTCTTCAAGTACTTTAAATGAAAATATAAAAGTCCAACATACTTAGACTTTAAGTTGCCATAAGTGAAAATTTCATAGTTCGAATGATGTTTGAAATATGTGTCATTTGATATGGGACAGTAAAAATGATCACCATTCCCCGCAAATGGCTGGTTAGAATAAACTCCCACTTCCCCACTTTCTGATCGCATTAAATTTATTCCTGAAAACATCAGGATATGATCATAAATTCCAATTTTTCTGATGTTATCTACAATTTTGGTTAGATTTTTTTTTATTGCGAAATGATCATCATCAAGCTTGGTTACGATATTGTAGGTCGTTTTTGATAAAGCATAGTTATAATAATTAACTATGCTGTTAATTGAATCTGGCGGTGTCCTTTGGTGTTCAGTCGAGCTAATAGGAAATACCCGTGGTTTGTACTCATACACTTTTATTTTTTGCGGATATTCTTGGGAAAGTCGGTATAATATCTCTGGTGTTCTATCAGTACACTGATTATATACCGCAACGATTTCATCAAAATGATCTATATGTGATTCAATTGTTTGACAAAGAAATTCGTCTCCATTTCTCACCCTGAGAAAAGCACTTATGCCAACTTTACGGTTGAGAGGAGATAGCAGTTCTCGATTGAAAATAAATTCATCCATTAAAAGGAAATAAAATCAGAGATTAAATAGGTGCGATTTAACATTAGATTAGGGGAATCGGATCTACACCATAAATTTTATCTAGATTAAATAATCTTAGTATTTCTATTGTTCTTTTCTTTTTTTCTTCGGTTACAAACAAAGACCAGTCACTAATTAAATCCTTGCTATTATAAATGGCACTCCATTGTCGAGCTAATCGGGACGGTTGTCTAGAAGCTGATAGAACATTATGGTCGAATGGAATACCAATAAACTCAAAAATTGACCTAATTGATTTTTCAGGTTCTATACATAAGTGCTCATAAAAAACCAGATGAAATTCTTTATGATCAAGTTGTTGGAGCGGGATATAATTTTCGATACACCAACTGAAAATTAATCTATCGAAAGGATCTACGGCTCTTTCAATTTCAGGTTTCATCACAGTCAGATAATCAGAAACCAAATCACGTTGCTTCAAATAGTCGTCTAAATCGGTTTTCCAACCAAATCTCAATTTGGATTGAGCAACGGCACATGGATGTCGGATTAATAATATTATTGGTATTTCGGGGAAATTTACCTTTATCCACTTAAGGAATAGATTTGCCCAAATGTCTTTTACCAATCGCTTACGATCAATCCATTTTGTGTTAAACTGATCTACCCATCCATGAGTAATTCTACCACTTAGAATCAATTTAGCCGGCACCAAATACTTTTCATCTTTAATTTCCGGTCTGATATATTGATGTTTATTCCAATTTTTCAGAATCTCTAATTGATCATAATGGAATGGTTCAAACATAGGTCGATATATACCATTATAATTGATAATCTCCTGCAACCACGTTGTTCCGCTTCTGTAGTGCCCCCGGTTAACGTTGTACAGCTTATGCTGCGTTTTTTTGGAGTGA
>CAZTTH010000108.1:0-5602 GCA_964615975.1 uncultured Lentisphaerales bacterium | reverse complement strand
AACTGTTGATCGCCGACAGTTATCGCCTGATTATCAATGTCGACCGCATTACCGGGCGGCCCTATTTCCGCGAATTAAAGCATTGAAATCGACTTTTCCTGATGAGTGGGGGAATGGAAACTTCATAGATACACGCCCTGGAGTTTCAGGAAAGCAGCGTGGGAATCCATTTCTGAGCGGTGCTAATGGAAAAGGAATGGAGCCAGCGACCGGACTCGAACCGGCGACCTGCGCATTACAAGTGCGCTGCTCTACCAACTGAGCTATGCTGGCTTCATAATTTACGCAAGAGCCTGACAATATAATCAGCTCGCCGGTCTAGTCAACGATTATCAGGTAAGATATGATAATCTTCATATGGTTTTCGACCCGTGTATATTATTCTCAAAAATTATTCATCATTAACAATACGAAAATGGATTGGGGTTGTTTTCTGACGGGATCATTATTGCTGATAGGCAAATAAAGGAATATTCTAACACCTATTGAAATAGTACCGTTTCAATATATAAATCTGAAGGACATAACATTGATTTATAAATTTGAATGGAGTCCGAATAAGGCCAAATCAAATTGGAGTAAACATAGAGTTCGTTTCGAACATGCGGCAACCGTTTTTCGTGATCCTAGAGCAATATCCATATATGATAATGAACACAGCCTTGATGAAGATCGATGGATCACATTGGGAATTGGGGCAAATGGCAATCTGTTAGTAGTGAATCATACATTTCTTTATATCGATGGCGAAAATGTAAACATCCGAATCATTTCCAGTCGAAAGGCAACGAAGGTAGAACATCAACATTATATGGGGAAATTATGAAACAAGAATATGATTTTTCCGATGGCGTACGTGGAAAGTTTTACCATCCTGAGATCCAAGAGGTAATCCCGATCTACTTAGATTCAGATGCTTATTCGTTTGTTGCTAAAATAGCACGAAATAAAAATGAAGATATATCCGATGTAGTCAACGAATTGATCATGGCAGATAAACAAATTGCCGATATGATTCAATAATAACTGGGATATACATAACGGGATAAGTATCCACAATCGATTTATTCTCCAGAATCGACTACCAAGCTCATTCGATTAACCATGCCCGATATCGCCAAATTCATCACCTTCCTGGAAAATAAATTCCACCAGCAAATCAAATCACACACGGTAATTCCGTTGACCGATGGTGACTTGCGGCCATTCCCGCAAACCCTTGATGATCGCCTGCGTCAGGCACTGATCGGCCAGGGTATCAGGTCGTTGTACGCCCATCAGGCGCAAGCCTACGAGTCGATAATCGCCGGGCGCAATACGCTGATGGTTTCCCAGACCGCGAGCGGCAAAACCCTCTCTTTTCTTCTGCCAATCCTGAACGAATATGTCCAGGCGAAGTCGCCCTTTACCGTCCTCTTCATCTATCCCACCAAGGCATTGTCACGCGATCAGGAAAGCACCATCGGGACGCTGCTGGCTGCCGTGGGCAGTCGGTTGCAGGTCGGTGTCTTCGATGGCGACACACCGCGGGAAGAGCGCCAACGCCTGCAGACCTCCGCCGATTTTATTGTCAGCAATCCGGATATGCTGCACAGCGGCATCCTGCCGAATCATAATCGCAACTGGAAATCCTTCCTGGCGCGTCTGCGTTATGTCATTATCGATGAGGTGCATATCTATCGCGGCGCCTTCGGATCACATGTCGCCAATGTCTTTCGCCGCCTGCGGCGGGCCTGTTCGGTGCATGGCAGCCGGCCGCTTTTCATCGGGTCTTCCGCCACGGTCGGCAATCCCGAAGCGTTTGTCACCGCGTTATTCCAGCAGCCCTTCAATATTATCAATCAGGATGGAGCGCCGCGGCCGCAACGGGATTTGTATTTGATCAATCCCCCGATGATCCACAACGCGAGCGCCGGCTATTTTCGCAAAGGCCCCAGCTCGATCACGATTCCGCTGATGCGCGAGGCGGCGCGCTTGCAGATTCGCACCATATGCTTTTGCCGGGCCCGCCAGCAGGTTGAGCGCCTTTATCGTGCCGTTGTCGATGGTCATGACGAGTTGAAGCCGGTCATCAAGCCCTATCGCGGGGGATTATTACCGAATGAACGGCGGCAATTGGAACGTGATCTCTTCGGCGGCAAACTCAATACCATTATCACCACCAACGCCTTGGAACTGGGCATCAATATCGGCGATCTCGAGTTGTGCCTGCTTTCCGGTCATCCCGGATCGGTCGCCAGCTTCTGGCAGCAGGCCGGCAGAGTGGGGCGAAGCGGCAAACGTTCGCTGGTCGTCTATGTCGCCAACGATTCGCCCATCGACCAATATCTGGTTCATCACCCGGATTTCATTTCGTCGACCCCCTTCGAGCAAGCTTGTCTCCATGCCGATAATCCCTACATCGTCTTGCAGCATCTGCCCTGTGCCGCGCATGAGCATCCCTTGCGCGCCACCGAAGAGGAGTTTGCCGAACCCGCCTACTCGGCGGCGCTGGAGGTGCTCAAACAACAAAAGACCTTGGCATCCTACCGCGAGTACTACCGCTATGCCTTGCGTGACTATCCGGCGCGCGGGGTCAATCTGCGCGGCATGACGGATCATAATGTGGATATTTACTGCGGCAGCGAGATCATTGGCGAGATCGATCCCATCGGCGCCCGCGGCACCCTCTACAAGGATGCCATCTATCAGCATCTGGGCAAACGGTATATGTCGCTTGATCTTGATCTGCAAAAGAAGTTATGCCAGGTGGAGGAGGTGAATGTCGACTACTTCACCGAAGCAGTCTGGGAGGGGCGGGTCCTCATGAGTGAAGTGGAACAAAAGCGTGAACAACATGCCGCCAAGCTGGAATTCGGCTACATCAATGTCAATAAACAACCGAAGTTATATAAGAAAATTCGCGAACGTTCCTTTGAAAACATTGGCTATGGCCCGATCACTCTGGAGCCGTTCATATACGACACCACGGGGTGGTGCCTGCTGCCGCCTCCCGCCTGGATTGATGCGGTGAAGGTCAGGGACTTGCGCTACATTGGCGCGGCTCTGTTTGGATTGAGTTATATCCTGCAGCGGGCGGCGCCGGCCTTATGCATGGGGGACAAACAGGATATCGGCACCGACGTCTATCTGGCGGAAGCGGGAGAAAGCGTCTGGAAGAGTTCGTTGTTCATGTACGACACCCATGAAGGCGGGGTGGGGTATGCCGAAAAGATCTATGAACTGATCTCGGAAACCTTCACTCTCTGTCAGCAGATCATCCGCGAATGTGAATGCAAATTTGGCTGTCCCGCTTGTGTTCCGCCCCTGCCGCCGGGAATTCCGGACGAAGAGTTGGAATCCCTGATGATCCAATCCAATGCCGCCCAGGCCTGTACGCGCAGTCTCTTGACGGCGCTTCTGGATGGCCGGGTGGAAGTGCCGGAAGTCACCTATGAAAAGGTGCGCATTGCCAAGTTATCGACACCTCCTGAAATCGATCCTGAAGCCGAACGGTTGAAGGGACGTTTATTGCGTTCCGCCTCGATCCTGCGGGATAAACGCGAGCGGAAACACTAGTCTTTGGTCTTCGCCGAGGGGAAAAATTACCTCATTTAGTGCCTGAATGGAAACCTCGATAGAACACAGAATTGAGTCGTGAGAAAGTAACTTGGGAATCCATTCCTGAGTAAGAAATGCAGTGATTGCGAATATCACCCATTTCATATCAGACTTAGAAATCGAGTGACACTTTGATGGATGGTGGGAGCATATTTGACAGCTTGTTCACTCAGTGAATCAGCTATTTTCTGCATTTGATTCACCGGAAATTCCAATGTTTGGTGACAGAAAACCCCGAATTGAAGGTCTCGATCATCACCACGGGCAAACTTGGAAACGACTAAATCTACTACTGATGGAACGATAATCTTCACTTTAGATACAGGATCATTAAACAAACCTGAACGGGAGCGCCATCCAGATTCGGCTATAAATCCCTCCAGAGTTAACCCATGAGCATAGATACCAAAAGTGTTATGGAAAAGAGATAACTCACCAACCGTCCCATCGACTAAATCCCCCAATTCCTGGTTGGGCAAAGCCACATCGACTTCCATCGATCCCCAATAACGGGTGGATTTATTTAATTCTATCCATGGAGTAACGGCTGCTGCGCCAAAAACGGTTAATTCCGATAGATTGGCAATAGTCGCGGCACTTCTACAGACGTGATAAAATTGCTCGGCGTTCATGGGTTTTACCACTCAACAATGCTGAAAATGGATGAGATTGAATCAGCCCCCGATAATAACCGCGCTGATTTTCGGGCAAATCCTCAAAATTACAGTCATAAAAGATAGCGGAAGCATCCGGTGAATGGATGATCTTTTCCCATTCCCCTAAAAATTCAGGCGCTCCGTGCCGATGTTTATCGATCCAATTCTGAACGGTATTTTTAAGCTCGGGATGTTCTTTTAATCTGCTTATTGCCCAGCGACAAAATTTCCAACTGAGTGCTAATTTTTGATCGTGTGGATGCATTTCAGAATCATTTGGTGATCGATCTCGGTGGAATTTTACTTTGTAAACTACAATAGGTTAATACATTTGCCCGGTCGAGATTAATATGTCATAATTGATTTATAAATCCAATGGTTACATTCATTCTTCCCTGGTACATGAAAGTACACTGCATTTTATGGCCATGCAGCGAATCATACGGAAAGAAAGATGATGGAACCGAGAAGTCAGAGATAATAAAATTATCGTGATTAAAAAATGTTACTACCTGTAGATAAAATCTCTGATGATAGCGCCGGATTTTTTGTTGAAATACATGTATCGCTGGGGTCACATCGGCACTATTGACATCATCGCGGATATTAAGTCAATAGCGTCGATTCAAGGTACTCTTGGCAAGTCCAAAAACTTAACATGAGTGGTGTGACCCCCAGATTCATCACGCCGCGATGGTAATTATCCCAAATCGCTGAATTGTCGGTCTCGGATGCCATAATCTTTAATTATTGCTGGATGGATGAAGTATTGTTTTGATAAAGATACCATTCCTTTGCCTGGCAGAGCAGCTTGACCTGGGCGCCGGCCTCCTGCGCGAAATCCGCGACATCGCGGGCATCGCGAGTCCGCAACAAATAGTAATCATAATCGGCGAAATTTTTCCATTCAAACGAACGTGGATTTAAATGTAACTTCCAGGTAGCTGCCATTTCAGCCTTGGTGATATTTTTCGAGCGGATCAAACTGGGTTTCTGCTGTGAGAACGAATAGGAGATAACCCCCCCCTTCTCCACTTGGTACCAGGCGGGGAAATGCCGGTAGTGAAATCTTCCCGATGCCTTGGTGCTGGTGTCGGCATGGATCAGGGAAACCAGTCTTTTTCGCGGTTCCATACAGGCTAAAACCTGGTCAAACGATCGCGCCTCACGGTCGAATTGATGAAATCGTTGTTGCAGATGCCCCAGAGCGTAACTGGCCGCCATGACAATTATTGCCCGTGCTGCCGCGGTTTTACGCGGGGTCAAATTTCCGGGAGCAATGCCATAAAAAAAAGCCGGAACAATCAGGATGGCGAGGCGTTGATAAATATAGAACGCATCCATGA
>CAZTTH010000107.1:0-5638 GCA_964615975.1 uncultured Lentisphaerales bacterium | reverse complement strand
GAGTACAGGCTTTTAGCCTGAATGGCAATAATGCCTGAGAGAGGTGTATCCGAAAAGGGTGAACTCCAAACTCCACCAGCTTCAAACTCTACGCTAAACACATACCCCGCAACGCGGGACTGGACTCCAACACTGATTCCAACTCTGATTACCCTCAATGATTACGCTAAACCCTTGCCTGTGGATCTGTTTTCCGTCCTGAACGATGGTCTGACATGGAGGTGGTTAAAGTTGCTTAGATCTCCAGATCGGAGCTGCAGAACTCCTGACTTCTGACCAATGAAGTAAAGTTTCTCTGCTCTCTGCCGGCAGCCCTGCCGAGAATATTCTGCTAAACCGCGAAACCGTCCGCATAAGCCAGATCCTGACAAAAAGGGACAAAACCACGGCGGCATTCCCGCAACCAAATTTTCACTTTCTGAATGTAGATTTTTGATTTGGCAATGCCAACGAATGCCTCAGATCGCCCCGAATGTCGTTTTATTTTTCGCGGCAGTTGATAGATCAGTGACTCATACCTGAAATTTGCCGCCTCATTCAATCCAGGCGCCACCAAACCACATCATCAATTAATTCTTCTTCGCGGTAATCGCCGGGCACATCAATCGAATACACCAGCCGCCAGAGTTCTCCCTGGCGACAGATCGAGGTCGGGCGATTTCCGCCATTGAGATGTTGTGGGGCGGTGGAAACCACCACCTCACCTGCAGAGTTTTTGATGATATGCTGACACTGATAGGAGGGCGGAAAATCAATCGTTGTTTGCCAGATCATCTCGTAATGCAACCGCATCGTAGTGCCATCGAATTCACGTTTTCCGGTCAGGTGTAAATAATAACGAATTCCCGGTTCGATTTTTACCCACTTGGGGGAATGACGAATCTTCATAAAATCATCTCGATCCACGCGCCAGAGCTCCAGCGGCATGGCAACCGATGGTGAATTTTGTCCTGGCCGGCGATACACCAGAATGCCGTCCCCGGCAAAAAGGAGTTGAAATCCCGCGGCTTCGGCAAGGCGTACGATTTCACGATTTTGCGCTAGCGTTTGATCGAAGAAATCTTTTAAATCAATGATGACGGCATCGAACTCAGCCAAATGATTTTTTGGAGGGGAAAGCTGCTGTTGTGCTTCATAAAGCCGGAGTGTTTGAACCACCACTTCAAGGTGTCGGGCATGCAATAAGTGAGAGGCGATTCTGCCACTGGCAACGATGGCGCCATCACCCGCCGTTGCCACCGCCTCATCAAGGATCATTGCCCGGGAATTCATCAACACCCGGCTGTCCCGAAGCATCAGGCCATAAGGAGTCGACGGCTGACTCCAAGGCAAACTTCCCACCATGGTCGAGAGAGTCAGGCATGACATCAGCACCGCAAGGCCGCCACTGGATAAGCGGTTGATACCGTCAAGCAGTGGCGCCATCCGGGAGGTCCCATACAAAGCCGCAAGGAAGAGAAAAGGCAATAACGTCGCGGAATACTGGAATGCGATGCAGGTGGCCGGCTGCGAATCCCAAATCAAGAGGATGGTGGTCGGGATAATGATCGGCAGGAGGAAAATGCAGCCTTTCGCCAGGCGGCTGAATCCCAGAGGAATCCCCAGTGTCAAGAGAAAAAGCAGCGAATCACTTTTACATAATTGCGGCCAGAAGAGCATCGGGTTGAGAATCGGCGAAAGCAGTATTGCAACCGGGTTGGAACCAAATTGACCGAGTATCCGGTTCCGTTGGGTCACGCCGCATTCCCCATAGGTCTGGGTCACAACGACAAAGCCAACCAACGCGGCCATTCCCAGTACCAGCCAGCCACGGAGTGATAATCGCGCTGAAAGCGGATCCTCCGACCACCGGATTTTCAGCCCCTTCCAGTGTGACACCTGAATTTTAATCGCCATGGCGAATCCCAGCCAGGCACAGAGAAGAAACACATCTTCCTGGTACAGGCACGCCCACCCGGCACAGAACAGCGCCAAAAGTTTGCGCCCGCTCATCAACGCCGCGAGCGCGGCAAACAACAATGGGATTGCAATGCTGATCGGATGCCATCCATAGGTAAAATTCAGATTCATCTGGCCGACCACTGGATAGGTTAGATAGGCGAACGCCCAGATGACCGCCCCGCTCCGGGAGGCGCCAAACGATTGTGCCAGACGATAGACCAAAAACGCCGGCAGGGTCAAAGAAACTGCTTGCATCACGATGATCGGGTATCCCGCGGGCCAGATTCCCAATACCGGAACAAAAAGCAACAGGCCGGGATTAAAATGATAAAATGACAACGGCTCATCGGGGATGATCCTTAAAAAGCCATTTCCCCTCCAGGTATTGATCATCGCCCGCGCAAAGAGTCCGAAATCGGAATAACCAAGGTAATACACAGAGAGCGCTTCAAGTCCCTGATAAAACCAGAAAATTGCGCATCCACCACCAACCACGATGAGGAAATAAGGCGGAAAAGAAGCGTATCGAGCCCGCCCCCGGTTCATGATGAATGGCTTTACAATCTCCAGCAACGGCGCCACGAGCAGGCCATTGATCAGGGCAAGGAACAAGGGTTCTAGATGGGTCAGCGGCACTTTTATCCCGACCTGCCGGGCGCATTCAATCAGGGGCAGGATCCAGCTCAGATTGAGTAATAAAAGCGCACTCTGACCAGCTTTGATCGCGGCGGCATGATAAGCAACGGTTCCCAAAACAAACGCGGCAGATACGATCAAAGCATAATGCGCCGGATTAAGATTCCCGGTTGACTCCAACACTTTATAGTTCAATACCAGATGTGACCGGCTCAGCAGCAACACCCAGGAGATTCCCCAGCCAGCCGCTCCGGAAGCTGCCAGAGCAAGGCGCGGGAATGAATTAACCTTGAATTCCCCGGGTTTCATCAGACCTTGAGCTCTTCGGGATTAATCAGGCGATCGGCAAGGCGGGAATAACGGGTGGCGACACGATAGTTCTTGACCGCAATGGCCAAGGCTTTGCGCGAACCGATCAAGATCAGCAGGCGGGCGGCGCGGGTCATGGCGGTGTAAATGAGTTTGCGTTTAAGCATGATCAGATGCGGCATAACGACCGGCACAATCACCGCGGGAAATTCACTGCCCTGGGCTTTATGTATGGTCGCGGCATAAGCCAGACGCAATTGCAGGATATCATCAAAAGCATAGCGGACTTCTCCCATATCGTAAAGGACGCTGAATTGCCTGGGTTCGCTCTCGATCCGCATGATCGTTCCCAACTCGCCGTTGAACACTTCCAGATCGTAGTTGTTACTGACCTGCATGACCCGGTCGCCAACCCGGAAAACCAGATCTCCGGAGGTTAATTGCGTCGGATTGGCCGCCGTGAGCGGATTGAGGATATTCTGCAGGCAGGAATTCAAATGCCGGGCGCCGCAGACCCCGCGGTTCATCGGAGTCAATACCTGAATATCTTGCCGCGGCGAAAGTTGGAAGCGCTGGGGAATCCGTTGCGCCACCATCTGACAGATCAGATCCGGGATTTTCTCCGGATCCTCCTGATTGATCCAATAAAAATCGCTCAAAGCCGCGTCTCCCGACGGAGTTTGCAAATTGGGAATGATGCCCTGGTTGACCTGATGGGCATTGTGGATGATCCGGCTGTTTTCCGCCTGGCGATAGACATGGATCAAATGCGTGACTGGGACGCGGCCGCAAGCGATCAAATCCGCCAGAAACAGGCCGGGACCAATCGACGGCAATTGATCGCGATCCCCCACCAACACCACCAGGGTTTCCGGCGCCAGCGCCGCAAAGAGATTATAAGCGAGCGGCAGGTCGATCATCGACACTTCATCGACAATCACCACATGTAATCGCAGCTGCCGCTCCTCGTTGTGAAGAAAAGTTTGTTTATCCGGCAGCCACTTCAGCAGCCGGTGGATGGTCTGGGCGGGAAATTGACTGGCTTCACTCATCCGTTTGGCTGCGCGACCGGTGGGCGCGGTCAGCGCCAGTTTAAGATTCAGTTTATGCGCGATGGCGACTATTTCCCGCACCACCGTGGTCTTGCCGACCCCGGGACCACCGGTAATAATCGAGAGCGATTGGTTGAAGGAATTGATCACGGCCTGTTGTTGTTCGGGATTGAGAATTTCCCACTGGGCGGTAGCGTGTTTTGCCAAGTCGGAATGCGCCGGCACAGGCTGATCGATCTTGCGCCCAATCAATCGCGCCAGCTTGGTTTCAATGCCATACAATAATGAGCCATATACCACTTCTTCTGCGCTCTCGACACCTGCGCCAACCACCTTGACCGCGCCATCCGCCAACGCTCGTTGCAACCCCAGCTCAGCGATTGGCGGCGCGACTTCCAGCATCTCCGCCGCCTTCTCGATTAACCTGCTTTTGGGATAACAGACATGTCCCTGCCGATCGGCCAGTTCATGGAGAAGATAAACCACTCCGGCACCCAGACGAAAAGGATGATCCTTGGCAATATTGAGACGCTGCGCAATTGAATCCGCCATCTTGAAGCCGATGCCGCGCACTTCCGCGGCCAGTCGATAAGGATTCTCCTTGATTATGCCCGGAGTGTTGTCCCCATATTTTTGCAACAGGCGATGGCAATAACTCATCCCGATCCCCAACCCCTGGAGATAGACATAGGTATTCCGCCGCTGCGCGTGTTCCTGCCAGGCGGCGCGAATTTTCTGAATCTTGTTCTTGCCGATGCCGGGGATTTCCAGCAGGCGGGCGGAGGTATTATCCATGATTGACAGGGTCTCAACACCAAATTTTTTTACGATGCGTTCGGCATATTTCGGGCCTATCCCGGGGACAATGCCGCTTGCCAGATAACGGCGAATGCCGTCTTCGGTGGATGGCAGAACTTCCTGAAATTCCGTGACCCGGAATTGCCGGCCATATTCCCGGTGATTCTCCCACCGGCCTTTGGCGGTGATTTCCTGTCCTGCCTGCAGTTCCCGCAAGGCGCCGCACAATATTACTTCCCCGCCATTTAGTTCGCGGATTCTCAGGACCGCAAACTGTCCGTCCGAACTGGCGTAAATGACATTGCGCACTTCCCCCTTGATGCTGTATTGAATCAGTGATTCAGCGGGCTGACCGGAGGGCGGTGGGGAATCAAATGAAAACTCATTTTGCATATTTTTTTTGAAACAAAAGACGATAAACTAACCCCAATCAGGTTTGAGAAAAAGATAGCATGATTACCAGCCTGATGGGAACGGCGATGTGCGAAAATCCGACTGCTTGCGGTCGAAATCAGCGGAGTCACAATCTTGGTTCGCGATAAATTCGCGATAACATAGGTGATCGGGAGTTAAAATCCTAACCGCGGCTCAACTCACGAATAATGAGCAATCATGATCAGAGATTGGTGTCAGGTACCATATTGCCTGTCAAGCGTCAACTTCAGGGATGACCGCGACTGCATGTGTTTACGCAGGTGGGAGTACCATCCCGCGTGTATGTGTATAGCGTCGGGTGGAGTACTGGCTTTTACCCTGAATGGCAATAATGCCTGAAAGAGGAGCATCCTAAACGGATGTACTCCAACTTCCACCCGCTTCAAACTCTACGCTAAACACATACGTCCCCGACAGGGTTTCACGAAATTATAAGTTGTTTATTTTTAGCAAGTTACAAATCACGA
>CAZTTH010000106.1:0-5687 GCA_964615975.1 uncultured Lentisphaerales bacterium | reverse complement strand
TAACGATGAATCGCTGTACCCCCTGAATCATTGAACCGTGAATCCCTGAACCAGTACCTTATTCAATCAACCGAAACTCGACGATGAAGATGGCGCCGGCTCCCGGGGAGTTTTCGCACCACACTCTGCCATCCATTGTTTCCACCAGTTTTTTGACAATATTCAAGCCCAATCCGGTTGAGTCTTCTCCGCCAGTCGGCTTTGCCCGCGCGCGCACATATTTTTCGAAAATCAGTTCCCGGTATTCCTCCGGAATTCCCGGACCCTGATCGAGAATGGTAAACTGGCATACCCCGTCGATGTTTTCCAGGTTCATCCACACGGTGGCTTCCCAGGGTGAAAACTTGATGGCGTTCGCGACCAGGTTTTCCAGGATCTGGTGAATGGCATTGCGGTTGGCCGAGATCGTACTGTCGGTATCGGAACTGTGATAATGCAGGGTAATTTTCTTGGCGGCGGCGGTCTCATGAAACTGCTGCTTCACTTCGGCTGCGATGAAGCGTAAATCGACATTTTCCCGGGGATATTTCAGCTCCCCCAATTCTATGGCATTGACATTCAATAAATCCTTCACCAGGTCGATCATGCGCTGAGCGCTTTTAACGATCAGGTCGAGATATTCCGTGATTTCTTCGGCGGTGAAGTCATTGAGCGATTCGCTGATGAGCTGTCCCAATCCGCGTATCGTTGACAAGGGACTTTTGAGATCGTGGGCGGCAATATCCATAAACTCGCTTTTCTCCGCGTTCAAGCGCATCAACTCGGTGTTTTTCTCGGATAACTCACGAGTTCGCTGACGGACTTTCTCTTCGAGAATGGTGTACACATAGGCATTGTTGATGGAGATGGCGGCTTGAGATGCCAGGATGCCCAACACTTGCAAGCGTTCTTCCGTGAAGGCATCGGTAAGCTGATTGTTTTCGAGATAGAGAATGCCGATCAGTTTTCCCTGATTCAGTATCGGCAAGCATAAAACAGACAGTGGCTTAAATTCCCGGACATAATCATCGAGGATAAAATTTCCGAATTGACACGCGTTGCCGAGAACGACGCTGTCATGACTGCGCGCGACATATTGGATGATCCCCGTGGAGACTTCCGTTTGATCTTCCAATGGCTCGGCATGGAGCACACGCGTCTGGCGATCCTTGCGGCTCTCCGCCTGCAACAGCAGTCGATCAGTCGATTCATCCACCAGGAAAATCAGCACGGTTTCGGCGCCGGCATTTTCACATAGGATGTGGATGAATCGAGTCAGCAGTTTCTCTAATTCCACGGCGCTGGAAAGCGTTTGTGACGCCTTCACGATGGTGTCGATATCCAGGGATTGCATGGCATTTTCAGCACCTTTAGGATGGGTGGTGTCGGCAAATTTATTACTGTTTCCGGCAAGTGCCGGGCGTGAGGTGTCCAGAGTGCGGAAGACTGGGTATTTTGCTGCCAGTTGGCTGACTTTGGCGGTGGCGCCCCATCGTGTGTACAGGTACCCCGCTTCTTCAAGATAGTACGCGGCGAGTTTCGGTCGTTTGCCGGCCAGATAGTGTTTGGCGGCCAATTCATGGATTAATGCTTCGCAGTAGAGAAATCCATGACGTCGGGCAGATTCAATCGCTTGATCGTAACCCTGTGCGGCGCGATATTCGTTGCCGGCCAATCGTTCCCATTCGGCTTCCATGACCTGCCGGTAATGCATGAAATTTGCCGGGCAATGTTCCGACCATATCTTCATCCGCGCCAATTCTTCTCTCATTTGTCGTTTAGTCCGGCGTTGATCGGCGGTTGGCGATTGTGGATACAACGCGGCAGCGATCAGAAATGAGAAGAATGAGAAGTCGACGATATAGGGTTGGCCCAGGTTGGCGCCGATAAATTGTCTGGCTTGATGGATGTGCTGGCGCGCGGTCGGGTAATCCTCCCAGGCATAACATAACCAGGCCTTGTATAAGTAGTAGGGGCCGACACCGCTGAAAAATTCGCCCTGCATCATGGTATCCAACGCCTGGTATTCGTCGAAATCCGCCGTGCTCAGCAGGGTGGGCCCATTCGTGCCGCCCTGCCAATTCAAGCGCCAGTGTTGGAGGATTTGGGCCAGGGCGGTTCCCGGGGGATAGTTGGTCCCACCGATGATGGTCAGGTTTTTTTCGCCCTCCCGGATGGCGGTTTCCAAATCGAGATCGGGATTCCACAGAATAATGTTGATGCAGGAATACGCGAGAAAGATCAGGTCTCCGGACTCCAGTCCGGCCCGGATGACTTGCCGATAATATTCACTCAGAGAAGTCCATGGATGATTCCAGTGATGAATTAAGGTGGTATAGGTAAAAAGATTGAAACAATACAGTTTCATATGGTTAAACTTCTCGTTCAACGCCACAGCCAGTTTGCCGAACTCGAAACCTGTGGGATAATCATCATCAATCGAACCGAGTATGACGCCATAACAGCCATAGACCATCGCGGACTCCGGCGTATGTCCGTGGCGCAGGGTGAGATTCACCGCGGTCAAGGTCATCAAGGTAAAAAGAGAATGATTTCTGGTCAGGTATGCCGCCACGATGGTGGTCGGCAGGATGGTCATGGCAATCCTCTGTCCGGGATCCTCCATTATGGGTTCGTGGAGTAAATCCGCGATCATCCGGTTGCCCAATGCGGCATGCGCCTGTACGGCAGCCAATGAGAGGGCTCGGCGCGCTGGTCGACGCGGAATTTCTATCCCCAGTAAGCGCAAGGCGGTGAGTCCGGTCTCGATCGCCCGGCCGGGTTTGCCGGTGGTGTTATACTGCTTGATCATTGCCGAGTAAATTTCTGCTTGTTGGAGTGCGGAATCGGCACGGTCGAGAAGGATACGTGAACTTGCTTCTGCTGCCATGAAGTTTCCGCAAATATAAGAACACTCACAATGTTCCCGGTAAAGATCGAAGCTCAGTTCACGATGGGTTGACCATGAATCCAGAGGCAGCAGCTCCATACCGCGGGTAATGTATTCCAGCGCCGATCGAAATGCCGCGGATAATTTGGCCTTTTTCGCGGCCAGCGAGTTCAACTCCGCTGTCTCCGCTCTTTCCTTAGGATCGGTAAGGTATTTGATTCCCTCATTGAAATGACTGACGATCTCGATGATCTTTTCGGGAAGTTCCGCGGCTGCCGCGTGCCGGAGCAGCAACCGCCCGATTTCCAAGTGGAGGTGCTGTTTTTGATTGGGGTCGATCAATGCGTAAGCCGCCTGCTGAATGCGATCGTGGCCAAATCGATAGGTGACATTGATATCCAATTCCGGCACACTTGCCAGGGGGGCGGCGAAGGCATTGGTGTCCGCCGTATCCTGAATATGATACAAGCGATATTCGGGGGTCATGGGATGGATGATTCCCGCCTCGATGGCGCTCCATAAATGGTTCGCGGTGTGTGCCAGGGGATTTTTTTCGATGAGCGCTAAAGTTCGTAATTGAAATTCACCGCCGATACACGATGCCAGCTTCAACACCTCCTGGGTCTTTTGGGGTAATTCTTGCAGACGGGCGATCATGTAATCGACGACATTGTCGGCGATTGACATGGCCTTGATGGATTGCAGATTCCAATGCCAGGCGCCGCGATCGTGAAGATATTGGATATGTTTATTTTGGTACAAATAATGAAACAGGGCGTTGAAAAAGAATGGATTCCCCTGGGTCCGTTCGTACAGAATTGCCGCCAATGAGCGGCTCTTAATCAGTGGGCAGTGCAGTGTATCGGCAACCATCCGGTTGATCGTTGGTTGGTCGAGGGGTGACAACGTCAAGCGATGGATCGGTTGACGCTTTCCAATGTGTTCCAATACCACAGTCAGCGGATAATGAGCTGGCGCGTCATGATCGCGATAGGCGCCGAGGATAAAGAGATAACCGAGACCGTCGGTCGTCATCAGGTATTTGATTAAATCGAGACTGGGCGGATCTGCCCAGTGGAGATCATCCAAAAACAATCCCAATGGATGTTCCGCCGTGGCCAGGACATTGAAAAAATTCTTGAAGGTCAACATTAATCGATTTTGCGCTTCGATCGGATTCAGTTCCTGAATTGGGGGGTGAGTGCCTGCGATCGCGGAAATTTTGGGAAGCAATTCGATCATGAGCGCGATGTTGGGGCCTAATGCCTGCAAGAATTTATGTCTCCAGATCGCCAAACGATCATCAGGCAGTGTCAATAGGGATGACACCAGATCATTGAGAGCGCTTATTATCGCGTTATAGGGGATATCCCGCTGGTATTGTTCGAACTTGCCCTTGAGGTAGAATCCCTGTTTTTGGACAATCGTTTTTTGCACTTCTCCAACCAACGTCGTTTTTCCGATACCCGAATGTCCTGCGACCAGCACGAGCTCTTTGCTTCCGCTCAGCACGCGATCGAAAGTGGTAATTAAAAGTTCCAGTTCATGGCTCCGGCCATATAATTTGTGGGGGATCTGGAATTTTTCCGAGTGATCATAAGCGCCGGGGCGAAAATTCGGGAGCGCTTTTTTTCTTTGCCAGGAATCCCGGCATTGTTCCAGGTCGTGGATCAATCCTCTGGTACTCTGGTAACGATCGTCCGGGTTCTTGGCCATGAGTTTTTTCAGGATATCGATCGTTGGCGCCGGAATCTGGGCATTTGGGGCTGTCGGGAATTGGGGGGGGACGGCAATATGGTTGTATACCCAGCCGATGGTGTCGTCAGCCGTGAAGGGCAGTCTGCCGAACAGCAGGTGATACAAGGTGATTCCCAGGGAATAAAAATCGGTGCGGTAATCGATTTCGCGATTGATTCTGCCGGTTTGTTCCGGCGAGAGGTAGGGAAGTGAACCTTCGAGTTTCCCGCCGGCAGTGTCAGTTTGCCGCTCCTGGGAAAGCTCGGAAGCGATATTGAAGTCGATAATCTTGACGATATTGGCGGCTGGATTCCAAATGATATTCCCTGGAGTGATATCCTTATGGATGAGATTATGGTGATGGATATTCCCCAGGATTTCCGCGATTCGGATCGCCAGGGTGAGAAATTGGGCTGCCTCACCCTGCCACACTCCCTGACTCATCGCTTGATTAAGCGATATCCCCCCGAAATCTTCCATCACCATGATCCATAGGTAGTCACGCCTTTCCAAGCGATGGACTGCAATCGCTCCGTTCCCCTTTAATTTTTGTAATATTTCAAACTCACGCTTGATGGCAGCGACTTCGGTCGACAAAGGCCGTTCCTTGTTCAGCATTTTCAGCACCTCATTGCGGCCAACTTCACGATTTTCCACGCGATATACCACGGTAGTGGCACTTTCGTACAGGGTTTCGATGACGGTGTATTGCGGCGGAATGGAATGGAGCATGAGGGTATGGGAATTTGGTAGGTTCAGCGGTTCACTGTTCAGAGGTTAATTAGGATAAAGATTCCGGGTTTAGAGGCCAAAAATGTTCAATGATTTAGTGGTTAATTGAATACCGGGATAAAAGGTTTCATCGCTTAATAATTTAGATGATTTTCGATTTTTTATTGCCGCTAGTCTATGGGGTCAACGTTTGATAGTTTTGAGTCCAATTTTTAGAATGAGTATACCCAGGGAATATAAAGGATTAGCATTGTATCGTTGACTATTAATGACTCAGACCACGAATACTCTAAAGTATGTGTGATTGGCAAACAACGGAGGGCGGGTTTTCTTACCCGCCATATGGCTG
>CAZTTH010000105.1:0-5944 GCA_964615975.1 uncultured Lentisphaerales bacterium | reverse complement strand
CGCATGTCATTACGCACGACCATCCCCCCGACTGACACGGAATCTGAATCCGACACATTCAGCCCTTCCGGAAATAACTGGGTTTCCTTGACTTCTTTCCAATAATCCAAATCGGTATAATCCGTGGCGCCCAAGTTCACCGTCGCCGTGCTGCCCAGATATTCGTACACGCTGCCGCTTTTGCCACCCACAGTGATCCAATCATTTCCGGAAAAATCTTCGGTCGTCAGATCATAATTCGCACGGTTCGCCCCGACATACAGGTAAACTGTTCCATCACCGTCATCCACCAGGTCGCCGGCGGTTAAATCAACCACTTGCTCCGACAACGGATCACCCACGGTATAGGTCGCTTCTCCATAATCGCCAGCCAATCTCACCCGCTCGCCGAATGTCATTGATTGATTGCCATCCGCAGTGGTGAAGTCCGCAAATAACAAGTATCCCAGTGAATCATTTAACACCGCCGCGCCGCCATCACTGGTGACGATGGATGATGAGACGATCTTGCTGTTAGAATAGATGCCGGAATTATCTTCGGCCGCGATCGTCAAGGCGCCGCCGACCTGAATCGATCCGGAGGTTGAAGTAAAGTCGATATACGCCGTGGCAGCGCTCGATACCATGTTGCTGACCAGGATGCCGCTGGCGGCCATACTGGAAGCGCCATAAAAAGCAGAGGCGGTCGAATCGACGGTATTACTGACGGTCGAATTTATTTTTGCTGCTGAGCGCGCACTCACAGACAGATCACCGGCGACAGTAAGCGAAGAATTTACGATATAAGCCGAGACAAGCGCTGGTTCTTCCGTGCCCAAAGCAGTGCCGAGCAAAGCGTCCAGGACCATAAAGGCAATATTTCCCGGGTTCCAACCGATAGCGTTAAAGGCAATTGATATGGCAGTCGAAGTAAGATCACCAGTCAAACTGAAATCATTCAGACTGGTACTGGCGGCGATGCCGCTGTGAGCATCGATTCCCGACCTGTCATTGGCTTCGACAACAATGTTGCCGGAACCGGTGGTAGTCGTCGCGCTGTTGCTGATAAAGGCAGAAACATTGCCACGAATGATGTTTGCCGCATAGGTGCCATCCAAAGTAAACGCATCGGTATCGACCACCGGCAATGATTCAGCGATCGAATTGGTTTCGGCTCTGGAACTGACCTGTAGATTTTTTTCCGCCTCTACCCGAAGATTGCCCCCATTCACGGTGACTGTCGAATCACTTATGTCGGCTTGAATATCACCGGAGAGGTAATTTCTGGCGGCGGCAATTCCCAGATCCGCGGGCCAGTTTTCCACGATAAAAGCCGTGATTTCCAAATCTGGAGAAAGTGCAGTTATTGAAGTGCTGTCAACCGCGGAAACCGACATACCACCTGAACCGGCAGTGACCGTGCTGTTCAGGATGGACGCAGTGATATTTCCGGCTATCTCATTCAAAGCGCCTCTACCAGTCGTGGAATACGCGATTGACCGTTGAGCGCTCAGGGATAGCGTATGGGCATTGATGGTAGGTCCATCCATGGCCACCGTGACCGTGTCAGTAAATGAACCGGCTGCTAATCCCAGAGTATTTTCAGAATCTATTGTTCCCTCTATCAATGCGGATATCTGCAAACCCGCTCCTGACAGAGTGGCAGTCGAGTTAATATTCACACTGGCATTCGCGGTGGAATCAAGATCAACGGATGAAATGATGGAAGAGATGCTGATATCGATATCACGGATAACATCCGCAGAAATGGTGATGTTACCCGTGGTGGTGATATTCCCATCAATAATGACCGTGGCGATTCTGGCAGCCACCTGGCTGGCATCGGTAATGGCAGTAATATCCTGATCGATTGCCGTTAAGGTCACATTACCCATTGAGCTGATCGTCTGCCCCGCAGGCACCTGGATCGTTTCCGCTTCAATGATGAGATTGGTAGTCCCGAGATTAATCGAGTTCACCGTCACATTGTCATATCCGTCCAGACCTTTGATTGTCAGTGAATTGGACGGGATGACAAAGGTGATACTCTCAAATGTTGAGCCCGCTAAAGTCAGGTTACCGCCGCCCGCTGATGACAGGACTGCATCGGAGTCGTTGTTGTTGCTTAAACTAATTATGCGATCGGTTGAACTACTGTTGTCAATGATCGGCTCAAGACCGGCATAAGTGATGGTATCGCTGCCGCGCATGATCGTCCCCGCGCTCGGACTGAACGCAGTAAATACCACCCTCTCAAAAACGCCGCCGTCAAGCACCAGAGTGTCGAAACCACCTGCTCCGCCATCAACAACACCAGATAAACTACCCGATTCATAAAAAACAAAGTTATCCTCTTGGTCGGCAGCGCCGGTGAGATTTTCGATATTTGCGAAACGCAGAAATTCATTTCGAGATAAATCGGTAACGGAGACAACACCGCTATTAACATTGGTGATGTCCCACGTCACATCGAAGTGCGGGCCAATCAGATAATCGTTGCCGCCCCCGCCATCATAGTAGATATTGAGTTGGATGCCAGAAACCAAGTCCAAGGTCAGGACATCACCAGATTCATCAGAACCATACACCCTGATTGCCGTGATCGAGTCGAGCGATTTAGAAAAATGCATTTTCCCGGCAGCATCGAAAATGGATATGAACTCGGTATCATTTTCCCACTGAGTGACTAATTTCAGGTTTAATGCGGAATGGCTGTCACTCTCGATGGTCAGGATTTTCTGGTTGAGTTTGATGATAGGGTCTTTTGAGTCTGGAGAAGATTCATTGATCGACTGGTCATGGACAACCGAACTCAGGGAGGAAAAAAGGTCATCGAGATTGTCTTCAGGATCATAATCAAGATGGGCAGACTTGACATCAAAAGGCGCATCATTGGTAATCAAGACTTGACTGACACCAATGTCATTCTTGAATGCATCATTGGGAACATCAACAACTACCGGATCCGCGGACAACAGTATCCTCGGCTCGAGTTCTTCGATCTGGAAGAGATTTTTGAGCATTGGCTGAATGTAAAACATACCCCATATCACAATGGGGTCAATTTTTCCTCATTACATGATTATAATTAACCAAATAACTAACCCAAATTCTACTGCCACACTGCCAACAAACCGCTAGGCAATCAGATAAAAGCGAAAAACGAATATTTCCCTTGGTTTGAAGCCATTAACATATTTAATTACTTTCACTTGGCAAGAGGAATAAGTTTTTTTGTTTATTCGGTTGCGGCGATGCCGCTTTAGTTCCATTGATGATGCCGCTTTAGTTCCATTGATGACGATGATAAGTATAAGCACGCGTTAATCTTAGATTGGCATGAGCGTTTCAAGCGCCATGCCCCGCGAGCCTTTGAGCGCAACCACATCATTGGGTTTTATCATATCGGTGAGCAGCGATTTCAGTTCGGTGATATTTCGAAAGCCGCCGATTCCAATTTTCATGCCCGCACGCAGCATGCGTTCGCCTACCGGCAATAACATGGCGCCGGGCAATGCAGCGCGGGCGGCATTGAGAATGCTGGCATGATAGCTGTTTTCTTCATCACCCAGTTCCAGCATATCACCCAATATCAGGTAGAGTTGACGCCCATGAGAGTGGCAATCCGCGGTCGCAGCCAGCCAGTCGATAAATGCTTTCATGCTGTCAGGGTTGGCGTTGTAGGCGTCGTTAATCCAGGTGCTGCCCGCGACATTCTTGATTTGCATCCGCATTTTGGGTAACGAGCAGGAGGATAAGGCGCGCGTGACGGTGGGCAGCGCAATCCCCAGCGCCTGCGCCACCGCAATCCCGGCGCCGGCATTCACCGCCATGTGGGCCCCGGTCAACGGCCATTGAATGACCGGTTGTTTGTCGTCAGCATGACCTTTCAGGCGCAGACGGAATGTTGATCCCGCAAAAGAACCCGCGCCATAGGTGATTTGCACATCCGCATCCGCTTCACTGCCAAAGGTAATGCAGCGGACATCCTTGAGCGCGGCGATAATGCGCGGATGCCGGGATAAGTAGAAGGGAACAACGGCACAGCCGCCAGTTTCGGACAAGGTGGAAAAAATTGCCGACTTTTCACTTACAACCCC
Source organism: uncultured Lentisphaerales bacterium (assembly GCA_964615975.1). Lineage (GTDB taxonomy): Bacteria > Verrucomicrobiota > Lentisphaeria > JABSQK01 > JAJFLO01 > CAZTTH01. The sequence goes on along the minus strand of CAZTTH010000105.1, from coordinate 1,865 downwards.
TTCCCGGCTTCCCAATCCCTGCAGGTGTACCGGGCCGACATTGGTCAACACCGCGATGGCAGGCTGGGTGATGTCGGTCAGGATTTTGATTTCCCCGGGCGCGTTGGTTCCCAGTTCAAGGATTGCCGCTTGATGGTCGTGGCGCAGGCGGAGCAAATTATGGGGCACGCCAATTTGATTGTTGGTATTATTTTCCGTGATCAGCACTGCTCCCGCGAAATGCTCGCGAAGGATGGCGCCGATGATTTCCTTGGTGGAGGTCTTGCCGCTGCTGCCGGTCACCGCCACCAGCGGAAGGGTTGAGAAGCGCCGGCGATGGCAGGCGGCCAACTGTTGATAGGCCCGCAGCGTATCACTGACAATCAATACCGGGATCCGGTGTTCGCCAATCAGGCCGGCAACGGCTTCGGGCAGATGGTTGATCACTAACCCGGCGGCATGACTCGCGATCGCATCTTTGATAAAGCCGTGGCCGTCAAAGTTCACCCCCTTCAAGGCGAGAAACATATGTCCCGGCGGCATGGATCGGGTATCAGTGCTGATGCCGTCAACTCCCGCGGAGCTGGTCAGATCCGGCTTGGTCTCTGGCCACCAGCTGCCCGAAGTGGCCGCCGCCAGCTCATTCCAGGTAAATTGCGGCTTAACGGTGGAGGCAGTCATGGAGATCTCCAAAACAGGATGGCCGCGGCGTTAACGAATTCATGGGAGTAATTTTTGCAAATTCATCGTGCATAAGATGGCAATACCATTATTAATATTCGATACCTAAAATCTCGTGATGATTAACGCACTTTAAAATCCCGCAATTCCAATCTGCGACAATTTATATTGCGATGAGTAACTCAGCCATTTCTTTACAACAATATACCCGGGTGACCCGCACTGGAACCTACAGCTTTCTGGCGGTTCTGCCGATGTTATTCGGTTATGAAATTCTGATCAATCTGGTCAATGTCAACGCCTCATATCAGGTGCGCGTCGGCGCCGACATCTGGATCAAGGAATTACTCTCACAAATCGGCGGCGTCGAACAACTTTCCCTTGGCATCATGACCCTGATTGTCGGGGCGATTATTTGCATTAGCGAACGCCGCCAATCCATCCCCATCCGGATCAGCTATTTTACCGGCATGATTATCGAGAGTTTTGCTTACAGCATCATCGTGGCAATCCTGATCTCCAATCTGGTTGCCAAATTGTTTTCACTTCCCATGACCGGCATGATCGCCGCGACGCCGCTGCTTATGACCGATTATGCCAATGAATTCTGGTTGAAAATCGCCTTGTCGCTGGGGGCCGGGATTTATGAGGAACTCTTATTTCGTGTTGTCCTGGTGAGCAGCCTGTTTGTCATCATTCATGTCTTATTTTCCGCCAAGGAAAGAACCTGTTATATCGGCGCCGCGATCGGAGCGGCATTGTTATTCAGCGCCGTGCATTATCTTGGCCCCCTGGGAGATGTGTTTGCCTGGCGGACATTCATATTCCGCTTTTTGTTCGGGCTGGCGCTGAACGCGTTATATCTTTTGCGGGGATTCGGGATTGCGGCCTGGTCGCACGCGCTCTACGACATCATGGTGGTCGTCATGTTTGATAAGTAGCGCTCTTTCACTGTTGCTTTTTCCGCGGATTTCATCGCCTTGCAGATCGCAACCAAAGATTGTTAACCACGGATTACCCTGATTTACGCGGATTATTCGTCAATTACCATTGACCAGTTCCATCAGCTTTTCATAACTGTCCACCACCTCGTATTTAACCTGGTCGGAGGTGATCCTGGTGAAAAATTTCCGCGCACAGTCGATCCGGCACTCCTCGATTTTTCTCAAATCCATGGTCGACATCGAGCCTTTGGTTTCGGCAAT
>CAZTTH010000104.1:0-5962 GCA_964615975.1 uncultured Lentisphaerales bacterium | reverse complement strand
ATCCTGAACCCGACGATGGAGATGATCCGCCATTTGTTTTGCCTTCTCCTTATCGTCCAAAAGGGCGGTTATTCCAGCCGCCAGTTGTTGAGAATTCCCAGGCGCGACGAGAATCCCCCCCCTGCCCGGTTCAATCATCTCCGAACATTGTCCCACCGCGGTAACGACGACGGGAAGTTTTGCCATGCCATATTCCAGCAATACCAATGGCAGTCCCTCAGACTTGGAGCTTAGAATACCCATGTCACATTGTGATAATACGCCCGATATGTTATCCCGTTCTCCGAGAATACTGATTACCGCCTGTAATCCTTCCTGGTGAATGGTTTCCCGCACCCTGCGAAAACAATGGTCATCGACCGGTGAACCCACCAGAATCAGATGCGCGCCGGGATGTTTTTCCAGTACCAGCTTCATCGCGGCGAGCGCGGTCAGATGATCTTTCTGCGGCCGAAAATTGGCGACCTGAACAATGCGTCTGCCGGCGCTGCCCGGCAATAGGGGTTCAGCTACATCGGCATTGGGATAATCGACAAAATTGGGAATGAGATGGATTTTCGCGGGGGAAATACCAAGCTGTCGGCAGTCCCAATCTGCAAGAATTTTTGCGACGACAATGACATGATGGGTTTTCCGGGCCATTAACCGAAGCATAAACCGGGATCGACGATCATTAACATCGCCACCGAAATGATCATGCCAAATCAGCTTGATCGATGGCGCGAGCACACTCGCGATGGCAGCCATAAACAGTGATGTGCCATGCGCGTGGAGCAACATGATATGATTACTCCTGATATACTGAACCAGCTTCCTGACCGCGCCCCATTCCAGGGTGCGCCTGCGATTCAACTGCAAGCGACCGACATCCGCTTTTATCTGATTTGCCAGCGCGCCCTCTGAGCGCGTGGAACAGAGATGGGCGCGAAACCGATCGCGGGGAAGATGATTGACCAGATTGACCGCCATCCGTTCAGCTCCCCCCAGCGCCAGGGTATCGATAAGATGCATGACGCCAATACGATTAGCGGAGGAATGGCTGGCAGGACTCATATACGTAGGGTAAAACCACGAAACCCACTTACCACACGAAAGGGAATGCAGAAATGAGAGGATTCATATCGATAATACAACCACGGAGGCATGGAGAATCGAATACATTTTTACTTAATTTAGTGTGCTTCGACTATTTCGTGGTTAAAATTTTAGCGCTTTGATTTGCGCCATTGCGACTGGGCGTGAGGTATCAATCGGGTTGCTGCCGGTTGACCTCCATATTCCTGACAGCAGTGATCATATCACGCCAGATTATCATTCCCAAAAATATCATGAATATCCATACGGCATCACCTGAACGATGCCTGGGATGCACCGATATCCACCACACTACTGATCAACATGGTGTATAGGATGGTTATCCCGGCCAAGCCATAAGCAATCCATGAAATATTTTGCGAGGTTATAATCTGGGTGAATGATTGATTATCAGGAAAACACCTCAAACTAAAATTAAAAAGATTGACTCCCAGGATTACCACTAGCTGGATTGCAAAAATTGTTAATAAACCGAAGTGGATCACGGTCCATATCAGCTGCAGTGGTCGTGAATTCATATTTGCCAATCCTCCATATGCCGGAAACCAAAAATGGACAATGGATTTACACACTTCAAATAAGTATTCAAGCGGCGCGCTTTTTATTAACATGATATTTATATGCTGCATAAATTTTGCCGCCTCGGCCAGTGATAATCCTGTTTGTTGTTGAATCCCTGGGATATCAAGAGAAAAAATATATTGAAATCCAGTATGAGAACTTCCACGTTTGATGAGTTCCCTGTTTCTACCTTCAATTAAATATTCCCTGAAATCCGCATATTGATCCGGAAGTCGTTCGAGAAATCGAAGCGTCTTGGTACTTAAATGAAATCCCAACATTGGTGTCATACCACCATATCCAAACTTCGATTGGTTATAAATCGATAACCCGCCATTAATAATCACCGAGCAGGAAATGAGCAGGAGGCTTGCTATCAGTAATTCAATCCGTTTTAATTTCGCGATGCTGAATATGGCGGATGCGATTAATACAAAAATTAGGATTGCAAGTGCAAATATCTGATAGGTAGGACGAATTAGACCGGCATAAGCAATCGCGAGCGAAGCGAATCCCAGCCATCTCCAATATTTCGTTTGGTACCAGTGAACCATGGCGAATATTGCAAAGCAGAGACAAAATTCAGTTAGATTTTCGGTCATCACATACCCGGCATTTTCGACGTATGGCGGCAATAACAGCAACCCGCAAAATATGATGAGCTTTGTTTCTCTGGCGCCAGCTTGTTTCAGTATCGCTGCCAGAAACCAGATGACGCTGAAGTGGAGTAACAAAGAAACGTACCAAAACAATTTAGTTGGTCCATTGACGGCGCCAGTCAACATTAAAAACAAAGGCAGTCCGGGAGTTCGTTTATTTAATTTGTCTATGCTGCAATCCGCGAGGTCCTGTGCTGTTTGCATATATCCAATTGAATCCGCTTTCAGTATGGGTGCCTGCGGCCATAATACGCTATAAACAACAGCAGCAATACTAAAAAGAACGATATAACTCAAACCGGTTTTAATCGGCAGACCGAGTATGTTTTGATGATTCATCGATTGATCCAGTTTTTACCCGCGTAGACACGGAGAATCGGATGCGTTTTTACTTAATTTAGTGTGGTTCGAGTATTTCGTGGTTAAAATTTTATTTCTTAAATTTGCGCCATTGCGGCTTGGCGCGAAAATCCAGAATGGGTTGCGGCTCTGCTGTGCTGAGCATTTCGTGGTCAGAAATAGAATGAGGACCAAGGTGCATTTGATTCCTCGTTCCTTACTCCCTAACTCTGTGTCTCAGTGCCGCCGTGGTTAATTAATTTGACTCCCCATTTGTTTTCCATCAATTCCTTCAAGGCATCCCCCAGATTCTCAAGAGTGAACTGCCGCGACCATGCCGCGGCTTTGGTCCGCATCTCCTGATACTTTTCCGGATGATCAATTATCTCTTTTAAATATTTTGTCAACCCTTCGACATCTCCGGGTTCGAGCAGCAGTCCCCGCCCCTCCCCCAGTATCTGCGGTACCAACCCCCGATTCGACCCGATACAAATCAGCCCGAATGCCATGGCTTCCGTGATCGCTTTGGGCCAGCCTTCGGTCTCGGACATCAGCACCAGCACATCGCAACAGGCGTATTCATCCAGAACTTCCCGATAATCAAGCGCGCCGCGAAAAACGATTGCTGCTTTCGCCTGATCACTCTCGATCAGCGCTTCCAATCGCTGACGCTGCGGACCATCGCCAATGATGGAACATTGAACCGGGATATTCATCTGCGCGAGCCGGTTGATGGCAGCGACCAGGGTATCGACATTTTTGGCGGCTGACAACCGCCCTACATACAATAAACGAACTGAGTTCGATTTTTCTTCCCTTGCGGATGCCATCCCGCTTGCCATTTGCATCTCATCATTGGTCATGATTGAGGTAAAAAACGGAATGATATGCGGCGGTTGCCCCGGCCATTGGCCATAAACCGTCACCGGCGCTCCCCACCAGCGCGAACGGAGCAAGGATTTTTGCAGTCTTACCGTCCAGTATTCACCGGGATAATCCGGCCATTGTCCGGCGTATTTGGCAATGCGGCAAGGGGAAAATAGGCGCGCCAGAATCGCCCCCAGCAATCCAAGATTTCCCGGACAACGAACATGAATCGCATCGGCTTTTCGCATCGATCGACAGAGGCAAAATAACACGCATGGCAACATCACCAACTGATGTAGTTTACTTAAAATTGTGCGCCCCCCCGTTTCCGGAATCGGTTCCACCCGAACATTTGAGCGGGAGCAGGGACGGGCATCCTGAGGCGGATCAGTGTTCCAACACGGCGCCGCGATGACGATGGACGCAAACAAATCCGCCCAGATTTCAATCTCCTTCATATAAGGAGTATAGGCATACACTTTGCCCTCGAATTGATAATGGCGGACATGGGAGACAATCACGAGTTTTTCGACTTTCAACATCTTACTTATTTTTAACCACGGATTGCCAGGATATACGCGGATAAGAATTAGAATTCGGCACTGACTTTTCTGATAACATTATTAATCGCATTTATCGAATAAGTCGCGAGATTCAGGGTATTCTCCGGGAGAATACCGCCTGCCGAGAATTGGTCAGGGACAAGCGAAGTTTGTACCTGTCTGATTTGCTGGATTGCGTATCATATAACCGGAAGGATAACCATATCTCGTTGCGATATCCATTCATGTATTTATCCGCGTTAATCCGAGTCATCTGCAGTTATATAATCAATCATTTTTTTACCACCGATAGCGCGGATTTTCGCGGATATTTTTTTATGAATCGGGTTGAAATTCATATGCGTCATTTCTTAAGGGACCTGATTGCAATCGCCAGTGTCAGCGCGGTTGTTCTACGATTAAGTTTGAACAACTCGTCACCGGTGGCGATGAGGGTTCGAAAATTTAGGTTTTCAGAACATTCACCACCGACGGTGACCCATTCTCGCCACAGGGCGAGAATGTCACGCTGACAAGCATATCTGGAATATGTATTACTCTCATTAATCCGTGTTAATCCATGCCATCCGCGGTTAAAAAAACTGTATTTAACAGCGTTTCATCATCTCATTATAAAACTCCAGGTTCCGGCGCATACAGACATCGACTGAAAACCGTTCCACCGCCCGTTTTCGCGCCCGCTCTCCCATCTCCGCGGCAACATCCGGAGAGGTCAACAATCGGCAGATCCGTTCACCGATCGTTTCCGGATTTTTCGGATCGACCAGCCAGCCGCATTCACCATCCTCCCCCATGACTTCCGGTCCCGGACCGGTTCTGCCAACGATGACTGGTCGTCCCGTCGCCATCGCTTCGGCGACCACGATTCCCTGGGTTTCCATGTAGGAAGGAAAGACACACACCGCGGAAGAAGTCATCAACTCCTTTACCGCCAGTCTTGATTGAGGTCCGAGAAAGTGAATGTGCTTCAGCGTCGCGTCGTCCAATTCTTTTTTTATTAATTCGGTAAATGACATTTCACCTTGAGGTCCCCGACAATCCCTGCCCGCCACCTTGAGGATCGCTTCAGGAAACTTTTTCAATACCATCGGCATCGCTAAACACAGTTCACGAATACCCTTCTTCTCGACGACACTGCCGACAAAACTGATCTGCATCGGCTCTGCTCCATTCGCCTGTGGCGCAAAAAAATCGGTGTCAACGGGATTGTAGATTACCGGAATGGCAAGATCCCCGAGCCCCATCGCCTTGCGGGTGATCTCCGCGGTAAAGCGGCTCACCGCGATCAATCCGGTCGCGCTTCTGACCCCCCACTGTTCCAATAACAAGCGCAAGAGCCGCTTTTTCTGGGGCAGAGTTTGACACCAGAAATGATGACTGCCATGCAGGCGCACAACGGTTCCGGATATTTTGGGCATGAGATGCGCGGTGCACTCCGGACTTTCGATCAGATCGGCATGACCGGCTTGACGATCGCCCCGCAGTTGCTGTTTGCATTGCAGTATCGTGTTGATCGTTCCTTTGCAGTTTATGACTTTGATCACCACGCCGTTGATTTGGGAAGATGATAGCGTTGTGGATGAAGGAACGTAAACGATGGCCTGATGACCTGACTTGACGAGGGATTCGGCAATCACCTGGGTAGCAGTGCCGATACCGCCGAACGCGGCGGTAATGGCCGGGTATTCATGACATATAAATCCGATTTTCATTGCTCACAATCTAGCATGGGCACTTGTCTGCCTTCCTCGGCATGGTTGACAACCAAACTGAATTTCTTATCGCGGTAAATCATCATGGCCTGAGCGGTAAAATTATAGAGAAATTCCTCCTAATCCCAATAGGGATGCATGATATTAGCCCAGTGATTCATCGCTG
>CAZTTH010000103.1:0-6062 GCA_964615975.1 uncultured Lentisphaerales bacterium | reverse complement strand
ATTATCTCGTATCCCAGGATCCCATCGAGCAGAAAATCGACGGGATCCATTTTATACCTTTTATCATCAAGTTTTCGAAAATAGATCGCTGGTATGCTTGAGGAGCAGACGTTCGTAGTCAGCCACGACTAGTGGCGTTCTTATGCGTGCATGCCCAGTCGCTCACGGCACTGGTCGTGCCTTACTACCAACTTCCCATCAATGGCGAATTTCGAAAACTCGATGACGATGAGTATATCCAGTGGCAGAACTTTCTCGCGCATTTGTGTTCTGGCGCGTTATAATGATGGAAAGAATAAAAAGTGAAACCGTGAGATCTTCACCATCTCCAGCAAGATTAACCAGACATTGGAATAATCTTCGCTTCTGGGGCACGAGCAGGGATGCCGTTGCCATGTCTCCATCGATCCGGCCGCAGCGGTCGGTTTGACGCTACCATTCAGAAGTTTTTCAAAAACTTCTGGACTACAAGATGCTTCCGATGTCAGAAAATTACTTCCCGGCAGCGGCTGCCTGAATGCCCACAATCTGACAAACAACCAACTCCAACACCATCCGCGATGGCATTGAGGTGGATACCATATTCTTGTTGGCTTTGGCAATCAGATTGATCGCCTGCACCAATTCCTGCCCCGCATACTTGCCGGACTGGTGGGCGAGAGCGCGAATCTGCCCATCACTTTTTTGCCACAGCACATTATGCTTCTGGCATTCCTTCAAATCCGGGGACATGGTCTTCATCCGATTCGGCAAATCGCCCGCGCTCCGGCAATTCAGCACCGCCATCAGCACTTTCGCGTGGAGCAGATCATTGATCAAACGCCCCAACTGCCGCATTTGGCCAAGCGCCATGTAATCCGTGTCCCTGGCATGTTCATCAAATTGGGCGATGGTGCGCAGTGCCTGATTCAGGTTCCGCTCCCCAACCGCGTTGGCGAGGGCATAATAAACCGCCTCCCGATTGCCAGTACAGACATCCTGGACCTGGGCAAATGTCGGATTTTGCCCGGCATAACAATAGATTTTCTCCACTTCCTGATTAATCCGGGCCGTGTCCACGCCGATGACTTCAATGAGATACGTGATACTTTCCCCGCTCAGGGTCATTTGCCGATCGGCAAGCTTGTCATCGATTATCCGCCGGACACTCTGCTGCCAATTCCGATCGCGCAGGTTGGGTTTGGCATGGACTTTGACCTTGCCGATTTTGCCGCAGGCTTTGAACAACGGTTTGTTGATATCGGCGTTTAGCCCATCGATAACCAGATTGATGTCATCCGGAAACTCACTGGCGATGAAGGTGGCGAGCCTGAACAGGCGCAGAGCGACGTCATCCTTGATTTTATCGGGATCGGTCAAACTGCTTTCCCGATCGAGAAATCCGGCATGTTGCAGCCACACGGTTTTTCGGCCGCCAAGGAACGGCGGCGTTCGTAGCGCCATCATCAATTCATCGAGGAGCGGCGCGATTTCCTTCTCTTCGCTTTCCTTATAAATCTCGACGGCGAATTCATCGGGAGAATCTCCCGTCCATTGACGGAAGATGACCCGGGCGTTCTCGTGAATATTGGATTCATCATCGCCGGTACAAAAGAAGAGTGATTTCATAATGTTTGTATAAACCAGGTCAGCATGCTGGTAGCGGTGAAAATGATCTGTCTAATACTTTAGCTGTTCCAAAACTGCTCATTTTTATCATTATTCGGTGATGAGGCCGTAAGCAAAAAATGATGTTTGCGACGACACGTGGAATAATTCGTGTGGATTCCCATAAACCCCTTTGTGTCTTTGCGGCTTGGCGTGAGAATAAAGCTGGGACGGATCCGGTTCTACTCCCATTCGATGGTGCTCGGCGGTTTGGAACTGATGTCATAACAGACACGATTGACGCCGCGCACTTCATTAATGATCCGATTCGCGATCGTTCCCAATAATTCATAAGGCAACTGCGTCCAATCTGCTGTCATGCCGTCGGCGCTGTCGACCACTCGCAACGCGACCACATTTTCATAGGTGCGCTCGTCGCCCATCACCCCGACCGTGCATACCGGCAGGAGGACCGCGAAAGACTGCCAGACACGATAATAATAATCCGCCTTTTTCATTTCGTCGATCACGATTTTGTCCGCCTGGCGCAGGACTTCAAGGCGCTCCGCGGTGATCACACCGATAATCCGCACCGCCAATCCCGGCCCGGGAAAAGGCTGCCGCCAGATCAGTTCATGCGGCAGTCCCAATTCTTTTCCCACTTCCCGCACTTCATCCTTGAATAATTGGCGCAGCGGTTCGATCAACGCCAATTTCATCACCTCGGGAAGACCGCCGACATTGTGATGACTTTTGATCACGGCGCTGGGATTGTCATTGATCGAGACGCTTTCGATGACATCCGGATAGGTGGTGCCCTGCCCGAGAAACGCAACCTTGGGAAATCGCTGCGCCGTTTCTTCAAAGACCGCGATGAACTCTCCGCCAATGATTTTGCGCTTGGTTTCGGGATCGTCGATCCCCTCCAGAGATTGCAGGAAACGGGCGCTGGCATCGACGTAGGTCACCGCGATTCCAAGATTTCGCCCAAACATCTCCTTGACCGCGTCCCCTTCACCGGCCCGCAGCAGGCCGTTATCAACGAATACCGAGATCAACTGTCGCCCCAGCGCGCGGTGCAGCAATACCGCCGCGACACTGGAATCGACTCCCCCGCTCAAGCCGAGAATAACTTCCTTGTCCTTGACCCTTTCACGAATGGCGGCAATCGTCGTTTCGATGAATGACGTCATCGTCCAATTCGCCTGGCAGGCGCAAATCTTCAGGCAAAAATTACTCAGGATTTCCTTGCCGCAGGCGGTATGAACCACTTCAGGATGAAATTGCAGGCCATAATATTGGCGGACAGGCGCGGCCACTGCCGCCATGGCAGTATTGGAAGTCGACCCGATGGCGGTATAATCTGGCGGCAGACTGGTGACGGTATCCCCATGGCTCATCCATACTTTTTGTTTCGCCGCCAAACCCGCAAACAAGGGCGAATCCCCATGGATGTGGAGCTCGGCATAACCAAATTCACGTTTACCGCCGCCAGTCACCTGACCTCCCAGAAGATGCGCCAGGAGCTGAAATCCATAACATATCCCGAGCACCGGAATCCCGAGACGAAACAACTCCGGATCACAATGAGGCGCGTTTTCCTGATAGACACTGGCCGGCCCGCCACTGAGGATTATCCCGGCGGGATCGAGCTCCATGACCGCCCGCGGTGATACCCGATAAGGCAGGATGGCGCTGTAAATGTGCAATTCACGGATACGCCGCGCAATGAGCTGGGTATACTGCGAACCAAAATCGAGAATGACTATACTTTGGGGAGGAATGTTCATACTCATAAAATACAGTTTCCCTGCTGCTAATTACAAGATCAACAGCCAAACTCACCGAGGTTTAAAATGATTCGGGAGGCAATCTCTTGCCTCCCGATTCTTTTATTTATCACTGAAGGTTACCTCATGGCTTATATCAAGCCATGGGATATCAATACTATTCACCGAGCAGTAATAGAATCGACCTGTCCGGTCTCATCATTGATATTCACGGATATGTTACTCCCGACGAGTGATGCGGGATCGTCCGTCGGCCATGTAGTACTATCGGAATACGTTAACGAAGTCTCGGCATTCTCCACGGAAATCACGATCAACTTGGCACTCGTGTCAATGGATTGGGCTATCCCAACGACACTTCCAGCATAAGTCGAAACGGTAATCATTATGATCCCAACGAAAACCAACATCATTATCTTCATGTGCTTTTTCATATGCTATTTTCTCCAATTTTATTAAACGAATTCTTGCCGGTTGAATCGAATCGGGAGGCAAATCATTGCCTCCCGATCGACTTAATTTTTACTTTGTTATTAAACTAATTTGTTTTCACTGAACTACGATACTATTAGGGACAGCATATTGCATCGCTATTTACCGTTTCGGTAACGGCGGCTGCAGTGCCATACTGGACGACAACTGATGCAATCTTTTTACCCGATGCCGCATTTAATGTCGCTTCATTGACTCCCGAAGCATAACTTGTTGAAACGGAACCACCGCCTATATAATTTAACGTGACATTGTAGATTTTACCTATATTTCCCTTACGAATTACGACATTGGTACAGGTAAATGTGTAATCGGCACGTGTTGCACTGGTGATGGTACTCCCGCTTGCTCGATCGGTACAGGGAACAACAGGGCTGATGACTGCGGGGCTGCCACCGGGAACAACTACCGGAACCACAACCGGAGTAACACCCGGAATCACAGCGGAACCGATTCCCGAACCAATACCGCTGCCAATCCCTGAACCAATGCCACTACCAATGCCGCTGCCAATCCCAGAGCTGCTGCCGCTGGAACCGGAACTGCCGCTCTCCACCGGAGGCGTTACCGGAGGTGTGCTGACGGCGACGAATTTCGCCAGGATGTTATGTCTGGCCCTCACGTTGGAGAAGGTATAGCTGCTGACCGGACCAACTGATATGCCGTTGACAAAAACATCCTGCAGAATATTGCACGCCAGACTGCTTCCAGGACTATCGCTGGAGCTGCCGCTGCTGCTGCCACTGGAGCTGCCTGAACTGCCTGAGCCCACACCGCTGCCGACTCCACTGCCGACGCCACTGCCGACACCACTGCCGACACCGCTGCCGACACCGGCGCTAAACGCTCCGACACCGCCTGGGAGACAGGGATTGGGGGTCATGATAAACGTGATACTCCCGCCATTGAGCACTAAAATACTGCCGGCCGGTGTAATGGTGCCGGGGCCTTCGGCGTGTGATTGAATGGTGAAGGATTCGCTATCCGCCACATTCGCCGCCGCCGCAGTCACATTGATGGTTACCGTGGCTTCATTGCTATCCGTTTGTCCGTCATTGGCTTTATAGCTAAATGAGGTTGTCCCCACACTGCTGGGCGCGAAAGTAAACGCGCCATCCCCCATCCGACTCGGCACCCGCACTCCGGAATTCACATCAGTTACCAGAACGGCGGTCAAACGATTGCCATCAAGGTCGGTATCATTGGCGAGTACTCCCGGACTGTTTACCACCAGGGTATCTCCCAAGGAGACCGTGTAGGTGTCGTTATTGGCGACCGGCGCCCGATTTGCCGCCTCAGTCACGCCTCCCAAACAGGTAAATATCTGGGCAAATTGAGCGGCATTAAATCGGATTGTCGCCACCGAATCGGTCAACGTCGAGATCGTCGTATCCGGCACCGCATTGCCAAGCCAGGTGTAGGTAATGTTCATACTTTCGATCGTCCCATCCGCCCCCAGGGGCACTCCGGCAATGGTAAGTCCGCTGATTCCCGTCAATGAACTGCTGCCGGTGGTGATTGTTCCCCCGCGTGAACTCCTGATGTCGGTTACCTTGGTGGTATCGCAGCCCACACTGACGGCCCGCAATCCCGCCGCCGCGGTAACCGCCTTCGAGGTCAATGTCAGGCTCACCACCCGACGACCATTGCTGGCGGCGGTAACACTGGACAATTCGATATTGAACCCATTGGCATCAGTTTGCGCCACCAGGCAGTTGCCGCTCGACAAGCTGGTGGTGGGCACATAGGAATCCGGCGTTTTGTAGACTTCAACACAGAAGATTTCTTTCTTGCGGGCATTGTAGGGTTGTTCCGCGCGCCAACTGACTTCGACGCACATTTGCGCCCCGGTCACTTTGCCGGCGTCATTTTTGATCATGGACTTCCAGCAATGCAGGGCGGCGCTGAACTCGGTTTGACCATCCTGTGAGGTTTGCGAGATGACAAACACCCCGTTGTTGTTATCGACCGTGGGGTCGAAACCAGCCGCCGGACGAATCGTCAGGTTGGAGGTTTTGAACACCGTCGGCACTTCCATGCGGGTGGTGGTATTCGCGTCACCGCTACGACCTTCACGATGACTGTGGCCAAAGTCGCTTCTCCCTGGCCCTGAACTTGAAACGTCACCATCGCTGGCGCCTCCCGTGGTGACCGGGACGGCGCCCATCAGGTTTTCCATCCCGTTGGTGGCCA
>CAZTTH010000102.1:0-6163 GCA_964615975.1 uncultured Lentisphaerales bacterium | reverse complement strand
GGACTGATTCCGATGACAGCCGAAAAGCGGAACAAACTGAAGTTTGGACTCCAACAACATCAGGTGATAATCAGTTAATCGTTGGAGAAATGGCGTTGGAGTACCGGCGCTAAATAGATATGCCACGAATGAGCAACCTATAAAAAAATGCAATCCGCGGCCGCTCAGAGTAGATGAATATGGCGGGAAAACTGACCGAGGAAAGTTCAGGAGGGAATTTAAGGCGGGAAATTTACCCGGTGGCAGGGGAGGCAAAGCTATGCTCGGGAATATACACCATGAGCATCTCTTTTAATTTGCCATCGTCGTTTTTATCAATCAACATTTCCAAATGAGCCAGATCAATGGCAGGCGGCAACTCATCTGGTTTGGTCTTTTTCGTCAATACCCAGATTTTATCATAAGATGAGCGGACCACATTCTCGTCGGCGGTTAACAATTCCTCAAATTCCTTCTCCCCTGGCCGCAATCCAATGTATTTTACCGCGATATCAACTTCCGGGATGAATCCCGATAGCTTGATCAGGCGCCGTCCCAATTGATCGATATTGACTGGAGTGCCCATTTCCAATATCATAATCTCCCGATCTTTACCTATTTCACCGGCCTGCAACAAGAGGTCGACAGCTTCTGAAACCGTCATGAAATAACGGGTGACATTGGGGGTGGTGACTGTGATCGGTCCGCCTTTGGCGATTTGATCCTTGAATAATGGCACGACACTGCCGCTGCTGCCGATCACATTGCCAAAACGAACCACGATAAATTCAGTTGCGGATTTGGCGCTTTCAAGAACAACCCGTTCGGCCATCCGTTTTGTCCCGCCCATGATGCTGGATGGCCGCACCGCCTTATCGGACGAAACCAGAATAAACTTTTTCACTCCATGCTCACGCGCTGCCGCCGCGACCAATGCCGTCCCCACGACATTGGTGCGAACCGCGGCGGGAATATTACGCTCCATCAAAGGCACATGCTTGTACGCCGCGGCATGAAAAACGATCTCAGGTTGATAGTGACTGAAGACCCAATCGAGATCCCGGACCAAGCGGATATCGCCGGTTATCGGCGCCAGGACATCACATTCATGCAGGTTTTCACTCAATAAGCGATGGATTTCATACAAGGCGAATTCGCCATTGTCAAACAAGATCAACTTATCGGGACGATAGTGCAGGATCTGTCGTGCCAATTCACTGCCAATGGTGCCGCCTGCCCCCGTGATTAATACTCTCCGATCGGTTAGGAATTGTGCCAGTTTCGTGTTTTTAAAGGTAATCGGCTTACGCCCCAGCAGATCTTCGATGTCGACGTTGCGAATCGCCGACACCGACAGCTTTTCATGGACCAAATCATTCAATGATGGGATCATGCGCAAGTGGACACGGGCAGATTCTTTGGCGCAATCATCGGAGATGGTTTTTAATTCATTGGGCGAGGTATAAGGGTCGACCAGCAGGAGATTGGTGGCATTGACGGCGTGGGCGATTTTTCCAACTTCCGCGGGTGATCCCAGGATTTTTATGCCATGAATGCTTTCCCCGCGATGATGCTCACCCAGGGGACATAACACACCGACGATGCTTTTGCGCACTGACATATCTCCATTCACGCTGCTGAGAAACGAATTCACGTAGAGCAAATCTCCTAAAATCAGTGAATTATCCTGCCAGAAATTGCCGGCACTTTCTCTGCCTGTACGATCCAGCATGCCCATTTCCCGAATCAAGCGCAACATGGCCCTCCCCCCGACACAATAAAGAATATACAACATCGCTTCGATGATGATCGTTGATCGTGGATAGGGTGAAAATGTCCCATGATGATAATGATAATACACCAGAGAGAACAGACACGATGACAGCAGGACGGCGCCAACGATCTGGACGACATCCTTCATGCTGATAAATCGCCAGATACCCGAGTAAAGATCAAAATAATAAAAAACCGTTATCCGGGCAACGAGCAGAAACGGCAATGAATCAACCCATAACTCCCAATATCTATATTCAATCCTGCCATCGAAGCGCAACACAAAAGCGGCGTAATAACACAGCACGATCCCCAACACATACCACATGAATACCATCCAGCGCCGAACCCGCAGATTGCCGAGAATCGCACGGCTGAGATAGTGAGGGTCAAGGTATTTTTTCCAATTGAGTTGATTCAATTCAGTCATACAAAGGATCGGTGATTATGAACTATTTTATTTTTCTTCGTCTATTGGAGCAGTTGCCCCCGACAGGGTTGAATTCAATCGCCCACGCCAGACTCATTCCCGCCGTATCTGTCCAGCTTCATGAATAGGGAGAATTTTTCTCCCGGGAGCGCCGAGTCCCAGCTCGGCATCATCACAAACCGAGCTCATCAATGCATTAGTTGCATCTTAACATACAGTAATCAGTGATGTCAGAGTTTCACCTTCAGTAAGTAATTGTCCCATCATTCCGGAGGAATGTTTTGATGGCAGCTCAGTGAGTTATCGCTGGATTTTGATCCATCACCCCCCCTCTCCACCCGCCCGCGATAGATGGGTTCCGTCGCTCGCGGGCGGGTGGAGAGTTCCGACCTATTTCCTCCCAATGAATTGGTGGGCTACGATCAAGTGTCCGTTTTGGACATGCCAATCTACCGTTCAGACCTGAATAAGACAGCTGCCATGGTTTTGCATATAATCTTTATATCAAGAAGCAAAGAAGATTGATCAACATAAGCACATCCTAATTGCAGCTTGCGCGGCAAAATGGATTCCATATAGATTTTTTCTGGATCATCGCTGCCGGCCAACAGCGTGCTCTCATGGCGAAATTCCAATGACGCCCAATCGGTTATCCCCGGTCTGACACTGAGAATTTTAGCCTTGATATGCGCTGGATAATGGGCGACATATTCAGGCACTTCCGGGCGTGGTCCGACAAAACTCATCTCACCCTTCACAATATTGATCAACTGCGGCAATTCATCAATCTTAAACTTCCTCAAGAGACCCCCTATCCTGGTGATCCGGCGATCGCCGTCCGCGGTCAAACGTTTGCCTTTCTTTTCGGCATCGCTCTCCATCGAGCGGAATTTGAGAATGGCGAATAATTTCCCCGCCTTGCCAACCCGTTTTTGCCGGAAAAAAATCGCTCCGGGTGAATCGATGTATATCCCTAAAGCGATCACCGGAAAAAACGGTAACAGACAGATCAACCCCATCAGCGCCAATGCCAGATCAAAGCCTCGTTTTAACATTTTTTACCAGAGAGTTTTTTTTACCACGGATACCACTAATGAGCGCGGATGGAAGATAACTACTCTTTCAAACCCCAGCCAAAGTCTTACGCACGGCGGCGATCACCCGCTCGATATCCGCGTCGGTCATTTTAGGATAGATTGGCAAACTCACTATCCGTTGAAACACTTCAGAAGCAATCGGATAGTCTTCGGGTTTGAGTTGATACCTATCGCGCCAATAGGGATGGAAATGGAGCGGGATGAAATGCACACTGACGCCAATCCCGGCCGCATACATTATTTCGATAAAGCGATCACGAGAAATTTTACTTCGTTCAAGGTCGAGCTGAACCGGGTACAAATGCCAGGCATGGTGATCAGTTGACTTTGCCGGCAGTGGGCAGGATAATGGAAGATCGGCAAATGCCGCGGTATATCGTGCCGCGATCTCCTGGCGGCGGGCATGGAAGTCAGCTATTTTTCGCAATTGCTGGATGCCAATCGCCGCCACCAAGTCCATCATGTTGTACTTGAATCCAGGCGCGATCACTTCGTAATACCAGCTCGGCACCGCGCTCGCGTAACGTGCGAAAACATCGCGATTAATACCGTGAAGGCGCATCACCCTGACACGCTCGGCAATGGCAGGGTCGTCGGTGGTCACCATCCCGCCCTCGCCGGTCGCCAGCGTTTTGGTCACATAAAAACTGAAGACGGTGACATCGCTAATCGTGCCCACCATTTTTCCATCGCTGCTAGTCGGCAGGGCATGGGCGGCATCTTCGATGATTTTCAGTTCATAGTGTTGCGCGATGTCGCGAATCGCCGTCATCGCGCAGGCCTGGCCGCCAAAATGCACTGGGATAATGGCCTTTATGGCGCCGCGCCCATGACGTTTCAGATATTCCGTTAACCGCTCAGGATCGAGGTTACAAGTGGCCGCATTGATATCGATAAAGACCGGATCAGCCCCCAGATAGCGAATCACCTCCGCCGTCGCGGTAAAGGTAAATGAAGTGGTAATAACCTGATCGCCCGGCCCGATTCCGATCGCTTCCAACGCCAGATGCAGTCCCGCCGTGCCGGAATTGACCGCCAGTGCGTATTTACATCCCAGATAGGCAGCAAATTCGCTCTCGAACTGCTGCACTTTTTTCCCGGTGGTCAGCCAGCCGGATTTGAGGACTTCAGTGACTTCCTGAATTTCCTCATCGCCAAACGACGGCAAATGAAACGGTAAAAAAGGCGGTATGGGTGAACTCATGGCAAACACATCTTATAAAATTGATTTTGTTACCCGCAAATGAACGCTACTAAGAGTTAATGCTCCCACCTCAAAAAAGTCAATGAAGTCGGCTCACATTGAGATGTTATACTGCAGAAACATCAACCCGCGCTGACGAGATTTCAGTATTGGGGTGAATTCGTATTTCAATCAACTGGTATCTGGATATTAAGTTAGATGTTCTGATGTTTCATGCTCCCATCAGTCACAAACTTGTTTTAACTCTGTTTTTCGTGAGGTTCGAATCTTTCGTGGTTAACATTTTCATACTTACTTTGCGGCTTGGCGTGATCTACTCATTTAGCCGTTGGAGATGGGAGTTTATTACGCCCGCCGACCTGCCAGCACGCCCCACCCTCCCGTCAGGTACCCGAAACCATAGCTGAAGTGCAATATGATAAAAGTCAGAATCAGATAAGGGATCAGTCTAATCTTTCCCTGCCTCAACCCCAGACGGATTGCCACCATCAGGATGATTGAAAGATAAACGCTCGCTATAGTGATAAATCCGGTAAAACAAACCCGTGAAAAAATGGCGCCTAATCCCGCAAATAATAATGATAGGACCAAACCCGCCGGAACCAGTTGCCGCCCGGTCATCACTCCGCCTACCTTGTGGACGACCAAAGGCTTGTAATAGCCATACTGATAGTACATCACCCAAAGTTTACCAAAAGTGTCGCGGGCAAAATAATCACATTGCACCTCCGGCACCAGCAGAATCCGCCCGCCGTTTTTGATCAGGCGCAGATTGAACTCGTCATCCTGATTGCGTACCAGTTCTTCATCGAATAACCCGATCCGGTCGAATACCGCGCGGTGATAACAACCGAACGGCACGGTATCAACCCATTTATTGTCCTTCACTCCAATGCGGAAATACGCGTTGCCAACCCCAAAGGGATGCGCTAATCCCATGGCGATCGCCCGGGCTTTTAAGGTATCCGATCCCGGCAACGTCCGGCACACGCCGCCGACATTATCGGCGCCGCTTTCCCGCAGCCAGTGCACCAATTTGGTTATGTAATCACGAGGATAATTCGCGTGCGCGTCGATGCGTATGATGATCTCTCCGGTTGCCGTCTGAATGCCGAGATTCAGGGCGGCAGGAGTCGTTTTTTTCGGATTGGAAACCAGCCGAATGCCGGGATGATCCTGAATAAATTTTTCGCAAATTTCTTTGGTGCCATCCTCGCTCTGACCGTCGACCACTAATATCTCCAGACACTCTTTGGGATAATCCGAACTGACAATTGATTCAAGACACGAACGGATGTATCGACTCTCATTGCGACAGGGAATAATAACAGTTACGTTTGGCAATTCAGACATGCTTGTTGACCGCTCCTTCCAGGTCGTTAATCATTTGGCGGAGTTGTGTGATGAAACTTCGATATGATAGCAAACCTGAACATTTTTACGAAATTAGCGCGGCAGCGCCGCAGCCCAATGTCATTATCACTTCAAGGTCGACGCGCCAACAATTGGATGGAGGTAGTACATATCTCCTGGGGAGAGAACATGGAAAAGTCTGGATGCAACCGGAAAGTCGGCAATGCTTCAAGCGATCGTTGATCAACCCGATCATGCCATGATAAAATTTCAAATCCGGCAGCGGTGAACCACTGTCGATAACGCACCGATCGGCAGCGATTATGG
>CAZTTH010000101.1:0-6206 GCA_964615975.1 uncultured Lentisphaerales bacterium | reverse complement strand
ATTTTATATGTCGACTTTAAGCGCATGACAACATGGACAAATCGTGGCCATCGGCGCTGACTTTATGTCCACGATTTCTAAATCTTCTCCGCGTCCATCAGCGCAATCGGTGGTAAAGATGTATTTAAAACCTAAATTTTCGATATCTCTTCACTACCGATGACAAGGTGTTCTCACTGAATCGTAGAACAACCGCGCTGACAATTCTGGTTTCTTTCGTGTGGTTAGTGTCTTTCGTGGTAAAAATAAGTTTAAAACTCCTTTTAAGCTCGCGATTCTCATGTTCAACATGTATGAATCACGTGTAATGCGTGAATGGCGGACTGTATTCATGAAAGTAATACTTTATTTTTGTTGCGATTTTCTCTATATGGGTTTTATTTAGTCCCATGAATAAAGAGCTGAAATCACGGGTTTTGAGCGTATTAGCAGAGCATGATTACATCAAAATTGCTATCCTTTTTGGATCGCATGCACAGGCGACAGAAGGCAGTCATAGTGATCTTGATCTGGCGGTCGCTGCCGATCATCCCCTTACAGTGGATGAAAAGATGAAGTTGATGGGAGACTTAACGTCAGCAACCAATCACATGATTGATTTGGTGGATTTGCAATCGGTTACAGGGGTGATACTGCAACAAGCACTTTGCGAGGGGAGGATTTTGGTCAAGAAGAACACCCTTCTATACGCTGGTCTGATCATAAAAATGCTGGATTATCAAGCCGACATGATGCCCTATCACGACCGCATTCTGCAGGAACGCCGGGAAATTTTTCTCTATGGTTAACGCAGTAATTTATAACAAGATCGAAGCGTTACGCCGGTGTATTTCCCGCATTGAGAGTAAACGACCTCAATTCGTTCATGAATTGATCGACAACATCGATCTTCAGGATATAATCAGCATCAACCTCGAAAGAGCGGTGCAAGTCTGCGTCGATCTCGCCGCCCATCTCATCGCTGAGCGCGATAGTGATGCTCCCGCGACGATGACTGAATGCTTTGAAAAGCTCCATGAACTAAAAATCATCGATTCTGAACTGGCGAAACGATTAAAGAAAGCAGTTGGTTTTCGCAATCTTGTGGTTCATGCTTATGAAAAGATCGACTGGAATATTGTCTTCAGTATTATCACGAAGGATCTTTCAGATTTTAAGGAATACAGCCGTTGTATCATGCGCTTACTAGATCATCCTGAAGAGAGTTAGTGTTAAACAAGTTATCGCCGTGGCGACAATCCCCCGGCCGATTTTTTTTAACCACGGATTTCACGGATTAATGCGGATAAGTCAGAACACATTGCAGCTAGTTTTTACCCGCGAAGCACGCGACATGGTCACGTTTATCGCTGACATCACGTGAAACACACGATAATGAAATCTGAAAGACAGCACCGAGTTCTCAATTGAGAATCAACAGGCTGTTATCGCTAAATGGCAAAGGCTTACAAAACCTGAATTTTCGAACCCTCTTTGCCACTGGTGACAGGTTCATCTTACTGAATCCTAGAACAACCGCGCTGACAATTCTGGGTTCTTTCGTGTGGTTAGTGTATTTCGTGGTTAAACCAGATTAAAAACATGTTGAAATCGATCTTCTTTCTTCTCGAGATTTTACTGTTCTATTTGGCTGCGTATGGGCTTTTCAAGCACCGCGATTATACCCATGCTGAAGCGCTGGCCAGCGCCATCATCGTCGTCCTGGGCGGTTATTCACTCCTGCTGCAGACACTGTTCTTATTGCATGTTCCGGATTACTTAATATTCTTTGAAGCGCCATTGTTGGTGGTCGCGGCAATCTGGTTAACCCGCAATCGACTTCTGCTCAGGGAATTACTGTGTTCGCTTCAACGTATCTATCAGCTCAATCCGGTTATAATCTCGATCATCGGGATTTTCTGGTTATATCTGCTTGCCCAGGCGATTTTTTTACCGCCATCGAATTGGGACAGCATGACCTATAATCTGGCGCGGGTCCTGTTGTTTCATCAGGAAAAGACTTTGCTTTTGGAGAGTGTTACCACTTATCGGCAGGCGATATTTCCAGTTGGTAGTGATATCCTCAGCTATCTCGTTTTGCGATTCCATAATGACTTCGGCATCGGTTTCTACAGTTTCTCTGCGTATACCGCCATTCTGCTCTCCCTTTATGCGATAATTTCCAACCGTTTCAGCCGCGACATTGCGCTCTGGTCGGTTATCATTGTCGGCGGCATACCCGAATTGGTCTATCAGGCGACTTCTACCAAGAATGATATCCTCTGTGCCGCCGTGGCGGTGTGGTGCCTGATGATGTTAAATCGCTTCATCCGGGAACCACGGCAATTTGAACTGGTGTTATTAATAATGGGGCTGGCGTTTGGTCTTTCGGCAAAAACCACCTTCATTGCTTTCACGCTACCGTTCATCGTGGCACTGCTTTATCTCCTGCTTAAATTAAATTCAATACCCAATCGGACACGAACTCATCAAGCCACCAGCGGAGCAGAACAGCTACACACCTTTTTGCGGAACATTCCAATCAAACGCTGCATGAAGGCTGGCTGCATTTGTTTAATCCCGATTCTGTTCCTGTCACAGAGCTGGTTGTACCTAAATAATGTTCTTCATTGGGGTGGAATGTTTAATCCTTCCGAATACCAACATCATAAAAATAATGATGGTCTGGTAGGCGCTATCGCCAATCTGGTGCGGTATTTCTTTCAAAGTATTCACCCCCTTCGTCCAATTGATCTATTGGTTCATGAGATCACCGGCTATTGGTTCAGGGGTGGTTTGCAGCGCGTTTACGAGATTCTCTTTATGCCGTTGTGGGGCAATGCGGGAAGTTTCCGCGATTTCGTCAATTTATGGATTCAAAATGAAGACCACTCATGGTTTGGTCCATTCGGATTTTTATTGATTATTCCTGGCCTCTTGGTCGCCTTATTTCGCGAGGAATCAGTGACCAGGGTTGCCGCAATTACCGCGATTTCCTATCTCCTCATTATTTGCTATAAGATCGCATGGATGCAGTGGAATAATCGCTTTTTCACACTCTTCTTTGTGGTTGGCGGGGTTTGTATGCCGCCGTTGCTGGCTTGGAGTTTTCGATATTATTTTCTTAAGCGGATGATCAAGGCAGCGGCAATCATGGTCTTTGGATATTCCTGCTTCTCTAATGATCAAAAACCATTCTATCCTTTTATTGAAGCGTCAGAGGATACAACGAATAATATCTGGAGCGCTACCAATTGGGGGAGGAATCGCGACTATTATGCCGATCGTCGCTATGGAGACCAGAGATTAACGATTGTCAATAATCTCATTCCCGCTGATGTCCGTGTCGGATTATTAACCGATGGTAATTCCTGGATCTACCCGTTTTTGCTGGCACGAAGGGACGTTACCTGGGTTCCGCTGGATCATTTTCAGGATAACCGAGATCAGGAAAAGCGATCCAAAGCGTTGCATCATCTTGATTATGTGTTGATTCTGTCGGGGGGTGATAATCGCGATCTCCATAAAGTATTGGGAGCCATTCCCGCTGAGATTATCTGGCAGTCGGCGCCGGCCGCAACAACAGGTATGTTGCTTCGCTTATAATTACAGTATTCAGCACAAGCTGGCACTCCCAATATGTAACAGGAGGAAACGGAGAATCACGGCGAATATTAAAATCCCGCAACCCAATCCATGAATGCAAGTGATTCACGAATTGATAATCAACGCTGAGTTTTCACCAGCCATTCCAACGTCTTATCCGCGAACATCCGTGCCATCCGTGGTAAAGCAGTATAAAGAAAATAACCGCGAATCACACCAATTAAACGAATCGAATATTAACCACGGAGACGCGGAGAGAACAGAGTTGATCAGTTTTTTCTCAAATGTCACTCCCGCGTTGATCGTTCCCATCTCCGTGAACTTCGTGCCCTTCGTGGTTAATTGCATAATATCTTAGCAGTTCAATGACTATTGCCTCCACCTCGCCGCGCGTCAGTGTCGTCATCCCGACCTATAACCGCCCGCAATTACTCAGGCAAACCCTGGAAAGTGTGGCACGGCAGACCTATCGGGATTTTGAGATCATCGTCGTTGATGATGGCTCCACCATTTTAGGCGCCGAGGAGGTGTGCCGCGGGTTCGAACAGTGTCGTTATCTCCGCCAGGAGAATGCCGGCAGATCCGCGGCGCGCAATCGGGGGATGGAAGAAGCACGGGGAGAATTGATTGCCTTGTTGGATGATGATGATCTCTGGAAAGCGGATAAACTCGAAAACCAGTGTCGGTTTTTGGATGAAAACAAACAGTATAAGGTGGTTCATACGCCTGTTAAAGTCATTGATGAAAACGGTAATTTGACTGGGGAAGTTTATGGCGCCAATGATCCTGAACGACGGCATGGGAATGTGTTTACGCACGCGATCCACATGAGCATCGTGAAATCACCGACGCCTTTGTTCAAGAAGGAGGTCATAACTGAATGCGGTGGCTTTGATGTAACCCTGCAGGGTGCTGAAGACAGTGAATTCTGGACCCGGGTCTCCTATAAATGTTTATTCGGTTTTATAACCGAACCATTGGCTTTTTATCGGGTTCACTCCGGAACTCACACCGATCATACGCATTATTTAAGGTCAAAATCATACATCATCAGTCAATTAAGTCGATATGTTCATAAGAAAGATCGGAATATGGTCTTGAGAACCGGTTGTCAATCCTATCTCCATTTGATTGGCAGGTGCACGAAACCTTATTCCGGCAATAGGTTTAAGCATTTGATCAAGGTACTGCAACTGTGGCCGCCCAGCGTGTTTAGCAAGGCATTTGTTGCTCTCAGTATCGGTAGGTAAATGGAATTTGAATCACGATGGGAAAGCGGCATGACGGATCACTGTTGGTATGCCGTTAACACATCTCAAGTTGTTGCCGAGCAGGGGCTCCGCGTTCCCAATCTGTTTTGTGTCACTTGGAGTTCATTTTATGTCGGTCGTCCTGTTCGTAGTTAGCCACGACCAGTGGCGTTTCGGGACAGCGGTGCGACCACGGTACTAATTGTGCCTTACTACAAACTTACCACTTCATGAACCCCAAAAGACTTTTGATCTCGATCTGGGCGCTAAACATGTATGCACTCCCGGGAGCGGGTCCATCATTGTTTGGATACAATTTATCCATTTCATAATGTCCGGTAATTCCAATTCTATTAAGAACCACCAGTTTGCCGTTCTCTGTTACCATTATGTCAGACCGGTCAAGGATAACGATCCGTTCCCGAAAATTCTGGGAACCACCAGCGCTGACTTCCGCCAGCAGGTGCGAGTGCTCAGCAGCAGATATCATGTGATCAGCCCGGAATGGATCCATGATTTATATTATCGCAATCACTGGATCAACAGGGATGAGATGGGATTGGCAATAACTTTCGACGACGGGTTGTCCGATCATTATCACGCGGCTGAAATTCTTGCTGAACTCGGTATCAAGGCATTTTTTTTTATCCCAACCTGCGTGGTTACTGATCAGTTGCCGCCGAATCCGACCATCATTCATTACTGTCTTTCAGTGGTCTCAATCCGCGAATTCCTCCGGGTTTATCATGAAGCGCTGGATGCATATCAACAGCCGCTTGATGATTTCGCAATCGCTTATGAGCAGGGGAAATCAGATCCATGGACCACCATGGCCGTGATCAAGGAGCGCTTTAAATATCAAATTCCGCATACGGCAGCCCGGTTGATTCTATTGTATCTTTATGAGGAAATCCTGGTAAAAAGGTTGGGCGTGGAGATTGTTGAAAAGATGCATCTTAACCGAGCGCAAATCAAGGACATGATTGCCATGGGGCATACCCTTGGAGCGCATTCACATACCCATGTTTCACTAGGCGCAACGGATCTCAGTGAATCTGACATTGAATTGGAACTTACGCGCTCCCCCGCGGTTTTCAGGGAATATTTTGTTGAGCAAGTAAATACTTACGCCTATCCATATGGCAATCAGAAGGATTGCTGGCCGCCGGAAAAATTGGCATTGATTTGTCCGGATTATCAACTGGCATTTACCGCGGTGAGTGGTTTGAATGGGGCAGGGCAATCGCCGTTGGCGCTGAACCGTTATTTGGTTTCGAGCCGGGACTCGACGGAGAGTATCATCGGGGTTATTGATAATTTCGTATGTATTTAGCATAGAGTTAATACTGGTGGAGTTTGGAGCTCATCCTT
>CAZTTH010000100.1:0-6295 GCA_964615975.1 uncultured Lentisphaerales bacterium | reverse complement strand
AGCGCCAACGGCGCGATTCATCCCGCCAATCATTTTCATGATTTCAATATGGTTGGCATTTAATGATGGCCGCCAGCCGGTGTTCCGCGCCGGGCGCCAAGGTGATGACATCGGGAACCGCATTGGTAGTTTCGACGCAAACCATGGTGAAATATCCGCCCATCGGCATATCCGCCATTCGCTGCGATTTCTCTCTCCAAGGATTCCATACCACGGTTGAATTGCTCCCCATTTTCGCAATCGAGATGCGTCTCTGCCAGAGAGGATCATCGATAACACATGCCGCGCTAGTCGGCCCATACACACGATCGGTTTCGCCGGTGAAGGTAAGCGAACCTGTTTGCTGTTTTTTCCGTTGTCCATCGAGCAAATCGACATAGTGACAGTTTTCCAGACCGGTTATTTTGATCCGACGGATGTCACTGACGTGGAAATAGCTGTGCAGAGCGCCGGAACAGGTTACTGGTGTAACCTCAAGATTCCTGACCGACAATTCCACGGTCAATGCCACATCCAGGCAAACCCGCACATCCCATGTAAACGAATGGGGCCATAGGGATCTGGTTGCCGCTGAATCACTCAGGGTGAAACCAATCACCACAGCGCCCGCCGTGGTGATTTCGCTGCCGGCGACCTGCCACAACGCGGTGCGCGCCAGACCATGCGCCGGTTTGGCGGGATCCGTGGGATGACCGGAAAACCAGGGCCAACACAGCGGAATACCGCCGCGAATGGCCTTCCCTGATTCATGACGGCTCATGGGACTGAGCCACAACACCGGCGGTTGATCATGCGGTTGGTATTCCATGACATGCGCGCCATGGAGACCGACGCTAACCCGCCCGTGTTTCCCAGTCAAATTTGCCAGCGGCAGTTTTCCCGGACCCTCCGTGAAGACCAGGTGTTCCGGTATGCCAAAGGTTTCATTCAAGGTGTTGATATCGGGAAATTTCATGGGTTTTCATTCGTTATTATTGTATACATTTGATTTATTCCGATATGGATTTCAAGAGGTTAGAATCGCTTCGCAATGTTGCTGACTTTTTGTTCCTCCTATTCAATCACGAGCAGATTCGTTCATCTATTGATCAAACAATGTACTCCACATTTTAATTTCTTTCTTTATCAACAAGTAAATCATCTTTCGCCTGTCATTGCTCAATAATATTCATCGTTTAAGCTACCATATTTATTTACAATCTCTCAAAATCACCCGATTTTTTTTGGTGAGTTATGCACCTCTGGTGTTTCACCAAGAGTTCCTTGCCGGTGACAATCGTAAAGCCTGATCGAACTTCAGGGCTCCACCGTTACTGTTGGTTCAAAATGGAATTGGTAATAATCCTGGCGGCGGCAGCAGTCCCTGCTTCATTCCAGTGACCATCGAACAGCCAATATCCGCCCTGAAATTGCGCCGGATATGCCGTCAGATCGAGAAACTGGATGTGTCCATTAATCAGGTGTTTGATGGCGGCAAGCAGCGCCGGTCCGCGGCCATCCTTTTTGGCCCGCCCGGTCAACGGCTGCCAGGCGGTGGCGTATTGATCATCGAGATTATAGGCAGGCGGAATAAAGACCAGAGTCAAGTCAACCCCGCGGCGGGACGCTTCATTGTGCAGTTCGGTAAAGAGTTGATGATATTCTCGCGCGGCAACCGCGACATTGTGAGCGTTGATGGGTTTTCGCCGCGGCAAGCCGTTGAGAGCTTCAACCAGAGGCGGGATCACGGCTTCAAGCCCATCCGGCAAGGTGCAGATTTCATGCCTGAAATGTTCGGGCAGTTGATCAAGCAATGCCATGAGACGAGACTCATGTTCGGGACAGTGGCAATACTCAACCGCGGCAAAACGCGCGATCGCGGCCAATCGTTCCGTCTCTGGCAGGTTAAAAATATGCCCATATTTTTCCCGCAGCTGCTCCCATGCGGGGGGTGCTTTAACTACAGGCTTATGATGGCGCGATTTGCGGATGGTTTTTAAGCGTTGGGAGATGGCATCCTGCACGCTGTAAAAACGGTCGACTGTTTTGGGAAACAGGCATTCGGTCAACGAGCCGCCGATCGGGTTTGAATATCCGAGAGCGGCTAGATAAATCAGGTGTTGGCGCTGCCAGTCAAGCCCTGGCACTCCCGAACCGGTCAAGGCATCGAGAAAATCCGCTTTTGATGCAAAAATCCGGCGGCGATGAACCAACTCCCGCAGACCTACCAGAATATCATCACCAATTCCGGCGTGAGCCAGATAATCGATGGCCGCCACGGACACCCGAAAACGGGGATGCTGGTAGGGGACATAATGAAAATGAGTACTCAGATCATTGCCGGCGTATATAAACATGAATATGCGTTGGGGATGATAATCCAAAGCCAGTTCATAAAATTTATGGCGATAATCGGTTTCCGGATCAGAATCGAACTTTGATAAATTAATGACATCCACATTCCTGCCGCTCTGTCGCAGTAAATCTTCAACCCGATGGGCGAGCGGGATTGGCGCACGGCTTTCGAGAAACGAATCACCGATGAAAACAATCCGGGGAAAAGCTGATTGGGGATTCCGCTCCTGATCAATAAAACCAAGGAAATTAGCCTGATTGTTCCATGTCAATCCACAGAATGATTCTGGCCGGCTGCTCGAGCGGCGCTCCAATTGCGCCTGGAGATTATGATGAAATTTGTCCACCGGTTGAGTTTCCGGCAACATAAGCTCGGCTGAAATCAAAAATAATCCGCAAAACATGCCCGCGGCAAACAGACTGAATAATGCCTGACGCCGCGATTCACCGCGGCGAATCAAGAATACATAGCCCACGGATAAAGCGATGGTTACACCGGCACATATCAATCTGATAATCCCTTCATTAGTCTGTGTCAGGGCTGACCAGCCCCGCTCTTCAATCAGGCGATGCCAGCCGACATCCAACCATAACGCGAGTATGATGATGGCATACGGCAGCCAAAAGATCTGGCCGCGCCAAAACTGCTGCCACTGCGATGGTTTTAGTTTATCGCTGGGTGTAGTGAATGGTTGAGGTCGGTCTGACATAAGCAATATCCTATCATTTTCTTGACGACTGCGCGGCTGGGCATGATATAAAACCGTGGTTGAATCAATGACTCAACGGAAATCCCGCAGCAGTTCCGGCTTGCGGCGATGGCGTTCCGCGGTCCCCGCCGCGACAGCGGCAAGCAGTTGCTTTTTATGCGTGTTGGTGAATTTGGGTAACGCATGGCAGTAACTGGCAAAAAATCGCAGGCGATCGCGCGGTGATATGACGATCGGAGAAATTAAATTCAACTGGATCAAATTCTTCACCCGCTGCGACCGTGACAGTCTTGGCAGGCATCGGTTCCGTTCATTATCCAGGTAGTAAAATCGATATTGTTCACATTCTTTCATCATGAGAATATTGTTCAGACGCAAATCACCATGAACGATTCCGGCACGATGAAGCCGGGCGATTTCACCTGCCAATTGATGAAGCAAGCTGCGTTTCTCCGCGTACCATGTTTTGGCGATGACCATTTCCCAGTGACGATAGAGGTAGACTGCGATCGGTTCGGCATCCACCCCGGAAGTTAACATAAACTCCCGTTTCTCATGGATTCCCCAACCGATCAGAAGCGGGGTATTAAATCCCAGACGATGGAGCAATTCGGATTGTTTCACTGCCCGTTCACAACGGCTGTCACCACGCACCACGTTTTTCAAATTTTCCCAGGGTGTTCGCCGGAGAAATTCCTTGTAATAAATTACCGGCGCGTGTCGGCGCCTGGCCACAAAAGCTGAGGGTGAACTGGAAACCCTTTCCCACACGGATGGCAGTGTGTGCGTGATCAGCAAGGATATCTCCTCAATCAGTTCCGGCGGTATCTCCCCAAATAATTTCATATAATTTCCACCTAAATTTTTCTCATTAACCAATAAATTGGTTTGAACAAATTTATTTGAAATCTTCCAACATACCGCCGATGTAACGTTCCAGCCGAACCAGATTGGCTTGCTGTCGAGTGTGAATTTCATCCATGGTCAAGGGCGTGTCGACGATCCCATTGGCGTAGTTGTCGACCATGCAAATCGAGGCATATCCAAGGTCCAATTCTTTCGCCAGTATCGCCTCCTTCGCCATCGTCATGCCCAGGATATCACCGATTTGACGAGCAAAACGAATCTCCGCCGGGGTTTCCAGAATTGGTCCCTGAACTTGGAAGTAGACCCCCTGCGGAATCACTGTTATACCATGACGCCCCGCCAGATCAAGGAGATATTGCCGCAGATCAGGATCCAATCCAGGAATCACGAATTTCATCTCCACATCATGATAGGTTGGAATATTGAAGAGGTTAAAATAATCATCGGGAATGACCAAGGTTCCGGGAGGAAGATCGGGACGCAGTGAACCGGTGGAATTGATGGCAATGATCTGTTTGATGCCGCACTCATGAACCGCGGCGATATTGGCATGGTAATTGATCCGGTGCGGGGGAGTTCGCAGCTTTTTCCCATGCCGCTGGATAAAGACAAAGCCAGAATTCTGTAATGCGTTAACTTCACCAAAATCAGTTTCAATGGTGTGTGGCTGCCAGTCCGTAAACAACTCCGATTTTAGCAGACTGGTTCCGCCAATCAATGCCAGTTTTTTATCCATAAATCATCCTTAAAAGTATTATGGAGTGGAATTCAACCACCCGCCCACCGCCTGGATCGGTTCGGGATTTTCGGCAGTATCCACCCAGGCCGCCAACGCATTTCGCTGCGCCTTTATATCATTCCGGCTCGGCATCGCCCTGCTGAGGAAATATGCGCCATCAGACTGTCGTGCCAGAGGATATTGTTCCCAGAGCAGCACGACAAAATCATGATGCAGGGTGCGATTGCGGTTTTCACCGGCCTTGACATCGGTTTCCAATCCACACCCCAGTAAGACCATATTGATTTGCGGCGCATGGGTTATCGATTCCAGGGGGGTGAAATGAATGGTTATCTGCTCCTTATCCACATTCAATTTCAACTCCCCGACTCTTTCAATTGCGGGAAATTCAAGGAGTTTATATTTCGACCAGCCGCGCCATTCACGGCCGTTCATTACCAAACCAGGAGTATAAACCGATGCGTTCCGCCAGACCGCGGCATAACGGCGCTGCCGCTCGCTGTAGGCTTTATTGGCATAAGGATCGGACCATCCGAGGTAGTCCCAGTAAGTAACATGAAAGGCGATGGGAATGAACTGCCGCCATAACCGTGGATCCGCCTTTAAGGCACTGACCCAGGCTTCGGCAGGCGGACAACTGCTGCAGCCTTCCGAGGTAAACAATTCCAACAATGACACCCGGTTTTCCCCGCTGGTCATGGTTATGTGCAGAGGATCACAGTATGCCGGCAGAATGAATGAC
Source organism: uncultured Lentisphaerales bacterium (assembly GCA_964615975.1). Taxonomy (GTDB): domain Bacteria; phylum Verrucomicrobiota; class Lentisphaeria; order JABSQK01; family JAJFLO01; genus CAZTTH01. The sequence goes on along the minus strand of CAZTTH010000100.1, from coordinate 903 downwards.
AGCAAGACTAAAATATAGGATAATATGAAAATGCCATGGCGCATAAATCCTGATGATAGCATCCTTTTAATTTATCTACAATCAGGGTAATTTGATAAACCTGGCAATTCAGATTATACTGAATCCAATCAGCTTTTAGAAAGATTGCACAATTACCAGCCTGATTGGAACAGCGGCATGCGAAAATGCGAATGCTTGCAGTCTAACTCTAATTTACATATCTCGGAGCGTCATCATGAAAATAACTTATCTCAGCCACTCCTGCTTTATGGTTGAAACCCAATCCCACAAAATCATCATCGACCCTTTCTTGAACGGTAATCCCATGGCAACCATTACTCCCGCCGATGTGGAGTGTGATTATATCATCGTCTCCCATGGGCATAACGATCATCTCGGAGACGCGGTGGCGATTGCCAAAAGCAATCAAGCCACCATCATCTCCAATTACGAGGTCGCCATTTTCTGCGCGCGCCAAGGCGCCAAATTCCATCCCATGAATATCGGCGGAGCGTGGAATTTCCCCTTCGGCAAAGTCAAATTTACCATTGCTCATCATGGTTCCGCCTGGGAAACCAATGACGCGTTCGCCTATATGGGCAATCCCGCGGGAATCCTCCTCTTTGCCGATGGCAAAACCCTCTATCATGCTGGCGATACCGGTCTGTTTCTGGACATGAAACTGATCGGTGAAATGCATCCCATCGATGTCGCGATGCTGCCCATCGGCGATAACTTCACCATGGGAATTGATGATGCCTGCAAGGCGATCGAGTTTTTAAAACCGAAGATGGCGGTCCCGATGCATTATAACACCTTCGACCTGATCAAGGTCGATGCCCGGGAATTCGCCAGCAAAGGCAGCCGGGGCGGAGTCGTCGTCAAGGTTCCCGGGATTGGTGA
>CAZTTH010000099.1:0-6501 GCA_964615975.1 uncultured Lentisphaerales bacterium | reverse complement strand
AGTTAATTCCGATACACATGGGTATCGTTTTATTCAGCTAAAGAATAAATGGTTTACTAATAAGAAGATATTAGGGTTCATTTTGATGATCGGGTTTATCTTACGTATACTTCCGATCTTATGGGGCGTTCCTTTATCCTCGTTTGTAAGTAATTATCATCCCGATGAATCTAAGGCTATAATATGACGTTTTCGTTTCCTGGAGTATATAAAACCGATAATCGTTTTATTACCTATGGAACATCCGTGTCTTATAGCATCGGCTTGTTGTTGTTGTTGCCAGTGAAATCTGACATGGTTTATAAACACCATAACTACAAACACCATAACTACATTGACTATAAAATTTTCGTAATCGTGGCGTCGCGATTACTTTCTGTGATTATGATTGTTGCAACAATCGGGATCAAGCTACATGGTCAATCTATAGTCTTAAATGAGTAATGTCCATGAGAAATTCAGTCGTAAAACCACTAGTTTCTGTGATCGTTCCAGGTCGTGGCCAATTAACCACATTGGAGCCATGTCTCCGTACTCTCGTAGAGCAAAAAACTACTTTTATATATGAGATCATTGCCGTAGTAAGTGAAGTGCCGCCGTTGGTTATCGAGATGATTAATCGCTTTCCTCAAATTCGCTTGGTTCACAGCGTTACGGGTTTAATGTCCGGTACTGCACGAAATTTGGGCGCCCAGCATGCACACGGAGATTATTTGGTATTTACCGATGCAGACTGTCTCCCGAAAAGCGACTTTTTACAATGTGCATTCGATGGCATGGAAACGAATGTACGTCTGATTGGTGGTGCTATTGAAGATGGCCTACCATTTCATCCCATTTCAGTCAGTGATAACATCTTGCAATTCACCGATTTCCCAAAATCTCGTCCGGCAGGAAATACGCCCTATGTTCCATCTACTGGTATTGCCATTCGACGTCATGATTTTCTGACAGCAGGTGGTTTTCCGGACACAGATAAAGAAAACATGCAATGTTCAGACATCGGATTTTGTGAAAATCTCCAAAAACTTTGGCCATCATGTATACGATTTATTCCGCGAATGCAAGTTCGTCATATTGGGCGAACAAGTATTGCTACTTATTGGAAGCATCAATATCATTTTGGCTTTAGTCGGGGGCTCCTGGGTTTGCAGTTGAAGCCGTTATACCAAAGATTAGGGCAATATAAAATTATGATCTTACCCGTGGTTATCAAACGCTGGATCTATTTGGCAAAAAGGACATTGCGATGGAATTCTTCAATGATATTCCGATTTATAATATTATCACCACTAATTCTTGTTGGCTTGATCGGATGGTCATTAGGTTTTAACCGTGGTTGCTGTGAGGCATTAAAGGAAAAGCCTTGTTGATTCTGTTGAATTGTGATTGAAAAAGTGTTTATGACTGACAAACAGATTCCAATGAATAGTAAAATCAAAATTCCCTTTCGGAACTAATCATCTATTTTGCGATTTAATATCTGAAAAACTGAATATTGCTGGTTATATGATCAACTTCCGGATTATTATCCAATAGAAATTAAAAATAGCAGAAACAGCGGCAATCGCAGAGCGCAACCATTTGCTTTGAATCAAACCAGGAGCCAGTGGAAGTGGTCCTCCCCTAAGAATTTGCAGATCCTTATCGCGTCGTTTGCCCTGCATATTCCTCCTTCGTTCCCGAATTAACTGGTTATTATTGAACAGCCATCCCATCGCTTCGAACCAATATCGTCCACCGCCCCGGCTGGTTAAAAACAACAGACTAATCATCTCATAACTGATTAAAACAGGAGCTAAAAGCAACAAGGTCAGCCGCTGATAGTGAATAAGTATTGTTAACAAACGATTGCGAACATGATAATACATTCGTTGATCTGGATAATCACCTGTGCCACGATAAGATAATCCGGGTAACCCCGCCCCACGATCATGAAGTACTACGGCTGATGGTTCATAATAAAATTGCTGTCCCAGTGATCGCATACGATAGCTGAACTCCATGTCCTCAAAGTAGAAAAAGTAAATTTCATCGAATCCACCACTATCAATTATTGGTTGGCGCTTTACCAGCATGCAGGCACTGATACAACCACCCACATAACGTGGTTTAAACGAAATATTTCTCGCCGGGGTAAACGCATTTTGCAATAAAAATGTACCGATGAAATGGACATCCGCACCTTCGGCCTGAACGATATCATCATTTGGCAGCAAATGGATACGGGGACAAATAACTGCGGCGTTGGTTAGAGTTGCCGCATTAATGAGGGCATCGATACAATCGGCTTCAACATAAACATCTGCGTCTATTAATAGCGCCCAAGATGTGGTCAACCATTTAAGTCCTGAATTTCTTGCTACTGACGGTCCTTTGTTATCACCTAATGAGAGAAGTTTTACTTTCGCATATAGAGAATGAATTTTTTCAGGACTGCCATCATTTGAACCGTTATCAACTACAACAATTTCCTGAAGTGGGGATTTTTGTTTTAGTAGGGCATCGATACAGGTCAATATTTTCTTGCCGCCATTGTAATTAATGACCACAGCACCGATAGATAAATCCTCGGTGCTGGTATTTGAATGTTCTGTACTCATCGAATTATTGACGGACATTTTTATTTTCTTTTTCCAGCAGCATTGAGGTATAAAAATTCATGATTTTTTTTGCCTTCGAATTCCAGCCATGCTTTTCTTGAACAAATTGTTGTGCCTTTTTTCCCATCACTACGGCAATATCAGGGTTATCAAGAAGTCGAATCACAGCATTTGCGAAGGAGCGAATTTCACCGTCTTTAATGATCAGTCCAGTTTCCTCATGCTGAAGAAGTTTAGCTGAACCGGCAAAGGAAACAATCGCTTTACCGGCAGCCATGTAATTTAGGAGCTTTTGCGGCAAACCATCGCACTCAATCCGAGGATTCAATGCCACATCTGCCTGATTAAGAAATTCAGGCAATTCATCAAATGTGGCTGCCTCAATCGCGATGTGGTTGTGGATACCCAGGGATTCAGCAAGTGGCTGGTATTTTTTGAAATCACCATTCGTTATGATACGTAACCTTACATCGGAACGTTGTTGCAGAACCGCATGAAAAATCTGTAATAAATGTTCGATACCCTGAAATGGTCCGAGATTTCCAGCATATACCAAAATATGTTCGCGGTTTGTCGGGGATGAATCCGGAGGATTATCAAGTACAAAGTGTTCACATTCAACCCCATTGGGAATGACAACGATTTTCTCCGCATTCACCCCATGTTCCAAGATTAGTTTATTGCGAATATCATCAGCTACAGCGATGATACCTGATGCCATGTCTGGCAACCAGGAATCGACAAAGTGACCAAGCCGTTTTTTTATCGACTTCGACCATCCCAAGGAATAATATGGAAGTTCACTTTCCAAGAGAGTATGGGCATCGTAGATCACCGGGAGATGGCGATTCCTATTGGCGATGAGCGCTACCATCAGCCCCTCATAATGATGGGCATGGATCACGTCGAATTCATGAGATCGCAGGATTTGAGAAAGTTTGCTCGCAAGCAGCAAGTCCACCACCAGTAATTTTTGATAGGAAGGTCCGGGCGAGATCTTTCGATAGGTAAATACCGGCTTTATGCGATGGATGTGGAAAGCATCCGTTTCACATGGTTCGCCAAGGTGGTAAGTTATCACATGAACACAATGGCCTAGTCGTCCCAGTGCTTCAGCCATCCGGTAGATACGGATTGGAGTGCCGCGGGCGCAAGGAAACGGACAAGCGGCTACCATCGCAATTGTGTAATGTCGTTCGTATTTCACAAGTTTATAGAAGTTAATTCAATCAGTTATAGTCGATTTGATACTTGCCGATCATTATGCCATCCTCATTTAGTAATGCCTTAATAATCCCGTTGATGCATTGATCTCTGATTTTAGGTTTTCGGTTTTAAGAAAGGTTCTGGTATAAACATCCTCAATGGTGCGATTGCAATCATGAACAAATACATCCCCGATATCACTTACCAGCCTCGAAGCGGCATAAATACTCTTCATTCTCCCTGGTAGTTGATCATTCCAGCCTCCCGGCGCATCTACAATAATAATGTCCCAGGATACATTTTCTATATTGCCTGGCAAATTCATATTTAATACGTTGGAGAATCAAGGAGCAGCTTCCATTCAGTTCTTCGGGTATTATATTTAACCAAGTATGCCAAAGCATGTTTTAATCTAACAGAAATATGATGGAACCATTCTTCATTATCCTCAAGAAAAACAGTTGTTCCTCCCCGGTTGACCCCCGACCAAAAACCACTATCATTTCCCAACCCAAAAATTAATGACTTACAAGGAGTCTTTCTTTAATTATTGTTTATATGCAATGTAATTGATCGTTATTTAATTGAATACTATTAAACCATTTCGTTATCTTTATAAGAAGTTTTGCTGATCATCCTCCCAGTAGAACTTGGACGAATGAGGAAGCAGTTAAAGTTTTGACAATAATAACACTGAAAAGGTGGAGAAGAATCATAGTGGTGATGAGGAGGGAGAGATGTTTGTGGTCGAATGATCGGGGACATCCAATAAGTAAGGTATTGAGGGGATGAGGGCAAGGAGGAAAGTGCAGTGATGGAGTGTTTGATGGGATATTTAAAGGAGGACTATATGGCAGTGGTGAATACACTGTGGTGATGGGGATAATTTCTTTCATTTTAAGTTAAAAGTGAGTGAACTATAACACCTCTAAATCATGTGAGGTTTACTTTTATGTCACAATCTCATGCTAATCGATACACTCCATTGAAGTCGTTACAGTTGATTGGAACAATTTAATCACATCCTGAGATTACAGTATTCATTCTAATTTTTAGTCGTAAATATTGATTATGGGAATTGTTAAAATAGCGCGTAAAATATTTCACAAGACGACGTTTTATTTCAACAGAAGGTGTTTCGATAGTTTTGATGATCCAATCTGGATCGTCGGTGACGGTCGTAGCGGTACGACATGGGCGGCAGATGTATTCAACTGGCGAGGAGCTCGGCGAATTATGTTCGAACCATTTCATCCAGTCCGCAATACAAATATGAAGCCCTACCCGGTTATGTTCTATTTGCGTCCTAATGAAGTTAATGAGCAATTTTATAATTTAGCCGACAGCATTTTCTCAGGTCAATTTACAAATGATTGGGTAGATAAGTGTAATATGAAGTTAATGTATCGAGGACTGTTGATAAAGGATGTCTTCGCAAATCTGTTTCTGGCTCGGGTAATGAAACATTTCACAGATCTCAAAATCGTTATGATCATGAGACACCCATTTGCCGTGGCCTTGTCAAAGATCGATGTGCAAAAGACAGGGGACGGGGACTGGTTTTGGCTAAAAGAGCCAAAATATCTCCTTTCACAGGAACCTTTATTTAAAGATTATCTCGCTCCCTTCGAAGACATGATTGCCACCACACATGATCAGTTTGAAAAACATATAATTAACTGGGCCATAAAATACTATATACCATTGCAGCAATTGAAACGAAATCAGGTTAACCTTTTATTCTATGAAGAAATGTGTATCAGTCCGCCGCTACAGTTATATCGGCTCTTAGAACATCTTGGACTTCTCGAATGTGATGACCGTAATATAGCGGCATTTAAAAAAATCTTAAACAAACCCAGCACTACAAGCCGACTTGGCAGCGCCATTAATAGTGGGTCTGATCCAATCGACACTTGGCGTCACAGATTATCTCAAAGTCAGATCGACAGAGGAATGGAAATACTGAGAATATTTGAATTGGATGACATTTATGGCAATGAATTAATGCCAGACCGAGTAGCAGCTGAAAACCATTTTCAGAATTAGTCACAGCAGGAATTCAAATCAATATTGTTAATAAATATGTTCCGAACGATATCGATGGTGACGAGGCCAGGCCGCCCGCGATTTCTTAGCCACGCTCGTTTGCCCATCATATACGCAATCTCCTCTTTGTCGAAAGCGATCCATCTTCTGTAATATTCATGCAAGTAGCTTTCATTGTTCGCCATCTGATTCAGATAAATTACGGCCATTTTTATCGGATCGATTGGTTTTCCAGAAAGAAATGTTGTGGTTTTTGCATTCCAGTTTCTGACACTTTTGAGGAAATCTGAGAAGTTGTACATATGGTAGTGGAGCAGCTTTGCTGAACTTTTTGACTTGGAGATATTACCCTTAATTTTCTCAAATGAATGAACGTTTTTAGCACACGGATTGCAGGCCAGCCGGACAGCGGATTTTCCGGCCGTATGGCCAAGGAACAGATTATACTTGAACTCTTCTTGCATCGCGGGATCGAAAAATAGCCGTTTCAACCTGGAGTTAGGCGATTTAAATAAAGTTTGTTCGCTGAACACGTTCTCAAAGTCACAGTCTTGCTGCGCCACTTCGACCGTTGAAAAAGTCACCAAATTGCCAGCGGCATTTTGAATCTGGCGTGATTCTGGCAAATTGAAACGCCCGGTAT
>CAZTTH010000098.1:0-6816 GCA_964615975.1 uncultured Lentisphaerales bacterium | reverse complement strand
GGAAATCACTTTATTTGACACCAATGTATGGTTTGTTTGAGAAAAACATATGACTCGAAGACGGATGTCAACACCACGCTTTGTTTGCCCCCACAGTCATCACTGGAGTATTGCCACTTGTGAACATCGTCATGGTCAGTAATACTTATCTGCCCCATGTGGGAGGAGTCGCCAACTCAATTGCCGCTTTTACCCGGATGTATCGAAAATTCGGCCATCGGGTAATGATTGTGGCGCCAGAATTTGATGGCATGCCCACTGATGAAATCGATACCATCAGAGTGGCAGCCAAACGCCATATCTTTGGCAGTGATTTTTCCGTGCGCCTGCCCCTGCCGATATTTGTTTCAAAAAAACTTGAAGAATTTCAACCGGAAATCGTCCACTCTCATCATCCTTTTTTACTCGGAGACACCGCCGTGCGGCTTGCTGAATTTTATTCGCTACCGCTGATCTTTACCCACCACACCCTGTATGAGGAATACACCCATTATCTGCCATTGGATTCGGAAATGCTCAAACGGTTTATCATTGAACTGGCGACCGGGTATACCAATCTCTGTGATCGGGTCATTGCTCCCAGTACGGATATCCATAAATTATTGCTTGAGCGGGGAACCGAATCTCCGATCACTGTGATTCCTACCGGTGTCGATATAACGCGATATGAGAGCGGAGACGGAGATAAAATTCGTGCCGCTGCCGGCATACCAGAGTGCGCATTTGTGATTGGCCATACTGGTCGGCTGGCGAAGGAAAAAAACCTGTTGTTTCTGGCGCGGGTGACTGCTGCCTTCCTGCAACTCAATGACCAAGTCCATTTTTTAGTTGCCGGCGATGGCAACGCCCGGATTGAAATGGAGAAAATCATGACCGACATGAAGGTGCAGGAGCGGGCACATTTTCTGGGGATGAAAACAGGGCAGGAATTAATTGATATTTATCATGCCTACGATGTCTTTCTCTTTACTTCCAAATCCGAAACGCAAGGAATGGTATTAACCGAAGCCATGGCAGCGGGGACACCGATTGTCGCCCTGGATGCCAACGGGGTGCGCGACCTGGTAGTTGACGAAGAAAACGGCCGCATGGTCAAGCATGAATCGGTTCAGGACATGGTTTTGGCATTGGATTGGGTATATCGCCTCAACCGCTCGGAACGTGAAGTAGTGCGCGCCCACTGTCGCTTGAAAGCCGATGAATTTTCATTGGAAAGAACAACCCGGCAATGCCTGGAACTTTACCGGCAAGCGTGCCTGGACCTAACCACCAAGGCAACTCCAGGCAGGCTTACAATGCCATGGCGTCTATTGGGAGATGAATGGCAACTGTGGCACAATCGCCTCCATGCCCTAACCGCGGCAATTCATGAGGATCGCTGACCGTATCATGATTGCCAGATTGGAATCTTACCTGATAAAATTGCGCCGTCTATTCAGCCGTCGGGAGTGGGCGCGACGACTCTTGTCTTATCCCCGACCGGAGCCGGCCATCGATCGCAATGGGTTGATTATGATACAAATCGACGGCTTGGCTAAAACCCAGTTTGAGAGCGCGATGGAAAATCATCGTCTGCCTTTCCTCAAATCCCTGATCGAAATGGAGGATTATCGGTTGCACACGATGTACTCAGGGTTGCCGTCCTCGACACCCGCATTTCAGGGGGAGTTGTTCTATGGGATTAAATGCATCGTGCCAGCATTCAAGTTTAAGGATCATACCTCAGGCAGGATCTTATCCATGCTCAATTTAGATGCCGCCGCCACCATCGAATCCCGTTTGAAGCAACATTACCCTGGGGTGTGTGCGGATGGGTGTGTCTATGCCGACATATATACCGGCGGCGCCGCGGAAGCTCATTTTTGTCCAGCCAGCAAAGGGTGGGGGAAAATCATCAAGAATACACATCCCCTGAGTTTTGTCCTGGTGATGTTGATGCATGGCTGGATGGCAGCGCGAATCCTGGCATTGACTGTGATCGAGGGAATGCTTGCGGTTCATGATTTTTTCACCGGTATAATTCACGGCCGCGATTTCATCAAGGAACTGCTGTTTGTTCCCACCCGCATCGGCATCTGTATTCTGATGCGGGAACTCACCACCATCGGCGCCAAAATCGACATCGCGCGCGGCATTAAAATGATTCACCTCAATTATCTCGGTTTTGATGAACAAGCTCATCGTCGTGGCCCCACCTCTGCATTTGCCCATTGGACGTTGAAGGGAATTGATCGTGCCATCGAACAGCTTTGGCATGCTGCCGCGACATCCACATATTGTCATTATGACTTATGGATTTATTCTGATCATGGCCAGGAAGAAACTCTTTCCTTTCAACGGCTGCATGGTTTTCCCGTTGATAAGGTGATCAATGATATCCTGGCCGATTACCTGAAAACCTCGCCCGTGTCATCTGGGTATCCCATGCAGGAGGGGATGCAGCTGCAACGCATCACGTGGCTTAAATCCGGACCACAAGACCCATCTCAGGATGAAAACAATGGATCTTCTATCCCCGCCGCGCTGGCAGAGGTAGCGGCGCAAGGTCCCATTGGTCATGTCTATCCACGGGGTGAAATTCCGGTTCATGATTATCCATTGATCGCCAGGGCAATGGCGCATCAGGGCAAAATCCCGTTAGTGTTAATCCGCGGGGCGGAACAAACCGCACAGGCTTGGACGGAAAACGGCGAGTACATGCTGCCGGATGAAAGGGAAGAATTATTTGGGGAGGCACATCCTTTTATCAATGAGATAGCAGATGATTTAGTCACCCTTGTTCATCATCCCAGCGCGGGTTCATTTGTCATTTCCGGCTGGCGTCAGAATGGACCTTGTTTAAGTTTTCCCCGCGAAAACGGCGCGCATGCCGGACCGGGGTATGAGGAGACCCGGGCATTTGCCTTGTTGCCTGATGATGTTCCGCTGCCACCAGGCGAGAAAACTTATTTGCGCCCCATTGACCTGCATCATGCGATCAGAAATCATCTTCGTGAGGCCTCGAACTCCAATGGTCAATTCGGTTATGTATCGATCCCATCAACCCGCGAAAAAAAGGTCCGGATAATGACCTATAATGTCCATAGTTGTATTGGCATGGATGGTAAACTCGCCCCGTTGCGCATTGCGCGAACGATCGCCCGCTATCAACCTGATATAATCGCCTTGCAGGAATTGGATGTGAGGCGCGATCGGACTTCACTGCTGGATCAGGCCGACATCCTGGCCCGAACCTTGAATATGTCCTGTCATTTTCATCCTGCATTGAAGTATGAAGAGGAGGAATATGGCGATGCCATTCTGACCCCATTACCCTGTCGGTTGATTAAAAACGGATCATTGCCAACGCCACCACTCAGGCCGGATTTGGAAACCCGCGGCGCGATCTGGGTTGAGATCGAAGTCCAGGGCGAAAAATTGCAATTGATCAATACTCATCTGGGGCTGACCTTGAATGAAAGACGCCTGCAAATCACTGCCTTATTGGGAAATGAATGGTCGGGCAATGAACAATGCCGATCTTGTTTCGTGCTTTGCGGAGATTTTAATACCCTGCCTTATTCTCCTTTGTATCGGCGGCTGGTCGATCGTCTTCACGATGTACAAGGTAAAAACTTGATCGATACTCCCCGTAACACCTGGTTTGGTCGTTTCCCCATCGGCAGGATCGATTACATTTTTACCAGTGCCGATATCAAGGTGTTGTCATCGCGGGTGCCACGAACCAAGTTGACCTGCATGGCTTCCGATCATCTCCCGTTAATCGCGGATATTGAGCTTGGATAAATTATCTCTGTATTTCATAATTTTTACCCAGTTGGCATTCACAAAATCTTCGGATATGCTAAAATCAAAATCTGATTGTCAAATCAAACACATTGATTATTAAGAGTAAATAAATCCCCATAACATTTTCATTATAAAAAGTTAATTTAAATAATGAATAATACCTTGCGATCATGGTATGACTGGCTGATCAAAGTTATGATTTTGGCAGTTGCATATTGGATCGCTGGAAAGCTGGGACTGCTCTTGGCGATTCCCCCCGGATATGCCACCGCTGTTTGGCCCCCTTCAGGAATTGCATTAGCGGCATTATTACTCTATGGATTTCAATTATGGCCAGGGATATTAATCGGATCATTTTTGATTAATGTCGGTACGTCATTTAATGACAGTTCACTGCTTACTATTGTAAAATCACTTGGATTGGCCGTTGATATTGGCATGGGTGCCACCCTGCAAGCCTTGTGTGGCGCCTGGCTGATAAGAAAATATGTAAGATATCCATACTACTTATTTAAGGTCAAAGACATCGCCAGGTTTATGACCCTGGGAGGACCGATTAGTTGTCTGATCAGCGCGACCGTGGGAGTTGGCAGCTTGTGGTGGACACAACGGATTCAACCCAATGGGGTATTATACAATTGGTGGACATGGTGGGTAGGAGACACTCTAGGGGTAATCACTGTCGGCACTCTGATTATTATTATTTTAACTACCCCCCAATCAGGCTGGCTAAATCGTCAACTCACGGTGTCAATGCCAATAGTCGTATCATACATAATTGTGATAAAACTTTTTATTTTTGCCAGTCATCGAGAGATAGATCGTCAACAGAAGGAACTCTATCAACAATCAGAAATATTGACAAAATTGATTAAAAACCGATTCGATTTTTTATTCGAAGGATTGACTGTTCTCAAGAGCTTTTTTTATACTTTCGATGTGATTAATAGAGATGTCTTTCATAATGTCACTGAAAATTTGATCCGGATTCGACCTGAATTAAAGGCTATTTCCTGGAATCCTTTGATAAGAAATATTGATCGTGTTGAATTTGAAATGAATATGTGCCAAGAAGGGTTCAAAGATTTCCACATTACCGAATTAGATGAGCACAATCAGTTAACACTAACAACACCGAGAAGCGAATATTATCCAGTTCTTTATATGGTCCCGGCCAGTGACAATCAACTGGTAGTTGGATACGATCTTGCATCCGAGATGGACCAACAAAAAGCGATAACTCGCGCGCTTGCTGCCAAATCCATGGCCGCAACTGGTAGAATCAAACTGAAACCGATAAGCTATAATCAATCAATAATACTATTTTTTCTTCCTGTTTTTGATCCTGATACAGTGAATGAATCAGGTAATGAAAGCCAGGCTTCCCCGAAAGGCATGCTCGTCGCTTTCATGGACATAAAACGGTTAATCGATAATGTTATGAAAGATCAAATTATAGAGAATTTTAATCTGAGCATTCATGATACCATGGCGGCAAAGGGGAACGCTGTTTTGTATTCCGGTCGAGTGTCACCAACCACCGAAAGTGACAACGTTGGTGACAAACCAACGGCGAATGGGCTTCATGCGTGGCATGAAACCATTGAGATCGGGGGTAGACAGTGGGAGATCAAATTTTCACCTTCTCCGAACTATCATACTCAAAATCGCACATTATCATTACAGGCATTTGGTATACTTGCCTGGGGATTGATTTTCGCCAGTAGTTTTGGGGTGCTGTTACTCATTACTACTGGTCAAACCGCAAATGTTGAAGAACAGGTCAATCGTCGGACTGTTGAACTTTCATTGGCTAATCACGAAAAAGAAGTCATGCTGCGCGAGATTCATCATCGAGTTAAAAATAATTTTCAAGTAATCGCCAGTCTACTCCGTCTGCAGGCGGACGAATTAACATCTGAAATGGCGGTTATTCAACTTCAAGAATGTCAAAATCGCATTCAGGCAATGGCATTAATCCATGAAAATTTGTATCATGATGAAACCTTATCCCATATTGATTTTTCGGCATATATTCGTAAATTATCTTCCATTTTACTATCGTTTTATGGTTCACGGGCTGATAAAATCCATCTTAAAATGGATTTGGAACAAATCTTTTTTCCTTGGAGCAGGCTACGCCATGCGGGTTGATTTTGGCTGAACTAATTTCTAATTGTTTGAAACACGCCTTTCCTGCTCATGTTCAGGGAGTTATTCGAATAGAATTGAAAACCGCGCCTGACAATTCTATAGTCATAGTGGTTGCCGATGATGGTGTGGGGTTTCCGCCACAAATGAATCTGGACCAGAGCAAAACACTTGGGTTGCTTATTGTCCGCCGTCTGACCAGGCAAATTGGCGGCAGCCTGGAAATTTTACATCCAGAACAGGGAGCTGAAATCAGATTAATACTTAAAAAAAATCTATCCATAAACGATAGTGTATAAGCATTATCAACTCTCAGTTGTTATGTCCCCAGTAAATTATTGTCCACCCCAACAAAAAATATGATCAAACTACCGCAAATACTCATTGTCGAAGATGAAGAATTAGTTGCCGAAGATCTGCAAAGAACACTTACCCGAAGTGGCTATGATGTCTTGGCAACTGTTTCCTCAGGCACAGAAGCGCTGACCGCCATGGCATGTAATCCCGTGGATCTTGTACTTCTTGATATCCGCATTAAAGGTGAATTTGATGGGATCGAAACCGCCAATCGAATGCGTCAGCTTTATCATCTGCCATTGATCTATATAACCGCATATTCCGATGACAAGACCTTGGAACGTGCCAAGAGTACTGAACCTTATGGATATCTGGTAAAACCGATCCAGTCCGGATCTCTGATTGCCACGATCAGTATGGCCCTGCACAAGCATGATATGGAAAAGCGCTTGCGTGAAAGCGAGAATCGTTATCGTGATCTTTTTGAAAATGTCAATGATATGATTATGAGTTGTTCTCCCGGCGGTCATCTTCTTTATGCCAATCCCGCGTGGCACAAAATTATGGGATACGATCAGG
>CAZTTH010000097.1:0-6892 GCA_964615975.1 uncultured Lentisphaerales bacterium | reverse complement strand
TCCTTCTCATGGAAGCGTCGGTTGGAGTACAGGCTTTAGCCTGCCGTAAAGCAATGTACATCCAAACTGCAGCCTAAAAGGCTGGACTCCAACATTGATTCCCCTCAATGATTACGCTAAACAGGCACGAGTTTAGGCTCAGGTCCGAGATCTGCGCCACAATGCAAAGAAACTCTACCGACAATACGAGCCGCTGAAGGCAAAAGCAATCCAGATCAAGAACAGGAACAGGATGATGAATATCCAGGTTTTTCTATGACTTTTTTCGGCATAAGGATCATCCAGGATACGGGTTGAATTGCCTGGCAGGGCGGCGATTTTGGTTAACGATTTGCCAAACGGAATGTTGATCAAGACTCGCGCGTTGATCGCCCAGCCATTTGAATCCAGGATCGGCCCGAGATTGCGCTGCCGCAGTTTCAGCCAGGCCAGGATCATCGAAGGACCGGAAATCAGGAGCATGATCGCGGCGAGGACCAAGGGATATTGCCACCAGGCTAATTTGCTCAGCGCGGCAATCATGGCGCCAAGGGCGGCCCCGATCGCGCCAACCGCCAATGCCAGGGCAGCGAATATTCCGACGTATTTGGCGACATCGAAGGCCTCCTTCTTTTCTCCCGGTTTAGAACCGGCTTCGACCACTTTTGCGGAATCGGCGATCCGGGCGGCGGCATTATCCTGGACAGACTTTTCGCGCGCGGATGCCATTTTTTCAATTTGACTCTCAATCAGGCGGATAAATTTTTTGTAGGGCGACCAGAATGCCTGGCGAATGCTGATGGGATTATCAATAATTTTGCTAATGGTGGCATCCCAGTCCTGCCCCTTGCGATCGTAGAAAACGCCATTGCGTCCGACCATCAGGTAATCAGAATCGCCATTGGTGAAGGCAGCGGCAATGGTCATTTTTTCTGCCCCCCCGCGACGCGTACAATCACAATAGGCAAGATAGGTTTTGCTCAGGGAAGCCAGCGTTCCGTGCTTGCCTAGATCATCAACACGCACACAGAGTTCACAGGCTCGACCATCGAGATAGAGAGTGCCGGCTTGAAAAATTGCTTTTTCTTTTTTGCCATAGAAGTGGGCGAAGGAAACAAAATTATTCAACAGGGTATGGAGGTCGCGATAATAACGGATCAAACGTTCAATATCGCTGATCAGTTTGACTTCCGATTCAAGCTCCTTGTCTTTGGCGATTAGATCAGTCAATATTGTTTTGCCATTGCCGCTGAGGATTTCGCGCATTCTCGGCAAACCTAACTTTTCCACTGCCACTCCCGCTTTTGCTTTCAGCCATGCTTCATGGAAAGTCAGTTTGTCAGTGATCGTCGCCCATTCATCCCCGGTAAGACTGGATTTATCTCCCATCAAGGGCACGATGACATGCCGGGAAAATTCCGCTAATTTATTCACCCAGGCGGGGTTCAGGTTTTCCTTTAATGGCAAGGGTTTTTTGGCGGTGATTCTGGCTAGTGGAAACCCGGCGATTTCTTCCCCGGTAATCGTTAAATCCCTGGCGGCAAATGAAAGATAATCGGATTCATGCCGATTCAACGCCGCCAATGCTCGTTCGTCGAATTCCGCCAGCCGGCAGCGGGCAAAGTAATCATCGATCTTGACGCGAACCGCTTTAAAGGAGGACACGACTTTTTCGCTTGCCGCGCCAAGAGGGAGAATTTCAGGGACATTGTCTTCCGCTTTTTTCCACCAGTCCGCATACGCCCCCAATTCGGTGAAAAAGCGGTTTATCAGGGATTGGTCAATACCAGGTTTGCCGCTGCGGTCAGGGACACTGCCGCAACAGGTGATGATATCAGCGATCAAAGTTTGGGTGGACGCGTCGGCTGCGGAATCAGCCGGGATAATACCATCGCCATTGAATGTGGTTTGCGCGAAGATTTTGGCGGTATCCAAGGTTTCTGCGAGGCTGATTTCCCGGGCATCGGTTTTCCCCAGATTTTTCAGTATATTTTGCGCGGAAGCGAGAATCTGCCTGCCTTCAGGGGTGTTTTCATGAATCGCGGAGAGGGGTAGGATATCGCTTCCATTGATAATATCGCTGGGATTTTTTAGCCGATCGCACAACCATTTAACCGCCGCCAGGATTTCCGGAACGCGAATCCGGCCATCCTTATCGGAGTCAATCATTTCCAGTGTTTTGGTATCAAACTCCAATCCCCGGGCGGGACAACTCAAGGTCGCCCATAATTTCTTATCGAGATGATCCAGATTTTCCAGATCGGCGTTCGAATTTAATTTCACCTGATCCGTGCCACCGGCGCGAAAGAATCGCCAGTTATGTTTATGAGAAGTTGTTTCGGCTGCCATTTTGAACCTCAATTAAGTTATTTGGGTGTTGGTTTATGCAGAAGATAATATTGCTACGAATTACCATCTGGGGTTTGGTCTGTCAATATGACTGTTTTTTTTGATACCGAATTTCTCTGGGGTTTGAGATTGTATTCTCAGCAACTCTGATTATTTATAAAAATTTGTTTTGGGACATCGGGCTCAATCAGGGTGTTTTCAGGTTCTTGGAACCAGGTTATTGAGTTATATCGATGGCGGTGTTTTGCAATCTCCCGCAACGCATATTACCCTTCCCATAATATACAATTTTAGAAATTACTCCGGCTTAGCTCAGCGGTAGAGTAGGTGGCTGTTAACCACTTGGTCGTAGGTTCGAATCCTACAGCCGGAGCCAATTTTTCAAACCGTGGCTGTTAATCCGTCAGCCGACGGATTCGAATCCTACAGCCGGAGCCAATTTTTCACCTGATATCTGATCGCAATAATGTTTTTCCACGTATATGTCCTGGCCAATCCTGAAGATAAGCTATACGTTGGCCAAACGAATGACCTTGCTCGTCGAGTTGAGGAGCACAATAATCCGCATAATACGAACTCGACGTTCACGAAGCGATATGCCGGACCTTGGCGCCTGATTCACTGTGAACAATTTACAACACGCTCTGAAGCGATGAAACGGGAGAAGCAACTGAAATCGCAACAAGGACGGCGATGGTTAAAGGAGTCTATTTTAGCGAATCCAGAGTAGGCAGCTATTAATCCGTCAGCCGACGGATTCGAATCCTACAGCCGGAGCCAATTCTTCAAACAAAATCGCCCTTCATCATCGAAGGGCGGTTTTGTTTGTTAGTCTTCCGGCATGGCATCGACTTTTTTGACGGCACGAAAAATCCCCACACAGACGATCACAACCATCAGGATCAGGATGACCGCCAGACTGCGCTTGTCATTTAGTAACCGACGGATAAACCGCGGGGCATCAGCGGAATTGAGCGCCAATGCTTTTCCGGGGGTGAACTCAATGACATCCGTGGTGGCAGGTTGTCCCGGGAGAATTTGTCCAAGATCATATGCGGGAGCCTGGAGATGATTGGCGCCGAAATACAATCGATATTGCTCTTCTGGCGCCGTGATGAATACCACCCGATAACTGGGGCCCTGGGTCTTGATCGCGGTAATGTTCAATGGCGGGTTGTCCTGATTCTCTATGGTTAATCGATAGGTTGCCTGGCGGGATTCTCTGATCTCGACCAGGATTTGTTCATGGTGAAGCGTGCCCAATTCTATCCGGGAGATCACTGCGTTTCCCACCGTTACCCACTCTTTTCCCGGGAGGTTGTCAACCGGAATATCAACACGTATCTGACGGCTGAAATTGGTATCATCGGTAACAAGCAGAAATTGGGTCAGAGGCTGGCGGCGGGTTGTCACCATCATCTGTGTTTGCCGGGTTTTGGGATCATGAGTGACCGTGAATGACGAGACCGAATATTCGACTAGTCTCGGAGTCGTATCGGGCACCTCATGCGCGGCGCTGTTCAAGGTCAGTTTATCAATGCGAAAATTTCTCCGGATCAGGGTGGTTTTGCTGGTATCGGAGGTGGCGGCTCCCTGATGTCGCTCCTGGCCGATCTCCATAAACGGCGCAGAAGTCACATCGGTAATATTATCCAATATGATGCGCAGGAAGCGCGAACGATTGGCGGGAAGGGGGACATTGAGTTTGCGAAAATCGACGAAGCGCGAATAATCGAATATCGGTGCGTTCGTGATCAGCGGGGTCCAGGATCGTTGGTCATCACTGCTCCAAACCGCAACCTGACAGGTGAAGTCTTTCATGGGCGAGGTAATTATCAGTTCATCCGGATGGCAATCATTGTCCATAAGTCGGGCGATGATTTCCAGGCGATTGTCGGTCAGCGTAGTGACGGAGAGCAGTTGATTGGCGCAGGCGCGTGACACCAGGCGGGCTTTGATCATCAATCGCGGCTCAATCACATAGGGTTGTTCGATACGATCATTATTGAGCAGGCGAAGATCGGCAAAATCATCCCGTGATTCTTCATAGATATCGTCATCCATGATCATTCCGACCACCGTTTTTTTATCTACTTGATCGGGAGTCGCCGGTTTCCAGAAGCGGAACTGGGTTTCGTCGAAGGCCAGGACCGCAAGCGCGGACAGGAGAAGTATGCCGATCAGGAACACGGAGGGTTGCCAGGTTGACTTCATTTCTGATCATCCTGATGAGATGGTGTTGTCGTGGAATCGGAGGAAAATCGATGTTGATACTTGAGGTAAAGAAAGGAGGCACAGAGCACCAGAACGCCAAGTCCAATGAACGCGATGATCCGGTAGAACTGGTCCAGGTGGGCAAGATCGAAAAGGAAGATTTTGAGGCACACAATGATAAATAAGGCCAGACCGGCATAACGTTTGCCGCGCTGATTCGAACGAATCCCCAGGATCAATAATGCCAGCCCGAATATTGACCATAATATGGTCACCCCGCCAGAGCGGAATCCGGGAATGAAGGTCTGGAGAAAACTATTGGTTTCCAACGTCAGATAGAAAAACAAAAGAACGATGCCGATGATGTTAAACGCGCTCAATGGCTGATTATCGGCGTCTGAATCGGAACGTAATTTTGCCGCCATGAACGCGGTAAATGCAATGATGACACCAAAGTCAATCAATCGCATCAGCGCGCTCATGGGCGAGAAGGTCTCACGGTAGAGAAGTTGTGATAGGTCAACATTCCAGGAGGGTAAATCCCAGCAGAATAACTTAATCAGCGCGGCAATGAACAGAAAACCGGTGACGACCAATAACGATGGGTTTGCCGATATCAGATAACGGCTGAAACAGAGCAGGCACAAGCCGATCCATAACACCGTCAGGGAGGGCAGCCGCATGGGTGGGAAGAGATAGCCCAATGACTGATTAATTTCAAAATGCAGAAAGATGAATAACAAACCAATGGTCAGCCAGAAAAGCCAGTGGATCGCAGTCGATTTTTTCACACCGGTCTCGATATCATTTTCCGGAGGCAACGATAAAGACCCGGGAATTGGTGGTTTCAGGTTCAGCCGATAGGCCCCCAAAAAAGCGAGAATCGGAATTCCCAAAGCGATCACACGATTCAGCGCTGCCATGACATATTCATGAAACGAGGGAAAGGCATCGGTCGAAATCGGAAAGGCAAATTGGCGGGAGAAATCAAGGAACAACAGGCGGTATAATACGAGAAGATAGATGGCATAGGCAATGTGCTGCACCAGGCGGCTGGGCAGTTTACCGCTGCCCCAGAGAAAGACATATCCCTGAATCGCCCAGCTCACGGTCAGCCAGTCTCTTGAGATGGCCAAAGGGATGGTGATGGTGGTAAAAAAAGAGGCCAGCGTAATGAAGGTAAAGATCAAGGGCCGATCGTGGATTTTAAAGCGGAGAAATCCGTATATCGGCAGCGTGTAATAGATCGCCATGATCAGAGCGATGACCGCGGTCCAGCGATACCCATACACGCCTCCGATCACTCCATGACTGATCTTGAACACCACTCCCGCATTGATCACCGCCCCGAGGGTTTCGATGAGGGTAATCTTTTGCCGATGCAGGAGGTTATAATAAATTACCAGCACCGAATAGAGCATGAAAAATGCCGCTAAATAGGGCATGACCACCCAACAATCCTTGACCTGATAATGACGTTGCAAAGCGGCAATCATCAGCGCGTAATTGAAAAATAATCCCAGATAGTTGAGCACATGCCAGTTCTTTCGCTGCGCGATCGCCAGAATCCCCATTCCCAACAACAGCATATAGCTGAACAACCCGACAAAATTCGCGGCGCCGGTACTCAGCATCACCGGTGTGCCATAGCCGCCAATGATGCCCAGCACCGCGACCAACGGCGAGTTCAACCGCACCGCCAGCACTCCGGCAGCTCCGGTAATAAAAACCATCAACAGAAATCCGCTGACCTGGCTGATGAGATGGTAAAAGTTAAACGCCGCGAAGATGGAAAAATAGAGAGTTGCCAGGCCGCCGCCAATCAGCCCCTGCCCAAAGAGGTGAAAGCGTTTGCCGATGATGTGTGTCCCCCAGGTGATCATGGTTGTGCCGGCAATGATGGTTAACCCTACTCGCGCGCCAGGTCCGATCAACCCATGGTCAATGGAATATTTGAGAAAAAAGCCGAAGCCGACAACCAGAATCAGAATTCCGAGACGGAGCAGCCAGTTGCTGGCAATGGCGTACTCCATCGTGACCCCCGGTGGGCGACTATCGGCGCCGACGATGATCCAGTTCCAGATTTTCTTCAGAATCTGCCGGGCATTTTCCTCGTAATTATTGTGCGGCTGACTGACCTTGGGAGGGAGAGGAATTTTTGCCTCCGACTTCTGGACAGGGTTGACAACCGGTGAGGTGATGGCGGACAGTGGCGTTTTCAGTGCCGGTTGCGGCGTTCCGGGCGATGGCGGTACCAGCGGCGGGAGTGGAGGCATGACGCTACTGATGGGTATTTCACTTGCAATTGGCGGCGGCGCTGCCTCTTCACTGGCTGTTGTTGTTATCGGCG
>CAZTTH010000096.1:0-7268 GCA_964615975.1 uncultured Lentisphaerales bacterium | reverse complement strand
TCAGGGTCAGCGGCTGCCAGCGATTGGCATTGACGAGATTCGGATTACCGGAAAACTCAACCAGTACATCCACATCGCTTTGGCTTGAATCTTCCCCGCGAGCATAAGAACCGAAAACACCGATTCACCGAACCTGGAATCGCTCAGTAAGCAATGGTTTACACGCCATTATTTTTTCAAAAATACTATTCCCCATTTTATGCTTCCTATGTTAGTTCATTACGTACCGCTCTTATGGCGCTTTGCTGCAACTAGAGTTATTGAAGAAAATCTTTTGACCACGGATTTATTTGGATGATTATAGCTTCAATTCTTAAAAAAGGTGGTGTTTTTAACGATATCTACAGTGTGATGAATCGAGATTCCGGTTCTAAGCCTGAAGGCATAATAACATCTTGAGTTGTTTAGCTAAAGGGGGGAGATCTTTTTTTATGGTATCCCAAACGATATTATAATCCACATCGAAATAACCATGAATCAGGCGATTGCGCATGGCAATCATCTTCTTCCAGGGAATGGATGTTGCCGATTTTTTTAAGTCGTCACTCACTCCGCTTGCCGCCTCACCGACGATTTCAAGGAGGCGAACTAGAGCAAGCTGCAATTTTTCATCGCCCAAATACTCGGTTTGGGAAATTTCACAGGTAAATGCCTTTGCCTTGTCAATGGCATCTACTGCATGCTGAATTTTAATGCGATCTTCAACTTTCATAAGCAACCACAGCATGCTTGACTATCTCATTCCGAAAATATCGACTAAGGTCATTTCGGGTTCGTAGATCTACTTTTCGATCTCCAAGAATAAGAGACAATTGTTCCTCCATATCGAAGAGTTCGAAATAGCTGGGAGTTTGACCTTCCACGAATTCTACCAGGATGTCGATATCGCTATTCGCATTAAAGTCGTTTCTAAGAACCGATCCAAAAAAAGACAAGATTCGAATACCATGTTTCCGGCAAAAAAAAGCCAATGCCGATGGGTTTAGTTTTATCGGCAATTGATCGATTTTCCGAACTGATTTAATCATTGTTCTATTCCAGTTACTTTCCGCCGAAATTTCATACTGAATATACCTCATCATGAACAAAGTGAAGGCAAATCACTTTGGGCTTACGAGCGTCATCGTCAATGTAGCTTTCGACTGTTTCGCGTCCCATAACACCGAGTTATTCCATGGTTTTAGCTTCGGGGTCTATCGCATAGCCTAAAGCGGAAGTGGTATAACCGCCATCAACATCTTCTGTAAAAATTTATCCATGAATTACGCCCATATTCACGGATACTTCCCGCGGAAGATCAGGTTATATCATTCGTAACAAAAGATATTCGTGATGGTGTATGCTTCAAGTGAAGTACACATAACAATCACATTTTATAGTCATTTTCAAAGGGAGAATTCGTCTTAAAATTAACCGTGGCCATCCGGGCTATCCGCGGTTTTATTATGACCTTCCGATGTCTCGTCGACTTCAATCCGTGTGAATCAGTGTCATCAGCCGTCGTTATCGCTATCACTCCTAACTATGGCTGACAGGTCCGTTGTAAAAAATGAGCGCTACTGAGCACCATTTCCATGACCCCATTAAAATAGAATCATCGCAAAACTGTGGGTTAGATAACCGCGTCATTTTTCTGTTCATTGACACATTGCTGTTAGTCATTTCAGTTATAATGATATTTGCAAGAAACGATAATAATGCATTGCTCGTTAACTTTATAGACTAGCCGATGTTCATCATTTATTCGTCTCGACCAACACCCTTGCAACTCATACTTTAATGGTTCCGGTTTACCGATTCCAACAAATGGATCGCGCAATATATCTCTTATCAAATCAGCAATCCGCTTAAATATTTTCTTGTCGGTTGTTGCCCATTCCGTGAAGTCTCTGAAAGCGCCGACTTCGAACATAACCATTTTCATGCCAGTTCATCCACATTAACAGTAATCAATTTGTTCGGATCTTTGATATCATCCAATGCTTTCAGTAAGCGTGCTCGGTTTTCTGGGGACTTTAACAGATAATCGGTTTCATCCTGCGCGCTGTCAGAGGTTTCGCACACAGCGATTTCAATATCCTTGTTTTTGAATGACGCTTTCAGCGAGCGCAAAAAACTACTGTTAAGTTCATTGGCGTTTAACTTGTAAATTGTGTACATATATCCCTTCCTTTTGAGTAATTGACTATTTAACCATTTGTCCGGATTGTGTTTATCGTTATAATTCAAAAGTGGAAAAAAATCAATATTTTCTTTTGTCTACGAATTTACCATCCTGCAAATGAAAAGTGAGTAGAAAATCACTTTTTACCGCGGTCCCACCATGTTGCACTCCAGGAGGCAATCAGATATCCAAATACAAGGGATTTGATCGTCTATGGGGTAGGTAAAATCGAGAATATTAAGCTTATTTTCATGCAGGTGTTCAAAAAAAATTGTATTCACGATTTGTTCTTCATTGCGGCTTTGCGACTTTGCGCAAAAATAAGAAATTCGGTTTCAGCTCATTATTCTCTGACCAAGATGTGACCCTCCATTTCACTGATTTGGAATAATCTCTCCCTCACCTGATGGTATTAAGGAAATGGGATAATTGCAAAAGCTTAGATGTGACCCCGATTGGATAACCGTTTGGATAAAGATCATTGTATCGTGTATGATTCACGTAAAGGATACATAACAATCACGCTTTATAGCCAATTTCCAATGGGTAATTTCTCTTATCATTATCCGTGTTCATCAGCATTTATCCGTGGTAATTCACGTATTTTCGAGGTAACACAATCCTGCTCAATACCGGAAAAATTAAGCCGGACATATTCATAAAAAATAGGTATCGGCTGCTTGGGGTTCATGGCTTGAAATTGCAGACATGTACCCGAGCACGATGGCGACCATCCAATATATCCATAGATAAGCAGATTTTTTTCATGGTTGATTGGGGGATAATTGGTGAAAATATCGATTATATCACACCTCCAAATATTGTAAGCCTATCGGAGCGAGATCCTCAATATTTATACTCGAATAATTAAAGGATTGAATCATATGAAGTGGAATATATTCTTGTCGATATTTTTATCTTTTACCTCTTTTGGGGCTGACGAAGCAGATAAGACTTCTTTGATGCGCCACCAAATATTGCCAACATCCCCATCGATTCAGGATTTGGGATTCGACCGCTGTGTGGAACACGCCTGGAGATCAGCCGGTTCAATTTCGCTCATCTCATTTTCGCACGATAATAAAATGCTGGCAACCCACGATCCGGAACTAAATGTGGTGCAGGTCTGGTCATTCCCGGAGATGATATTGAAGTTCAACCTATTCGGTCTACCCGATCATATTATTGCATTGGGTTTCTCTGCCACGGGGAATGAGTTGTTGGTCAATGAATCGCTAAAATGGTCGATGAGCGATGGCAAACCAATCCATGGTGAACTCAAGGAATCTCCGCCTTTAATGCCATCCGCAAAAGAAGATCAGGAGCAAAGGGTGATAAAGAATTTTGAAATCAACATTAACAAAAACGATGATGAGATCGTAATCACCAAATTATCTAATTCGGCAAGGCAATCCGCGGTATTGCGCATCCCTCCCAACCCCAAGCGATATGCTGTTTCGCCGAACCAGGAACTCATGGCGGTTGTCGATGCTGATTTTACTGTCCGCTTCTGGTCGCTTCCCGAGCTGATTCGCCATTCTGATTTATTGGCTCATGCCGCCAATATGGCAGTCATTTCCATCTCGTCGGACGGGCAGCAATTGCATTCGGTTGATTATCGCTCTCAGGCGGCAACCTGGCTTACAGCAAATCAAACAATCCTAAACTCAAAAGTTTTGAAGTTCACCATTGACGGCGCCTTTGCTCTTTCCGCCACCGGCAACTACCTGACGTCATCCACTGTCGAGGATGAGACGGTAAGGCTTTTTAATCTATCTGAAGAGAAGACGGTTGGCAGTTTGAAGGCCGGCGCATCCAACCAACTCGATCTGCTGGCGATTAACGGCGATGCCTCGCTCCTGATTTCGGCAAATGTGGATGGTCGATTTCTGAAATTGTGGTCGATGCCGGAAGGCCGATTGATGAGAACCATGGAGGCAGGAAATTCCTTGTCGGCGCTAGCCATATCCCCTGATGGCAGCATGGTGGTTGGCGCGACCTCAGGCGGAAAGATGAAATTATGGCAGTTGCCTGATGGCATGCCAGGGTTGCAACTGTCAGGAGAAAATAAGGGAGAAATTTCTGATTTAACCATTTCCTGCGACAATCAGCGGCTGATAACCACCTCATGGATGGATCGTGAGATAAAAATCTGGTCATTGGCTGATCACAGAGTGACCGGTGTCATTCCCTGGAATGAAGAGCTTGGCGCTCCCTTATCAATGGCGGCTGATGACCGGCATTTATACACAGTACATCGTCATCCATTTCTGGTCGGCAGCCTGATTGCGATCTGGGATCTGCAAACAAATGAATTCTGTGGTGTTTTACACAAGTGAAAGAGATTGTTAGAGCCAGCATGAACCGCCCAATACTGTCAGGATTACAATCAAAACATTTTTTCACGCAAAGGCGCAATACCGCAGTATAATGAAAGATAATTTTAACCACGAAATACTCGAATCACACGAAAAACTTGCTTAAAAATATGAGATTTTTACAGCAAGTAGAACTTATGGTCAAGCAAGGGGGGTTTAGATCCGGAGAGATTTTATAATCTTTTCTGCGTTTATTGTCATTCATTCGCGGTTTTAAACCGTCACACCTGTGCGCCGCGCCAGATCACCCGCAATGAATCAAGGCGGATCATGGCATCCTTCAGATGATACTCAAGCAGGCGATACTCCTCCTTGAGATGGTCAATCTCATCTTTGCGTACCGGCGCATCGGCGGCGAGCAAGGCGGACAGGCGGATGATCTCAGGTTCCAGGGTCGCTTTCATTTTCGCCAACGCCGGACCGCAGATACTCACCTTTCGCTGATCGGCCAATAGCCGGCATTGCTTGATCATGGAGGGCAGCAACTGTCTGGTCGCTTCAGGTTTCTGTAACAAGGCGGGACGAGGATCATCCTTAAGCACAGTTTGTAAGAATTCATGGCTGACTTGCTCGGTCAGATCCCGGACTTCATGATCAATGATTACCCGCAGCGGGGTAGGGGGGAGGAAGCGTTCACAGCGCAATGATTTGGGCGCCTGGCAATGGAGAAGAAATATGGTCTCGAGCAATACCGTCCGGGCGCTGTGATCTTCCCACACCCCATAGCTGACCCGGCCCGACCATGATCCCAAGATCTGATCGATGGCGCCGATTACCATGGGATGTTCCCAGGTGAGGAAGGTCAGGTCTTCACGCGCCAAAGCCCGTTGCCGGCTGAAGGTGACCGGGAGTCCTTCATCCGGAAGTCCTGGCAAACCATGGTAGTGATCGCCGGGTTGTAAAAACAAACTGTTGTGATCATGATCCTCGACCCGAATGCCCAGATGCAGACACAGGCCTTCCATGAATGATTCCAATTCCGATCGTGATTGCACATATTCGATCTCCTCGACCAGGGCGGCGCCGATATGCGGCTGATAGGAGTGCCATTGCAATAAACGATCGCGACCGGCGGTCAATAATCGGGCGGTTATTTTCTTCGCCTGTTTGGTATCATGGATCAATTGTTCGAGCTGATCGAGATCCGGATTCGCGAACCACATTCCCGCCAGCTCGCAGACACGATTGCCAAACTGATCATAGAGTTTGCTTGCCCCCTGCAGGGGAGCATGAAAGGCGTCCAGTCCTTCATGATACCATTTTACCAAGACCTCTTCCATGGCGCGTTCCAGATAGACCACATGGATTTGCACATCGTCTTTCTGACCGATGCGATCCAGACGGCCGATTCGTTGTTCCAGCAATTCGGGGTTGAGCGGGACATCGAAAAGCAGGAGATGGTGACAGAATTGGAAATTACGTCCTTCACTGCCAATCTCGGAGCAGATCAATAAGCGGGCGCCATTTGGTTCGGCAAAGAAGGCGGCATTGCGATCCCTGACAATCAGGGGCAAATCCTCATGGAAAATCGCCAGCGGGATATTCGCGTGATATTCGATGGCGCTCTGCAGGGCTTGAACGGTTTCACGTCGGGCACAAATCAGAAGCATCTTTTCACCGGGATGGGCTTTGAGCAGATCCAGGACAGCCGGAACTCTGGGATCATGTTTCCACCATTCCTGCCATTGATGGCCGGCAACGCGAAATTCCGGTTGGGCGATGTACGCGGGAACAGGAATGTTTTGTCCATACATTCCAGCGCAAATATCACCCAGCGGCAGGGGATATAACTTGACGATGCGTTTGGGGAAGCCGCGGATACTGCTGCGCTGATTGCGATAAAAGAGCCGTCCTGTGCCATGGTGATCGACCAACGTCGCAATCAATTCCCGCCGTTGAGTTACGTCACCACTGACGCTGGCTTTCAGTTGTTTCTTGAGTTTTTCAGGGTCAAAGCGATAGATGGCGCTGATTAGGTTCAGTTCCTGTTCCGCTAGCGGTTCCTGCTCCAATAACTTTTTGATGACACCTGCCACGGAGGCATATCGACGTTGTTCTTCATGAAACTGGTCGAGATTATGAAAGCGATGGGGATCGAGCAAACGGAGCCGGGCGAAATGTCCGCTTTCCCCCAGTTGTTCAGGAGTGCCGCTCAATAACAATACGCCCGGAATCACCTGGGCGAGTTGGTCGACCACCGCATATTCCAGACTCGGTTTTTCGGGCTCCCAGGTAAGATGGTGCGCTTCATCGACCACCATCATATCCCATTCGGCAGCGAGAAGCTGCGGCAGACGTTGGGGATTAGTGGTTAAAAACTCCAGGCTGCAGATGACCAGCGAACTATCCAGGAACGGATTTTCACCCTTCTGGCCCGCCGCAATCGCCAGGCATCGTTCTTCGTCGAATAAACTGAAGATCAGATTGAAGCGCCGCCACAATTCAAGAAACCACTGATGGGTCAACGATTCGGGCAGCAGGATCAGCACCCGGGTGCACATGCCGGTCAGTATCTGCCGATGCAGGATGAGACCGGCTTCGATGGTCTTGCCCAACCCGACCTCATCACCCAGCATGATCCGGGTGTGATAGCGGCCCGCCACCTCGCTGGCGATATACAGTTGGTGGGGCAGCAGCGATATCCGCGCTCCCAGCAAACCACGAATTCCCAAGGATTCGAGCCAGCAATGTTTGCTTAACGCGAGAAAGCGGAGGTTGAATAAAAA
>CAZTTH010000095.1:0-7337 GCA_964615975.1 uncultured Lentisphaerales bacterium | reverse complement strand
TAAACAGCTACTCGGGGCTTGATTGTTTTTTTTTCCAGGTTCCCAGGGGGGTGCCATTGCGGTATAATTTCAGGCATTCATCCTGTAAACGTATGATCCTGATAGAGCGGTGATTGCTCCTGAAGGGTACAATGGTTATTCGTCTGGTCATCGCCTTGGGAACCCAAATGAACCCCGTCAAACCAGCTCAGTAAGGGCGACATAATAAGTCAATATTGTGGCAACGCGAGATATAATCAGGGAATTTTCAAGAGCGTATTGTTGGAACTGTCGTTATGGGGTCGACGATCTTCCGTTTATATCTTTTTGACAACGGGTTTGATGACAAACAAAAGGTCGCCACGATTGACGGTCTGACCATTCACCCGGTTGATGCGGATGATTTTATACCCGTGACTGGGAGGGTAGACGGGAATTTCATCACGATTGAAAAGTTTCAGTGAAATCGAACGAAATACCTTCATGGCCTCAAGCAGACAGATGGTTTTCTCGATGCCAATGACATCACCTTCGCTGACAAATGACGGTTCGGTGGGTGATGGAGTGATATAAAAAACTCCGGTCGATGGCGCCAGCACTTTTAATTCATCACTGTCTTCGATCTTAATCGCATCAATGTGGAGGGATTGTTTCGCCTGACCGGCGAATTTTTCGCTTTCGGCGATCAACGCGTTGGTGTCGATCCGACTCAGGAGTTTTGGCAGATAACCGGTGTCGTAATCGCCCTTGATAAACACCGCATCGTTGAGAATGTGAATCAGGAGGGGAATATTGGTACTGATTCCCTTGATTTTTATCCTGCCTAAATAGGTGCGGAGTTTTTCGATCGTGTCGGTACGATTTTTTCCGGTGCAAATGATCTGCGCGATCATGCTGTCATAATAGGGGGGAACAACCTTGTCCTTGGCCATCGCGGCAATGAGTTGGATATGATTTTCCTCCGGTAAAGCGAATTCGGTTATCTCGCCCGGGTCGGGGATGAATTCAACTTCATTGGCATCGTTCAACATTGGTTTTTCCGCATTGACGCGAACTTCGATGGCAAATCCTTTTTCTTTGAAAGTCATGTCAGCAATCGTTTCACCCGAGGCGATTTTGAACTGTGTTCCGACAATGTCGATCCCGGTGACCTGTTCAGTTACCGGATGTTCGACTTGCAGACGGGTGTTCATCTCCATGAAATATATGGCATTGCTTTTCAGGTCAAAGATGAATTCGATGGTGCCGGCGCCCATGTAGGAAATTTTGTCCGCTATCGCTTTGGCATAATTGAAGGCGTCTTTCTTCAGTTCTTCTGATAACATGGTCGAACCTGATTCTTCGACAATTTTTTGGTTTTTGCGTTGAACTGTGCAGTCACGCAATCCCAGAATTTGGGTGTTGCCAAATGAATCGCGGAGAATTTGCACCTCAATATGGCGCAGTGAGGTAATGCACTTTTCGATGTAAACATCGCTGTTGCCGAAGGCGCTTTTGGCTTCCGCCATCATTTGCACGAAAATTTCATGGAAATTATGATCGGAATCCACAATTCTGATCCCCTTGCCGCCGCCGCCGTGAACGGCTTTGATGACAATCGGATAGCCGATTTTATTGGCGATCGCCAGGGCCGCTTCCGAACTGGTTACAATGCCATGACTGCCGGGAACGACCGGAATCTTTAATTCCAGGGCGGTGTTGATGGCGTTCGATTTATTCCCCATCAATTCCATACTTATAACCGGTGGACCGATGAAATTAAGATGATGATTCAGGCAGAGGTCGGCAAATTGTGGATTTTCCGATAAAAAGCCGATACCGGGATGGAGGGAATCGCATTTCTCGCGTTCCGCAATCCGGACCACGCTATGGGCATTCAAATAACTTTCATCAGAAGTATTCCCTCCCAGGCAGATCAAGCGATCGTTTTGATTGAGCATGCCGGCGGCAACTGATTCCATATCGGGATCGGATTGCACCAGAATTACTTGGATATCATGCTTATGGGCAATGCGAATGATTTTAACGGCAGTGCAGCCGCGGGCATGGAGGAGCATTCTCTTTACCGGTTTGCAAAGCGAAAGGCTGCTGACCGTCTTCGTACCTTCCAGATCTTCGTTTTCTTCCACGATCAGTTCTCCATGTAGTATCCGCTCAATCACTTCTTCGACCGTTTCCGTGGCCACGGGGATGTTGGCATCAATCGTTTTCAAACTTTGATCCAAATCCTCAAAGAATGGATGCTTTACCAAGCCGCGCATGGCGCCGGGTACCTTGACCAGATAATTGGACAAGGTGGATTGAACGGGGAGATATGAGGGGACAACAATCTGACCGGCAAAGGGCATGTTCGTCCCGGAGAAATAATAGGTCTGCACCAATGGATGGGTGACAAAACTGGCCTGCGCGCCGCCCGTGCAGTCGCCAAATCCAAAGCAGATCATTGAGAGATCGTTATCCCGCACAAAGCGGGAGATGCGATCATTAATAATCGCCATGGAAAACAACGCGCCGGCGCCTTCCTTGGTTTGCATGCCCCCGGAAGAGATGAAACATATAATCGGATAGTGCTTGTGCGCGCATTTCACCAGGAGTTTGCAGAATTTCTCGGAACTGGCCATGTCGAATGCGCCTGCCTGAAAATCGAGGTTCGATATGACGACACCAACCTTGCGGCGGTTGTTTTTTATTTTTAACCGCGCCGTTCCCGTGATAATGCCGCACGGCTTGATGTTTTTTGCCAATGCTTCTTCTATCGAAATACGAAATCCCGGAAAGTTAAAGGGATCACAGGTCATGTAATTGCCATTCATCTCAATGAATTCGGTGAAAAAACGATCACTCAGAGTATCCGCGGAAATGCGCTGTGACTTTTTGAATTTCAACAGGATGTCCTGAATCAGCAGATCGGTGTAGGCAATGTTGAGACGGTTCCAGAAATCCTTCATACCGATGTTGCGCGGATTGATCCTGCCGTCAAAAGGTTTGCCGCTAAACTCCGATTCGTAAAACTGGAGAATGAAATGTTCGAAATAATAGTTGATCACGGCGAAGAGAGTTTCGGAAATGCGGGGATACACCATCTTTTTCCATTCCGAGATGGACTTGAGCAGACTGGAGCATTGCGGTTGCGAGATGAATTGATAAAGCCAATCGAGAAATTGCTCTTTGAATGTGGTTGCCGGGTTTTTCGGCAGCAAATTTGCCGGCAGCTTCTTAATGATCTCATTGACTGCCTGGGCGACCGATTCCTCCATGAGCTTTTTAACAAACTCATTGGTCAGGGCATTATGTTCATGCGCCTCCCGGGCGATGGCAATCAGATTTTTCACGATATTGTCATAAACCAGATCAAAGAGGATGAAATTACGGCACTCATCGAGGATGAACAATTTTATCTCAGCGTTTGAGATCACATCCAGTACCGTTAATTGCTGCACGCTCTCTATCTTCTTGCCATCGAGTTCCAGGAGAAGATCATTGAGGGCATAGAAGTTGTTTTGTGCCGAATCCTTCCACAGATTGTAGAGATGGAGGGCAAAACACAAGGTCAACTCGCGCAAGGAATTTTGGTAATTTTCACGGGGATCACCGAGGATGAATTTTTTGATCTTGCCCCGTTGATTATAAAGTTTTTGGCGGAAATAGAGGTAATTCTTCCAGGATTTATTGAGGGCATTGTCGTATTTGATTTCCAGAGGATTATCAAGCCATTGGCGGAACGCCTCCTGCTGTTCCCGCTCGGTACGTTCATGCAGATCTCCCTTGGGAATTTCCTGCACACTCAGTCGTCCATAACGTTCAATGGTGGTGGAACGAATCCGCTTGCGCAAACTCAGGTAGCGCTGATAACGATAAGTTGAGCCGAACACATTGAGTTGACAGGTGGGATTTTTCGGTAGTTTCAACAACGATATCCGTTGATATTGATCGAGATCATCCGAGGGGGTGAGATAACGAAAGATACTCCGATTGTAATGTTCAAAGACATAGGGATTTTGCAGGACAAAAAACTTGACGCTTTCCTCGATTGATTGGATCCCGGAGGTAATCGCCTGGCGCAGGTTTTCCAACTTGTCGTCAGCATCCATGGGCACGAAATCAATAATTCCATCGACATATCCCTGCTTGTAAAGTTCATATGAAGAGACGCCGACATATTTGGCGCATTCCTGCCAGGAAAGATTATACTTGCGGGCGATACTTGCCAGTCCCCGGGGTTGAATGGTATTGAAGACCCCATCGCGCACTGACAGGATCAGATTGGTGGTGGCCAGGGGAATCGCGCCGCCGGAGTATCCGTTGCCCAAAATGATGCCAATGGTGGGGATATCCAATAATGCCATTTCGGTGATTAAACGTGAAATCGCGTGTGCCTGGTTGTTGCGGTTGGCCATTTCTCCGGCGTCGGCGCCTGGGGTGTCCATCAGGGTAACGATCGGGATGGAATATTCCGCGAATTCACGAATAACGGATATCGCGAGCATGTGATGCTCGGGCATCCATACGCCATTACTCACGGCGCGATTTTGCGCGAGAAAGCCGATGCGGCGTTTGCCGTCGCCGAAATCAAGGTACATTTCCACGGCATATAAGGGGCCATTTTCGATTTCGCGAATCATCTCACCATCGAGTCGCATGAGTATGGTTTTGGCGTTGGGACGGGATTTGTCTTCAGCTGGAGTTACTGTCCGGGCGATATAATCATCGACCTTGGCTTTGCGCAATTGTTTGATCGTGACGGCGATTTTATCTGGATTCAGCAAGCCGCGAACGTAATGGTCCAGGGTTAAATTTTCCGCTTGCGGGAAGAGTGAAAAATCCGAAGCAAGGTCTTCCGCCTGCGTAAAGAGCTGATCGACTCCAAGTGATTTTTTGGGCATAATTCATTTCCTCATGATCAAATAAATCTTGCGTTCATATACGGGAAAACAGGATTGTCCGATCTTTAAGACCGGGCTTGGATACGGAACCAAAAGCTACTCGCTTGAAAACGGATTACAAATATTCGAGTTGGAAAATAGATTGCCATCACTTAAGGTACCAATCTTCTATATTCTTGATCCGGATATCGCCATGCATGAGAATCGAGGCCTAGCTCGGCTTGGTGATCACGAATTTATGCCGGTGATGGATATTTCATAATTAAATGTTCATGGTGGCTGTAGCTCAGTTGGTTAGAGCGCTTGGTTGTGGCCCAAGAGGTCGCGGGTTCAAGTCCCGTCAGTCACCCCACCTTTAATAAAAACGGCACCCTCCCGATTGAATTTGGAGGGTGCCGTTTTTATTACCTCTTGACGTTCCGCTCACGCCCGTGCCAGCGGCAATTCATCCCAGTGCGTCGTATAACGCGGCGAAACCTGGCGCCGGCGCATCCCCCATTCCCGCCGCATTCCCGTCCCCAGATAACGCAGGGTTTCGGCGCCCAGGCGCTGATTGAGGCCATCAATTACTCCCATTAATTGTCGGCGCCGTTGACGGTTGCTATCGGGGAATAAATCCGGTTGCACCCGCTCCCGGGGAATGAGGTCCAATAACAGCACGCCCGCCTTTTTATATTCGAGCAGTGGCCGGTAAACGCTTTCGAGGCCGAGCAGCGCGTAATGAATCAATTCGGCGGTGTCATCCGTGGGGGTGGGCAGTTTCATGCCCGCCGAATTCGAGTAATAGGGCGCGGGCGTGAAGGCGCTGGTGGCGACGAAGACGGCCAGTCCCTGGGCGCATGAACCTTCCTCACGTAATTTTTGTGCTGCCCGCGAGGTATAGGTCACCAGCGCTTCGCGCAGTTCGTCGACGCCGATGACCGGTCGGCCGAAGGAACGCGATGAACAGATGGTTTTCTTGGAGGACGGGCAATTATCCAGAGTCAGGCAGGCAATACCGCGCAATTCCCGCGCGATCCGCACCCCCACCACCGACAGATTCCGTTGCAGCCAGCGCGGACAGGCATCGCGCAGGTGCAATGCCGAGAGAATGCCGTGATGCCGGAGTTTCCGGCTGTGCGCCGGGCCGATGCCCCAGACATCTTCGACTGGAGTCTCCGCCAGCGCCGCTTCGCGTGCCGCCGCATCGAGCAATGCCATGACGCCGCCGCTGGCTGGGGTTTTCTTGGCTTTGCGATTAGCGAGTTTGGCCAGGGTTTTGGTTTCGGCGATGCCGATTGAGACCGGAATTCCTGTCCATTGTTTAACGGTGGCGCGAATCTGGGCAGCATACGCGGCACTCGTTTGCTGCCCGCAGCAGCTTAATCCCAGAAACGCTTCATCAATCGAATAGATTTCCTGTTCCGGCGTGAATTGCGCCAGTACTTCCATCACCCGCCGGGACATGTCCGCGTACAACGTGTAGTTGGAGGAAAAGACCTGAATCCGATGTTGCCGGAAGCGGTGTTCCCAGGAAAAAAACGGTTCCCCCATGGGGACGCCGAGTTTCTTTGCTTCCTCCGAACGCGCCACGATGCAGCCGTCGTTATTCGACAGGATAACCACCGGTTTACCTTCCAGGGCAGGCGCGAAGACGCGTTCACACGATGCGTAGAAATTATTGCAATCGACGAGAGCAACGAGTGGATTGGCGGGGGCGGGCATGGCGGATGAGGTTATTTAAGGTTAAAGGGTTCAATCTTGAGGGTTATGGGTTTCAAAGTCCAAAAATTTTATCTTTCAGCAATTAATTACACCGGATGAATCACGGCGGTGACGACGCCCCAGATAACCAGAGTGGCATCGTCAGAAATGGGGATGGGGGGATATTCGGCGTTCTCCGCCATCAGCCAGATTTTCCCGGCCTTTTTGCGCAGGCGTTTGACCGTCAATTCGCTGTCGATAACGGCGATAACGATCCGTCCATCCACCGGTTCCAGGGAACGATCGACGACCAGCAGATCCTGGGAATGAATGCCGGCGCCCTCCATCGAATCGCCGGTAACCCGAACGATGAAGGTGGCGGCGGGATGTTTAATCAGGAATTCATTGAGATCCAGTTTGCCCTCCACGTAATCGGCGGCTGGGGATGGAAAGCCGGCGGCGATCGACTCCAGATAGAGCGGCAGAACGCAGAGGCTTTCCTGATCGCAGGTTTTAATATCGATGACGCGTGTTTCCATAATCAATAATCATAGCCTTCGTAATATTTTTTGACAGATCATCTCCATACATAATATTTTCAGCAGTAGCGGCCTGCCGATCAACGTATGTATTGTAGCTCCCAAGTCTAAGGTCAAATGAACTTGAAGCGTAACATCGATGTTAGCTTTTATGCAGTTATACTGGTCAATGTCATTATCGTAAGGTTGTTGCAGCTTGATGGAAGAATGAATCGTCGCGGGTAATGGAGGGCGGGTTTTCTTACCCGCCATT
>CAZTTH010000094.1:0-7371 GCA_964615975.1 uncultured Lentisphaerales bacterium | reverse complement strand
CCTTCCAGTTTTTGCCGACAATGTGATCGTCCCGATTAATATGCCCGCCGAATCCGGGGTATATACTGCAAGCGGACATAATCTTCAATTATAGTTTATTCATCCGGGACGAAATGATACGAGCCCCGTGATTTTATCTGATTGACGTCTTGAGTGCCAACCTGACCGAGGATTTCAAAGCAACTGAGGTCTCTAGATGTGTTAAGCGTAGAGTTTTAAGCTGGTGGGATTTGGAGTTCATCTTTTTAGGATGCTCCTCTCTCAGGCATTATTGCCACTCAGGCTAAAAGCCTGTACTCCTATTGATGCTAAAGACATAGGGCCTCCAGACCTGAGATTAGACGCAGACCCGGAAAACTGCGCCACAATTTCCCGCTAAAGTCAATGGTTTTTGGACTTCCTAAATGAACCCAAATCAATAAGGTTCTTTTCGCGATCATTCTGGGTATCGAGCTCCAGACAACGGGAATCAAATACAACAATTTATCGCCGGGACTTAGGGAAATATCCCTCGTGGATGGTCCTAGAGTGACAACTGAAAAGGGATGACAATGAAATTAACATATACCTATTACCATCTGAAAAAGTCAACACGATATTGACATTATAGAGACTGCAAGCAGTCGAATTTTCGAAAGCTGCCGCTCCTATCGGACTGATAATCGTGTCATCTTTTTCTAAAATCTGATCGGGTTCAGTATCTGTTATTAATGTATATGATTCTGTAAATTTCAGGGTATGATTGTCATTGACTAAATTCTGCAAAGATTATAAGTTCAAATCAATCACAGCATAAATTCACCTCTATTTCATCGTAATTACCGCCATGATCTTTCGTTGCCGCCAGCGTTATTTTGATCTTAGTGATCGCGCCTTGATGATGGGAATCATCAATGTGACTCCTGATTCCTTTTCCGAAAAAGGATTGAATTTTTCATCCGACAACGCCATTGAAGCCGCGCGAAAAATGATCGCCGATGGCGTCGACATTATTGATATTGGCGGGGAATCGTCTCGTCCGAATGCCGCGCCAGTATCCGCCGATGAAGAATCAAGCCGCATCATCCCGGTTATCGAGGGAATCCGCCGGTTTTCTGATATTCCACTCAGTGTGGATACCTGGAAAGCCGAGGTGGCACGGAAAGCATTAAATTCTGGAGTGGAGATCATCAATGATATCACGGGTTTTCACCGCGACATGAATATGGTCGAAGTCGCGCGGGTGAATCAGGCTGGATGTATTGTCATGCACATGCGCGGCACCCCGCAAACGATGCAGCAATTAACCGATTATCAGGACTTGATAGATGAGATCTCCACTTACTTCGAAGAATCTATCGCCATGTTAACCATGGCGGGCATTGGCATGGATCAGATCTGCCTTGATCCTGGTATTGGTTTCAGTAAAACCACCGCTCAAAATCTGTTATTGCTAAAATCACTGGCATTATTTCATTATCTCCAACGACCTCTGCTGGTCGGCCCATCGCGGAAGTCGTTTATCGGAAATACCCTGAATATTGATGATCCCCAGCAACGAGATTGGGGAACCGCTGCCGCGGTGGCCTGGTCCATCGCCCAAGGCTCGCATATTGTCAGGGCACATAATGTCGCGGCCATGCGTCAAGTTCGCGATTTGATCCTGGCGATTCAGAACGCGGAACCAGCGATTGAATCAACCGACTGAGGGTTGAAATTTTACCGTGTTCACTGTTTGCAGTTACCGGCAACGGGATGAATATTAAACTCCTTTTTGAAATTCCTTGTATGCTGGTTGCCTGTGTCGCGCTGGTTAAAATTATCTGACATCCAATTGGCAAATTCGCACTTGTTCCGGAGAGGTGGCTGAGCGGTCGAAAGCAACGGTTTGCTAAACCGTCGTAGAGATTACATCTCTACCGGGGGTTCAAATCCCCCCCTCTCCGCCATTTTGCTCATGCGATGATTGATGTGATGAAATATGTCGCGATTACCAGTCTGATGGGAACGGCAGCACGCGAAAATTCGAATAAATTCAGTCTAACTCATCAAGCGAATCGCGGTCAGGCAGGAGACAACGGCGGTTTCCACCCGTTGTGTCCATGGCCCAGTCGACAACGGCCTGATGCCCCGTTGTGCCAAACTCTCAATTTCACCCTCGGCGAATCCACCTTCTGGTCCAATCCATAACGCCATGGACATGCAGGCATTCTTATCTGTCTCCAACCTCAAATCTGGCGACCTCGTGAAATCGAGATTGATCGGTGAAACGAGATGCCCATCCCGCGGCGGGGAAGAAATTCCGTCATCATCATGCTCAAGGTTCGATTTCAGGTGCTTATACATATGTACTGAGACCGGGCAATCGGTCTCACGTTTGCTTATCCGGGCCTCGTCATCATGAGAAATCCATCCCATAAATCCGGATAATGGAGAAGTAATGAGCGCCTCTTGAAACGTCCGGGGTGGATGAAGCTTGGGAAACCAAGGATTGCCGGATTGTTTTCCGGCTTCCTGGACTTCTATCTGCCAATGAGGCATCGACCCGCCATCGGGTTTGGCGACACTGCGTTCGGTGATAACGGGAGAGATTTCAGCCACTCCCAACTCAACCGCTTGACGAATAATCTGATCCATTAGACGGGCGCGAGGCGGGGACAGGTACAAACAAATCCGAGGCATCAGCGGCGGCGCAAGAGTTTTGCTCACAACCCTGCAGGTGATCACCGGCGATTTTTTTGTTTTGTTCACCTCAATGATGGATGCGGTCGCGATTTCACCACGTCCATTCAGCAAGTGGATGAGATCAGCCGCCCGAGCGCGCAACACCACGGATAGATGCCGGGATTCAGAGCTGGATAGCGTTACGATTTCCCCGAGATCAGGTATTTCAACAGTATAAAAGCGTCTATTCATAGTCGAGAAAAATAATCGGACGAAAGCGAAGGAAATCGTTGCCTTTAGAAAGATCATAAATCCAGCGTGCTTTTCTTCCTTCGGTCAGGTGCGCCGATGTTGTCAAAACCTTATGAGGCACCTTGATGGATAAGGATAGCTTCAGGCCTTTGAGCAGGTTGAGATACTGCTTCCATTCTTCGGGGGATAACGGCGCGATCATCACCGATGCCGCCGCGCTATCATCAGTCATGATTGGATCCAAACGCAAGATCAACGACTGACGCTTGCCTTCACGTTCGATGAGCTCAAAATCGCCCAATACTTTGAAAGCCACCATGACCTGCAGATCGGTGAAATTCCCTTCGATCTGAATGATGAACTGGTCATTCTTTTCATAAATCTGATAACGGGTGATCTCGCATCCTGGAACCGCGGTAAATACTTTCCGGCCAAGTTGAGGATCGAGAAAGCGGGTCAAGGATTGGGTGTTCTCCGCGTTGATTGTCTCCTTGCCAATTGCTGCCCGCGCCACCGCCAATGGCAAGGCGCCTTTGATTATGAATGTGCCGCCGCCATTGGCATGGATTTCTATCTCCTGATCCAATTGCAGACAACCGACACTCACAATAGCAATCAGTAAAATAACAGCAAATTTCATAGCAGGAGATAATATTTGAACTCAATATGACGCAAAAAAGATGGCGTGACCACGCCTACAAGGTGACAAGGATCAGATCAGCCAACGGTCGAATAGGCGTGTTCCTGAAATTGCTCTTTTACTAAATTCAGGATTTATTTCCTCCGGGCATCAATCAAGCTCTGGATATCCTTCTCCAGTGATTCCATATCCGGATAACGATCATCGGGTTCGCGCTTGATCATCC
Organism: uncultured Lentisphaerales bacterium; assembly: GCA_964615975.1. GTDB lineage: Bacteria > Verrucomicrobiota > Lentisphaeria > JABSQK01 > JAJFLO01 > CAZTTH01. The sequence continues at coordinate 3,610 of CAZTTH010000094.1, read as the reverse complement.
GGGTAATCACTGCCGCCAAATCCTGGCTTAATTTTCCCAATTTGGTGACTTCACCGCTCAGGCGAAACTGGCTCATATGTCGTTTTAACAAGCCATCAATTTCCTGCGCGGTGGTAAAGTAGGGTTGCCCGGCAACCGCATAATACAGGATCATCCCCAGGCTGTAGATCTCCGAGGTGATCCCCTCCCCTTCGCCGGTCAACCGTTCCGGCGGAACATAAATGGGTGAAGCTTCGAGAAATTCTCCCTGATCCATCTCCGCCACGAAGATCGGCAGGGTCAGGCCGAAATCAAAGAGATAAGCACGGGTGCTGTCATTCTCCAATAAGACATTTTCCGGCTTGAGATCACGAAAGAGATAGCCATCATTAAAGATATATTTTTCCGCCGATATTATCTGGGTGATTACCTGCAACGATTCCATTTCGGTAAGTTTGCCGGCGCGTTCGATGCGATCAAGTAATGTTTCCCCCTGGATGTATTCGACGACCATATAATACTCGTCCTTTTCCCAGCCGTGGGTGATGAAATTAATGACGTTCGGATGATAACTGAAACGCGCGGTGACACTGGCTTCACGCTGCAGGGCGCGGACCAACCGCTCATTGCCTTTCTCCCGGCGATTGAGCATTTTGACCGCATAAATCGAGCGCTGATGGTGTTCATGAAATGCCTTGTAAACACAGCCCATGGCGCCTTTGCCGATCTGCTGGAACAACCAAAACGAACCAACTGGATATGGCAGCATGATGACATTGGCACAATGCGGGCAAGGGGCCGGATCCATAAGTTCGGGCGGGGAACTTAAAGTCAGAGAGCCGCGGCAATAGGGGCATTCGTAGACGCCTTTTTTGTAATCCTCGATTATCTTTTGGGGTATGAGTACGCTGCTCATGAAATTAATGTAAATAAGGACAAAATTTTTTTTAGTGATATCGATCCGGATTATGAGGCTAAATTAAACGCGCAAGTCACAACGCAGCGATTTAATCCCGCACCGTCAGCTCTAAAAATACGCATTAAAATGAATATCTACTACCCTGAATTAGGCGAAAATAATAATTCCATATCAATTAATTTAAAGGAGATCATCCAGAAAAGAGGGCTTCTTGTCCGCTCGACCAATTGGCTGGGAGACGCCTTGATGACCTTGCCGGGAGTTTACGCTCTGAAGCAATGCCTGCCCATATCAGCCTCACTGATCGTTCTTACTCCAGAAAAACTCGCGGCTTTGTGGAGTTCCGTGCCCTGGGTGGATACCATCATTTCCTTTGCTCAAAAAAGGCTGGATGAAAATTCCCGGCAAAGAATAATCGAATTACAACCAGAAGCCTGTGTGGTGTTGCCGAACTCCTTTGGCGCCGCGTGGGATCTCTGGCGGGCTGATTTGCCGCACCTCATCGGGCGAACCGGACGGGGGCGGGGGGCGCTGCTTCACCATCGTCTGCCGGTATGGAAACGACATCCCGGACAGGATCGATATCATGAGGCGCGCAAGTATCTCGAAATCGCCGGCGCCTGCGGCTCTTCTTATTGGGATGTGCGCGTACCCCCTTTGCGCCCTGCCCTGCCAACTGACGGTCAAATCCCAGCATATGACCGGAAATTAAGTCAGCAACCGTTATTGGTACTGGCGCCGGGTGCGGCTTATGGGCCCGCCAAGCAATGGCCCAGCCAATATTTTCATGCCCTGGCCAGGTGGTGGTCCAATACCCATGGCATGGTGATCGCGATTGGAGTCAAGGAAGAGAGCGAATTGGCCGATCATGTTCTTGCCGATTGTCCCAACGCGATAAACCTGGCGGGTAAAACTTCGCTCCCACACCTGATGCAGGTGCTGAATCACGCCCGCTTGGTGGTATCCAATGATAGTGGGACAATGCATTTGGCTGCCGCGTTGGGAAAAACCGGGATCGCGATCTTCGGATCCACAGATCCGATCGCCACCGGCCCCCTGGGAGGAAAATGGACGGTCATGAAAATGCCACTGCCCTGCTCGCCCTGTTTGCGCCGCACCTGCCATCGCACGGATCATCCGTATGAATGCCTGACCGCCATTACTCCTGAAAAGGTGATCGAAAAAGCTGAAGAACTACTTGCTGACGGGGTTTGATTTGAACCTATCTTTCAAGAGATTTTCATTCCGCTTTTTTCCCTGGATTGCTTTACTGCTTATCATCATCTTTACCGGCATCATCCGCTATCGGTTGTTGGAAATCCCGCTGGAGCGTGATGAAGGGGAATACGCGTATGCCGGACAACTGATCCTGCAGGGAATTCCTCCTTATAAGGAAGTTTACAATATGAAACTTCCCGGAGTTTATGCCGCTTACGCGTTGATCATGGGGATTTTTGGCTCCAGCATTTACGGCATTCATCTCGGCTTGCTCATCGTAAATGCGATGTGTATCATTCTGGTTTATTTACTGGCGCGGCGCCTGCTACCCACCATTGGCGCCGGCGCGGCTGCTGCCAGCTTCGCCCTGCTTTCTTCCAGTCAATCAGTACTGGGTTTATCGGCCAATGCGGAACATTTTGTCATTTTATTCGCGCTGTCTGGTTCAATACTCATGCTGCGGGGGTTGGAAACCCAGAGTGGCCGCCAACTTGGGGCTGCCGGCTTTTTGCTGGGAATGGGGGTCATCATGAAGCAACATGGCCTGGCATTCGTCGGCTGCGCGATTTTCCATATCGCCTATGATTCATTGCGGCAAGCCCCACTGCAATGGCGGAAACTCTGGCTGGGAGTATCTCCATTTATCGCGGGCGTGCTTCTGGTTATGAGTGTTCTTATCCTGATCATGGTTGGGTGTGATGTGTTTTCATCATTTTGGTTTTGGACGGTTGAATACGCTCAGGCTTATGTTTCGCGTGTCCCCCTCGAAGACGCCTGGCAGTTCTTTAACGCCAGTGCCATTCCGATCATAAAATCATCGCCGCTAGTCTGGTTTCTTGCGGGATTGGGGTTCCCGGCTTTGTTAATGACAAATCTCACCTGGCATCACCGGATCTTTCTGATGTTATTTGCCGAGTTCTCACTGCTGGCAATCTGCCCGGGATTCTATTTTCGTGAACATTATTTTCTCTTGTTGCTACCTGCTGCCAGTTTATTAGCCGGCACCGCCATTGCCGCGTTCGTGGAATATTTGACGCGATATTCTTCCAGAAAAATTGCTTTGTCCCTGGCGCTTCTGATCTTTGCCACCTGCCTCGGTCATTCACTTTATATTCAGCGCGACTATCTCTTTCACATGTCCCCCAATCAGGTGAGTCGATCGACTTATGGATTGAATCCCTTTCCGGAATCCCCGGTAATCGCTGATTTTATCCGCTCACATTCAAATCCGGAGGATCGCATTGCCATTCTGGGTTCGGAACCGCAAATTTTTTTCTATGCGCAAAGACGTTCAGCCAGCGGGTATATCTACATGTATCCGCTGATGGAGAATCATGATTTTGCCTTGCAAATGCAAAGACAATTCATCGCGGACATTGAACGGAATAATCCCCGCTATCTGCTGCTGATAAACGTCACATCTTCCTGGCTGGTGCAACCCGATTCACATCTGGAGATTTATCATTGGTTTAATCAACAAGTGGATCAGGGCTT
>CAZTTH010000093.1:0-7630 GCA_964615975.1 uncultured Lentisphaerales bacterium | reverse complement strand
CCGTGGTTTGGTCGGTGGATCCGGCACGGCAACCGCCAAGCATGATCGTTTGAATTTCAGCTTCAGCGGAGTTAAAACCGCATTATTATATCATATCCAGAAACAGGGGTTAGAGACCGATGGGAATGACAGTACATTCAACCAAGAAAATCCTGAATTTCTTGATACCATCGCGAGTTATCAGGAAGCGATAGTCGACGCCTTGATAACCAAATGTTTATGGGCGATTGCTGATCATGAAGTAAAAACCGTTGTCGTTTGCGGCGGTGTCGCTTGCAACCGCCGCTTGCGCGCCAAAATGAGCGCGGCGCTGACTGACATAAAGATCAATCTGATTATCACCCCACCAGTCTATTGCACCGATAATGGCGCGATGATCGCGGGACTGGCTTATTATATGGCGAAAAATCAATATGGCAGTGAGTTATCCCTGGACGCAAAATCCAAATTGGATTGTAACGAAATAATTTCATTTTATTAACTTTGCGATTCTCATTCATGGAACTCAAAATCATGAACTCAATCCACTGGCATGAAGTAAAAAAATTCCAAGATATTCTCTATCACAAAACCAACGGCATCGCGAAAATAACCATCAATCGGCCGCAGGTGCGCAACGCCTTCCGTCCCCTGACGATCACTGAAATGTCAGAGGCTCTCGAAGAAGCCCGGCAAGACCACCGTATCGGCGTTATCATTTTAACCGGACAAGGCCAGGATGCCTTCTGCTCGGGTGGAGACCAAAAAATCCGCGGAAATTCCGGATATCGTGACGAACATGGCCATGAAAGTCTGAACGTTCTGGACTTACAGCGTCAAATTCGCACCTGCCCTAAACCGGTAATCGCCATGGTCGCCGGTTTCGCGATTGGCGGAGGTCATGTACTGCATGTGATCTGCGACATAACCATTGCCGCCGATAATGCTGTCTTTGGTCAGACTGGTCCGAAAGTCGGCTCATTTGATGGCGGCTTGGGCGCTTCCTACCTGGCACGGATAGTCGGACAAAAAAAAGCGCGCGAAATCTGGTTTCTCTGCCGGCGTTATACCGCGCAGGAAGCATTGACCATGGGGCTTGTCAATACCGTCGTTCCCCTCGCTGACCTCGAAAATGAAACGCTGAAATGGTGCCGGGAGATCCTCGCCAATTCCCCCCTGGCAATCCGTTGTTTGAAAGCGGGCTTGAATGCGGATTGTGATGGGCAGACTGGACTGCAGGAATTGGCGGGCAACGCCACGATGCTTTATTACATGAGTGATGAAGCCCAGGAAGGGCGTAATGCCTTTATAGAAAAACGCCCTCCGGATTTCAGCAAATTCCCACGCCGAGGCTGAATGGTTTCCCGCATCATTCATCTAACCGACCTGCATTTGCTGGCCGCTGCTGACGGGATGGTCCGGGGAATTGACAGCTACCTGCACTTAACCAAGGTCATCGCTTTCCTTAACACGAACATTCCACTATTCGATGCGATGATAATAACCGGTGACCTGGCTCAAGACGAAAAAGCGGAAACCTATCTTCGACTGCGAGAGTTGTTAACTCCATGGATCGGGAAGTATTACCTGATTCCCGGCAATCACGACAACCGCCCTGCCCTGCGCCAAATTTATCCAGAGCAACCCTATGACAGCTCGCACCCGTTCTGTTCATTTTCCATAAACTTATCTGGATGGCGTATTATCGGCCTCGATTCCCACGTCCCGGGCCAGGATCATGGAAAACTCGGTCGCCAACAGCTTGGATGGCTGCGCTCTAAATTAGAACGGTATGGATCACAACCAACCCTGATTTTTATGCACCACTTTCCCTTGATGATCGATTGTCCCTGGTTTGATTGTATTGGCTTGCTTGATACCGGGGAATTCGCTAACATCATTAGTGAACACCGCCAGATCAAGTCCATATTTACCGGTCATATTCATCATGAACTCGATCGCCATCTCGATGACATCCCCGTTCACAGCACACCCGCAACCTCATTTCAATTTGATATTACCGCCCCTGAACCAACCTGTTCTGGTTATATTCCCGCTTTTCGAGTCATTGATCTTGAGCAAACAGATTTCACTTCGCGTGTCTGTCATAGCGGATGAATATTCAAAGAATCATTATGGTGAATATCACATCAAGATATGCGCTTGGGACATCCCTCCATTTCATAAATGAAGTACCCCTTGGATTTGATCTCCTGCTCAATATGTGGAGGAGCGGATTCAACATGACAAAAACGACATTCCCTTGCAGTCAGGGTTTGGTTACCCTGACCAACACTGTTAAGATACTCCAAACCATATTTATACACTTGATCGGGGGATGTGCCTTTCGCAACGAAGACATCGAAATGCATGATCTTACCATCGGATTTCTTGACATAGGTGTCGAAAACAGCAATTTCCATAATGACAATACTCCTGTTCTGGTTAACATTTATTGATCGATTAAACGGTAATAATTCTACTGCAGAGATGATATTGTAAAACCATTACTATTAATTTTATCTAAACGAATTATTGATAACAGAGATTATGAAAAATCAATTGCTCAAATCATTAATCATTGCCTTATTTCTCCACGCCACCGTGGTAGTGGGGCTGTATCTGGTTTTCAAAATAGATAGCGGAAAAAAGGAGAACGAAACATCAAAACCGCCTGCGGATCACCATGACTTCGTTATTTCGCAGGACCAACAATCTACTCCGCCCCTTCCGGATCCAATAATTGACCGCCCTGGCAGATCAGCACCACCCAATAATAACACCAAAAATACCGAAACCAAACCTGCCCCACCCCAGGATCCAAAAACCATTGTTCATATCAATAATGCGGATGCATCTAAAACAAAAACCGAATCCTCTGAAATCACTCCCGATGAACATGTGGTTAAGTCAGGTGAGGGCTTTTGGGTGATCGCGAAAAAATACAATGTGACCCAAAATGAATTGAGAAAATTCAATGGTCTGAGTGAAAATTATGTACTCAAACCTGGCGACCGCCTGAAAATCCCCCCCAGGAATTGATCCGATGATTCATTTTAAGTTAAACTCAAGTCTCGTTCTCCTTCACCTCGTCTTACCTGAATCATCCTAAAATGACCCAGTACCAAGAGGAATTCATTTGCTTTCTGGCACAAAGCAAGGTCATCAGATTCGGTGATTTCATCACCAAAAGCGGTCGATCGACACCTTATTTTTTGAATTTGGGAAATATTTCAGATGGCAGGAGTATCAAAAGATTAGGGGAATTTTATGCCCATGCACTGCACGCACGAATCGGCAAGGATTTTGACTTTTTGTTTGGTCCAGCATATAAAGGCATACCGCTGGTGGTAGCGACTGCCATTGCCCTGCAGAATCTGTATGACATCAATGTCCGATACGCATTTAATCGCAAGGAAATCAAAGACCATGGCGAGGGCGGCGCCATCATTGGTCATCAACCTCGTGATGGGGATCGGATGGTGATACTCGAAGATGTCATTACCGCGGGAACCGCGGTACATGAATGCCTGAATCAGTTAGGCAAAATTGCCCGCCTCCACCTTGCAGGTTTGATGGTTGCGGTTGACCGCCAGGAAAAAGGCAAAGGAGAACACTCAGCTTTACATGACATCAGAGTTCAGCATGGCTGTAAGACGTTCGGGATTGTTACGATCGATAATATTATCAAATTCCTGATCGAACACGAGATTGAAGGTAGCATGCTAATCGATCCCGAAATTTTAACACGAATTCGAGCTTATCGGGAAAAATATGGCTGCAATTAGTTTCCGATCCCTAATGCGGTCTCTGCACGCAATCCCATTTCATCCTGACGTACGGCAGGATGACCGAAGCCAGTAAATAAGGTCGCTCCATGATAAGAAATCTCACCCGATGACACCACGACTAAAGAAAACCATTATTCTCATATTGCTAATACTGAGTTCTATCATTGTCGCGATTGCGGTAAGGTATTATCACCAATATCGTCATGAAAATGAAATCCTGAAGAAGGTAATTGCCAGGCTGGAGGCTGATTCGCGAGTCGCCGAGGTGGTCGTGACCGATGTCAAAGTTGATGAAAACAAGAAAAAAACCATGACAACCATAAAATTCCTGGAATATGATATCGACAATCAGCCGATGACACCAAAATATTATCGTTTTAGCGGAAATATCATTCAATTCCAATCACTGGTTATCCGATTTCAGGATCTATACATTCGTAATGCCGATGAACTTAGAGGGAAAAGCGTCTATTTATTTTGGAAGGTGTTCATGCTCGCCGGAAAAAACACCGAAGAATTTGAAATCAATCAATTAAATGGCATTCCCACCGGATACAAAATCAAGGAACTGACAGATCCATTTGAACAAGAATTATGGCAACGTTTCTGGGAATACGCGCTGAACCCGGAAAGTGCCAATAAAGCCGGAGTAAAAAACGCGCAGATCGAAGCGCCGGGCACCATGTTTCTCTCTGGTTATCTCTACACTATCAAAATCGAACATGACGGCGGGTTGCGCATTGAATCTGAAAGATTACCCACCATACTCCATGGAGAACGAATACCCAATTGAGCAGATTCCCAATTTCATCAAAAAAATCCTGACAACATCCAAAACCTCAACCCCGGGGACAATTACATGCATGTCGACAAAAATTTTGATGCTCCCAATCAGCACCAGATCCTGTCACTATTATAAGACCGGAGTATGGTTGGCGTATACCCCTCATGAGCGGTTGCGGCGCAGCTGGCAGCTACGCCGACTTCTAAAAAACCCACAGTCAATCCACGATGAAAAACTTTTTCCAAAGCCTTGAATGTCACCACATTGAATATCTACTGATCGGCGGTTAGCCGGTAGTTCATAATGGGGCGGCGACCTTCAGTGAAGCCATCGACTTATGGGTAAAACCAACCACAGCCAATCCGTAATTTTTTTTGCCGCTCGGCGTGATTTCCATATCACATATTACAAGCTCACTCCTGTATTGACATCATGATTATGCCGATCGTGGTCATGGATTTCATTTCATATTTACTCATGAAGACGACGAAAATTATCGTGACATTATAGGGGTTCTCCCACGAGTTGGGAGTTTCGATCGGGAAAAACCAACGCCAATTCCATCGTTACTGACGGGGGTGCCATCCCCACCATTGGCATCAAGGATTTGGTAGAATTGAAAACATAAACCCCAACTTATTCCCGAAAGCACGGTGGTTTGATGTCATAAACTTATACCTGTCACTTTCTCTGTCATGCGCTAGATAATTCTCGCTAAATTAACCCCATACTCGATATGACATGATTGCATTCCCGTGAATTCATATCATATTTTCAAGATTTTTTTGAGATCTAATCAATCATTTTCATAATAAAAAAAGATCTGGATATTTCGAATCGGCTAACCGCTCATTCACTCTACGTGAGCTAAATAATGATTGATTGCCACATATTCAAACCAGCGAATATCAGCGCGGTAAACCATCAAGGAGATTAACAATGATTAATGACTTTAAAAGTACTATTTTCAAGAAAGAAAAAATCACCCTTGCGAACACGGAGGAATATATTGTCCGCGGTGGCCGTGATCTCTTTCATCTGCTCCCCAAGGCCTTCGCCGGCATCAAGCAGATCGGGGTTATTGGCTGGGGCTCACAAGGGCCGGCACAGGCACAAAATCTTCGTGATTCTTTGGTTGGAACGACCATTAAAGTCAAGGTTGGTCTGCGCCCCGATTCAGATTCGACGAAGTCAGCCAAAGCTGTTGGGTTTACCGAAGAGAATGGGACTTTGGGTGAAATGTTTAAGGTGATCCATGAATCCGATCTCGTCTTGTTATTAATCTCGGATGCGGCTCAAGCTCAAATTTATGAGAAAATTTTCACGGCAATGAGACCTGAAACAACGCTGGGAATGTCGCATGGATTTCTCTTGGGTTACCTCAACAGTATCGGAGCAAAATTTCCCAAAAATATCAATGTCATCGGGGTCTGCCCAAAGGGAATGGGACCGTCAGTAAGAAGGCTGTATGAGCAAGGCAAGGAAGTGAATGGCGCTGGCATTAATAGCAGTTTCGCCATCCAACAGGATATTAACAATAAGGCCGTTGATTTGGCACTGGGCTGGTCTGTGGCACTGGGTTCTCCATTCACCTTCAAAACAACTCTGGAATCGGAATACAAGTCTGACATATTCGGAGAACGCGGCATCCTGCTCGGTGCTGTGCATGGAATAATTGAAGCATTATTTCGTCGTTATCTTGACCAGGGGTTAAGCGCGGAAGACGCATTCAACCAATCCGCAGAAAGCATCACCGGCCCGATATCAAAAATAATTTCGAAAGAAGGGATCATTGCGGTTTATGAGCGCTTTGATAAAAAAGGCAAGGCGGAATTCGCCAAGGTCTACGCGGCAGCATACAAACCCGCTCTTGACATTCTGTATGAAATATATGAAGATGTCGCCTGCGGCAACGAGATTCGCAGTGTGGTCGCCGCCGGTAAACGACACCAGGATTTCCCCATGGGGAAAATTGATGGCACCCGCACCTGGCAGGTAGGCATCAAAGTGCGGGCTAAACGCAAGGAAAACAATATCCCGTTGAATCCATTTACCGCCGGTGTCTATATCGCCACCATGATGGCTCAAATCGATCTCTTGATCGACAAAAAGCATCCATTTTCCGAGGTTATCAACGAGTCGGTGATCGAATGCGTCGATTCACTCAATCCCTACATGCATTATAAGGGTGTGGCGCATATGATCGACAATTGTTCGACCACGGCACGTATCGGCGCGCGAAAATGGGCGCCCCGTTTCGATTACAATCTCACCCAACAGGCTTTTGTCAATGTCGATAACAAAACCAGTCTCGATAGTACCTTGATTGACAAATTCATTAATCACCAGATGCATGGGGCAATGGCGGTTTGCGCTGAATTGCGCCCGCCAGTTGACATTGCGGTGGTAAGTTAGACAGCAATCCGACGATTTCACGACCAGTCCAAGCAGACAGATAATCGCGCAATCTTTAACCATAGACTGCAGGCAGTCTAATTTTTGAATGCCGCCGTTTCAATCAGACTGGAAATGGTGCCGTCTTTTCTAATACCTGTAGGTTGTTTAGTATAACTTGAACTGATTTCATATTCGTATTGCTATAAATACCGCTGCCTATATCATTCCTGCTCGATAACCGGATGCGAGTATGGAGAATTGATCCATATACCCCAACCATTCAATTTGGCATGACATTTACTCCATAGATTATTCCATATTTAGAAATCCCTCATGAGAATCTATCCAATCAATGCCATCATTATTGCATACTTGTAATCGCGGCTACGAAAATTGTTTAACACGTGAAACATTGCACGATGGCGGAATGAGTTTGCATCAAGGCAACGGCTGGATAATCAATCAAACTAACCAACCAGCTCCTGATCACCTCAGCGATATTTACAATGATTTGGCCTTTGCTCATCTGACTTTACAGAACCCGATTGCCATCGCGGCATCAAGCGTCAACGCCCTAATTAAATCAATGGTTGAAATGTTCTTAGTCTCAATCAAAGGGGAGGACATCATATCACCCTGGTATTTGTATTTTACCGGGACCGCTATGGAGGGATTGACG
>CAZTTH010000092.1:0-7652 GCA_964615975.1 uncultured Lentisphaerales bacterium | reverse complement strand
TGTACTTTAGCCCATTCAAGACCTTTATGGCGGTTCATGTTTTTCTCAAAACGGGTTTTCATTGCTTTAAGTAGTTCTTCGTGTTGTTTTGCTTTCATGTCTTTTGCTCTATGCCTTATTGCCTGTTTCAATGGCCTTTACTCCCCCGGCTCTCTTACGGCTGGTTCTTCCGCTTCATGACCGTGTTAGACAATTTCGAGACTCACAGCCTTCTCTGGCACCCAACGATAGTACCCAGCTTCGGGGCCATGGTAGAAGACTCTGAAGTGATCGAGACGCCCAGTTTCCGCCGTTAACTGGAGTGTCTTGTTATATCTCTCAATTTCAAAAGTTTCTGGGTCGTACTATTTTTTATTTTGTGATAATTGCAAATAGTAGGTTTGACCCCAGTGTTTTACACATTATCAAATTTGTCCATAGCGTAGCGTTTGACCCCCGATTCCAGAAAAGTCAATAGCGTAGATGTGACCCCAGTGTTCTTCAATGTCATTATCGTAAGGTTGTTGCGGGTTAATGGAAGAACGAATAATCGCGGGTAATGGAGGGCGGGTTTTCTTACCCGCCATTGGCGATTTGATATTTGTTTACAGTCGTATGGAGTTCAAACTTTAGTTTGCATTGTGGGTAAAGAGCGCACGAAGAACAACATAAATGTTGAACTCCATACATTATCGATCGCGAATTCAACGGTAAACAAATACGCGATTTGGCGGGTAAGAAAACCCGCCCTCCGTTATTTGCCAATCAAATGTTCTGAGTCATCAATAGTCATCGCGATAACACCTACAGACCAACAGCCGGCAGGCCGCTACTGTTCAAACCCCCAGTCGAAAAGGCTGGATACAAAGGCCTCCCGCTCGTTTTTAGTCGGAAATCCAGTGGCCACGGCGATCAACTGCCGGCCGTCGCGCTCGCAGACCGCGGTAACACAAAAACCAGCACGGCGAATATATCCGGTTTTGATTCCTTTTACACCTTGGCACGAGAATAACAGGCGATTGTGATTAACCATTTTTATTGTCGATGTGCTGTCGTGCACAAAGGCCGCTTTTTTTAGCTGGCTCCAAGCCATGATGTCGGCGTGTTTGAGAATGATCAGCGCCAGCGCTGCCATGTCCCGGCAGGTTGCCTGATTATCTGTTTTCGCGGTTTTACCCGGCAGGCCATGGACATTATAGAAACGGGCATTTTTTAATCCCAGCAAGCGCGCTTCGCGATTCATCATCACGATAAATTCTTTGACATTGCCATGCGGCGCCAGCGCTTCCGCCAACGCTTCGCAGGCGTCGTTGGCGCTCTTGACCATGGCTGCCTTCATCAAGCTTTCCAGTGTGTATTCATATCCCGGTTTCAGCCAGACCTGAGAACCGCCGACATTGGCAGTGGCTGGTGATATCCTGGTTAGTGAGAGGTAATCCCAGCGCGGGTCACTCGCGATGATGTCAACGGCCAGCAGGACGGTCATCATCTTGGTCATCGAAGCAATCGGGACGATATCCCGGTCGTTGTCCGCCCACAGGATGAGTTCGCGCGCCGGGTCAACCAGAATACCTGCCGTTCCTGAAAACTTTTTGCGCAACGTCGTTGGTAACTGCCCATTTATATGCTGATAATGATCGATGCCTGGAGGAATCTTGGGTATCGACTTAACCACATCGGTTTCTGCGCTCGTCTCGGCCGTGTTGTCGGAACTGAAATCCTGATGCTCAGATTTAAGCGATTTCCACATCCATACCAGCCCTAACAGGGGAATAATAATCGTCAGAAACAAAAAAGTTTTTTTTAGCGTTCTTTTAGCTGGCATCACTTGTTTGTAAATTCTTGTTGTGAGGACATGAAGTTATTATAAGTTTAACCACGAAATACACGAACCACACGAAAAAGCCAAACAGGACGATTTTCCAACAGCCCAATTAGCATTTTCTATATATTGTTTTGCTATCTTCAAAAATTTTTAGATGTCTAATGATACCGAAAACGCTAAAGGTCAATCCCGTTGTTCTTGCGAATCTCTGCCTTAAACCGACATTTATAATTGAAAAGTAGCTGTTTGAATTACCCTTACTCCCCATTAATGGTCTCAGGGAGAACATGGTATTCAGTTTTCAGAAAATTTCGTGTGGTTTGTGTATTTCGTGGTTAAAAATTTACGTTTATTTGAGTTCATTCGCGGTTATCTTACAGACTGGAATAGTAGGATAGTTGCGGCTTTGCGCTATAAATAAATTGGGTTGCTATTGTGTTGTACCGGGAGTGTCATCCCTTAATGCAGCCCAGCGGCCGCAATTGCGCCACCTTGCGGGAAATTCCCGCCCGATGGCAGGTGTCGACCACGGTGGCAACATCCTTATAGGCCTCGGGGATTTCTTCATTCACTGTGCGTTTACTCGAGGCCTGGACGTGAATGCCGCAGGCCTCCAATTCATGCAGTATGCTGCGTCCCGCCGCGACTTTTTGGGCTTTATTCCGACTTAAAGCCCGACCGGCGCCATGACAGGTCGACCCGAATGTATCTTCCATGGCGCCCGGCGCGCCGACCAGGACGTAGGAATAACGTCCCATATCGCCGGGAATCAATACTGGTTGGCCGATCTCCCGGTATCGGACCGGGATGCCTTCCGCTCCGGGAGCAAAGGCGCGGGTCGCGCCTTTGCGATGAACACATAGTTTCGTCGGTTTACCATCCACCTGGTGCGTTTCGAATTTGGCGATATTGTGAGCGACTTCGTAAATCGTGCGCATGGCGAGATCGCCTGGCTTGAGATGAAGGGTTTCGCCAAAGGCTTTTTGCGTCCAGGCGGCGATGACCTGACGATTGTCAAAGGCAAAGTTGACAGCGCAGCGCATGGCGCGCAAATAGTCCTGGCCTTCCGGCGAGGAGATCGGAGCGCAGCACAACTGTCGATCCGGTAATTCGATGCCATATTTTTTTACCGCCTTGTTCATGACCGTCAGATAATCTTCACAAATCTGATGTCCGAAACCACGTGATCCGCAGTGAATAATAATCGTGATCTGATCCAACTCCAGCCCCATGACCCTGGCGGCTTCACGGTCGTAAATTTCACTGACATATCCGACTTCAAGAAAGTGATTGCCCGAGCCCAGGGTTCCGAGTTGTTCGGCGCCGCGTTCAAAGGCCTTTGTGCTGACCTTGTCCGGATCGCTGCCACTAAAGCTCCCGTGTTCCTCGATGTAATCAAGATCATCCGGTACTCCATACCCTTCCTGCACCGCCCAGGAGGCGCCCTGCAGCACCACCTGGCGTTGCTCATGCCGGTTCAAGCGCAGTTTTCCGGTCGAACCCACTCCCGTGGGCACATGGTGGAAAAGCGCGGCGACCAGAGCCTTCATTTTTGTCTGCACCTGCTGGCGGTTCAGACGGCAGGTCATCAGGCGGACCCCGCAATTGATATCGTAGCCGACGCCGCCGGGGGAGATCACCCCATCATCGAGATTGAACGCGGCGACCCCGCCAATCGGAAACCCATAACCCCAATGAATGTCTGGCATCGCCAGGGAATACTTCACGATTCCCGGCAGATGAGCGACATTGGCGACCTGTTCCGTGGCATTGTCATTGCGGATGGTCTCGAGCATGGCGGCCGTGGCGTAAATGCGGCCGGGCACGCGCATTCCTCCCTGGCGGGGGATTTCCCAGAGGGTGTCAGTCAGGCGATTGAATTGGTAGGTTGGTTGCATATCGGCAGGGCATGTTTTGATTGACGACATTTACAGGTCAAAAATAATCTGTGATTCCCACATATCTTGTTGCTGACGGATATACAGTTGGTGAAAAGTCACGGCCTTGATTTCGGTATGGATTTCATGCCGGTTCAGGTCAACTGCTTCTCCCTGAATTGTGGCAATTAAGTCACAATCATTTAATGCTTCGATGGCAAAATGACAATAAAGTTCGTGGCGGG
The DNA here is from genome assembly GCA_964615975.1 of uncultured Lentisphaerales bacterium. GTDB lineage: Bacteria > Verrucomicrobiota > Lentisphaeria > JABSQK01 > JAJFLO01 > CAZTTH01. The sequence continues at coordinate 3,726 of CAZTTH010000092.1, read as the reverse complement.
TGAGATAAAGAAAATTCAAATCCGCCAGCCATTGTACCAGCAGCGCTTCCTGATCGGATGCCGAGACCTCTATAACCCGGCTGATGGTCGGGATTACCAACTTAAGGTTGGCGATCGTACTGAACATGCCATACGCGGCATGGGCAAATAATTCGGACAAAGTGTGACCATACACTTTGATCCCGGCATCGGCGGTGTGATCAATGGCGGTAAATTTTAACATGGTTGTACCTGGATCAGGGATAAAACTTTCACTGGTTCTTCTTGACAATGTGTCCGACAACTTCCACATTCAAACGCAGTTGATATTAAAAACCAATCATGAAGGAATATTATTATGCCGGCGCGAAAATTACAGGAATATCTCGATAGTAATCAGATCAAGTATGTGACTATCCGCCATTCTCCTGCCTTCACAGCCCAGGAAGTCGCCGAGACCGCCCATATTTCCGGGAAAGAATTAGCCAAAACTGTGATGGTAAAGGTTGATGACAAAATGGTCATGACTGTCCTCCCTGCCTCGCATCATATCAACGCCATGCTGCTGGTCAAGGCGTTTGGCGCCATGTTTGTCGAACTGGCCAATGAAAAGGAATTTAATGAGCGCTTTCCCGACTGTGATATCGGCGCGATTCCGCCATTCGGGAATCTCTATGGCTTTGAAGTCTACGTTGCCGAAAGCTTGCAGGACGAAAAGATGATCGCCTTTAATGCCGGCTCCCATATCGAACTCATCAAAATGGCCTATGCTGATTTCATCCGCCTGGTGCAGCCCAAGATCATCAAGTTCGATAGTTGATTCCATCAATTTCTCTTCCGCCTCGGAACGCTGAGCCCCAATCCGGCATCCGTGACATAACTTCCGTTGCGAATGGAAGACAAATCTTAAGAAAAATAGGAAATCCATATCCGATTTCGATTGAATTTCAGAATGTGTTATATTCCGAAAGATATACGCTCTGTCAGAGCCGCCCCCAATGTCTTTTTCATGCCAGGCCGCAAGGGCACGAAGCAAGTGGATTTTAACTACGAAATACTCGAAACACCCGAAAAAATTTCCCGCCAGTGGACTTCAGCTTCGCTCAGAGAGACGCTAACGCCGAGGATAGTGCGATTTCCCGCGCTATTTACTGCGATAGCAATAAGCACTGCACATGACCGTACAGCACCATCCTGGCGAACTTTTTCGTAACGGGCATCAAGGATCAGATACGGCATGGCATCGAGGGGCCGGGAGCGCCATTTTTCAAGTTCATCATCAAGTAGCGCCGTAGCTCGGCTAATCTAAGAACTACTGACCTGGGTTCCACATAAGGGTTCCATTATTTCGTTCACCTTACGGGTAGACACCCCCTGAATATACATTTCTGCCAGTGATAATTTCAGCGCCCGCTCACTGCGCTGGCCGTGCTCAAGTGCTGATGGATAGAAACTCTCTTCCCCCCGGACGTGAGGAATCTGGAGCGCAAGTTTTCCCAAACGTGTCGATAACCACTTGGGTTTGAACCCATTGGCGTAGCCTTTGCGTTCTTGAGTTCTTTCCCAAGGGTTGGCCTTAAGAAATATCGATCGTTCAATTTTCATGGCTTCATTGAGGAGAATGGCAAAAGCTGTTCCCATTCCTTCAAGTCCGTTTTCTAGTACTACTTGCATGGCTTTGGTTACGATGTTAGTATTTTCGGTGTGGGTCATGATTAAATCTTTTTTTGTTGGTTCAGAAAAAGAACAATCGATCATGACCCGCGTTTATTCCAGTCTGATTCTGGCCGCGCCCCCGCGGGGGCGACCTTCTTCGGAGTCCGGAAGACCGGGCAGAGTCTACTGCCCAATCAACCAGCCCCAACGGGCTAAGCATATCGTATTGGAAATGAAATTACAGAAAGAACGTTACACCCTCTATTTATAACCGCCTGACTCCACCAATCATCAATAATATTTGGTAATTCTTTATCAAGAAATAAAGCGAGGGATTTACTTACCTCGATCATGACTTTAGTTACCGAAGCCTGAATTGATATTATTTCAATCATTGGTATTTATTCTTAAATATATAGAGGGGAATCTCAGTACTCTTCCATAATAAAAATCGTAATTTTATCAATATTAGTTAATTTATCCATATTAACCAGGAAAACCGATAAAAGTTAGAGTAGGAGTATATTTGCATGTCAACCATTATCGATAAAATCAGTGATGATATTATGGATCTACCAAAGTCGGAAAGGGCGAGATTGGCTCAACTTTTAATCAAGAGTCTGGATACTAATGAGGAATTACTAAAGAGAAAAGAATGGGTGAACTTAATCAATAAGCGTTCTCGGGATATTGCCGAAGGTAAAGTTCAGTGCCGGCCAATTGAAGAAATAGTATCTTCTATCCGCCGCAAGTTAGACGATGCGCGTTTACAGTCATCCTGATGCTGATCTTGAGATTGAAGACGCGGTAATATTTTATGAAGGATGTTCTATCGGATTGGGAGATGATTTCCTTGCCGATTTAGAAAAAACTCTTTCCCGCATTAACAACAACCCCACTCGATATAGGATTATACATGAGCGGGCTAGGATATTGAAAATGCAACAATTTCCCTATGCCATAGTTTATGAAATTCATGGTGAAATTATCCATATATTAGCCATAATGCATGATCGTCGTCGACCATTATACTGGAGCAGTCGTTCCAAGCATCACTAGCTCAGCTAAGCTAGATTCATTCAAACGATGCAATGATTTCTTAAATAAGACATGATTAGTAATTGTGATGATGATGTTTTTTTATCGATGACACTGCACAAAAGTTTCCCAACTCAACATAAATTAAGACATTCATCCTCACGAATTGCTGAAGTCGTTAACTTTCAATATTTTATGATGCTGATATGTTACTATTTTTCAAAGATCCAAGTAGTAACATGGACTATGAGCGAAAAGTCAGAAGGGGGTTAGGTTGTGTTTGGGGGATTCGGCCTACGGCGGAAGGTTTTAACCATCATACCCCTGGACCTCATACCCATTGAACCTTACAACCTTCGAACTCAACTCGCATGCCCATACCAATCGCCATCATTTATTCCGACAACCACCTATTGGTGGTCAACAAACCGGCCGGCAGATTGACGCAGGCGACCGAACGTCAAGCGGAAAGCGTCGAGGGCGACGCGCGGCAATGGATCAAGGAGACGATGAATAAACCGGGGAATGTTTATCTGCATGCGGTGCACCGGCTTGATAAACCGGTCAGCGGCATCGTCCTGTTCGCGCGCACCAGCAAGGCGCTGTCGCGATTGCAGGAACAAATGCGCGGGCAGCGATTGACCAAGATTTATCATGCGGTAATTGATGGTCTAATGCCCGGCGATGCCGGAGGTTTAACGCATTATCTGGAGCACGGCGATCAACAGGCGATCGTTCATAATCGACCGGTACAGGCGAGTAAAAAAGCGGAATTGACCTATCGAGTATTGGCACAAAATGACACTCAATCCTTGGTGGAAATTGAATTGCATACCGGGCGTTATCATCAAATCCGAGCGCAAATGGCGGCTGCCGGTTGTCCGATTGTGGGTGACACAAAATATGGCAGTCGGAAACGTCTGCCAGGTGAGTGCATTGCTCTGCATCATTATCGCCTCGCTTTTGATCATCCGGTGCAATCTTCTAACGTTAGCTTTACTGCTCCCTATCCATCTCCGTGGTCAAAAATACTGCAATCTTTATATCAATGAT
>CAZTTH010000091.1:0-7743 GCA_964615975.1 uncultured Lentisphaerales bacterium | reverse complement strand
GGGGATGGGGTGTACTCGACCATTAGAGCGCACGCTGGCGGCAATGGGCATGTTGGCCGATGGGGCGCCGACGCGTTTTGAAGCATGCGTGGATGTGTCATATGGGGGATTGTTATGCGTCTTGCCGACGTTATTGGCCAATGGCTTGTTGCGCCTGTGGATAGCTGTTTCGCGAAATTGAAAGGGTATTATACGGTGGCACATGTATTGATTTTATTGTCGTACATGGCATTGGGGCATCTGCGAACGGTGGAGCGATTGCGCTATGAATCTCCGGGTGATTTGGGCAAATTGATGGGGTTGGATCGGATTCCGGAAGTGCGGACATTGCGGGAGAAATTGGCGGATATGAGCCAATCTGGAGCGGCGGAGAAGTGGAGCGGGCATTTGAGCTCGGAGTGGTTGCAGGAGGCAGGTGAGATGGTGGGAGTGTTGTATGTCGATGGGCATGTGCGTGTGTATCATGGGAAACTGACGAAATTGCCGCGCCGGTATGTGTCGCGGCAGCGATTGTGTCTGCGGGGGACGACGGATTATTGGGTGAATGATGCGGCGGGGCAGCCGTATTTTACGGTGACGCAAACGATCGACAAAGGCTTGATCAAAACCATGGATGAGGAGATAATTCCGCGGTTGCTCAAGGAGGTCCCGCACCCTGGGGAAGCGCAATTGGAAGCCGATGCCTACCGGCATTGGATGATTCTGGTTTTTGATCGTGCGGGGTACAGTCCGGGGTGGTTCAAGAAGATGTGGCGGCGCTATTGGATTGCCTGTGTGACCTATCGGAAGAACCCCGGCGCGGATTGGCCGGTGGAATGGTTCAAGGAAGAAACGGCAACGCTGACGACAGGGGAAAAGGTGACGATGAAGTTGGCGGAGATGGGCAGTTGGATCGGGGATGCCAAAAACGGGTTGTGGATGCGTGAGGTGCGGCGGCTTACCGAGAGCGGTCATCAAACCAGTTTGATCAGCACGGCATATAGCCGCTTTGCCCTCCAGGATGCGATCTTATTGTTCAATCGATGGTGCCAGGAAAATTACTTCAAATATATGATGGAACACTTTGGCATTGATCTTCTTGGAGAATATGGAACGGCGCCGATTTCTGTCCCCGCCAAGGTGGTGACTCCACGCTGGCGGGCGGTCGATTCGAAGTGCCGTTCGAAACAGGCAAAACTCTTTCGTTATCAAGCCGAATTCGCCGCCTTGGAACTCCATCCGGAGATGGCGGAAAGGAAAATGGAAACGTGGACGAGGAAGAAAGGAGAATTGCGCGAAACCATCACCCATTTGGAGGTCGAGTTGACCCAACTCAAAGCGCAGCGCAAGGCCACCACCAAACACATTGCTTTCGATGAGTTGCCGGAAGCCGATCGTTTCGAACCATTGGCTCCCAGCCGTAAACATCTTATGGACACGGTGAAAATGATTGCTTATCATGCGGAAACGGCGATGGCTTCGTTATTGCGTCCCCATCTCGGACGTCCCGAGGATGCGCGTGCTTTACTCCGCGACCTTTACCGTTCCGAAGCTGATCTGTTGCCAGACGAAGCCCGGCAACAATTGGTGATGCGAATTCATCCGATGGCCAATCCACAAGCCCAGCGTGCGATTCAGTTGCTGCTGCAAGAATTGAACGCGGCCGAGTTTGTCTACCCCGGCACAAATATGAAGTTGGTTTACAAGATGGCCTGCAAGACAATAGCAGCTTAAACTTGAATATGAGGGACATCGCAATTTCCCTCAAGTAAGGAAATCTGAGATTATGACCGATTAGAGAATTACCAATGGCTTTTGTCTTCAGGGGCGCACCTGAAAATTAAATGACATATTAGCATGAACAAAATAGCCTTTCCCCGGTTCAAGAAATTTCCCATGGGTGACAGTCTGGAATCGCCTGCCATTCCAAAACCAAAAATTTGAATCAAGCCGACCATCACCGGGCACTGCCATGATTTCCATGGGGCCAACGACATTCCAGCCGGGTTGCAACGGGTACGTCGAGGATATTGGCGGATCACCAACAACCTGAAGTAAGTATGGCGGTTCAATTGGCAGATAGATCCAGACCCCCTGAAGCGGATTAACAATCGACAATTGTACCAGATGACCATCTCCATTCCAACCCCAGACGTTCCCCGGCACCACCAAATAAAAGACGCGTTCAATGGTGGGATTATTCACTGCCACCGGCACTGAGATAAGATTCCACCCCCGATGAAGATCAATGAATTCAAACAATGTCCCCTCGGGCCTCGAGTCGGGATCAGTCGGATCTGCATTGTAAATGTATTCAGTAATATTCAGATACCCATCATGATCGGTATCTTCTCCCGGTTGACCTGCAATCAGTGAGCCAAAATAAACGAACTCCCAGTGGTTCGGGAGTTTATCGTTATCGATGTCTGGATACACTCCGATTCCCTTGACCGCAAACGTGAACGGGTTTTCATCCGCATCGTCATTGGCGATACTAACTGTTCCGGTATAATTTCCGGTGACAGACGGTGTCAGGCGCAGCTCAAAGCTGGTTGTGCCGCCATTTGCCATGACCGGAGAAGTCGGTTGGGTAATGACAGAAAACGCACTACTGCCACTAGTCTGGACTTTAGGATTCCCAGTCAGATTCAATGCGGCCAGGCCACTATTGCGTATGGTGAAGATATTTGATAACGAACCGCCGGCAATATCGACATAACCAAAATCCGTCAGATTGCTGACGGTAGGGGTTTGATTGCCGTTGGTAATCTCCTGGCCATCTCCTTCCACCTTGATTTCAGGAGTACCGATCAATCCAGCATCAATGGTGAAATCATTTTGTCCGGGGTTAATGAAAAAGAGAGGGGTGCGACCAGTGGCGGGATCGACATCACTATCCCTGCTATCGTCTCCTCCTTGATCGATGGGGCTAAAGTCATAACCGGACAACCTGGTGACCTCCAGGTAATAACTGCCCGAATCAAGATTGTTAAATCTATAACGTCCCGCAATAATGTCATCCGTCACCACCGTAGCGATAACCCCATCATCACCACCGCCAATCTGTCCGTCCTCCCCGGGCTGGGAAAGCGTCACCATTACGCCCGCAAGACCGGTTTCCTCATCATCCCGAATGCCATCCCCATCCTGATCGTACCAGATCATGCCGCCGAGTGTGGCAAATTCATAATCCAATGTAATTTCCAGTGGATCACTCATTCGGGAAAACTGATTGCGCGCCGTGATATTCAGTAAATTTTCTCCATTGGTCAGCACCACCTCATAGCTCCAGGTGGCAGCAGTATTAATTGGTACCACTGCTTCCCCGTTAATGTATATGGCGGTATTGGCATCCTTATTACCAGTGATGATATAGGATGATCGACCGATGATTGCAGGGAAGGGATCAAGTGTCGGAGGCGCCGGGAGATCAGGAGTAACGATCACCCTCTCAATGCTGGGATCAAATCCGATTTTCTCCGCCATGACCATCAGTTCGGGGGATTCATTGTAACTAAATACGACCCGACCTTTTTCATCGGTGAACTTGGTTGCGCCATTCACCACTACCCTTACCCCCTGAACCACTCCGCCGACATCAGTCGTCACCTGCAGCCAGGCAGTATCTCGTCCCACGACTGTGTCGACATTCAGCTCACTTTGCCGTTCAACAACAAATAATGTCGATCCGGTAACTGTCGCGTAACCACTGGCCTGCGGCCAGGCTTCAATCAGATAGGTTCCAGCACCCTGGCTGGTGAAAGAAGTTTCGTTGATCGTTTCCCCGGCTGGCGTTTTGATGCGCACCATGACGGGAAAGAAGACTTCCTGAAAAGTAGAATTCTTGATCGGTACCGATACCTCAACGGTTTCTCCTGGATTATAGAGCAGTTTATCGGTTTGCGGATAAGCAAACAGGGTATCCCAAGCTGTGACGGTAAACTCCACGCACTGCGAGTCGAGCGGGTTTTCTCCTTCTTTGACGGTAAAACAACGTTGGTATACGCCCGGTGTGTCATAATCGAACTCGTATGTTTTAGTGATCTTTTCACCTGCCTGAAGTACCGGCAGATTCTCCATCCCATCACCACCATCGACTTTAAGCGCCAAAGGCTCCCTACCGACGTTGTCCAGCATTACACTGATGGCGACAATACCGGGAGTGTAAAAATCCTCATGGTCAACGGTCATGACTACCCCTTTTTGTTCTCCGTCGCCAACGGCGACCGCAGTATAATCATCAGCGAATGATTCATCGAATGACGTCACATATGCTTTCAAGATATGCAACCCGGGATAATTGATGGCGACATCATAGGTTTCAATCACTTCCGACTGTGCCTCTAGAGTGATCGTTTTCTTGATTGCCAGTTCCTCCACCGGCACGAACAACCAGAGCAACAATTCGTCTAATGCCGCATCGGTATGATTGGTTATCCTGACATTGACCTGGACGCTGTCACCGATGTTGTAGCTTTCCTGATCGACAAGTACTTCCACAGTAATGTCTGGCGCTATTGTCCGCGCTCCGCGATATGATTGACCAGTCTTTAACGAGACTATCCTCTTCTCAGGGGGTGGCTTGATTTTCTTTTCGTCATTTACGTTTACGACCCGAACTCCGACTACCTTCCCGTCCGGTGTCAGTTCCATAACGACATTTCTCCCGGTTAATGGCGTGACATCAGCCCCGGTTGTCAGACCTTGAGATGAAATCGAAGGTTCTGTCCCATAACTCAGGATCTCGGTGATGGCTTGCTGATGTTCTTCATCGATCTCTTTTGCCAGCAAGTCCGTGGCAACAAACATCCCACCGGTGATCACCGCCGGGGTTATTTTCTCTATGGCTCCCACCAATTTGATGTACAGAGTGACCCCTTTGATCAGCAATGGAATCAATGCCGGCAGGATCCGAGGTATGCTCACAATCTCATCTTCCGGGGTGACGTCAATCCAATCGAGTTCAGCGGGAATGGTCAATAGCGACTGCACATCGGCGATAGTCATGTCGATCACCCAATCGGGATTGTATTTACCCAAGCCGAAAATACCTCCGGGATTCAGTGATCGATAGAGTTCTTGTTGAAAGTATTTCATGGTTGGCTGGGCTTGAATTTTCTTATTAATGATAGGAATGGTTCCCAGATCCAGGCGATAGATTATCTCCCGATCGGTATTGGCGATGGCGGCGCTCCAGGCGGGGATAAGTTCACCCAGAAAGGCCAATTCTTCGGCGCTATAAAACCGCCGTGAAATCTGTGCCTGCGCCTGCGCCGTGCGCTCAGAGATTTTCCCGAATTCCTGCTCCGCGGTGAGTTGATATACCAGCGGACCGGTGATGTTTTCAGTTACCAAACGCTTTATATTCCCGATTGACAAATTGCCACTGATCAAACCCGGCGCTTGCAAGGTCACATCGATCAACTTGGTGGCGTAATCCCCGAGCTTATTTATGCCCACTTTATTGATGCTTGCCGCGAATTCCTGAACCCGGGACTGTTCGACGCCGACTTCCTGCAGGCGCAGATTGAGATTCAATAACTGTGATTCGAAGCCATTTTTAACATCCGAAAGAGTATCGCTTAACAGCTTGTCCACCACAGCCTGCCCGCTTAGATCAATAATTTTTTCAATCGTCAGATCAAGGAATGCGTCGCTGGTTTGATTGGCAGTATCCCGCATTTCAGCTTCGGCGACCTGCTGTAAATCATCGAGTACCATTGCGACAATTTGGTAGCTGTCGCCATCATAAATTTGAATGTTCGACCGATGTTCGCTATTCCCTACCATGATGAGGATTTCATGGATGCCGGTATCGAACGTGGCGGTATTGACCACAAAACGCGCCAGAGTACCGGTGAGGGTTTGATTAAATGTACTGATGGAGAGGTTGATATCCACTGCCCCAGTTGTGCGTACTCTGATAATCAGAGGCACTGCTCTGGCAATCAATGCCGGGTGCTCCACCTGGGTAATCTCACCGGTTAGATCGACCTGCTCAGTGCGAGTCGAGATTCTCCCGGCAGCATCTTTCACTGTCAACACGACCCGATAGTTTCCCGCCACCGCGTAGGTATGAGTGTTGTTGGGCAAGGTGGATACTGCCCCGTCCCCAAAATTCCATAGAGATGAGACGATATCGTTATCCGGATCGCTGCTGGTCGAGGTGAAAGCAATTGCCAGTCCATTGGCGGTGTAAGTATAGGAAGCAGACGGCGGATGATTGGTCGAAAGGCTCCCGCCGACCGGAGTGGCGCTGATTTCATTGGAGAAATCACTGTTGCCAATCGCATTGACCGCTTTCACCTGATAATAATACGTCACATCATTCTCGAGGTTGGCGATATTATTGAAGGTGGTCCTGGTGGTCAAAGTCGTGTAATATAGCGTTTCCTCACCTGAGACTGTTCCCCGAAAGATTTTGTATTGCTTGATCGGTGATCCCCCATCGTTCGCCGGCGGATCCCAGGCGAGCGCTACCGATTTATTTCCGACGCTCGTGACCCGCGGATTCTGAGGTGGCGAAGGCGCCAAAACGGTTGGCAGAGCATAGGGCGCCCACAAAATGCGATTGGTCGCCAATGTATAGGGATCGGAACCGGTGCCCTGCCAACCATAAGGATCGACCGGCACGCCATTGAATTGTACTTCGAAATGCAGGTGAGGGCTGCCAGCAGCTCCGGCATCACCGGATTTGCCGATGACCTGTCCTCTGACAACAGCAGCGCCATCTGGAGCAAGCCGCTCCGACAAATGCAGGTAAAGGGTGGTATAACCGTTCCCGTGATCAATCCGGATAGTGTTGAAATCGCTTCCCAGAACCCAATGCGCCACCCCGTCCGCCACCGCCAGGACATCGATGCGGCCGTCGGGACTTTGATCGGTGGTTTTGAAATCGATACCGGGATGGCCGTCGTAATAAAGGAATGCCTTATTTCCACCGCCATCGTAATTCCCCTTGATAGAGAAATTGGCGGCGGCGGCGTTTTTGAAGCCATACAAGGCCTTGCCGTTGATTGTCGTCACATAATCGGCTCCATAAGGACGTCGCCCTTGTTCCCCGGTGTATGCCGTCACGATGCCATCAACACTATAAGGACTGGTCATCGAATGGTCGAAGACACTGTTGATCTTCGCTGTTCCGGCGTTGCGATTGGGAAGCGGGAAACTCAGGACGAAGGCAACCATTGGCTCGCCATCAATAAATGGGTAGGAATAACTCACCGGCGGGCTGCTGATGAGATGAAGAATATCGTCACCCGGCCACTCGAAATAATGGTAACTGACGACAGGAGACATGATCCCTCCATTGGCCAACGCGGTGCTGCCAAAATCCTCCTGGTATTGATAACTGACCACAGGCGACATGACATCGGTGATGAGCTCGTCAGCGAACATTGGCCAGGTAAATACCATGATCATATACATTGCCGTGCAGATTTGTTGTGTATTCACCATATATCCCATTGCAAAATATTGAAAATCGGAGCCCATTACACCAGGCGGTATTTCGAAGTCCTGGAAAGTCGGGATGTTCCTCTTGGTAATTCTTGATGCCCACGACAAAAGTCCGAAATCCGAAAATCCTTGTATCGTAACTCATTGATAATCAACGTCTCAATTTTTTCCGAAACGGCAATTTTAGACTTTTGTCGTGGGCATCATTCTTGGATCGCTTCCTTTCATGTATACATCGCTCCGTCATAAACGTGACTTTGATAGCACGCTCCTACAGAGCTTGAATATCCAATCAATCCCGAATAC
>CAZTTH010000090.1:0-8140 GCA_964615975.1 uncultured Lentisphaerales bacterium | reverse complement strand
AAACTCCACCAGCTTCAAACTCTGCGCTAAACACATACGTTTCCTCCGCTCCGATCGGGATGAGTCAGCCTGGCCCGGCGATTATGCGGTAGCGCTTCACCATCACGAATGCCGAACTGAAACGCCGATTCCACGTCGCCCGGATTATAATCGCACCTGAAAGCACCTCCACCCCAGGCCACATTCTCAGCTTCCTTTTTCCCCAATCTGGTCGAAATCTCCCTGATGATGGATATAATATGCCAACATCTGTTGCGCTAGATTAATAATTTCATTCAGGAGGCAATTCAAATGAGATCCACCTGCGGGGTATTTGGCCAAAGATTCATGGTTTTTATGCTCTTTACAATCTGCTCATGTGGGAATGCCATGGAGGCTGAACCCGCGTTTTCCGACCTTGAGCAATTATCACTGGATGAACTGATGACCGTGGTGGTCACTTCCGCGTCGAAGAAAGCCGAACCCCTCGCGAATGCCACGACCGCAATTTATGTCATTACCCAGGAGGATATACGGCGTTCTGGCGCCGCCAGTATTCCGGAAGCGCTGCGCCTGGCTCCCGGACTGCATGTGGCACGAATCGACGGCAATAAATGGGCGATCACGGCGCGCGGATTCAATGGCATATATGCCAATAAATTGCTGGTGTTGATTGATGGGCGCAGTGTCTATAATCACACTTTCTCCGGAGTGTATTGGAGTTTGCAGGAGGTCATCATGGATGATATCGACCGCATTGAAGTGATCCGTGGCCCGGGAGCGACAATGTGGGGCGCCAACGCGGTCAACGGGGTGATCAATATCATTACGAAAAGCGCGCAACAGACCCAGGGTGGGTTACTCAGTCTGGGCAGCGGCACCGAACACCCCGGTTTTGGCAGTATCCGCTATGGTTTTCAATGGGGAGAAAAATCATGGGCGCGGATATATTCACAGGGCTATGTGAGCGCATCTGGACACGATCCCGCCGGACATGGCGTGGGCGATGATGCGGACTATCTGAAGCAAGGTTTTCGCTGGGACTGGCAGCCCACTAAAACCGATCGCCTGACCTTGCAGGGGGATTATTATCAATCCGATGCCGGGCAGGCCGTGTTCATTCCCGCGCTCAATCCCTTCCCCGGATTCTATCGCGAAGAAGACACCCAAACCAATGGCGGCAATATCCTCGGGCGATGGGAAAAAGATATCGACGATAATCAATCCCTGTCCCTGCAACTCTACTATGAACGTTATCATCGCTTCGGCAATAGTTTGATTGATATCACTGTGGACACCGTCGATATAGATTTTCAACATCGCCTGCAACTGGCGGATCGGCATGATCTCATCTGGGGGTTGGGAACACGGATCATCCATGATCGTTATGAAGACCGAGAGCTTGTCAGCCTGGTAAGGCACTCGGATAATCTCTACAATTACAGTGGTTTCATCCAGGATGATGTGACCGTGGTTGAAAAACTGTTTCATGTCATTGTCGGGGTCAAGATCGAGCGCGATCATTACACCGATTTTGAGCCTCAGCCGAGTCTGCGATTATTGCTGACTCCAACGGAGAAGCAGACCATCTGGGCCGCGGTTTCCCGCGCCGTCCGCACGCCGTCCCGAGTCGAGGATGATGGGCGGATCAATTTCAGTTATCGCCCTTCTTCCCCCCTGCCTCGATTGATCACCTTGAATGGCAACTCGGATATGGCCGCGGAAACCTTGATCGCCTGGGAACTTGGTTACCGGGTGCAGCCGCGTCCAAAATTGTCGTTCGACCTCACCGGATTTTATCATGATTACGATCATTTGCGCTCTCTGGATCTGGATCCTTCCATGGCATTTGCGGAACCGCGGCCACCGGGTCAGCCCAGCCATATTGTGCTTCCCTTTATGGTCCACAACCGGATGCAGGGAGAAACCTATGGGGGTGAAGCAGCAGTCGAATGCAAGCTCCTGAATCGGTGGTCAATTAAAACCAGTTACAGCCTGGCGTGGACCCAATTACACGCGCCCAAAACCAGCACCGATCCGCAAGCGTTAAATGACGAAAAGAATTATCCCCGCCAACAGTTGTCCCTGTTATCAAGCCTGGATTTAACCGCCAAAATCATTCTCAATAGCTGGATCCGTTATGTCGATGGACTGCCGGCGCTGGGCATATCCGATTATCTCAGCCTTGATCTCGGCCTGGAATGGAAGCCATTGCCATCATTGTCAGTCGCGCTGGTCGGTCAGAATCTGCTTGATCCCGGCCGGCCGGAATATACGTCCAATTTCATCTCTTACATCAATACCGAGGTCGAACGTGGATTTTATGGGAAATTGACATGGCGCTTTTAAGGTAAATTCTGATGCAGATCACAGTGGCCAGTAAATCGATTTGTTTACGAACTCCACGGGTTATCATGGGGGTATTGACGCTCGGATTTTTAATCCTGAACTGCAATGCCCCCGGGGATGAAACCGCCAACAAAACCAGCTTGGAATACAAGGTCAAAACCATTTTTCTGCATAACTTCACCAAATTTATAAGCTGGCCTGATGCCGCCTTTGCCGACGAAAAAACGCCTTTTGTTCTTGGCGTTATTGGTTCATTTCGGTTTGGCAGAGAGGGCGCCGGTTATCTTGAAAATAAAACCATCAGGGGACGCCGGATTGAGGTCAGAAACATGGGCGCCACATCTTCGTACAATGATTGTCAAATATTATTTGTCAGTTCCGAGAAAAGTTGGCAGATGCCGACGATCGTGAAACAAATTGGCGCTCAACCCATTTTGCTGGTGGGCGAGTCTCCCCGTTTTATTGAGATGGGTGGCATGATCAATTTTATTGAAGTCAATGGGAATGTTCGATTTGAAATCAATCCCACCGCAATTATACAGGCGAAGTTGAAGATCAGTTCGGATTTGTTGAATGTGGCGATCATAAAACCATGAAGAATATGCTCTCATGTTAAACCGTTTACGACTAAAACCACAGCTCTGGTTCTCCAATCTGCCCATTCCACGAAAATTGATGGCGATCATGATGTTAACCACGGGCACTGCCATCTTGCTGCTCAGCACTGCTTTTGCGGTTTTCGATACCTATTACATCAAGAAGGCAATCGAAAATAAATTGAGTATTCTTGCGCATGTGATCGGGCGCAACAGCGTGGCAGCGCTCTTATTTCAAGATCAGGAAACAGCCATTCAAATTTTACAGGGATTGGAAATTGAAAGACATATCGTCGATGCCTGCATTTATGATCGTACCGGGAACATCATTGCGATTTATAAAAAGCCGGGCTATTCATTGCCCATACCCGTCGAAGTCCCCCAACATGAAATATTTTCTTCCGAACCGCATTATTCTACCTATATGTCACCCATTGTATTGGAAGGCGATCAAATCGGAGCGGTGTTTATTCGTTCGAGCAGTAAGGAACTGGCCGATCATCGCCGCACCTTTACCCTGGTGACAATGATGGTGCTGGCGCTTTCGTTATGCATCGCGCTGGCGATTGCATCACGTCTGCAGCGTTTTATTTCCAAACCGATATTGCATCTGGTCGATACCGCCAAGGAAGTCTCGAATCAGAAAAACTACGAGATTCGTGCTCATGCGGAAACCGGTGATGAAATTGGCATATTAAATCAGGAATTCAATTCCATGTTGGCGGAGATTCAGTATCGTGATCATCAATTGCGCCAGGCCAATGAGGAACTTGAATCACGCATCCAGGCGCGCACCATGGAATTGCGCGCGGCTCAGGAGGAGCTCATCCGCAAGGAAAAACTGGCGATTCTGGGACAACTCATGGCAACCATCAGTCACGAACTCCGCAATCCCCTGGGGGTGATCCGGAATTGTCTATTTATCCTGCAGACGATGTTAAAATCGCCCAATGACGAGGTGGTTCAAGCCATGGCGAGATTGGAGCGGAATATACATCGGTGCGATCGCATCATCGAGGAACAGCTCGAATTCGTCCGGGGCGGAAATATAAAACGTAAATTGACCTCGATTGATCCGTGGTTGAATGAGGTTATTGATGATCTGGATATTCCCAATACCATAACCGTCGAGCGCGAATTGAGGAGCAATTGTGACTATGAAATTGATGTTGAACGTCTGCGCCGTTGCCTGATTAATTTAATCACCAATGCCATTCATGCCCTGGATACTCCCGAAAGTGGAGAAGCAGTGAGGATCATCACCCTTTCTTCCGAGATTCAAAATCGCCAGCTGGTCATCCGGATTGCCGATACCGGACCGGGCATTCCACCCGAAAATCTGAATAAAATATTCGAGCCCTTGTTCAGTACCAAAAGCTTTGGCGTGGGATTGGGATTGCCGACGGTAAAGCAGATTGTCGAGGAACATCAGGGGGAAATCTCGGTAGAAACACCGCCCGCGCCACAGACCGGAGTATGCTTTTTATTAAAATTCCCCCTGCCCCAATCACGCTCGACCATGGACTGCGCTGGGGAGTTGAGCTAGGAATCACACGCTGATGAAATATCCTGTAATTCACCGAATCAATCTATCATGTGATCGGGTTCGCAATTGGCGCGCAGCCTTTCCTGAGATATTGCTGTTACTCATGGTTTTCCCTGGGATGATCCGGGGCGATACCGCGATGGAGTGGCAGCGTGAATTACAGCCCGCCAACCAGCGCTGGCAGAACACCGTGCAGCATCTGCTGATGAACAATGATACCGAACCGGAAACCATTGACCCGGCGTTGATTACAGGAGTGCCGGAAAGCCGGATTGTCAGTATGTTGTTTGAAGGATTGGTGAACCTGGATCCCAAAACCCTGGCGCCCCGCCCCGGTGTCGCACATTCGTGGCAAATCAGCGCCGATGGATTGATCTATACCTTTAATCTTCGCCCGGAAGCGAAATGGAGCAATGGCGACCCCTTGACCGCGATGGATTTTTATCGTTCGTGGGAGCGGCTGCTCACCCCGGCCACGGGCGCGGCTTATGCCTATCAACTTTTTCCCATTGCGGGCGCGGAGGAATATTACCGGGGCAAACTGGCAACATTTCAGGAGACCGGGATCCGGGTTATCAATCCGCTCACCTTGGAGGTGAGATTATCGCGTCCCTGCCATTATTTTCTTGATTTAGCGGCTTTTCACGCGCTCTTCCCCGTGCCCATCGCCCTCATACGCCAACATGGCGATCAATGGGTTAATCCCGAGCATTTGGTGAGCAATGGCGCTTATAAATTGCAGAAATGGGAACCGCGCCAAAAGATTGAAGTCATTCGCAATGAGCATTATTGGCAACATGCGCTTTGCAAGCTCGACAAAATCACCATTTTCCCCTATGATGACCAGGACACGGTTTACAAATTATTTCGCAATGGTCAACTCCATTGGGTGCCTTCAATACCTCTTTCCAAACGCGATGAGATCCAGCGGCAGGCGGAATATTATGTCAGTCCCTACATCGGCACTTATTTCTATCGCTACAATGTTACCCAACCGCCGTTTGATGACAAGCGGGTGCGCCGGGCTTTATCACTGGCCATTGACCGGACCGTCATTACCGATCAGGTGCTCCAGTGCGGCCAGGAGCCGGCGACCTGGTTTTGTCCCGCCATCGCCGGATATCAACCTATCACCGGTCTGGCATATAATCCCGAAGAAGCCCGCCGGTTATTGCTGTCGGCCGGGTTCGATGAACACCATCAACCCTTTCCGGTGGTGGAAATTCTTTATAATACCAGCGACAGTCACAAGCGCATCGCGGAAACCATTGCCTATCAATGGAAACGGAATCTCAACATTCAGGTCGAACTCCGGAACACCGAATGGAAAGTCCTGCTCAATGACATGGATCAATTGTCCTATCAGATTGTCCGTTCGAGCTGGGTCGGCGATTATCTCGATCCGAATACTTTCTTTGATCTATGGCAAACCGGGGGCGGCAACAACCGCACCGGCTGGTCAAACCCGAATTATGACCGGTTGTTGGAACAAAGCCGGATTGAACTTGATCGCGACAAACGCTTTCAATCGTTTCAGCAAATGGAAAGAATTTTGGTTGAAGATGAATTTCCGTTAATTCCCTTGTACATCTATGTCAGTCAGGGGATGCTCAGTCCCAAGGTCAAAGGATGGCATGAAAATATTCGTGATCTTCACCCCATCATGTATATTTGGCTGGAGGATTGATCATGGCATGATGAGGATGTGCGGCTGCTTTTAATCTAGCGATTAGGATGTGTTTAGCGGCGGTTGGAGTACAGTCCTGCAATGCGGGATTGGCTTAGAGCAATGAACGTCCAAACTGCAGTCCCGCAGGTATGTGGTTAACGTAGAGTCTAAAGCTGGTGGAGTTTCGCGTTCATCCGGTTAGGATGCTCCTCGCTCAGGCATTATTGCCATTCAGACTAAAAGCCTGTATTCCAACCGGCATAAATACATACGAATATTTACTCAAAAAACATCCATACCAGAACCATCAAATTACGAAAACCTGATAACCATCAGTATAATCTGGCTTTTTAATCGGGCGGGAGACGGACCAGGATGGCGCCTGCCATTGAGCACGGAACACGCGTGAATAATCGCCGAATGATAAGGAGTTCCAACCATGTGGGGAATAGAAATAACGGTTATGCTGGTCATGATTGCCATGAACAGCATTTTTGCCGCCTATGAGATTGCCCTGGCGTCGGTTTCCAGTGCCCGGCTTCAGTTATTGGTCAATGAACATCGCGCCGGAGCGGTTGCCGCCTTGCACATGAAAATGAATATCGAGGCCAGCCTGGCGATTGTGCAACTGGGCATCACATTATTTGGCGCGATTGCGGCGGCAACCGGCGGATCCGGGGCGGGACAACAATTGGAACCCTGGATCCGTGAACAACTGGAATTGACCTCAGGGAGCGCCACGTTTCTCGCCATTGCCCTGGTGGTATTCCCGCTGACCTTTATCACCATTCTGTTCGGAGAGTTGGTCCCGAAAGTTTTTGCCTTGCAAAACAAGGAATGGGTCTGTCTGAAGTTGTCACCGCTGATGCGCTGGTTCAGTTTTGCCGTGTGGCCGGCCGTGTGGTTGTTTGAGAAAATTGTGAAGACGCTCATGAACTGGAGCTCACGCCACTGGAAGCAGCGCTTGCATGGGGTCAATACTGCTGAAACCGATGAACTGGGTGAATTGCGGGCAATGGCGGGGCTGGCGCGCGCTTTGCGCCTGATCGGCAGACGGGAAGAAAGCATCATCCTGGGCGCCGCTGATCTCTCAAAACGTCCGGTGCGGGACATCATTCTGCCAGCTGCCAATATCAATATCCTAACCGTCAATGAATCATTGGCCGATAACTTGATTGCCGCGCATATGAACATGCACACCCGATTTCCCGTGACCGAACGCGCCCATGACCCGCAAGCCATAATCGGATATGTCAATTTCAAGGATATTGTCGCCTCCTTGCATTTAAATCCCAATGAACCCAATCTGCGCAATATTCTCCGCCCCATTCCCACTCTAAAAGAAACCATGCCGATCACCGAAAGCCTGGAAGCCATGCTGCGGGAACATACACACATCAGCCTGGTGCGCGATCAGGCCGGTGTGGTCCTGGGGATGATTACTTTGGAGGACATCCTGGAAGAGTTGGTCGGTGATATTCAGGATGAATTTGACCGACTGCCGTCGACGATCATGCCTGCCGGGACCGGGTGGATCGTTGGCGGCGGCAATTCTTTGGCGCGAATTCAAGAGTTGACCGGGATTAAATTGGGGAAAAATGCGGGCTCCAGTGATCCCAAACATCTGGCGGATTGGATTGCCAGCCGCCTCAAGCATCCAGTGCAAGGCGGGGATGTCATCGAGGATGCCGGCATCCGGATCCTGGTGCGTAAGATTCGCCGGCAAAAAGTGTTGGAAGCGCAGATTGTGCTGAAAAAATAAAAAAATGCTAATGGAAGGCGGACATTCCTGTCTGTCCGGATTTCTGATTTATGGCGGGTGAGAAAACCCGCCCTCCGATGTGCCGCCATACAGTAATTGCAATTTAAAGCAATGGTAAACAGGTTTGATCTCGGATGCTCCCTATTCCGCGGTTGTATCATCACCCATTAATTAGAAAGGTAAACCCCCAGCTCGCTGGGGGACATGAAAAGTTTGACAATTCCCCAGATTGAGGAGAA
>CAZTTH010000089.1:440-8458 GCA_964615975.1 uncultured Lentisphaerales bacterium | reverse complement strand
TAAAGATCGGATCCCGGTGAAAGCACGGGGGATTCCGGTAAAAGAGCATGAGCAACACCAATATCGAAATAGTAAAATTTTGCTGTTTCTATAACCCGTCGTTTGACTCGTTTTCTCCATGGCATGAGCTCGAAACCAAGAAGTGTGTCGAGCAGTATCTGATAATAACCGCGAACGGTATTGGCGGCGACCCCGCTTTCCTGAGCGACATTGGTATAATTCAGGAGTTGACCGTGATTCATCGCGGCGATTTCCAGAAACCGCGAGAAAGCAGGAATATTGCGAGTCAACGATTCTGCCATCACTTCCTCTCTGATATAATTACGAACATAGGCTTTGAGCATTGGCTGAAAGTCGCTAATTAAATAATGAACCGGCAAACTGCCGGCATTCAATAATTGGTTTAGATCGACATTGCCAATTTCCTTTGAGGATAATGGAAAGAGGGTATATTCCAAAGCTCGTCCTCCTAGGAGATTATGAGCGTCGCGTTTCAGCTTGCGGGCGCTGGAGCCGCAGAGAAGAATTTTTTTGCAAGTATTTTCCAATAGCCAATGTACTTCATCAATAATCTGAGGAACCTTCTGTATTTCATCAACGATAACGATCTCTTGGGGATGGGCATTCACTTTTTCCCGAAACAACTTTGGTCTGAGCTGTAATTCTGTTGCGAGATCAGAATCAAGCAAGTCGAGATAAAACGCATTGGGGAATTGATGTTTTAGCAAGGTGGTTTTGCCGGTTTGTCGCGGACCCCAAAGAAAAGCGGCGCCCGATCCCTTGATGGGGTTTACCGGAAATGAGATATTCAGTGAACGTGTGTATGGTGTGATTGCTGACATGGGGAAATATAGCACATCAGTTGCGTGATTTCATGTAAATCCGCAATTGAGTTGCAGAATTACCATTATCAATAACGGTTAAAATAAATACCCAAATTCCATATCAATAGTCGGTGCAATGTGGGTTCTAATTATAACAGGGTAGGGTATATTAAAATTGGCATCTTGAAAATCTGCTGTATAAACTTAGTCATTATCACCCCATCTCTCAGTAACAAATGAAGCCAATAGCAAAAATATCGAACCCTGCCGGAGTGGTGACTCGGAATGCGATCGCCATCGCGATATTCTTGCTGGGCTTAACCCAGATGGCGGGTTACATGCTCAATATTTCTTGGCTGCAGGGACTGGGGGCGATATCGACGGTCGCGCCTTTTCCCAAGGTTTTTTCCGATGTGGATGGGATCGAAACCTTTGCGTCGCGTTTTACTCTTGTATATCATGATGACCAAGGAGAGAAACATCACATGGAGCTGACGCCGGAAATTTATGCCCTTTTTCACGGCCCCTACAATCGCCGCAATGTGTATGGCGCGGCATTATCCTATGGTCCCACCCCGCGTTTCCCCAAGCGCTTGTTTAATGCCGTCTTTCATTATGGCATGGTTGATCCTGGTCCCTTGAAGCATGACCTGGGACTTCCGGACGATGCCAGTGGAGTTTCATTAGTGATTCAAACCAAAACCAAAGGGCGTCATGACCAATGGATCCTGCCCCCAAACGAATAACTGATTGGTGGACGGCTGTCAAACCAGTTTCCCCTTACCAATTCGCCCTCTTCCGCATCGGATTCGGAGTCTATCTGGTGGTTCATTTCGCCATGCTGCTGCCCTATGGTGCGGAGTTATTCAGCAATCGGGGCGTCTTGGCTGATCCAACATTGAATCCCTTATTTGGGCTGTTTCCCAATCCATTGGTCTGGTGGGGCACGCCGGGATTTGTGTGTGTTTATTTATCTGTCGCCATCGGATTGTCATTGATGTTTACTCTGGGGGCAGGCCGTCGGTTTTCTGCTGTGGGATTATGGTTTATATGGGCTTCGCTTTATAATCGCAATAATCTCATTATCAATCCCGGCATTCCTTATGTGGGTTTGATGCTGATACTTTGCGCGCTATTGCCTCGCGGAGATCGCTTGAGTATCGGAAGCTGGCGTCATAAGAATAATGACGCGCCATTATCCTCATGGTATTTCCCCGCGATGATTTATTGGGTGGCCTGGGGGCTCCTGGCTCTGGGATACACCTTTAGCGGAGTGGTAAAACTGTCCAGTCCCAGTTGGATTAATGGAGAAACGATCCGTCTGTTGTTGGATAATCCTCTGGCACGCACCGGCTTGATGCGCGATCTGATGTTGCGTTTGCCGGATTTGGCTCTCAAATCAATAACCTGGATATCACTGGCGGCGGAAGTCAGCTTTATATTTCTGAGTTTTAATCGCCGGACTCGTCTGATTGCCTGGCTGCTGATGATCGGGATACATTTGGGGATTGTGATGGTGATTGATTTTGCTGATCTCACCTTGGGGATGCTGATGATCCATTGGTTTACCCTTGATCCGGAATGGTTTGATCCGCCGGCTCATTTGCGGAACAAGAAGAATATTGTCTTCTTCGATGGGGTGTGCAGCATGTGCAATGGGGTCGTGAAGTTCCTGGTCCGGGAAGATAATCATCATCAGTTATATTATGCTCCGCTCCAGGGTAAGACCTTTCAGGATATGGGATTGTCAGAGGTTAATGGTCAGACATTCAAAAGTATTATTTTTGTTGCAGACTATGGCTCTCCGTCGCAGCGGGTTTATTCTCATTCGACAGCGGTAGCACGATTGCTCATCTGCATGGGGGGATTTTGGCAAGTTATTGGTTGGGCTTTATGGTTGATTCCTGCCCCCGGTCGCAATTGGGGCTATAACTTTGTTGCTCGTCATCGCTATCGCTGGTTTGGCCAGCTTGAGGAGGTTTGCGCCATTCCAACTCCAGATGAACGATCCCGATTTATTACCGAGTGAAGAGAGCTACCCGCGATAATGAGAATGATATATGAGTAATATTTGTATTCTGTTGGGGATTACCGCCGGGATGATGGTATTGGAACACTATTGGCCGGCGAACACGCTGCCGAAGGTCAGGAATTGGTGGGGCCGGGTTATCCTGACCAATTCCATCCAGATATTACTGGTATATATCGCTGGTATCAGCTGGGATCGCTGGTTTCAGGGGGCGTCTCTGTTTCAACTCAAGTGGCACTGGGGAACCTGGGGATCAGCAGTGATCAATTATATCGTGGTCACCTTCATTTATTATTGGTGGCATCGGATTCGCCATGAATCGCACTGGTTCTGGCTCCTTTGCCATCAGTTGCATCACTCTCCCCGGCGGATCGAAGTGGTCACCTCATTTTATAAACATCCGGTGGAAATAACTCTCAATTCGATCCTTAGTAGCGCCATCGCCTATCCGCTAATGGGATGCAGTCCGGCTGCGGCCAGTCTGACGATGCTGTTAACCGGGATTGCGGAGTTGATTTATCATTGGAATATCCGGACGCCAATCTGGTTGGGGTATATCTTCCAGCGTCCTGAGTCGCATCGCATCCATCATAAATATCGTCATCATACCCAGAATTTTTCAGATATCCCGCTCTGGGATATTCTGTTTGGAACCTTTTTTAATCCGCGGGAACCGATCCGCCAGTGCGGCTATGACCCGGAAAAAGAGGATCGTTTTGAAGACATGCTCGCTTTTCGTGATGTGCATGATCCCAAGGTGGTCGCGACTGTGCCGCTCTCTTTTTTGCCGACCTGTATCGGCTGCTCCAAACGGTGGCGATGCAGTCAGCAGCGGAATGATGACCCGCTGGTGGGAGAGGGAGATAAGGATTGACTCAGCTTTTGCTTAAATATTGAAGTGTCTGAAAAATTGGCAATGCTTTGGGTTAACCCATTGATTTCAAAGTGGATTGGTTTTTACCATTTGAGAAAGCATGAAATCTTGGTGGTAACAGGGGGAAAATTTGAGAAATGGGGCTTGAATTACATCAAGATGAACCGATAGTATTTCTCTCGTTTCCCGTGAATGTTTATTCAAGCGAAATTGTAGACATGGCATTAGTTAGTGTTCCTTGCTCTTTGGCGAATTTGGGTTCAAACCATGTGATTAAACCGGTTAGAGTTTGCCCATTTTTCTGTTGTTCTTATTGGCTGGTTAGGTTTGGTTTAGAGTTATATTGAACCATTCCTGACCATTGCGGTAAAAACTTTTGCTGGGTGAATACTTGTTTGATTGATTCAATCTAATTAATGCCTTAGGTATGGAAATAGCGGTGTTTGATTGCACTTTTAACCGAAACTATTGGACCACCTAAGCAAATGCGTCACGATATTTTTAATTTGGATAGTCTGGAACCACGCATCTTATTGTCGGCAAGTTCCCTGGCAACCTTGGCGCCGTCCACCCCCGATGATTCTTCCGCTTCCTCTGATGACGTATCCTGGCATGACTCCCCGTTAACTTCTCAATCCGGTTCGACTACTGCAACCATCAACACCCTCGATTATCAAACCGCCGACACTCTCGATGATCTGCTTGTCGTTGACACCATTGATATCATCGGCGATTCCGAGATCACGATTGGAATAGATGCTGAAGACCATGATGGAAATAATGATCAGATGGAATCAACATCCAGTCCATCCGACAACGACCTGGCAACGACTTCTTTCGCGACTTCCACCGATGATCAAAATGTTGATAAAAATGTGGTTTCCACAATGTCGGAAATCGTGGAGGTATCATCCGCTTCAAGTTCATCAACGTTGATTCCACTCAATGAAAATCCCACGATTGTCCCCGAATCCGGGAATGACATCGTTCAGCAATTAACAGAAACATTGCATGCTGCCGGTGCGCCACCTGAATCATCGCTCTCAAACAACACTGATATTCTTAATTACGAACAGGATCCTACCTTGTTTGTAGTCAGCCACGCAAGTGGCTTTAGTAATGTTGAGTTGAATTTCTCATCTCTCCTGCCTGTGCTTGATCAAGCTCGCCGTCTATGGACTGAATCAGGGATATCGACTTCATTTTCAGATCGTTTAAGTTTACTCAGCATTGAAATAGTTGATTTGCCCGGCAATCAGTTGGCTGGAACTGACGATTACACCATATATATAGATGAGACCGCCGCAGGCCAAGGTTGGTTTATCGATCCCACGCCGGAAGATAACTCCGAGTTTGGCATAACTCTTTCCGATGATCGCCTGGCTGCTGAATCTACTGATGGTGCGTATGGTCGCATTGATCTCTTAACCGTTCTGCTTCATGAGATGGGTCACATCCAGGGGTTGGATCATGACTCCGGTTTAACGGTGATGGGGGCAGTCCTGGGAACCGGTCAGCGGGTGTCGTTGGCAAGCAATGGTCAAACGCAGTTGACTTTTAATTCGATCCATGACATCTCCATGGCCGCAGTCTTCGCGGGCAGTGCGGTCGATTTGTCCGCGGCCACTGCGGTGAATGTTGCGACCGGAATCACCATTACAGTAAATAACGATGGCACCGTCACCGTGTCGGGCGCGACCAATGCTGCTCACAACGGAACTTCAGCAGGGGTCATTACCACCATAATAGGAAGTGCCGGGAAGGATTCTCTTGTAGGACCGAATTTGACCAACTCCTGGACGATTGATGGCGGAACTGCCGGGGTTGGCATTTTGTTTGATGGGACTCATACCTATTCTTTCCGCAATATTGAAGTTCTGACTGGTGGTACATCTGGTGACACACTGGTTGGTCCGAATGTCACGAACACCTGGGCCATCAACAATGCCGACGCAGGCTTGATTCAATCCGAACTGGCCGCTGGTCCCAGTGTGATGGCTTTTTCCAGCATCGAGAACATCCTGGGCGGTAGTGGTGTCGACATTTTCATTTTCGCGGATAACGGCAGCATCAGCGGCAGCATCAGCACCGGGCTCGGTCAGGTGTCGGTGAACCTGGGTGGGTTCATCACGTTCACCGGCAACGCGGTCTTCACCAAGTCTACAGCAACCGTCACTCTCAATGATGCCCTGAATATAACAGCGGATATTTTTGAGATTGGGGTGACCAGTGGGCAGGTCTTTGTTGGTGTCAATGGTCCTTATTGGGTTGATAAGGATGGCGATGGTATGAAGGATCCTGATGAGATCAATGATTCGGCTGTCGGATTGGTGGGTGAGATCAGTGATTTGGGTTTGGCGATAGTAAATGATCAAGGCAGCAGCAGATCCTGGCAGGCAATCAAGGGAACACTTTCGAATATATCGTTGCACAATCTTCCGGGCACAACAATTAGCGCTTCAACTCTGGCTGTAGAACTTAACTCTGCGGCTTCCGATGGCACAGTCGTTGATTTTTCTGTTGATCCGCGAACTATTGCATCGACAACTATTAATTACGATGGTTCGTTAGGGGCTTTCAAAAGAGCTGCTGGATCAGTGGCCATAGATATCGAAGGTGTTATCGCCGGATCTGCGGATTTGGCGTTCTCTCACCGCTCGGTTGACGTTGATGTCGATGGGAATGGTTTTGATCCTCAATCTGGTATTGATCTCGATAATGCGTCATTACTTACTTTTGCATTGACTAACCCGACGTTGAATTTGGGAATGCCCAATCATGAATCCCCGGTGGTGGAGCTGGCAGTCACCAGTGGCACACTCGCAATGGCGATCATAACACCGGGTAATACAACTGATGATCGCACTTTTCTTGCTCTGCAAACTAAAAACCTGACCGCCACGATTTCTGCAGGTGACTTGGGATTTGGCGTCGGCGCTACATTGTCAAACTTTGGCTTTGCGCTCAATCAGGGCACCGATGAATCTGCTGAAATCGCGAGTCTGAATTGGAAAACCGCATTGGATGTGGATCAGGATGGCAACTTCAATGATATTGTCGATCCTGGCGCCAGCCTTGTTGTTCCGGAATTGCTGCCTATTGAGTTGGAATCACGTACCCTTTCAGTTACAGGCACAGTCACCAATCTCTCTCTTGCTGCCGCCGGGATCACCCTCACTGGCAGCGCCAGCTTCGCAGTGGAACGTCGCATCGTGAATGCTGACACAAATGGAAACGGCAATCCGGATTTGATTGGCGCCACCTTGCAAAGTGTGTTTTTATCCACACCTACTCCCTTGAGTTTGACAATCGATGGTGTCGCCAACCTCAATGTTTCCGGCGATCTTGTCTTTGCAAGTCTCACTCCTGCCGGAGAAACTGAGGCGCGTTATTCAGCGTTGCGTATGGGCAATGTGACTGTCACTGGCGGTTTGGATGTCGGGTTTGATACTGGATTCACTGCCAGTGCCTCGATAACGGTTGCGGCATTGAATGTCAATCTTGCACAAACCGGATTCAAGCGACTTGACTGGACCAAAGCATTTGATTTTGATGGCGATGGGAAGAAAGATGTCTTGGATCATGGCGTGTCGTTGCCAATCAATTTGAATTCGAGTTTGGTGTATATGCTGAATGGTTCGGTGACCGGTTTGACGCTGAATGCGGGGCCAGTGATCGTGACCGGCGCCGGTGATTTCGCGGTTGAGCGCCGAACAATGGATATCGACACGGATGGCAATGGCGCGCCGGATCTGATTGGGGCGACGGTGGATAGTGTGGCCTTGACGGTAAGTGGGGCGACAGTGACGGTGACGGATGTGGCGACCTTGACGGTATCCGGGGAATTAGCAGTAGTGCGAGTAACCCCGGCTGGAACTGCGACAGCTCGATATACTGCTTTGAAGATGGGGAATGTGACGGTGAGCGCGTCGACGGCGACAACCAACTTTGGCTTGAGCGGGACCTTGACGATCACCGGTCTGGATTATCATACCTCGGCAGTAGGTTTTGGCCTTTTGGATTGGAATACCGCATTTGATGTTAATAATGACGGGACTCCGGATGTGCTTGACCCGGGAACGGATTTACCGACACCTGCGAAACTGGCGATTGATTTTCCCAGGACCTTGGAATATTTGGTGAGCGGGACAGTAACGGGGACGCCCTTGTTGACTTCAGGTTCAGTGACGATAGCGGGGACAGCCGATTTTGCGGTGACCCGCTGGATGACGAATGTCGACACGGATGGCAATGGCGCGCCGGATCTGATTGGGGCGACGGTGGATAGTGT
>CAZTTH010000089.1:0-340 GCA_964615975.1 uncultured Lentisphaerales bacterium | reverse complement strand
GATGTGGCGACCTTGACGGTATCCGGGGAATTAGCAGTAGTGCGAGTAACCCCGGTCGGAGAGACGACGTCCCGATACACCGCATTGAAGATGGGCAATGTGACGGTGAGCGGGGGGCTTGATAATAGCTTGGATATTGGTTTGAGTGCATCAGTCACGGTGAAGAAGTTGGATGTAAACCTATCGGAGCTCAGTTTCAAACGTCTGGACTGGACGAACGCGTTCGATTTTAATAGTGATGGAGTACGAGACCTGATCAATCCGGGGTCCGAGCTGCCGACCGCGCGCGACCTGACGATAGATTTTGATGCGACGTTGAAGATCCGGGTGTCGGGGACAT
>CAZTTH010000088.1:0-8461 GCA_964615975.1 uncultured Lentisphaerales bacterium | reverse complement strand
CAATTTTTCACACAACTGATATCGATTTGGAAAAATAAGCGGAATTTCTCAGACACTATCGGGAAATTAAATCCCCCCCGTCAAAGCCCATACCCCCCCTGCCGATCGCCCAGCCTCAAAATCATTGGCTTCATTATTGGCTTCATTTTCTGCATCCTATCAGGGCATAACAGGACTTATCGGAAAGTATCAAAAGCGGGATTTGAGTAAGAAAAATGGTGGGCGTTGCAGGACTCGAACCTGCGACCTCTACCGTGTGAAGGTATAAGTCCAAGTATGTAAAATAAATATTTGTGTGAATAATTGTGTGTTTTGTGTAATTCAAATCGTATAATGTAACAGTGATTAACTCCACACAACATTAATCAATAAACGATAGGAATCACGATTATGGGAATCTATAAACAAAAGGACAGCAAAGGCAAATTATCCCGCTATTACTACTACGACTTCAAGTCTAATGGAACTCGTTTCAAGGGTTCAACCGGTTGCACGTTGGAACGTGATGCCAAAAAGTTCTTCTATGATAAAGTCGCCAAACTTAAACAACAAACCACAGCAAAAGCCGTCACTGAAAACTTCCGTGATGTCCTGTCTGGCGGAAAAACCATTCTCCTGGATGAAGCGTTCGCCCGGTTTATTGATAAACCCAAAAAACGGTCGATCTGTGAGGATCGAGTATCGAACAAACGTGCACAGTGGCAAGATTTCCTGAATTATGTCAACGATAATTACCCCGAAATAAAAAACCTCTCCGATGTCAATCGACACATTGCCGAAGCCTATATAAACCGCCTTCGCAAATCCGGCAAATACGATAAAAACGTTGAATTTCAACACAATGGCCGCCGTAAGACAATTGCCTATACCCTACATCTTAATTCCCTTAGTCCGGCCACCTGCAATGCCTATCATGCCACTCTGCAACAAATCTTCGATGTCCTTTTTTATGATGCCAGTCTCATTGAAAACCCCTTCAAGAGCATTCCCAAGCTCAATAACGACTATCAACACCGTGATGTCTTTTCCCCGAATGAACTTAAATTGATTGGCGAAAAGACCAAAGGCGATGAATTCCTTTATCCAATCTTTGCCATCGGGATCAATACCGGGTTACGTGAAGGCGATATCTGCCAGCTCCGCTGGAGTGAATTCGATCTGGTAGGCGGCTGGATATCACATAAAATGGCTAAGACCGGAAAAACCGTTCGTATTCCCATTCTTCCCACTATACGCGAATATTTTAATATATTAAGTGCCCAGCGACTGGACAACGAATTTGTCTTACCCGTCCATGCCGAAATGTATCGCGCCAATCGTACCGGCATTGGCTATCGTGTCAGCAAGTTCCTGAAATCCATGGGCATTAAGACCACCAAAAAGGTCGATGGCCGTTCCCGTGAAGTCAGTGTCAAGGATGTCCATTCCTTACGCCATACCTTTTGTTATCTCGCCTGGGTTCATGACGTCCCTTATCTTATCATCAAATCTATTGTCGGCCACGTCAATTCCCAGGTCACCGAAATGTATATGAACCACGCCAGTGACGAAATGAAAAAGCTCAAGCTCCAATATCTGCCCGATTACCTGGGATTGCCGCAAGCCTCTAACTCATTGTTGCCAGCAATCACTAAGGAATCACAATTAATTCAAATCCTCAAATCCATGACACCGAAAAACGTTGCCAAGCTCAGACAGCAGGCACTGCAAATATTGGGAGAACCCTTATGAAAACTACTAAAGCCACCAAGCACAATGCTAAAACGTTGATGAAAACTAAAATCGTTTGGGATGATTACAGTGATGCAGAACAAGGCATACTAAAACAAAGCATAGATTTCTTAGCTCTCGGCATTATAGAAGACTTCAAGTACCGAACATCCAAAATGCAATGGGATTTCAATGTATCAAAAAATTTCGTGTTTCCACCAATTCTTTACTTCTTACTCCATCAAGAGCAAATATTTAAGCATTTTTATGAATACCTCTGCCTTCTCTCGATCACCCAAAAAACAATGAAATGGGACGCTGAGAAAGTTAATCAATTCGTATTGTCGAAAGCCCCACCTTCTCAATCCCTAATAGACTCAATTGACGTTATGAATATCAATGAAAAAGACATAGCGAAAGTATTTTGTCTAAATCCCAATATTCTCTTAATTAAAAATGATCGATATGCCCTGCCAGAATGGTTACTAATTGTTCTAACTGCTTTGTTGAATGGCAGAGACAATAATAAAACAAAAGATGTTTGTGCGTCTAAGCTTAGATCGATATTTATCGATAACCTCGATGTTGCTAAGGATTTGAAATACGAATACGAATTGTACCAGTTAGGAATATTAGAATCATTTACTAAACTCATTAAGAAGATTGCTGACGATCATGGATTTAAGAGAATTGGAATCAAAAGCAATGACCAGAAAATAGCTTTTGTTAAAAATTCGCTCGATTTATATAAAAAATACCCTTTTTATCATGGATTTAACCTTACAGATGCTGAGGTGTCCATTAAACTTGAAAGTCTGCTGATGGAGGTATTGTTTAGCGAAAGATTACGGGAATGGCTGTATATCCAGCTTTGTGATTTTAATTGTAAAAAATGCAATCCCAGTAATCCACTAATGAACGTTCATAAGTACCTCAAACCCCAACCACGACCACGAAAGGGGCAAACTACAACATTTAATTCAGCAAAAATCAATCTGCTATCCCATGTGGCAGATCATGCTGTAGAAGAATTACTTAACACCAAAACCGAACAATCCTGAATTGTTCGGTCTTATTCTCCATAACAATTTAGTAGTAAACACTTTGGATACAATATATTTTTTGGGCTGTCAGTGATTATCAGTTAATCATTGATGGCCTTTTTGCTTTTATGGGATTACCAGCAGGCAGGGAGGTTGTCACCACAACAATCAACCATAGTCAAAGGACACATAAAAAATGAATCCATCCACAACCTCAACAACCTCAGAATTGATTTCTCGAATCCTTGCGAGTGATCAAACTTACACGCCCGAGATGTTAATCAAGGATTTTGCAGCCAATCAACAGACAGCAGATAAGTCCGAAAAAAAGCTAATTGATGTCAAGGAATGTATGACCAATTGGTTGCCAGTCTCAAGAATGTCCATTTTTCGCTACATGCGCTCTGGCGAACTGCAAGTGGTCAGATTAGGAAAGCGAGTTTTTTTCGACATTGACGATCTGAAGAAGTTCATCAAGCGCAACAAGAAATCTATTGCTCGGAGGATGGCATAAAATGAAAAACCATGAAGGAATGCCATTGGGGATGGTTGGCGCCACCCCCATAACAATGGCAAAAAATAGTATCAAAACGATACCATATAACAAGACAACTAAATATACCTCAACATCATCTCAACACAACCTCCTGCCGAATGATTTATTCATGATCGGACAAAGAACCGGTACCCTGATTCCCAAATGCAAGTATTGCGGAATTCCCGTTACGAATTCGAATCTTGGCGGGAGTGATAACGAAAATGGAAGCACCATTACTGGTAATGTTCCTTGCATTCAATGTTCCG
Organism: uncultured Lentisphaerales bacterium; assembly: GCA_964615975.1. Lineage (GTDB taxonomy): Bacteria > Verrucomicrobiota > Lentisphaeria > JABSQK01 > JAJFLO01 > CAZTTH01. Next base: position 4,904 of record CAZTTH010000088.1, on the reverse strand, counting down.
ATCCAGAAAGCCCCCCGGGCTATCATGATTTTAAAAAGGAGGTCAAATTATGAACGATCCCCTTATCCAATTCATGATCGACGACCTGGCCAAGTCCGGAATCTCTCACGACTGGGCAGTAAAACAAGGCTGGCGACCAATCACCGCCAAAGAATTGCCTTCGATTCTGGGATTTTATCCCAAGGATATCAACGGCAGCCCGTGTGAAGGGTATTTAATCCCGTTCTTTGATCCCATCACCAATAATCCCATGCTTTGCCCTGACGGCCAGGATTATGTGAGAATCAAGCTTCGCGTTCCTGCCAAAAACAAAACAGGAAAACCAGCAAAGTATCTGTCCAAAAGGAAAGCTGGACAACATGCATTTATATCAAAAGATGTCCACCAACTGTTAACCAGTATAGAATCTCTCCCTGTGGTATTTACCGAGGGGGAAAAGAAAGCTGTGAAAGCCACATTGGAAGGAATGCCGGTTATTGGTCTTACAGGAAATTGGGGATGGAATATTCCCAAAACGAATGAGTTACTTCCTGAACTCCAGCTATACCTAAGCCATAAAGTTTGGATTGCCATTTATGATAATGACGCTAAGAACAATCCAGATTTTCATGATTCATTACGCAGGCAATGTCAATCCCTATCAAGATTTGGAGCAACACTTTATGTCTACTACATCCAATAATAACTTGCCCGCTAAGCGGGGATTGGATGATCATTTAGTAGATGACAGTTCAATTCCCGCATTATTGCAACAAATGGCGAAAAATTTAGCGCCCATAAACGGTAAAGATCAAAGGTCTTTAACCAGCCCAGGAAACGGGATCAAGGGGGGAAGACCGAACATTGAAATTACTCAAATCAGCAATGAAATTGCCTATAAATTCAAGGATAATGAGAGGAATTTCCTTCTTAAACAATATCATGGGAGATGGCATCAGTTCAATGGAAGGTTCTATGAACATATTGGTATTGATGATATCGCCAATCCAATCATGGCTTTTTTACGCCATTGCCATCCCAAAAATGCCACCATTCATTGCCAAAAAAACGTACTGGCACAATTAGCTGCCAGTGATCTTGGTCATATTCCATCAACTGCACCATTTCCTTGTTGGTTAAATAAGGTTTACGATCCAGCGAATGGTTGGCTGATTATGAAAAATCAGATTGTCAACCTACTAAATATGTCTCGTTTTATTCGGGGTGAGAGCATCGATAAGGAGCAATGCATTCTTACTCATACTCCCACATTATTCAGTACCTTTGCGGTCGATTATAATTTTGATATCGAAGCGCAATGTCCGAAATGGTTGCAGTACTTAAATGATGTTCAACCGAATCCAGATGATCGCTTGATGCTACAAAAGCTTTGTGGACTATCATTGATCCCTGAAACCAGATTCAATGTCGTTTTCTTTTTATTTGGTGACGGTGGTACAGGCAAATCGACATTTCTTCATGTACTGGAAAGGTTGGTTGGAACTAACAATGTGTGTTGCCTTCCTTTGAGTCAATTTTCTAACAAATTCAAGACCTGGGAGCTTACGTGTAATTTATTAAATATCGTAGGGGATTTGCCAACAGAAAATGAGCATGGTTCCATCTCTCAGGTTGAAGGCATGTTAAAGGATGTCTGTGATGGGAATCCTATTCCTACAGAACAAAAAGGACGGAACACAGGGAAAGCAAATGCCATCGCCCGTTGTATTTTTGCGACCAATTCCCTTCCCCGATTTACTGATAAATCAAACGCTATGTGGGATAGATTGCGTATCATCCCATTTAATCAACGAATCCGGCACACTGATAAGGAAAACCCAGACTTAAGGAAAGAATTAGCAGAAAGCGAACTGCCCGGGATTTTCCTCTGGGCTTTACTTGGATTGGCACAACTACAATCAGATCGCCGTTTTCCCGAACATTCTGAAGGAATTGCCACAAAGGATTCACATCGAAAATGCTGTGACCATGAAGCTTTATTTCTTGATGAACATTGTGAAATCGGTTCGGATAACGATTACATCGGAACTCAAGTTTTGTACAATAGATATCGCGAATGGACAAAGAACAACGGATATTATCCTTGCGGGGAATTAAATTTTGCCAAAGCCGTTGAAAGATGTTTCAAAATCCATAAAGGTCGTAAAACCATTATGGGCAAAAAACCCATGGTTTACTCATCTCTAAAACTGAAGGAATCATCCGACTGGACAGGGTAGACAGGGTATTTCTATCTATATAAGGAAACCTAATTTATTATAATAATTAGGTTTGTTATGGCGAGTATTACAACCCCGTCCACCCTGTCCATGACCAACCATGCTTGATCTGCAAAAATTAAGATTCAGGGATTTCGAAGCAGAGTTAAGAGTGGCAATTGCTTCATCAACTAATCATGATTCCAAACCTGAAATCATTGATCCCCCTAATACGATTCCTGAATATGAAGCCCCATGCAAACCCGATCCCTCTTGCGTTCCCCCGATCCTACCCCGGGAACCCAACGAATCCATTGACCAATGGCTTGATCGTTGTTATCAAACTGGCGGCTATCACAAGGGATGTGTTTACCGGCATTGAGGCTTATTGAAATCAAAAATCCTGTATCGACTTATTGATACCCCCCCTGGGGTATGGCTCTTGTCCATAGGGGGTGGGGAACAATCGATTACCGGTGGACATTGGCTTTTTCTTTGTATCCGCCATTATCCATACGGAATCTGACAGGATTTGCTGATGGTTGTATTGTGTTGCGTCCCCACGTGTGAGTATGCCCATACGATATCGCGTGACGAGAATCTCTTGTATATGGAAACATGAGTACATGGCATTACAAATAATGAAAAATCGGCATGAAATCACTAATTGCGAGCATCAATGCCCGCGTGGGGGAGTATAGGATACCACAACAGATCCCTATGGGGGGGGTAGATCAATACGACACTAGAAATTAGAACTAATCGGTTCTAATTGACATGGGATATGGGATTACCACCGATACTCAACTACCTGCCATTAAGCGATTGGAATTAAGAAATGGTAACCCCAATACCACCTCGAAAACTTCAAACAACAAAACACCATTCCTACCGGCGATTCCCTCAATCAAAGGAACAAGCCTTTAGCTATCACACACACATGGCGCCATTCCTTCAACCAAGCCGAAACTAACCCGCCTTATCGCCCACATACTTGGCCAATCTCAAATCGATTTTAACCCCGTTATCGATGTTACGCCGCAACGCTTCTTCCAACGCCCGATAGGCTTTATGCGGATTATCGGGAGAAAGCCGATTGCACGCCAGCCAGAGCAGTTCCGCACATTGATTCCGGGTCTTGAATATCCGCCAAGTCTTTATCCCCCATGATTCAAGCCAAATCTGATTCGCTTTTTGTTCCAACTGACGCTTGCCCGGGTATGAACCTTTGTGTAACGCCTCTCGAATGGATTTCATAGGATTTTCCTGAATTTCTATTACAACAATCTCATAGTAAAAAAAATAAATCTTATTAATTGAGAATGAATAATATTACATAAATCATAAACTAATACTCATTTATTCCTTATCATCTTTTTTTGCATCCACTGATTTAATTGTGGTATCCAATTTCCCATGAGACGATGCCCAAATGATTACATGTATTAACTCCCAAGCTATAATTGGTACTATCCAACGCAATCCATCTATTCGTGATGTAAGCATATAACCATCAACTCGTTTTATATGTGGTGGCATAAATATTAGATGATATCCGGCATCCTTTTCGCTTAAGATTTTTCCATCATAAAACCTCCTAACTGTTCCAATCCATGGAGGAAAAATTACAAGTATGATTAAAACGATACAATTAACGATTGACGCATTAAGTCTTTTTTTAAAGTTTTTCAATTTTGATCTTAAATTTATCAAAGAATTTTCTGTGAATACTTTTCCATATTGATGAACCTGTTTAATGATTGGTGGAGTGATATCATTTATTAGTAGCACGTCCCAAAACTTCATCATTATATCATCTTGATTTCTGCATAAATAATTAGAAATCTTGAAAAGAATATATAGGATAACCACACCGATCAGCACATATGTCCACAAACTTAACCATGCTTCCGCAGTTATAATAACTAAAACTAACGCCGCTATAATGACCAACCCTAAAAGTGTTACACTTATCTGTGTTATAATCTTAATAGAAGGACTTTTCCCCTCGTAATCATCCGTGTAAGAAACCGTGATATATTTTAGTGTAAAATCTCCCAGAGAATAAGAAACTCCAATTATTATTCCCAAGTATAAAATGGAAACAGCAAAAATTATTAGTGATTGAAAAAGATATAAAGTTGATTCAGGAAGTAAAAACGATATCTCTTGGAAAAACCATAACTCGTGTTGATTGGCCATAATTATACTTAAAGCCAATGTAATGAGTACAAGAAAAACAGTACCCCGCAATTTATTCTTTCCCCATTCATTTTTTACAAACAGAAGAATCGCTATTGGAATACTGAAAACAACGATTACCAAAGCGATTACTGAAACCGCATAAATGATTAATTGCCATATACCCCCCAAGATAAACGGTACAATAAAAACTATTGGCGCCATCACAAGCATAATCAAGAAAAACGATAGATTCTTAAATATTTTTTGTAGAATATTAAGTTTTGTTTTTGAATCTTGCTTAATCTCTGTATCGTTTTTCACCCCATTCTCCTACAATTTTCCTCATAATTAGCGTTATGATAGCAAGGCATTGAGTCAATCTAAAATCACAACCAATCACAGATTCAAATCGTTCCATTCCACTATACAGAATGAATAATTCATCAATGCCAGATTTTCAATTAGCGGAAAAATTCTGTTCTGTAATCAGATGGAAGACTTCCCAATTTTGATAATCCCCCT
>CAZTTH010000087.1:1891-8662 GCA_964615975.1 uncultured Lentisphaerales bacterium | reverse complement strand
AGTGCCGTGAGCGACAATGCATGCACGCCTAAGAACGCCACTGGTCGTGGCTGACGACAAACGATTCGTTAGCAGGAACTCATGGATGGTTATTCATACTTGCAGAACACACTAAAGACAGGCGCACGCAGCACAAAATGGTATTCGTCATGTTAAGGCTAAATTTTCACCTATAAAGAAAGAGAAATACGAGAATGAAACAATTTTCAATCGCCGGCATTCAAATGCCGGTATCCGCCGGCAAAGCCAATATCGCGGCAATGAAGCATCAGCTTGAAGTCTTGATGATAATCTATCCCTGGGTGCAGATGGTGGTCTATAGTGAGTTGTGCGCCTTCGGTCCGTTGACCTCCCATACGCGTCCGTTTCCCAATGAAATCGAAGATGAATTCAGAGGTCTGGCTCAAAAACACGATATCTGGCTGATACCGGGATCAATGTTCCAAAGCAAGGATGGAGTGATTTTCAACACCGCTTCCGTTATCAATCCCGCGGGAGAGTTGGTTGGACGATACAACAAAATGTTTCCCTTTTATCCTTATGAAGCCGGGGTCACCGGCGGCGATGAATTTCTTATTTTCGATGTCCCCGATGTCGGTCGTTTCGGGATTACCATTTGTTACGATATGTGGTTTCCGGAAACGTCGCGCACCCTGGCGATAAAGGGGGTGGAAGTGATATTACATCCGACGATGACTTCAACCATCGACCGGGACATTGAATTGGCGATTGTCCAGGCGACAGCGGCGACGAATCAATGTTTTATCTTCGATATAAATGGCATCGGCGACGGCGGCAACGGCCGCTCCATTGTTTGCGGTCCGGATGGACGCATTCTCTATCAGGCGAGTGTCGGCCCGGAATTGATCCCGATCGAGATCGATTTGGAACGGGTCCATCGCAGTCGGGAGAACGGGGTGCTGCGCCTGGGACAGCCATTGAAGAGTTTTCGTGATCGGCGGGTAGATTTCAGTATCTACGAGAAAGCCCAGCGCCATCCCTATCTTGATGGACTTGGCGGACTTGTCAAACCTTCTCGCATCAAGGCGGCAACAAAAATCAATGCGCCTCTCCCCGGGGTTCCCCAGCCTGCCATGGTACCTGAGTACAAAATTTAATGAGGCATGACCGCAACCAAAGTGAATACAGAACGCGCCATCCCGCTGAGCGGGATTGTTTATTACGACAGACTCTAGCCCATAAGTGAATAAATAATCAGTAAAGGATCAATCATGCATGACAAGAACTACCAGAATAAATTAAAAGACTATTTCAATGTCATCCAGCTCCGTCTTGATCATTGGAATGAGCTCAAGGTTGCCGCCAATCATCTCAAAAAGAAAAGTGGCGATTCCGCGCAACAAACCAGTAAAATTCTCGATGCCTTCGATGTGCTTAAACTCTTGGAGCAATACTGGACCTATCCCGGTGTCGCGGCGCTGGAGATGCTGCGCGGCATGTATCGCCGCAAGGAATATGTCACCCTGGCCCATACCGTCAGCGATATCGTCCGCCTGTTATCCAGCGAAACCTACCGCGACAATCCCCTGCGTTTCGACATGGGGCAGGATCGAGAAAAGAAAGGAATGGATGAAACTACCGGCCAGCAGGTAAAGAAAAATGGCTTTGATGTCCTGATTGTCGACAATCTCAACGCAGGTGAGCAACGGGTCCTCGTCGGCAAGCTGGCAGAAATCAAGGATGACCGCGAACAATTTCATTACGATGTGGTGATCGTCAACTCATTTCAGGATGCCTTGATCTCTATCCTCTTCAATACCAATATCCAGGCCTGTGTCATCCGTTATGGCATTCCCTATCCGACGACCAACAACCTGGAGGTCATCCAGCCCTTTATTACCCGGGCAGTCAATCGCCGCTTCGAGAAAATGACCGATCATGAGTTGGGACCGATTCTGGGAAGAGAAATCCAACGGATGCGGCCGGAAGTCGATTTGTATTATGTGACCGATATTTCCTTGAATCAAATCGACGATAAATCCCTCCAACTCTTCCGCCGGATATTTTATCGCAAGGAAGATTTGCAGGAAATTCATTTGAGTATCATCCGCGGGATAAAAGACCGCTACGAGACCCCCTTTTTCAGCGCTCTGGTCGAATACAGTCAAAAACCGACCGGGGTCTTCCATGCCATGCCGATTTCGCGCGGCAATTCGGTGTTCAAATCACGATGGATACAGGATTTCGGGGAGTTTTATGGGCGCAATCTCTTTCTCGCTGAAACCTCGGCAACCACCGGCGGCCTGGATTCGTTGCTGCACCCCACCGGACCATTGAAGAAGGCTCAGGAAAACGCCGCCCGGGCCTTTGGCTCGCTGCATACCTTTTTCGTCACCAACGGCACATCGACCGCCAATAAAATCGTGGTTCAGGCGTTGATTGAGCCGGGGGATTTTGTTCTGATCGATCGGGATTGCCATAAATCGCATCACTATGGACTGGTGCTGGGAGGCGGTTATCCCGTGTATCTCGATTCATATCCGGTGCAACAGTATTCGATGTATGGCGCGGTTCCCTTGCAAACCATCAAGGATAAGCTCCTGCAATTCAAGGCGGCCGGCCAGCTTGATCGCGTCAAGATGTTATTGCTTACCAATTGCACCTTCGACGGTATCGTCTACAATGTCGAACGGGTCATGGAGGAAGCGCTGGCGATTAAACCGGATCTGATTTTTCTCTGGGATGAAGCCTGGTTTGCCTTCGCTGCCTTTACCCCGATCTATAAACAACGCACCGCGATGTATGTCGCGCAAAAGCTCTATCGAAAATATGCCCGCGTTGACTATCGCCAGGAATATGATGATCACTGTCGACAACTGGCTGCCGGTGAAGTGCCGCGTCTGCCCGATCCTGACAAAGTCAAAATCAGGGTCTACGCCACCCAATCGACCCATAAGACCTTGTCGTCGTTACGCCAGGGATCGATGATTCATATCTATGATGAAGAGTTCAAGCGCCGTTCAGAAACGGCATTCCTGGAAGCCTACATGACTCATACTTCGACTTCTGCGAATTACCAGATTCTTGCCTCTCTCGATGTCGGCCGCCGGCAGGTGCAATTCGAAGGCTATGAAATGGTGGAAAAAAGTATCGAGATGGCGATGTCATTACGCTGGCGCATTCAATCGCATCCCAAACTCAAACGTTATTTTGACGTATTGACGGTGAAAAACTTTATTCCCGAGGAGTATCGCCAATCCGCGATCACGCAATATCATCATCCCGAAACCGGATGGAATCGTATGGAAGAAGCCTGGGAGAAAGATGAATTCGTCCTCGATCCCACCAAGATCAACATCTTTGTCGGCAAGACTGGAGTCGATGGTGATACCTTCAAGAACTTTTATTTAATGAATCAATTCGGGATTCAAATCAATAAAACTTCGCGGAATACCGTGTTGTTCATGACCAATATCGGTTCCACCAAAAGTTCGGTAGCCTATCTGATTGGTGTCCTGCTGAAGATCGCGGCGCAACTGGACGAGAAATTCAAGGCCATGAACGCCACGGAATTACAGATTGAAGAAGCTAAAATAAAGTCACTGACCACGGATTTGCCGCCCTTGCCGCATTTCAGTCAATTTCATTCTTCTTTTCGCATTATGCCCAATCTCCCCGGCGGCAATATCCGGGAGGCATATTTTCTGGCGTATAACGAAAATAATTGCGCCTATATGCATCTGGAAGAATGTCTGAGCGCCATAACCGCGGGGAATTTTCCAGTCTCGGCGTCATTTATTATTCCCTATCCTCCGGGTTTTCCGGTCTTGGTGCCAGGCCAGGTTGCCAGCCATGAGATCATTGAATTTTTGTTGAAATTGGATGTCAAGGAAATCCATGGTTTCCGACCGGAATTGGGATTGCGTATTTTCAAGGATAGCGCCCTGGCAGCGCGCGGGGCGCCAGCGGCTGCCGGCCAGGGCAGGAAGGAGATCAAGGCCGGCAATAACGGCCAAACCCTACCAACAGCAGGCCAATAAGGAGACGGTTGTACCGGCAAAGCCAACCCGGAAGAAAGCTCTCCCGACAAAAGCCAAAAAATAAACACCTAAATCCAACCGAAGGGGATAAAAGAATCAATTAAAGCGGAGGGAGTAAAGAGATCTCCCCTGAAGTTAATTTGTTACCGTGATATTATTTACAAGGAGGACCAATCATGCGAAAAACCACAAAAAATCCATATATGTTAAGAGGGATATCCGATATCCGCCGCTTTTTCTTATGCAACGAAATTCCCATTTATTTTATCAGCGCCACTAACTTTAATTTGCTGGGCGCCGATGAATGGATCAAGGGATTCAAATTCATCACCTATCTCGAATGTTTCGATGGACTTCATCCCAATGTCTTCAGTCCGAAAGAGGAATTACCGCACAACGAATTTCAAAGCATCGAAGAGATCAACAATTATCTGCTGGAACACAAGGAAGTGGTGGAGTATCTGCGCTCTCGGGGCAAGGGCAAAAACGCCGGCAAGGCGATGTTCCTGATGTTTGATGAAAAGACTGAAAAAATCGCGCGCCGGTTGGGACTTGAAGTCTGTTTCCCTTCCGCTGCCATGCGGCAATTTATGGACAACAAGGTCAATACCAATCGCATCGCGGAAAAGGCCGGTGTCCCCTGTGTGCCTTATATTCTGGCCCCGGTAACCAGTTATCGTGAATTGCGAAATTTAACCAAAAAACTGGGCGAGGATCTGGTAATTCAGCTCCCCTTTGGCGATTCCGGTCACACCACCTTCTTTATCGCCAACGAAAAAGAGTGGCAGAAACATGAAGCGGAAATCGTCAAGGAAGGCGAGGTCAAGATCATGAAACGCATCCGCTGTCGCGGCTCGGCGATGGAAGCCTGTGTGACCCGGCATGGTACCATCGTTGCGCCACTGATGACCGAATTGGTCGGGTTCAAGGAATTGACTCCCTACACCGGCGGCTGGTGTGGAAACGAAATTTATGCCGATGTCTTCACCCCGGCAATCCGCCAGAAAGCCAGAAAATACACTCACCTGTTCGGTGACCAGTTGAGAAAAGAAGGATATAAAGGGTATTTTGAACTTGATTTTCTGATTGACGAGGATAACGGCAAGATCTATCTGGGGGAACTCAATCCCCGGGTCACCGGCGCCAGTTCGATCACCAACCATGCGGTATTCGCTCTCGCCGACGCCCCATTGTTCGTCTTCCATCTACTCGAATGGATGGATCAGCCTTATGAGCTCAGTGTCAATGCCATTAATCGTCGCTGGGCAAATCCGGCCAATATCGATAGCTGGAGCCAGATGGTGATCAAACACACCGAGGACACCATCGAATTGGTAAATTCTGCGCCGCGTTCCGGAATCTGGCGCATGCGGGCGGATAAATCCATATATTTCGACCGCATGGATACCCATCGTCGTGCCGTTGAGAGCGAGCAGGAAGCATTTTTCCTCCGCATCATGCGCCAGGGAGATTATTTGTACAAGGGCGCTGATATGGGCATTCTGGTCAGTCGCGGCCGGCTGATGACCGATGACTATAAATTGACTGAACGCGCCCGCGCATGGATAAGCGCTATTCGCCGGCAATTCAAATCGGAACCGCCCACCAACCTCAACATGGTGCACAGCCGGATTGAGGACATGGCCGGTTTCAAGATGATGTAATCATGTTTGTCGTTGTCAACTTTGTCGCGGAAGAAAAGCCGGGGGCGAAGTGGGCCGAAAATTTTCATCGCACCTGGCCATTTTATCAAAAATGGTTCGTCTCGGAAGGATTGACCACCCGACCCGGGTATTTGACGGTCACCGACATGATCAATTGTCATATGCCGGAGTTGTCCGGTATCTACCAGCAACTGACGCGGCTGGCGGGGGGGGGCGATCTGGCGGCGCGTTATTTGGGCATGTATTGTCCGCCACCCTATATGACCGGGTGCAGTCAATTGATCTGGATTCGCGATAGTGTGGCACTGATCCGCAATTATGATTACAATCCGGCGTTATTCGAAGGGGTCATGCTCCATTCACACTGGTTGAAACCGGTGATCGGCATGGTTGATTGTAATTGGGGATTGCTGGACGGGATCAATGGTGATGGGCTGGTGGCCTCCCTGACCTTTGGCGGTCGCCAGGTCGTCGGTGAGGGATTCGGGATTCCTCTGGTCATGCGTTATCTTTTGGAAACCTGTTCGACCGTGGATCAGGCGTGCGAAAAGTTGCAATTGCTTCCCATGCACATGTCTTATAACATCTCACTGCTGGATCGGAACCGACGGCATGCCACCGTTTATCTGAATCCCGATCGCCGGCCGGTTATCAAGGACGAGCTTATTTGCACCAATCATCAGGATATCATCGAATGGCCGTCATACGCCGCCGCCACCAATACCTATGAACGCCGGCAATATCTCAATCGCCAGATCCAGGATTCCGGACATGACTACCCGTCGATTCTCCGGCACTTTTTTCAGAAGCCGCTTTATCATTTGAATTTCGCCAAACATTTTGTCACCTTGTACACAGCGGCGTACCACCCGCTGTCTCAGTCTGTGGAGATACTATGGCCCAATGAGAAGTCGGTGAAGCAATCGTTCGCCGCATTTACTGAAGAACGGGTGATCGTTAATTTGAATCGCGCCCCCACCAATGAATTGATAAAGTAAGGGATCGCTACTCACTCTATTCCTGAAAGCGCAATAAAAAACAATGTATATGAAGGAGTAACAACCAATGAGTACCTATAAAAACATACTTAAAACCAGCAATTTCAT
>CAZTTH010000087.1:0-1791 GCA_964615975.1 uncultured Lentisphaerales bacterium | reverse complement strand
TCGATCTGATCGTCGCCGAAGCTGGCAAGCCAATCGGATATGCTCAGGGAGAAATTGACCGGTGTATCATTACCGTCGCCACTGCCGCCACCGAAGCAGTCCGTTTTGGCGGTGAAACCGTGCCCATCGATTATGGCGCGGGAGAAGGAAAAACCGCGTTTACCAAACGCTTTCCAATCGGTGTCATCGCTTGTATTACACCATTTAATTTCCCGCTTAATCTGGTGCTGCACAAAGTCGCTCCGGCATTGGCAGTAGGCTGTTCCGTGATTGTCAAGCCGGCGCCGCAGGCACCCCTGTCGACACTGGCACTGGCGGGGCTGATCGAAAAAGCCGGCTATCCCGCCGGGGTGTTTAATGCAGTTGTTTGCGGCATCCCCGCTGCCGAGAAATTGGTTACCGATTCCCGGGTGGCGATGTTGTCCTTCACCGGCAGCGAAAAAGTTGGCTGGTATCTCAAGCAGATTGCCGGTCAAAAGAAGGTGGTTCTCGAGCTCGGTGGCAATGCCGCTGTGGTCGTCGATAAAACCGCCGATCTGGCAACGGCAGCCAGGGCAGTCGCCAAAGGGGCGTATCTCTATGCCGGGCAGGTGTGCATATCGACGCAACGTATTTTTGTTGTCGCGGATGTTTATCAGGAGTTTTCCAAACTGCTGCTGGCGGAGATTCACCAAATACCAACCGGCGATCCTCATGATACCGCGGTTATTTCCGGTCCATTGATCGATAATCAGCATTTGCAGCGGATTCACTCCTGGATCAACGAAGCGGTTGCCGGCGGCGCCAATCTATTGGCGGGCGGCAAAATTCTCGATGAACGGCGGAATCTCTATGAACCCACTCTGCTCACCAACACCACCGACAAAATGAAGGTCAATTCGGAAGAAGCATTCGGGCCGGTGGCAGTGATCGAGTCTGTGCCTGATTTTGGTCAGGCGCTGCAGGCTGTCAACGCCTCCCGTTATGGTCTCCAGGCCGGAGTCTTTACCAATACTTTCGCGCACGTCAAGCAGGCGCATGAAGAGCTGGAAGTCGGCGGCATTATCATCAACAATGTTCCTGGTTTTCGTGTCGACAGTATGCCCTATGGCGGCATCAAAAACTCCGGTTTCGGCCGCGAAGGCATCAAGTACACCATGGAAGAGATGACCGAACCCCGGTTGATGGTCTATTGAAATTTTCGTATAGTTCATCAATGATTATGTTTTACCCAACCAAGTGCATTGGATCGGATGTTCCATCATATTTCGTGATGGAACATCCGTTTTAAATCACTCAATCGGCTGGGGCAAATCAAGATAACGCAGGGTGCCGGTGGACAAATCCAAAATCGCGACCGATGGAAGTCGTGCCCGATAAACAGCGCCGGGGTTGATCACCCGGGTGGTATGCACCCAGCGATCAGATTTGCTGTGAGTATGGCCGGTGAACACATAATCATAATCCCCGGCGGCAAGCGTCAATTGCAGGCGCCGGTCATCGTCGCCATGGATAATGGCGATGCGCTTGCCCATCACCGTCAAATCAGCAAAACGCCCGGGGATTTCAAGTACTCCAGGTTGAAGCCATTCATCATAAATATCATCGGGATAATCGACATTGCCCAGGACAGCGTGAATGCAAACGTTTTCAGGTTGAAAAGCCGCGACTAATTCCCCTAAAACTGCCGCAGAACCGATGTCGCCGCAGTGAATGATCATCGCGGGCTTTTCGGCCTGCAGCAGGGCGATTGCTTCCAGGGTTCTTCCAATATGACCGTGGGTTTCTGAGAGGATGCCAATCCGCATGGGA
>CAZTTH010000086.1:4883-9737 GCA_964615975.1 uncultured Lentisphaerales bacterium | reverse complement strand
ATTCAAACGATCATGCTTGGCGGTTGCCGTGCCGGATCCACCGACCAAACCACGGGGAAAGTGATAACGTTCGGGATTGCCGAATGCGGCCAGGCGATCAATGAGTGGCCCGCCGGGATATCCCAAATGCAATATTTTGGCTGCCTTATCGAACGCTTCACCGGCAGCGTCATCGATCGTTCTTCCGATCAGACGACACTGATGATGACCGTCGATAAGCACCAACGCGGTATGACCACCGGAAACCACCAACGCCAACAAGGGAAAATTATCGGCATCATGCAATATGTCCGGCCGATCGATCATGGCGCCATAGATATGCGCCAGAAAATGATTCACTCCGATCAGTGGGATTCCCAGTCCCAATGCCAGTCCCTTGGCATAGGAGATCCCCACCAATAATGCCGACTGCAACCCGGGTGAATGAGTGACTGCGACGGCATCCAGATCATGGGCGGATATATGGGCTTTTTCCAATGCATTCGTGACCATGACTTTGATCGCTTTCAAATGCTCGCGGGCGGCCAGTTCAGGGACGACTCCACCATAGAGTGAATGCTGGGCTATTTGTGATGAAATCAGGTTGGATCGGACCTTATAGCCGTCTTCGATTACAGCTACGGCAGTTTCATCACAACTGGTTTCGATCCCCAATATCATCATGGTGTGTTATTCTCCAGGTTCTTGGCGAAATGCAAAAACTCTTCTTGGGATATACTTGAAGCTTTGGTAAGAATATCGAGAGCTTTTAACATTTGTTGATCGGGTATGTCCGTTTCATTTTGATCCCCGGCAATGTCTTCGCCTTTGATTCTTGCCCGCTGCATAGCGAGCTTCTGTTCATCTTCATCACTGATGTCAACTATGACATCGGGATTAATACCTTGTTCATGGATGATTCGTTTGCTCGGTGTATAATACTTGGCGGTAGTCATGCGTATGGCGCTGCCATCCTCAAGCTCGATAACGCTTTGTACTGAACCTTTGCCAAAACTTTTTTCTCCCACTAACAGGGCACGGTGGTAATCCTGCAGGCAACCGGCAAGAATTTCCGCCGCGCTGGCGCTGCCGCCATTAATGAGAATAACCACCTTGCCATCAAGAAATTTATTGCCTGAGATCGACTTGTATTCCTTGCTGGTAGTGCCCGGGCGACCTTCGGTGGAAACGATCAATTGATGTCGCTCGACAAATAGAGAACTGACATCAATGGCTGAATCAAGCAATCCTCCGGGATTGTTACGTAAATCGATAATCAAGTCATGGGCTTTTATTTTGGTAAATGTTTTGAGTTCCCGTTCCAATTCACCAGCGGTGTTTTCATTGAATTGAGTGACGCGAACATAGGCAATTCCTGGAGTCAACACCTGGGCATCCTTGACGGTGTCAATATGAATGATTTCCCGTTTGATATTGAAATTCAAGTTTTCTTTGGTGCCGGGGCGAAAGATAGTCAGGGAAACACTGGTACCTGGTTCTCCTTTGATTAGGGTCACAGCTTCATCAAGGGTGAGATTATCCGTATGTTGTTCCTCGATCTTGATAATCCGGTCATTCGCTCTGATTCCCGCTTTCATCCCCGGGGAATTTTCCATCGGCGCGACCACGGTCAACCAGCGATCTTTGATGGAAATTACCACTCCGATGCCACCGAATTCCCCTTCGGTTTCTTCAATCATGCTCTTGTATTCGTTGGGGTTGATATAAGAACTGAAGCGATCCAATGATGACAGCATCCCCTGCAGGGCGCCTTCCAATAATTTGGAATAATCGGTTTTTTGTTCATCGACATAATTTTTTCGGATCAACTTCAATACCGTGGCAAACTGCCGTATCAGCCTGTACCCATCCTCTTCACCTGATTCTTTCTCCAGCGCTGAAAATACTCGAAACCCAACAATCAGATTGACCGTCAAGGCAAAACCCAGAGTAAAATTTATAATCCGTCTATTCATTAATATCAGCTAAAAATAAGTTGAAAATATTGCGATTAAACCAAACAAAAATTTACTCTTTATGCCTGATTCGGCAAATAACAGCGTCAATGGCAAGTTAAGAAGATAAGATTTTATTGTCAAATTTTTTATAATCTCATCGCCGTTGGTATGTGTATTATGTTCCCTGATTAGTTACAAACTGATTGCGAAAATAAAAGCGCGAGAGTTGAGGGTATTGTCGATATTTGCTTGATTTTCGGAAGGGGAACTTTATGGGTAAATATTTTAATGACTTACATGTTAAGGTGCGGCTTAAGAATATGTTAATCGACAGTGATGTGTGAATTTATTTCTCTTAACCTTCCATAAACAGATTCGTTTCTTAAGAGCATAATCCGGTGTTGCTAATGAATCATTCCACCCGTGTATACAATTCAATTGTCGAGATGTTGCCTTGTGAAGAAAATCCGTCGCCAATGGTGCGGATTAACACATTGAATTCGATCAGCACATATTCTTTGTATGCCAAACTGGAATGGTTGAACCCGTTTGGTTCGGTCAAGGATCGGGCTGCCTGGGAAATGCTCCGGGATTTGGAAGAACAGGGTAAAGTCGGCAACGGTCGGGGGTTGGTCGAACCGTCGTCGGGGAATACCGGTATAAGTCTTGCGGCACTTGCCAGCATGCGTGGTCATCATCTGCGGATCGTTGTGCCGAATAAAGTGCCGATTGAAAAAAAAGTATTATTGAAAATGACTGGCGCCGATCTCGATGTGGTTCGCGATGATTTATGTCCCTCACCCGGAATGGGAGAAGGGTCAATTAATCTGGCTAAAACTTACTCCAAGGCATCAGCCCATCGGTATGTCATGCCCAATCAATATGAGAATCAAAAAAATGTCCAGGCTCATATACGCACAACCGGACCTGAAATCTGGCGTCAAAGCGAAGGCCAGGTCACCCATCTTTTTGTTTCCCTTGGCACCTGCGGCACGGTTACTGGCACCAGCAAGTATCTGCGCGAAAAAAATCCTCAAATCAAAATTATCGCCGTTCAGCCCAGCGAAGGTCATGACATTCCTGGATTGCGAAATGTCAGTCAATTGAGCGTTTCAAAATTGTTTGATCCCGGACTGATCGATGAAATTCTTGAAATCGATTATCATTTGGCCTACAGCAATACTCTTGATCTGTGTCGCCGGGAAGGGTTGTTGGCGGGGCCAAGTTCGGGGTTGATATTGGCGGGAGCAAAACAAATCATCGAACGCGATCAGCATGGCTGGGGGGTGATGATTTTTCCGGATAATCTGTTTAAATACACTTCGAATCTGGCCAAACATTTTCCCGAATTAATGTCTGGACTCGAACCCTGAAGCGTTTTAAGCTGCGATTTAATGTCGAAGCAGTTTCACCCCATCCGGAAAACAAGGTGATTTTAAATTCAATATGCGTTCGCAACCGTTAAATTATTTGATAGTTTTCACCTCTAATAATATAACAAAATCAAAATAAGACATTTTTTAGGAGAGAAACATGGCCGTTTACGCACATCCCGAAGTGTTGGTTGAAACCGATTGGGTCCATCAGAATTTGGGAAAGGAAGAGCTGAAAATCATTGAAATCGATGTTGACACCAAAGCGTATGACGCCGGCCATATTCAGGGCGCGATTGGTTTTAACTGGCAGACTCAACTCCAGGATCAGGTTTCCCGTGATATCATTGGCAAGGAAGCATTTGCCGCCTTGGCTGGGGGCGCCGGAATCAGTGAAAAAGACACAATTATAATTTATGGCGATAATCACAATTGGTTTGCCGCCTATGGCTTCTGGTTATTTAAAATTTATGGGCATAAGAAAGTTCATCTCATGAATGGCGGCCGGCAAAAATGGTTAAATGAGGATGATAAGATGCTGACTACAGCGAAGCCCGTATATGCTCCGGTGGTCTATAAGATAACCACTGTTGATCATAGCATTCGCGCATTGCTTTCAGATGTCTTTGCCGCTTCCCGCACCGGTAAATATAATTTTGTTGATGTTCGTAGTCCGGATGAATTTACCGGCAAGGTTATAGCTCCTCCGGGGATGAGCGAAACCGCGCAACGCGGGGGGCATATTCCCGGCGCGAAAAACATCCCCTGGAGCAGCGCTGTCAATCCGGATGGTTCGTTCAAGTCGGCAGATGAATTACGCCGCATATATGTTACTGAAAAAGGAGTCGATTTATCTCGAGAATCAATTGCCTATTGCCGCATAGGCGAACGATCCAGTCACACCTGGTTTGTATTGAAGTACTTGTTGGGTATTAACAACGTCAAGAATTATGATGGCAGTTGGACCGAATATGGTAATATTATTGGAGCACCGATCGAGAAGCCATAAATTTCTCTCTAATTATCAATGTTATTAACATATCAGGAGTCAAAATGAAAGTTCTGTATATCATTCAAAAGCATTTTTTACTCATAGGCAATACTCAAATTCAAATGAAGTTTTTTATGAAGTTAAGTTTATTAGGAGCGCTTTTTTGGGGCAGTCAACTCTATGCTGAAATCAAGCAAAACCCCGAGATCGAAAAATGGCAGACTACGATAAAGCAGATCGCAGAAGAACTAGTTAACCTGCAAACCTCATACAACAAGGTTCAGTCACAACGAAATGCAGTTCATTTACAGTCATTAAGAGCGATTGCCTATGACGATAAGTCAGCAGAAAAGAAACGCTTGGAAAAGGAATTGGCCGATCTGAATAAACAGGCTCGCGCGATGCAGAAGCGCAAGGTAAAATTGGAAAAAGAATTAAATAAAGCCAAGCATAAACTGGAAAAACAAATTGCCCGTCAAGAAAACAACGAGCAAAAATATGTCGGGCCCGAATCAAAAGACCTGGAAAAGAAGGGAGAATCCGAAAAGAAACA
>CAZTTH010000086.1:0-4783 GCA_964615975.1 uncultured Lentisphaerales bacterium | reverse complement strand
AGCCAAAGCCGAAGCGAAACGATTAAAAGAGGAAAAAAGGGCTTTAGAAAACCAGGCGAAAACGGAACCGCAGGCGTTAGAAAAAAAGGCGAAAGCGAAACAACAAGCAACAGAAGAGAAGATGGCCGAAATGAAAGCGGCATCACTTGCAGCAAAACAGTTTGAAGCAACGATCGATAAAGATGACAAAACATCAGTTCCGATATCGCCGAATCTCAACGTGGCAACGAAAGGAACCGCTTCATCTCCGCCTCCTTCATCCAGTTCTATTCAGGGAACGATAAGCCCCAGCACAGCATCAGTAGAGAAAACCCGATCATCTACACCACCACTGCAAGATGAAAGTACTCCAATCAAAAATCAACTGGATGCAGCGATCACTGATGCGCAATTGTATTTAAATACTCTGCGCAATGAATTCGCGGCGGTACTCACTGAGCGCGGCGAAGTCTATAAAGCATCCCTGTATCTCAATCGCAAATCATCACATGAAGAAGATCAGCATATCTTCGCTCAATTGGAAACACTGTCTCAGAGAGCCAAAGAACTGGAAGGCTTATTGGAACAGAGAGAGAAAAATTTGAATTTTGCTTATTTACAAATCCAAAGATGGGAGGCATCAGATAAACAAAAATCAAAATTCCTCTCATCCGCGCTGAATAAATTGCAATCCCAATAGGTCATTATTATATCCAATTCGGCTTAGCTGCAGCCAAATTTTCGATTTTGCCAATGCCAACGAATGCCTCAGATCACCCAGAATTTCTTTTTGTTTTCGCGGAAGTTGGTAGATAATGGACTAATGTTCGATTTTGAGGGAATCAGGTTTCGGACTCCCGGTTGTCGTCACATAACCACAACAGCGAGGGATAGGCAAGTAGGATTACCAGGGGAAAGAGTTCGGTGTAGCCCCGCCATTCTTCAAAGGTGGTCATAAGAAAATTTACCGTGGTCAGGAACGTGAATCCGACCACAAAGGCATGGCGCAGGTAGACATTTTTCCGCCGCCAGCGATAGCCGATCGCCAAAAGTAACAGTGGATATATCAGGTTGGGGAAGAAATATAAAGTCTGCTGCCATCCGATGAGGAAATACCAGATGTTTTGCCGATACAACCAGTGGATATTGGCTCCCAGCATGTTGACGAAGATCCCGTGAAACCCTGGTTCCAGATTAAACAATACCCGCAGCAAAACAAATTTGATGGCGATAAAACAGATGAGTTGATAACCCAGATAACTCAGGTACCAACGCCATTCCAGCTTGCCAAACATGAGGATCGCAAAGATCACCGTCATCAAGATGAAACTTTCTTTGTTCAATAACGCGAAGGGATAAAGGGTAAGATAAAGCCACCAGCGCCGCTGCAGCATCAACCAATAACCCATGAGCGAAAACAGCAGATTAGGGATGTCGTAGGTATAATTGGTATAGATAAAGAGAATGGGATAAAGCAGGGAGAAAACAATCGGGATTCCGACATCGCAATGAAAGCGATTCAGTGGCAGGGTGCAATGTGCCAGACGGGCCAGCATCGTTAATACACCGGTGAAACACAGGATCATCACCACAATGAAGATGGCATAGGCGACTTCCATGTCAGTTACATTGCGCGAATTTCTACTAAGGTGCTGGAAAAACCGGGATTTCCGCAATGAGTGTTGAGTTTCCAGACGGAACGGTTCAGGCAGAGATGCATGAATAAGGCGAATGACCAGCGGGGTCAGCAGCCGATAATTCATGGGCGGCGGCGCCTGCGCCAGGATGGTGTCCTTGAAATTCCAGTTCTTGACGTTCTGCAGGCCGGGATATTGAACAAAGGTGAAAACAACGATCTGACTCAAGCCTAAGTAAAGAAACGACAAGGTTATGCTTCTCCCCACTCCGCGAAGAAGCGAAGTGGGAATTGGCCGCCTGAGCAGCACAATCAATGGCAGGTGAACGACTATAACCAGAATGGCAAAAAAGTGGCATTTAAAACCAGCGAGAAAAGCGATCAATTCCGCTGGACTATTGATTGATTGTTGTCGCAGCCACAGCGGGACCTGCCATTGCTGAATGTGTACAGTTAACGCGGAAATCCACTGACTGCCAAACAACCAAAAGCTCAAGCCCACAAGCCCAAGGGAAAAGACTGCAATCATCCAATAAATCAGCGCGCCGCGATTGGCGGCAAGCCAGGCTTTATTGTCAATATCCGCGGTAATCATGGTGTGATCATTTTCTTTGTTTCATTTGGTTTTCAGAATCTTTCCAGGTCATATTCATCACCGATTATTCCTAAGTTAATTTAACAAATTGATGAAAAATTTATCAAATTGGGTGTTTATCAAATGGTGAATAATCTATTTGTCCGCTCAATCTTTTTACCTGCATAAAGTAATCTATCTTTACCTAGATAAACCATGGGGAAGAAATTAGCCAATACCGATGTGCAAGTCCCGGAATGGAATGAAGGCCAGGCATTGAGATTGATCGCCGCCGGCACCGCCGCAGTGATCGGGAATGAGTTTTTTAATTCGCTGGTAACCAATGTGGCCGCGGCAATGCAGGTGTATTATGCGTTTGTGGCCGAGTTCTCCGAAGACAACACCAAACTGCGCACCATAGCTTTCTGGGCCGGTGACAAGGTGATTCCCAACTTTACCTATGACCTCAAGGGGACACCCTGTGAGGAGGTTGTCAGGGGATCCATGTTGTTCTGTCCCACCAAGGTTGCTGATCGTTATCCCGAACATCGCGCGGATCTGGAAGCCGCCAATGTCGATAGTTATCTGGGCGTTCCTCTGGTAGATGCCAACAGTGTTCATCTCGGTCATCTGGCCATCATGGACACCAAATCCATGATTCAGGGTGAGCGGGGGATGGATATTCTCAAAATATTTGCTGCCCGTGCCCGGGTCGAATTGGAACGTATCAGGGCTGAACGCATCCAGATGGAAACCCAGGAACGACTGGCGGGAATCCTCAATACTGCCATGGATGTGATTGTCACCGTCGCCCCGGACCGCACGATACTGCTATTTAATAAAGCCGCGGTTGCCGTGTTGCAATGTCAGGAACAGGAAGCGATTGGAGATTCAGTCAATCGCTTCCTCTCGTCTGGACTACAACTGGTACTCAATGATTATATGACTCGCAACATACAGGGAGAATCAACCCCGCCCATACTGATCGACAGCGCCAAGCGATTAACCGCGCGCCGCAATAATGGTGGGGAATTTCCCGTGGAAGCCACCCTTTCTTCGGTTGCCATTCACCAGCAGTTCTATTTTACGATCATCCTGCGGGATATCTCGGAGCGGATCAAGGCAGAGGCTGAATTGCGGCAGTTGAATCTGGTGAATACTTACCTCAAGGAAGAGATTGAAGCGCAACATAAATTCTCCGAAATCATTGGCAATTCTTTGCCGCTGAGAAAGGCATTGGAACAAGTGGAAAAGGTATCTGCTTCAGACACTTCCGTGCTCATCATGGGCGAGACCGGCACGGGGAAGGAATCGATTGCCCGCGCGATTCACAACCTCAGCAGAAGACGCAATAAGCCGATGATCAAAGTGAATTGCGCCGCGTTGCCGTCGACCCTGGTTGAAAGCGAGTTATTCGGCCATGAAAAAGGGGCATTTACCGGTGCTTTGACACAAAAAATCGGCCGCTTTGAGCTGGCGCATGGCGGGACGATTTTCCTGGATGAAATCGGGGATGTGCCCTTGGAAACGCAGCTGAAGTTATTGCGCGTCCTGCAGGAAAGAGAAATCGAACGTATCGGTTCGGGGGAATCGATCAAGGTCGATGTGCGCGTCATTGCCGCCACCAATCGCGATCTACTGCAAATGATTGCGGACAACAAGTTTCGCGCCGACCTGTATTATCGCCTCAATGTCTTTCCCATCCGCTTGCCGCCATTGCGCGAACGCAAGGGCGACATCCCGGCTTTGGCATCCTATTTCATTGATTTCTACAATAAGAAGATTGGCCGCTGTATCACCACCATACCGGAAGCCGCGTTGGACCGATTAATGGCACATGACTGGCCAGGCAACATCAGAGAACTCGAAAACATCATTGAACGTGCGGTAGTTTTGGCAACTTCGTCGCAGCTTGAAATCAGCCGCGAAATATTGGCAATCGGCGCGGAGCCGGCGATTGAGTCTCATGACGACACCCCGATCACTCTCGAAGAAGCCCAGCGTCGGCATATTCAGCGCGTCTTGGCGCTCACCAACGGAGTTATCGACGGCGCCAATGGCGCCGCCAAAATCCTCGACATCCATCCCAACACCCTGCGCAGCCGCATGGAGAAACTGGGGATGAAATGATCCCCCCCCAGTGATATAGAACCGCACCTCATATGATTTCGCGCCAAGCCGCAAAGGCGCCAAGTATTCACTTCGGGGTCTGACTTTATAATATGATGTTATCTTATTTTTATTAAAGAGGTTATGATTATTAATATTATAGAAAAGGCTCTTTAGACGTGATTTTCAATGGTAAAACCGAGGATCAGTTTCTCCCATTCCACTTTCTATCCTTCAATGTAATAAATTGCCGGGGCTTCGGTAAGTTCCCCCCCGAGGTGTCCTGACTGGTCATATTCTTGGGGTTCATGATAAGGCATTGACAGTGACAGGATCTTCTTGCGCTTGAAATTAAAACGCCGGTAAATCTCATTCAACCAATCCCGATCGCCGACGGCAATGGCCTCGGTCCAGCAGGGTTCCCGCATCCCGCGCTTGGCCGCCAGCTTTTCGATCAACGCTTATGTGTACCATTGATAGAATTG
>CAZTTH010000085.1:0-9797 GCA_964615975.1 uncultured Lentisphaerales bacterium | reverse complement strand
TTTTCCGGTAATCCGAATCTCGTCAATGCCAATCGCTGGCAGCCGCTGACCCTGAGCATCTTCATCGATCAGTCTGGGAATGAAATACCGTTCAATATCCCGTCATTCCTCAGTTCCGAATGGGGAGTGGTGACGCCATTCGCGCTGAAGGCAAATGATTTGACCATCCATGAACGCAATGGCCATGAATACTGGGTCTATCACGATCCCGGGATGCCGCCACAAATCAATCCCCAAACCGGCTGCAGATCAACCGATGAATACCGATGGAGTTTTGAACTCGCGGCCCTCTGGTCTTCACACCTGGCACCTGGATCCGGCGGATGACACGATGTGGGATATTTCACCCGCTTCAATTGGCTACGTCCAGTCGTATCCCACCACGATTGCCGGGTTGAGTTCGTTCTATAATTACACCACCAACTACACGGGCAATTTCGTGAGAATGTTGACAAGAACATTCCATTGCCGCCATGAAATCGAAGCGTGAAAATGAGAAAAGAACATTCACATTCAACCCGGGCATGAAATTGAAATCAACTTGTTATTCAATGATCCATCATCGCCAGGCGTTGGTATTCACCCGCATTGGCCAATAACGTCTGCTCATCCCCCATCTCCACCACCCTGCCCTGCTTCAACACAATGATCTGATCCGCGCCCTGAATGCTGCTCAGCCGGTGCGCGATCATGATCACGGTGCGATTCTGGGTGAGGTTGATGATCGCGTCATGAACCTGTTTCTCAGTCTGATTGTCGAGGGCGCTGGTTGCCTCATCGAGTATGAGTATTTCCGGATTCTTCAAGATCGCGCGGGCAATGGCCAGGCGCTGGCGCTGCCCGCCGGACAAACGCACCCCCCGATCTCCCAGGATGGTGTTGTAGCCATCCACCATCGCGGTGATAAAATCATCGGCGCCGGCTTGCCGGGCAGCAGCAAAAACCGCCTCATCATTGATCTCATCAATCACGCCAAAACGAATATTATTCATGACCGTATCATTGAATATAAAGGTGTCCTGACTGACGATACTGATGGTCTCGCGATAGGAACGAGCCTGGTATTCGCTCATTGGTTGTCCATCAATACTAATCCTGCCCGCGGTGGGATCGTAAAAACGCAGCAATAATCCCACCACGGTCGATTTACCGGCGCCGGACTCACCGACAATTGCCGTTTTTTTGCCTTTGGGAAGCGAGAAATTGATTTCTTCCAATACCCGGTGTGAATGATTATTATACGTGAAACTGACATCATGAAAGGTAATGTCATGCCGCAATCCCGGGAATTGTTTCCTGCCATCGGCTAAAAACGGCTTGTCATCGAGGCGAAGAAAATCTTCCACAATCGCCAAAAACGGTAAATTACCCACGATCAGACCACGGGTGCGATTAATCTCCTTCACCACCGGCAGCATGCGGATCAGGATATAGATAAAGGGCAGGATCTGAGTGATCAGAGTCGCTGGATTTTGCTCGAAAAATTGCAGCGAAATGAGGATCATGGTCCCGGCCATGATCACCCCCATCGATTCGGAGATGATATGCATCGAGGATAAGCCAAAGGAATGGTGCCGGCGATTATGGCTGTCCCGTTGCACCTTGTGGTGAAATTGTCGGAGCAGATTCGCTTCCTGTCCAAACGCCTTGATAAGTTCAATTCCCGATATGGTTTCGGCCAGAGCGCCGGTGAGTTCCTGTTGACTGGCAGCCACCCGCCGCCCCGAATGAATCAGATAGGACATGAAGCGCGAAATTACCGCCAGGATTAGGGCTGAAAATATCACGGCCATGATGGTAAGTTTCCAGGAGATCACCAGCATGAGTAAAAAAAACATCAGCAGTGACATGAAATTGACCAGGAAATCGACCATATGCCGAACCACCACCTCGACTTTGGTGGTGTGACTGATCACTTTCTCGAGCAATTGTCCGGCTTTGGTGGTGTGAAAGAATTGCAAATCAATGGTCATCAGCAACGCGATGGCACGCATGCGCAGATCGACTATCAAATGTGCGGTCAATCGGTAACCCAGATAGATCGAGATCAATTGAAATATATTCTTGATCATCACCGCCAGGATGACGGCAATGACCAGGCGCACCAGTTTTTCACCCATGGAGTAACCCGCGAACAATTGCGCCAGCGGTTGCAGTAAACGAGGGATCTCGCTGCTGTCCGACAGATGCTGCATACTGCTCAACAAAGGCGCCAGCAAACCAATCGAGATCCCTTCAAACGCTGAAGCAACTACCGAGCAGACCAATACCAAAAGCACCATGCTCCAATGGGGTCTGATTAATTTGAATAAAAATGAATACTTCATGAAGTAGTTAATATTGTTATCATGGGGTTCTCAAATGGCGCCATTCTAATCCGGGTTGACACCGACAAATTTTTTCTCCACCCTGAATACGTTGAGTATAAATAGCCCCTGGGGATACCTGTTGACATCTACACAACCGCCGTCCGTGATCATTATACACCTAAAGTAGAAGGGTGCGAATTGCTCTCTGAAGACACCTAAACCGCAGGGGTCAGAACCAATCGGAGAACCTCTGTGATTCGCTGTTGCGTAAACGGCTTGTCCAATGTCCGATGGATATTGAGGATGCGAAACTCTGCCATCATTTCATCATCCATGTTGCCGCTGGCGACAATCATCGGAATATCCGGTAATAATCGCCGCACGGACCGGGCAAACACCAGTCCATCCATGTGCGGCATATGCAGATCGGTGATGATGACACGCAAATCCGCCTGGTTTTGCGCCACTCGTATGAGCCCATCGGCGCCGTCAATGGCAATCAGGGAGGTGAAATTCAATTCTTCCAGCAATTCCTGCATCAGCAAGCGTATCGGCGCTTCATCGTCGACATAAAGAATCAGTTCGCCGTTACCGTGAAATGGCACTTCAGGTTGCGCCTCCAGATCATGATGGGTTTTAATTTTACCCTGAGCCGGCAGATAGATGGAAAAGGTGGTTCCAACGCCGGGATGTGAATCCACCAATACACAACCGCCATGTCCCTTGATAATCCCCATAACGGTTGATAAACCCAGACCAGTCCCCTTATCCGGCGCCTTGGTGGTATAAAATGGATCAAAAATCTTGTCGATAATTTCCGGCTTGATTCCCGTTCCAGTGTCGCCCACCAATAAGCGGATATATCGGCCGGGTTTGATCTCAACTGCATGGGCGCTGGCCAGGAATGCCGCATCGATTTCCATCACCTCCACAGTGATCGTCAGCGTCCCTCCCTGGGGCATGGCATCACGGGCATTGACACAAAGGTTGAGCAACACCTGATGAATCTGAGTGGCATCCGCCATAACCAGGGGCAGGGGTGACGAACACATGATCCGCAATTCGATGGCTTTGGGGAACGTCGCCCTGATGATCGTTTCGATTTCCTTAATCAGATGGCCCATATTGATGGCAATGTGAACGCCTTCCACACCCTTCGCAAATGTCACCAGTTGGCGCACCATATCTGCTGCCCGATTGACGCTGTTTACCATGGTTTCCAGCAGAGAAGACTGTGACGGCACCTTGTTCATTAAAAGTTGAATGCCCATCAGGAGGGGCGCCAGGGCATTATTAAGATCGTGGGCAATGCCGCCTGCCAGAGTGCCGATGGCCTCCAGGCGTTGGGCGCGGTTGGCGAATTGTTCGGCATTCCTGCGTTCGGTAATGTCATCGACTACGGCGAGAAAAAAGTTGGGAGATTCGCCCGCTGCCCCCATGGTGGATATGGTTTGATTCACCCAGATGATTTTGCCATCCGGGCGCAGCAGGCGTTTTTCCATCGCGTAATTCGTGATGACCCCCGCTTTCAATTCTTCCAATTTATCCAGATCGGCTTG
The DNA here is from genome assembly GCA_964615975.1 of uncultured Lentisphaerales bacterium. Classification (GTDB taxonomy): domain Bacteria; phylum Verrucomicrobiota; class Lentisphaeria; order JABSQK01; family JAJFLO01; genus CAZTTH01. Next base: position 5,929 of record CAZTTH010000085.1, on the reverse strand, counting down.
CAGGTCGTCATGGTGGGTTATGGCCATGAATGTCGTCGCGGTCATTTCCGCCATCGTCAATCCAACGATATTACAATAACGGTGATTGACCCGGACATAACGCCCACTGGCAGTTTCGATTTGAGCGACCCCAATGCCGACCTGCTCGAAGATCGCGCGCAGACCCTGCTCGCTTTCCTTCAAAGCTTTTTCCGCCAGCTTGAGTTCAGTGATATCACGGGATATTCCGATGATGCCAATCACCTTGTTGGTCTCATCCCGCCATGGTGTTTTATTCGTCATTAATGTGTAACTTTTCCCCGCGATCATGCCGGATTCCTCGCGCACCAGACTTTCACCCTCCCTCATCACCATCATGTCAGTCTCCCGAAAGGATTTGGCAGATTCGGCGGGGATCAAATCAGCATCGCTGTGACCGATGATGGCATCAACTCTATACCCCAGAAGATCCGCGCCGGCTTTATTGATGATGAGGTATCGCCCTTCATAGTCTTTGATAAAAATGGCATCCGCGGTGCCATCCATGATCGCCTTGATCATGGTATGTTGACGCTTTAATTCCTCTTCTGCTTCCCGGCGCGTGGTCAGGTCACGAATCACGGTTGTGTACCGATGCCGCCGGCCATTTTCTGCGGGCAAAGGAGTGATCATTAGATTTGCCCAAAAACTCGTGCCATCCTGGCGTGTCACCCAGGTATCGCGTTCATAGCAGCCCTTTTCCATGGCTGAATTCAAGGCATTGGTTAATATTTCATAACCGCCCGGCGATGCCTCTTGAGAAAAACCAGTAAATTTCCGCCCCATGATTTCTTCGGAGCGATATTTCATGATTTTTTCCGCGCCGCTATTCCAATTGGCCACCCGCCCCTCTGAATCAAGCAAGAAGATGGCATAATCCCTGGCGCCAGCGACCGTCAAACGAAAAAGTTCCTCACTTGATTTTAACGCGGAGTTGGCTTTCATGATTTCCTGTTCCCGCGTTTCAATCCCCGTTATCATACTGCCAAACGCGCTCATCAATGTTCCCATCTCGCCAATGCCCTCCTCGGGCAAGACATGATCGTATTGTCCCACCGCGATACCTTCGGCCAAAGTAGTGAGATTCCGCAGCGGAGCGAACATGCGGTGTACGATCAAAAAAACCAGTAAGAGCAACGTCCCGGCAATGGCGCTGATGCTGAGCAAGGCGGTGGCACGGAAGTCCGCCAGTTGAGCTTTAACAAAGTCCTCAGGGATACCATAGGCCAGATAAAATACCCGTCTTGAGTCACGCTCATCATAGGATCGTTTGGCGATGATCACATGCAAACGACCATCTGGAGTCGTTAGCGATTGCATTCTCTGGTTATTTCTGATCTCGTTTGACTGAAGCTTCAAAGTCGACATTTCCTCACGCCAGGTAAACCGCTGTTGGTGTTCATAATTCCACTCGGGATGGATTAGGTAGTCGTCAGCTTCATTGATCAGAAACGTTTTTAACCCGGGAATATGGGTGTCTGCAATCGCATTTAAGGCTGGTCCGATATTGAAGTGGATGGTCACCAAACCAAAGAGTTCACCGCCAGAGGTGAATATCGGGGTGACAGCATACAGGGAACGGATAAATGACTCAGCCAGCGTGCCATCAGCAGTCCGCTTGAGTTCGATTTTGGAGAGATACACCTCGCCCTGATTGGTCTTGATGCCCTTTTGATAATACTCCTGGTCATTCACTTCTTGCAGTGCTGGTGCGGGAGTCACCATGGCTGTGCCTGCATGAGCATCAACGCGCACCAGTTCCCGACCCTGATCCGCCACCCCGATGAAACTCAACTGGTAATAAAGGGGATGGGTTTCACTAAATTCGGCGAAGACATCGCCGAGGCGGTTTTTCCAAAAAGACATCACGTTGTCATCCGGAGACTCATTGCCGGGGTGTTGTGCCAAATTGACAATCTCAAGGATCGTTGGTGAATCGGCGAGAAATAACAAGTTCTGGCGCACCTCATGAATGGTTGAGACCAGACTGATCAGGTTCTTTTCCGCTTTGCTGAACATTAATTCTTCCCGATCACTAAGATACAAATTGCGCAGGGTGTTTACGATCAGGCCAGTGAACAGAGCACTGAGGAGAATGATCAGGAATGCGGCCCCCAGCATGATCCGGCCCGCCAGATTTATTTTCGGCAAGGACATAAATATTTCCTTAATGTACAGAGAGATCTGGCAAGGATAATGCCGCCTTGAGAACATCGGACAACCGGTTTTTCGTGAACGGCTTGTCAAGGGTCAGGCGCACTCCAAGTGTCCTGAGTTCTGCCAGCTGATTGTCCTCCAGACGACCGCTGGCAACAATTACCGGAATCTCTGGAAGCAAACGCCGCAATGCCCTTACAAAAGCCACTCCGTCCATATGGGGCATGTGCAAATCCGTGATGACAACGCGTAATTGCCCGCAATGTTGGGCTGCCTGAATCAATCCATCAGCGCCATCGATGGCAAACAAGGGGGTGAAGTTCAATTCCTTCAATGCCTCCTGCATCACGGCACGTATCGGCGCTTCGTCATCGACATAGAGGATGAGTTCACCTTTGCCAATAATGTCATCCTCCGGAATGGCCGCAAAAGAGGCGGTCATTGCTTCCATGCGTTGCGCCGGCAGATAAATCGCGAAGGTCGTGCCTTGACCCGTGTGCGAATTTACTTTCACAAAACCGCCATACCCTTTGACAATCCCCATGACGGTAGACAAACCCAGCCCGGTGCCTTTGTCCGGCGGTTTGGTGGTAAAGAAGGGATCAAAAATTTTATCAAGATCTTCCGGACGAATCCCGGAGCCGGTGTCCGTCACCCGGATAAGAATATAAAGACCGGGAATGACCGACTCCAGGGACGCGCTCCCCGCGAATGCCGCATCGATCTCAACCGCCTCCAACTCAAGAGTCAAGATCCCTCCAAAAGCCATGGCATCCCGGGCGTTGACACAGAGGTTGAGCAGCACCTGATGCAATTGGGTGGGATCCCCCAGCACCGCCGGCGTTTTCTTCGCCAGTTTGACTCGCAAATCAATGTTTTTGGGGAATGTACTGGTGATTATTTTCTCCATTTCCTTAATCAAATGAGTAGGTTGAATCAGGATCCGTTGACCTATTTCCGCGCCCTTGGCAAAGGTGACCAACTGCCGCACCATATCCGCGGCATGTTTGGCGCTGCTCTCCATGGAATCGAGAATTTTTAATTGTGTCGGGTTAACCTTGCGGACCAGTTGGATGCCCATGAAAATCGGCGCCAAGGCATTGTTCAGATCATGCGCGATGCCACCGGCCAGGGTGCCAATGGCTTCCAGACGCTGTGCCCGGTTGGCCTGTCTTTCCGTGTTCTTGAGCGTGGTTATATCTCTGGCTATGAAAGAAATAAATTCGATCTTGCCAGCGCGACTTTTGTGGGCCAGGGCTACCTGCAAAACCAGAGTTTCATGGCCATCGCGATTGATGAATGCCGATTCTCCGGTCCAAACACCGGATTTCAAGATGGCAGGCATCATTTCATTTTCGATAATTTCATTAGCCCAGGCCGGGTGGGTGTCGGCAATATGAATATCCGTGATTGTCTCCTCGGGTTTCAGCCCCAGCAAGTTGCGCGTGGCCTGATTGAGAAAGAGCACTCTGCCTTCAATATCTGCAGTGCCAACAAAATCGGGTGTTGATTCGAGGATGGCAACCAGTCGCTCGCGTTCATGCTCCACGCGTTTGCGTTCACTATTATCAAAGATATTGCCTTCAAGGTATAACGGATGGTCGCTGGCATCATAAACAGCTCTTCCGATCTCATAAACCCAACGCACTTCGCCGCTTTTATGAACGACACGATAGTCGATGGAATAAGGCTGGTGGGAAGCAATGCCGCGGGTTACCATTTCGTCGACCATAAGCTGATCTTCAGGGACAATAACGCTGACCCAATTGATCCGCCCGGCGAGAAAATCAGCGGAAGACCAGCCCACCAAAGTTGCCACGGCCTGGCTGATGAAACTCATCCGCTGTGGGGGTGCGAGTTCGCACACATAAACCGCGCCGGGAACATTCTCAATGAAGGCGCTGAATCGCTGTTCATGATTAATTAACTCTTTGGCGCCAGCGGCGATCCGCTGCTCGAGTTCATCATTAAGCGCCTGCAATGATTCTTCGGCCTGACGACGGGTGGTAATGTCCTGAACCACCCCCAATATGTGTTGAGCCTTACCGGTTTCATCACGGACGACATCACCGCGTTCCTGCAGCCATCTGACGGTGCCATCCGGCCAGATCACGCGATGTTCGAGCTGAATCTCCGTGCCGCTGTGGACGCAAGCTGAAACGGCATCCTCTACGACCTTGCGGTCCTGCGGATGCACCGCGGCAAGAAAATGATCATAATTGGTTTCGCGCATATCCGGAGCATAACCAAACATGGGCGGAATCTGTTCAGACCACCCCACGCGGCCGGTGGCGATGGTCCAATCCCAGACCCCGATATTGGCAAAGGTTAAACTCTGCTGAAAGCGTTTCTCATTGCTTTCAAGCCGTTCATTCAATCGATTCAGTTCACGATGACGCCGCGCCCGCGACCGCACCATCGATACCAGGGTATCACCCGCATTCGTCTTTTCCATAAATTCATCACCACCAGATACATAGGCGGAAATTTTTCGGGATAACCCGCCGGTTGAGGTCATAAAAATCAATGGGATTTCAATGTATTCAGGGATTTGCCGGATAACCCGGGCAAGATCGTACCCATTACATTCAGGCATATTGATATCCATAAGAATGACATCGGGGAGGAATTGTTTCAGATCATTCAGGATATTGAGGGGATTGGTCACTGCCCGGGTATTGATTTTTTCCTTATTCAGAGCATGCCCGATAATATAGGATGCATCCACATCATCATCGACAATCAGAACGCGGTAACCATCCTCATCAAATTCCCATGACAAACGATCGATCTGTCGGATAAGATCACCAATGGCAAATGGTTTCACCAGATAGCCATCACCGCCCGCCTGAATCGCCGCCAACCGTGACCGCACATCATCCCGCTCCGATAAAAAGATGATCGGACAAAGCAAAAGTTTTTGGTCGCGCAAGCGCTTTATTTCATTGCCGCCGACAACCTTATTGTCGGCAAACACGACATCCACAAGCGCCACGATGAAGGGGGTGGAAGTCTGGACAGACGGAAGCTTTTCCAAACCGTGAATCACCGTCAACTCATAGCCATATGACGGTAATTGCCCCCGCAACCTCTGAATGACATCGTCATTATCGCCAATGAATAAGATCAGCCGATTGCCACTTGGTCCAGAGCTCGCAAGACGGTGTGAGCTTTGACGTTCATTAAATTTTCCGCTTTCATTCATCATAATGACATCAGTTTATAGGGCACATTAACCCTTGCTCTTACTCAGACGCTAATCAGATCGTTACTTCAGGCGAATACATTTCATGATTGATGCCGGTATCGCTTCATCATCATGATCAAACGGACGGATGATCCTTTGCCTGTTTACCCACTTGAATCCCAAACTGCAATCAGCATACTTAATCAACTATAACCATAGTTTTCAATTATACTATGATGCCCCTTCGCAGAACCGTTGATATCATTCTCGATCAACAACAAAATTACGCGTTTCCTATTAACGCCAATTTCCGTATCGGTTTACAGTAATGAAGCCTGATTTGAAAGCGCGTTTATCAACTACTCTGCTTGGGGGAAACTGCCCGGCGGGTCAGACTAGGGAAAACGTTTTGGCGTTTTCCAACCGAATGGTAGGATCCTGATACTCTTCCCCCATACATGTGGATAGATGAAGATTTCCGATTGCAGGACTCTCCATCGCTCCGTCATAATCTTGACTTTGGTAACCCGCTCCTACGAAGCGTGGATATCCCATCAATCCCGAATA
>CAZTTH010000084.1:0-9816 GCA_964615975.1 uncultured Lentisphaerales bacterium | reverse complement strand
GGTCTCATGACCTGCGCTTATGTGACGACTCAAGTACAGGTCGGTGCTAGCTCTCGGTAGGACATGCCACTGGGCTTGTTTCATAAGAGCCGGTTACAATACGGGTGTTCTTGTCTGGCAATACAATCAATTTCAGTTAATATTGACATAAATTTTTTCCACGATTATTGTAAGTGTTCATTGACTGATGGTACGTCCCGAACATCAACCAATCTTGGCATAAAATCCAAGCAACATTATACCGGGACAAAAATCACAATTACCATACAAGAGGTGGTTATATGCAACGCAAAAAGTTTTGGATGTCGGTCGTGTTCGGAGTTCAGTTAGCATTTCTGCCAGTTCACTTCACCCATGCCCAGGAACAAACACCTGCCACTGAAGAATCTGGAGCGCCAGCGATTGTGGATCAAGCGGAACAAAAGGAGATGCAGCATTGGTTGACGGAAGACACCGGTGTCCGTCACAATAAGAACTGCCGCTTTTATGAAAAATCCAAAGGCCGGCCCTGTGCTCCAGACGAAGGCACTGCCTGCAAGGTGTGTGGCGGCTAAAAATCACAGCAACCGCTTAATTATATCAAACTAAACAAACCGAATTCATTTCACCCTCGCTGAGGTCATGCCAGCGAGGGTGATTTTGATTTGTTCTCACTCGATTTAATCACTCCACATAATCTCATTATGAGTGTTCAAATAACCGGCGAATATCTTGGCAATAAAAAAATCCGACTCACCCATGGCCCATCAGGCGCTGAACTGATTACCGTCCCTCCGGTCGACAATCAGGGCGATGGCAGTTCATTTTCTCCCACTGATCTGGTCGCGGCAGCGCTTGCTTCATGTATCTTGACAATCATGGCGATCGTCGCCGAACGCCACCAGATCAATATTGCCGGGATGCACATCCAGATCGAAAAAAACATGCATGCCGAACCGCGCCGGATTGCTTCATTACCCGTGAAAATCCGGCTTCCTGATCATTTATCCCAGGTTGATCGCCGTAAACTGGAAAATGCCGCGCATCATTGTCCGGTTCATCGTTCCTTGCAGCCTGAAATCGAAATTGCCATTGAATTTATCTACAACTAATTGGATTTTCGGGATTCCGCTGAGATATTTAAGCGTCATTATTGCAGCGCCTGTCCGGAGTGCCCATGCAAAAGCGGGAATGGCTGGCTGAGGACGATTGGCAGGTATCCATTCAATCGGTAACACTCGAATTCTGAAAGCAACTGGCCTATGAAACGCGTGTTGATTTTAGGAGGAGGATTTGGCGGTGTCTATACCGCCATGACCTTGTTAAAAGCCATCCGCGCTCAGGACGAGCTCGAAGTCGCCCTGATCAATCGTGAAAATTACATGGTTTTCCAGCCCATGATGCCCGGAGTAATTTCCGGCAGCATCGACCTCATTCACTGCATCACACCGATCCGCCGTTTATGCCCGCAGGCACAATTATTCAATCGCAAAATCGAACACATCGATCTCAAACTCAAGCAGGTGACCGCGGCGCCGGTCTTCCATCCCAATCCTCTGGTATTAGATTATGATTATCTGGTCATTGCCCTGGGCATGATCAATGATTTCTCCGCCATGCCCGGCCTGAAGGAACATGCCCTGCCTTTCAAGAACATGGCTGACGCCATGGAACTGCGCAATCGGATTATTCATGTCCTTGAAGAAGCCGCAGTGGCAGAGGCCCCCGAAGAACGCAAAACCTTACTCACCTTTGTGGTCGCCGGCGGTGGATTTTCCGGTGTCGAAGTGGTCGCGGAAATCAATGATTTTATCCATGAGGCGCTGAGTGTTTTTCACACCATTAAACGGGAAGATCTGCGCGTGATCCTGGTTCATTCCGGCACCCGGATACTTCCGGAGCTCACTGAAAAATTGGGCATATACGCCCAAAAAGTATTAACGGAACGAGGCGTGGAATTCCGTCTCCAGGATCGCGTTACCGAAGCGACCGCCGACACTGTCATCCTTAAAAGCGGGTTAAAGATCAGCGCCCGCACCCTGGTTTCTACGGTTCCATCGGCGCCACATCCATTGGTCACCGCGCTGGATTGCGAAAAGCATAACGGCCGGCTGGTGACGACGGCGGAACTGCAACTCAAAGGTTTCACTAACGTCTGGACGGTGGGCGATTGCGCCTACATTACCATGCCGGATGGCACCGCCTCGCCACCGACCGCACAGTTTGCTGTCCGTCAAGCCCAGACCGCGGCGAGCAATATCCTGGCGACCCATCGCCAGCAGTCGGAGCGCAAAAAATTTACCTTTACCGGCCTGGGTAAGGCGGGTGCCCTGGGGCGGCGATCCGCGGTTGCTGAAGTGATGGGATTTACCATTTCCGGATTGATTGCCTGGTTTTTCTGGCGAATGTTGTATTGGTCCAAAATGCCGGGTTTGGACCGAAAGATACGGGTCGGCGTTGATTGGGCGTTGGATATGATTCTACCCCGTGATCTGGTCCAACTTAAAATCGAGCCCAGCGAAAGTTTTTCAATGGAGCATTTTGAGGCTGGCGATCATATCTTTACCCAAGGCGATCCCGGGGATAAAATGTATGTCATGGTGCGCGGTGAAGTAGAAGTGATCTATAATGAAGGCAAACCTAATGAGCAGATCATTGCCCGGCTGGGAGCAAAACAATACTTTGGTGAAAAATCTTTGTTTGTCGGCGAACCGCGCAGCGCTTCGGTTAGAACCCTCACCAATGTTGATGTCATGACCATTTCCCGGGCTGATTTTGATCTGCTCACCCGAAATATCCCAGGGATCAAGGATGTCTTTGAGAAGGAAATCGCCCGGCGTGATCAGGAAAATTTAAGCAAATCATCATTTTTGAAAGCGGTTCCAGATTAACGCCATAACCTAGATATGAGGGGTAATTTTCTCATCCCCCCCTCATCATCCTTACAATACAGATATGTGGGTTGGAGCCCGATTCTAATCCACATTCTCCAGTCATTTGATGATCAATTTGGGGATTTTTTAATCATAATTCTATCCTTGAGGTTGAGATGACAGCGCGGTGTTCGCGAACCGAGTAACGGCGTTTTTTGGCGGGTCCTCCGGGATAATATCACGGGGCTGAATCGACAGCGCCGGTGACGCGGCAATTTTCCGCAACCAAATCGCCAGCATTATGTCCATCGGACGCCAAACATATCCTTGCGTTCACATCTTCTAACTCCTCTTGAAAAAATCTTCTGTGATTCATTTTACAGTGTCATCCGGATCGCCTACTAGAGAAAAATTTATCCTTACATGCCTTGCCTTCACAACGTGTTGAAGCGATAATGCCATGCCGTCATCCAGCGCAATGACCGCGCTCAATAAGGCTATTTCCTTCACGATGCAAATGAAATGAATTCAACCCCAGAAAGAAAAGAGATTCCTGATACCATGATAACAGTCCACCCCTTCAATGCCCTGTTGCCTACACCGGCACGCGCCGCTCTTGTGGCTGCGGTTCCTTATGATGTAGTAAATCGCGAAGAAGCGGCTCAATTAGCCGCGGATAATCCCCTTAGTTTCCTGCGCGTATCACGGTCGGAAATCGAGCTGCCTCCGGGTATTGATCCATACAGCCAGGAGGTTTATGATCGGGCAAAGGCAAATTTTCAGCGCTTGCAAAAAGATGCGCCGTTGACAGCAGACTCAACCGCATCTTTTTATCTCTATTCGCAAGTATTTAAAGGCCGTCGTCAAACCGGCCTGGTGGTTGCCGCGTCTGTGGATGATTACGACGCCGATCGCATAAAGAAACATGAATTAACGCGCAAAGACAAAGAAGATGATCGCACCAATCACACCTTTGCCCTGCGTGCCCATTCCGGGCCGATATTCCTCACCTACCCACCCCAGGCGCAGATCAATATGATCGTCGCAACGGTAATGCAGAACACAAAGTTGTTTGATATCACTGCCCATGACGGGGTCAAACACGAAGTCTGGCGCGTGCCGGCAGAGCGCAACACCGAATTGATCGAGTGTTTTAGGGGGGTCGAAAGTTTATATATTGCCGATGGTCATCATCGTGCCAAAAGCGCCAGCCGGGTGCGGGAACTCTGTCGTCAGAAAAACCCGGCACATACCGGAAATGAGGCCTACAACCGTTTCCTCAGCGTTGTCTTTCCCGCGGATCAACTGGCCATCCTTCCCTATAACCGGGTCATCCGGGATTTATTGGCCATGTCGAACCAGAAATTTATCGATCATGTCAGTACCATCTTCCCGGTCGAAATAACCGATTGCCAACAGCCAGTTCAACCCGGCCGGGTACAAATGTATTGCGATCATCGCTGGTATAGCCTGAACCTGGATAAACATAAAGCCAGCGGCAGTGTCGTCGACCGTCTTGATGTCAATATACTCCAGAACTACCTGCTGGCGCCAATTCTTGGAATCGCGGATCCGCGCACCGATAAACGTATCGATTTTGTCGGCGGGATACATGGACCCGAGAGATTGGTGCAAGCGGTCGACAGCGGCGTTCATGCCGTCGCCTTCTCCATGTACCCGGTTACCGTCGCCGAACTCATGGCCATTTCCGATGCCGGCATGATCATGCCGCCCAAGTCAACATGGTTCGAACCCAAACTCCGCGACGGCCTCTTCTGCCATTGTTTTTGAACATGCTGACAGATGCGGCAGGATTCGTCGGATCAGAGATCACAGATCAAGTCGAGGATAACGGCAGGTTTTTGGTCTCGAGTTGACCATGATGATGGACATCCAGTTGGGGAAAGGGGATGACGACTCCCGCGCGGGCAAACGCTTCCTTCACTCGTTGATTGATTTTAAACATGGTCGGCCAGTAATCGCTCGATTTTACCCAAGGGCGAATCACCATATCGACCGATGAATTCGCCATTTCAATGACTTCAATGACCGGAACCGGATCGGCAAGAATTTCTGGAATACCCGCCAATACTTCCTTGGCAACGGCACGGGCTTGATCAATTTCCGAGGAATAAGAGATGCCGATGCGGATATCGACCCGCCGCGTCCCCATGGCAGTATAATTGATGATTGAACTGCCCCAGACCTTGTTATTGGGAATCACGACCAGTTTGTTATCGCCGGTGGTCAAGGTCGTGGCCATCATATTCAATTCCTTGACCTTCCCCATAACTCCGGCCGTTTCAATACTCTCCCCAACCTTGAAGGGCTGATTCAATGCCAGCATCATCCCCGCCGCCAGATTCCCCAGCGTTTGTTGACAGGCAAAGCCAATGATAAATCCAGTAACTCCAAGACCGGCAATCAATGGCCCCATGTTGATGCCCAGTTCCTGCAATCCGGTCATAATCACCAGCGCCCAGAGGGCTTTGTGAGCGACATTGACAATGAATCCGCGCAGAATTTCATTGGCGGTCAATGAACGCTCCAGGGCTTTCGCAAGCAACCGGCAAACCGCCTGGATAAGCAAGTGACCGGCGATCAAAATCATGATGAAAACGATCAGGTTGGAGATGAAATTGACGCTATTCAGGAGCAGCCATTCCTTGATTTTTTGGAGGTATTGATTGGTCATGAAGAGTTTAACCTTTTTTAAATATTAATGATTAGAATGAGTAATTTAGACACGTTTTATTATCTGTATCGGTCATGAAATTTAACCTGCTGCTCAGAGGGATGTTCGTTTTAAGTTCAATCACAGTGTGGCCATGCCGCATTAGGTGAATCATCTAGCCACCCCCAGGACGGATTTGGCCGCATCAATATCGACAGCGATCTGGCGGCATAACTCCTCAGTAGAAGCAAATTTTTCGTCCGCCCGCAGCAATTGACAGAATTCGACTTCCATCAAATGGCCGTAAATTTCCCGGTTAAAATCAAAGATATGAACTTCGACATAGGGATGTTCCGGCGGTTCGGTTATGAAGGTGGGTGATTTGCCAAGATAGAGCACCCCATGGAAATGTTCCACTGCCATTGCCGCGGAAAACAAGCGTACCTTCACCGCATAGATGCCATCAGGGGGAAACACTTCTCCGTGGGTGGCCAGGTTGGCAGTGGGACAGTGAAGATTTGAGGTCGCGATCCCCTTGCCAAAATCGACTTTGCCAAATAACGAATATGGGCGTCCCAATAATTTTGCCGCCAACTCAAGTTCACCGGATTGCACTGCCGCCCGCAAGCGGGTGCTGCTGATGCGGGCATTGAGTAAAAATCGCTCTGGAACCATGACCAACTCAAATTGATAGCGGGCGGCAAGCTCATGCAACAACCGGGAGTCGCCCAACGCGCCATGACCAAAACGCCATTTTTCACCCACGCATAAATGAGTGATGGTCAAATCATTTACATTGAACAGGGAATGAATGAAATCGCGGGCAGATTGACGCGCCAGTTGATGAGTAAACGGCATGACCACGGTCACCCCAATCTCTTGTTGCGACAACAGGTACAATTTGTGCCGCTGCGCCAACACCATTTTGGGCGCCACGGCGGGATTGAGAACTTTGAGCGGATGCGGATTAAAAGTCAGCACGACAGGCTCGGCATCCGACTGCCTTGAGGCCTTGATTACTGCTTTGATAATGTCCTGATGACCGTCATGCAATCCGTCGAAGACACCGCAGGCAACCGCGATGCGATAAATACCGAATCCGGGCAACTGTTGTAATGAAGTGGCGCAAATCATATTAAATAATTGAAGATGGTGATTTAATTAATCCGTCAATCCACTAATTTATAGAGTCGCTGAACCAATGGACAAGTTCACGGGTGAATATTTTTTATCACATTCGGAACCTACCGGAGTTTAATAGGGTAATTGACATTTAATGAGTACCGCAGGAAAAATCTTCAAGAAAATATTTGGCAACAAGCATGATCGTGCCATCAAACGTCTTTTGCCCCTCGTTGACAGGATCAACAAGATCGAGTTCGACTATCAATCCCTGACCGATGAGCAGATTAAAGCTAAAACCGGAGAATTCAAGGACAGATTCAAGGCGGGAGAATCACTTGACGATATCTTGCCTGAAGCGTTTGCCACGGTCAAGAACGCCTGCCGTCGTCTTGAGGGCACCGAGCTGAATGTCACCGGTCAATCGCTCAAATGGGCGATGGTGCCTTATGATGTGCAACTTCTTGGCGGTATCGCTCTGCATCAGGGGGGGGTCGCGGAAATGCAGACCGGCGAAGGTAAAACCCTGGTCGCGATCCTGCCCTTGTATCTCAATGCTTTGAGTGGCCGCAACTGCCAGTTGGTGACCGTAAACGATTATCTGGCGCTGCGCGACTCGCAATGGGTTGGCGCAGTTCTGAAGTGGCTGGGATTAACCATCGGTTGTATACAACATCAGCTTAATCCGGAGGAACGGCGACAGCAGTATGCCTGTGATATAACCTATGGAACCAACAGCGAATTCGGCTTTGATTACCTCCGCGACATGGGCATGGCAACCACCACCGAAGACATTGTCCAGCGGGATTACTACTTCGTCATCGTCGACGAGGTGGACAGCATCCTGATTGATGAAGCGCGCACCCCTTTGATCATTGCCGGCCCAACCCCGACCTCCACCCATCGTTACGATCAGTTGAAACCGACAGTGGAAAATCTGGTGCGCAAACAGAATCAGCTCTGCACCGATCTGATCACCCAGGCAAAATCGGTATTATCCGCCCCGCCCGAAGCCAACACCGAGGAAATTGATCAAGCCATCACCAAAGCCTTTTTGGTAAAATCAGGAATGCCGAAACACAAGCAGCTCATGCGTTTGATGGAAGATCCCAAGATCGTGCGGATGCTGGAAAAGAAAGAAATGGACATCCGCAGCGATCAGAATCGCGGAGTCTATCAGGAATTGAAGGAAACCCTCTATTTCAGCATCGACGAACGGGCGGGAGAAGCCGACCTCAGTGAAATGGGACGAAACGCGATTTCACCCCAGGACCCGGACACATTTACCCTTCCGGATCTGGTTTCCGCCTTTCAAGCCATCGAGGAACACGAAGATTTGACCAGTGAGGAACGTCAACAGGAGCGGATCAAGCTGCAACGGCTTTTCGACGAACGCAGTGAAATGATTCACAATGTCTCGCAGCTGTTGCGCGCCTACTGTCTCTTTGAAATCGATGTGCAATATGTCGTCCAGGACAACAAGGTCATCATAGTCGATGAAAACACCGGTCGTTTGATGCCTGGCCGACGCTTCAGTGAAGGCCTGCATCAGGCGCTGGAAGCCAAGGAGGGAGTGACCATCGAACGGGAAACCCAAACCCTGGCCACCATTACCATTCAAAATTATTTCCGCCTTTATGAAAAACTTGCCGGCATGACCGGCACCGCAGAAACCGAAGCTACCGAGTTGCGTGACATCTACAATATTGATGTGCTGGTGATCCCCACCAATAAACCCTGTATTCGCGTTGATAACAATGATCGCATCTTCAAAACCAAACGAGAAAAATACGCGGCTTTGATCAGCGAGGTAAAGGAATTGCACAACCAGGGACAGCCGATACTGATCGGGACGATTTCGGTGGAAGTATCGGAAGTCCTCAGCCGCTTCCTGCGCCGCGAGAAAATACCCCACAACGTTTTGAATGCCAAGAACCATCAACGCGAAGCTGAAATCGTGTCCCTGGCTGGACAGCGAGGCGCCGTCACCATCGCCACCAATATGGCGGGCCGGGGAACGGATATCCGTCTTGGCGCGGGCGTTGATCAACTTGGCGGGCTTCATGTTATTGCCAGTGAACGTCATGATTCACGACGTATCGATCGGCAATTACGCGGCCGGTGCGCCCGCCAGGGCGATCCGGGATCCTCGCGATTTTATATCTCTCTGGAAGACGATCTGATGCGTTTGTTCGGTTCCGATCGGATCGCGAAACTCATGGATAAGCTGGGATTTCAGGAAGGCGAGGAATTATCTCATCCGCTGCTGAATCGGTCAATCGAAAGCGCCCAGAAAAAAGTCGAGCAACAACATTACTCAACCCGCAAGCGCACCTTGCAATTCGATGATGTGGTGAATAAACAGCGGCAGGTCATTTATGGCCGGCGGCGGGAGATTCTCATGTCTGAAAATACCAATGAACTGCTCTTTATCGTCGTCGACGAAGCGATTTATGATCGTTTGGAGGCAAATCGCCTGGATGTGAAAAAGGATGGCGCTCATTACAATCAATCCGCTCTACTGCTTTGGTTGACCAGCACCTTCCCCGTGAACTTTGGCGAGGACGATTTACCCACGAATCCAGGCGAATTCGATGCCGATCAGCTGGTCGGCGCGCTGACAGCCAAGGTCAAGGCCGCATATGATGCCAAAATCAAGGGAGAAGATGAGGCATTGGTGCGGCGGCAGGAGCAGTATATCATGCTCAGCGCTCACGATAAACTCTGGCAGGAACATTTATACGCGATGGACGAACTGCGCAGCGGTGTTTATCTGGTTTCTTACGGCCAACGCGATCCGTTGGTTGAATACAAACAATCGGCATTCTCGATGTTTGGCGAATTGATGGTTCGTATCAATAATGAAATTGCCACGACCCTGTTTCGTTCCGCCGCCAACATTTCGGCCATCCACAAAATACTTGCCGCGCTGCCCAAGGTGGAAATCCATCGCCTGTTAAATCAATTTGGCGCAGACTCGCAGACGCTTTCGGGGTCCGGTCCGGAAATGGAAGAAAACCTGCCTGAACCCGCCATGGCCGCCACACAAACATCCTCATCCCGCGAAGCGCCACGACCGGCGCCCATGCCCAAGGGGGTCACCATTCATCGCGAGCAACCCAAGATCGGCCGCAACGACCCCTGCCCGTGCGGCAGCGGTCAAAAATA
>CAZTTH010000083.1:0-9953 GCA_964615975.1 uncultured Lentisphaerales bacterium | reverse complement strand
CGTCCCGATGGGACTTCTGTCGTGTAATTCCTTATTCCCAGCGATCAATCGCTGGGCTGTTATGTAAGACGTCAAGCCCTATGAGAAAATCTTTTTGGGTTACCCCATTCGGAAATACAGCTTGCCCCATTGGTTGGTAGCAGAAAATATTTGTGTTTTATCCGGTCATGTTCTTTGCCTTTTCGGAATGATTGATAATGAGTTCAAACATGCTGTTATTAACAGACAGTCACGCCGACCAGCGATGACGCTGCAACATCTTATTAGTTGAAACAAAAGGCGGCCGCAGTCTACTATAATAAGCGGATTCACAATCGAACCGCAGCCCAGCGCAAGCGGACACGCCAAAATTTGATTATCGCTCACTTCAGTCATTCCATTGTCTTTTATGTATCGATTAGAAGGTATCGTCTTGCCGTTCGCTCAGGCGACTGCCGGTTTATATGCCGTCTGATGAATCCAGACATAACGCACCCGATTCAACAGTTTGCGGGCGATGCGCACGATCGCATCGTTACGACTCATCCGCGCCTGATGCTTCATAAAACTCTTCAATAGGACCACATCCTTACGCACCGCCGACCACGCCGCCTCGATCATCACATGCTTCAGATATTTGTTTCGACGCGGCGTCATCCCCGTTGTCCGCTCGTGCTCGCCGCTTGAAGCCGTCCCCGGCACCAATCCTAAATAGCTGCACAAAACGTCGAATTTCTTGAATCGCTTGATATCCCAGATTTCTCCAACCAACGTAATCGCGGTGACGAAGCCAATCCCGGGAAGACTCATCAACCACCGGATTGTCGAAGCCATTGCTCCACTTTTAGCCGCCTCCCGCAAGCGTCGGGTAATTCTCAAATGGTGACGACGTTGATCGTGCAATTCCTCAAGCAACAATTCCAAGCTTGCAGAACCGACACCCCCTTGTCCGGACAGGTCCTCCAATTTCCGAATATAGGACGCGCTCCAATAGCTTCCGACTTCCGCCTCCGAAAGAGAGATGCCAAAATAATACAGAGCACTCTTGATTCGACTCTTGATCCGCACGATCTGTTGGGTGCTCTTCCGTCGCAACCGACACAATGCCCGGAATTCCTGGTGCAAAACCTCCGGAATATGAATCGCCTTCAATTCGCCACTCTCCAAACTCCGAGCCAGTTTGCGCGAATCCACTTTATCTTGTTTGGTTACTTTCTCTTTATGCGTCGTCGGCACGTCCGCTGCATGCACCACAATATTCTCGATCCCCAGCTCCACCAACTCCCGATGCGCCGAAAAACCGCTAAAGCCCGCTTCGTAAGCACTCATATATCGGCCGTCAGGATAATGCTTGTCAAGATAAGTCCACAGTTCTTTCGGGGATGGATTCATCGACCAGCTTTTCAACTCCATGCCGCCAGCCCGGATCGTAACCACCCAATTCTTTCTATGGACATCCAGACCGATATAATAATTAATTGTTTGATTCGTTTCATGACAATGTGAAGGTATAGTTTTCATGACGCTCTCCTTTTGCTTTGTGAATTGGTTATAATTCCCGGCCGTTCACTGCGGAATATATCCAAACAACGGGGAGAGCGTAACTTTTTATTCGTTTAACATAAGGTCTACTATCGGTTCATCCCGAATGGGATGATTGAAATTAGCCCGCCAATTCATTGGCGGGTCCGAGATGCAGGAATCCATAAGTCCCATAGGGACGATTGAAAAGTGCAGTTTATGACCGTGTAGAGTATATCTGGACATGGGATGGGAAACGTTACCGCATTGTCAAAGATGGCGAAACGTTGAAGCCGGGAACGGGCTATTACATTCATGCCTTTGAGGAGTTCGATCTGCCGGTGGGACCATGAAGAAAATTTAACCATAGTGGCCGCAAAGAGGACAGAAATATTTTCCCGCTAAACACACTAATCACACGAAAATAAGTGGAGAGATCATCGAAAGGGAACGGCACCAGCACAACTTTATGTTTTATCATTGAACGCTATTCCATCGGATGCTGTGTAAATGTCCTCTTCCGGTTCGTGGAGAAATGAAAATGCCGGATTATTTGCACTTGCTTTAAGCCAATCCCTTTCTCCCTCTTGATCCTCATCGGAGAGCAAGACAATAATTCGAACTCGAGTGGATCCTATATCAGGGATGGGTTCGTCCAAAACGAGTATATGGTGATCGTCAATGGTCGCTGTTGTTTCCAAAGCTTTCAATGTCGTTATCATGCTTTAATATCCTTAATTCGGTGATATTCTTAAGAAAAAGGTAAATAACTATAAGCATGTTTATGGTAACATAGAATAGTGTTAGAGCAAATTTAATAACATTGATCACATCTAAATTGGTTATTCGACACGAGTGGATATGGTCAATTCACACAGCAATAATTGCTGAACTTCATCAATCAGTTACGCCCGGTAATCAGCGTTGGTCAGGTCAAAAAGCGACAATGCATCTGGCAGTTCTCCCAATTTATACTTCAAGGACGCCACGGCTTCCATGAGTTTCCCGCATGCTTCCGGTTGAACTTTTAAGTCGTTAAATGTTTGTAACAGAGAGGGCAATGCATCATAACGACGATCCTTTTCAACCGAAAAATTGGTGCTCAAGCCAGACAATTCAGGCGGCTTTGGCCTCATTGTCCCGGGTTAGCTGCTCATTGAGACCATGGTGATCCTGAAGGACTTTTTTGCGTTGAGAATAATCTCAAAAAGACCAGATATCTGAGCAAGTAAAGATTCAGCAAACCAACGGGTTTTACTGAATCATTACCGCGCGAATAAAGTGCTGAATCAAGATTAATTCAACTCAACAGTCACACCAGTTGTCCAGGTTTCATTCGGCAACTATAGGGTCACGGGTATCTCCCCCCGAAACCGGTGCAACAGCCGAATTCCTGCCCTTCCCCAATTCAGCCCAATAATAGCCAATGAGCAGGATCGCGGATGGTGACATGTGAATCTGCAGGCGATCCATGGTAACGGGAATGAGGTTTTCAACCTCGGATGGCGTGACCACATAGATGATCACATAGATGATTGCATGCCCGATGAGCAAAAACCAGAGCAGGAGTTCGGATGCGGTAAATCGGTGTGTCCCCTGGACTACCGTGCTTACCACTAAAAGTAACCACATGCCATTCCAGTACTGCAATGAAATACCATGCAGGAAGAACGACTTGAGAATAACCGGCAATCGATCGATATGCTCAATGAATCGGTTCAAGCTTAATTGGGCAGGATAATTCTCATTTAAATTCGGCAGTTGGTCGCGAAACCACAACCATGGCAACAGCACTAACATAAAAACCATGATAAAAATGATAAGGGATTGAATCCTTTCTCTCAGCGGTATCGGCAATGGTAATATCAATATTGTCAATGTCATCAATCCCGCCAGCGCCAATCCCTCATTTTTGGTGAAGGCGGCAAATGCCATGAATAACGCTGCAATAATCAGATTTCGTTTATCCGATGTCCGCACCCATGACCATAAATATAAAATGCTGCCGGCATAAAACGCGGTCAGGGGAACATCCGCGTAACCAGATCCCGCCCAACGCAACAGTCGCGGCATGGAAAGATAGATTGCTCCCAGTGCCAACGCCTGCCAAAATACCAGGTGTTGGCGTAACCCTGAATAGATGAATCCGGCCAATAGCAAATAGAAAATTGGGAAGATGATTTTAACCGTGGTATCATCGAAATGACCAATGAGATTATACAGCCCGGCCATCAGGATCGGTGTCATCAGCGGATAATCGAGATGCAATAAGGCAAAGGTAAAATTAGTAAAATACGCGGTTCGTAAACAAGGATCAGTCGCGAGAATTCTGGCCTTGAAGCCCCAAATCATATAGGCATCCCACTCGTAATTGATAAAACCAAGCGCATGGGTGAAGGCGATGATCAGGGCTGCCAGTGACACCAGGAGGGCAATACCGGCGAGCAGCTTTTTCCACCATGTATCCGCAATTTTTGGGGATGTTTTTTGTTGCTGTTTCCAATTACCAATCCGCATTGGCAGAGCAATCAATCCCGCGATGCCAATGACGCAAAAGATTTTCAGACTGGGAATCCAACCCGCGAGCGAAAACCAGAAGAGCAGGCAGCCGACTCCTCCCAATCCCAATCCGGCAATGGTGCTGAGGAGTTGAATCCGAAACATGGCCCCTGCGGGGGGGTGAATGCAGACCAAACAGAAACTTCCCCACAGTCCACAGACCAAACTAAAAAGCAATAATGCCAGCATCTTTATTCCCCTTCAGCGTAAATCCGCCGGATTTGGTTGGAATGTTGACCGTTGATAAAATGATGGGTCAGGATACTGGTGACATTATGGTCTTTTAACCATTGCGGGTCGGGAATATCATTATCGGCAAGGATTTCCTTCATTTCCCGAATAATGGGATTATCTTGAACAACATAAACCCGGCGCGGATGGAGAATGTAGCTGGCACGGAAGTAGTGCGCCATGATAAAACTTCCATGGACATCAGGATTCATTCCCTGAAAATGCATAAACAGATTGCCGGCGGGAAAATGATACGAGTAAAATTCATCGAAATACGCAATCAGACTAGCCTCGCGGACACTATCCTCATCGCCCATGATGCGATTGATCATGTTGCGATTGAATTTGACCTTCACCGCCCCATGGACCAGGGAAAAGAGCAATCCGATTGCAATCAACCCGGTTAATAGGTTATAACGATTAATTCTCATGAAATCCACACGGCTCATTCTTGGCATCGCGTTTCTGTTGCGGGTCATTGTCTGGTGCGGCGGTTGGGCCGATCCCCAGCGTTATCTGACGCCGGATTCCTACGATTATCTGCGCTTGGCGGAAACGCTGAAAGCCGACGGCCGTTATGGCACCAGCGAACAACCGGAAATCTTTCGGGCGCCAGGGTATCCTTTTTTTCTTTACCTCATGCATTTTATTTCCCAGTCATACGCATGGATTGGTTGGGTGCAAATTCTCCTTGATACTGCCACCTGTTATCTCATCTGGAGATTGGCGCGGATTGCCTTTGCGAACCCGGCGGCGGCGGGATGGACATTACTTTTTCAAAGCTGCAATGTTGTTTCCATCGTTTACGCCTCCACCCTGCTTTCCGAAACCCTCTATACCTTTGTCCTCACCCTGTTTCTTTATCAAATGGCGGCCTTTAATAAGGAGTTAAAATCTAAACCCGGTCAGGTCGTATTGTTAGCGGTGACAGGAATAGTTTTGACCTATATCAGGGCGATCACCCTGCCCTATTTAATGCTGCCGTTGATGTGCCTGATGTTCATGAGAAAATGGCGGGAAGCGATACTGTTCGCGATGATGACCGGAGCCGGGTTGGCGCCGTGGGTGGCGCGCAATGCTCATTTGACCGGTTATCGTGGTTTCTCCAGTGTCAGTGACATTAATCTGTATCGCTATAACGCTTGTTTATTAAGCGCCGATTTAACCCGCCGTTCCTTTGCTGAACAATTGAACATAATTGACTCGGAGCTGGCGGGTATCGCGACCCAACAGGGACAGGCTCATTATGCCGCCCGGAGAGGGAAGGAGGTTATTTTCAACCATCCCTGGCGTTATGCCTGGCTTCATCTCAAGGCGGATTGCAATAATTTTCTCCCGGCGGAAGGCGATCTGTTACGTAAATTTGGTTTTCAGGTTGGCGGCAATAACACCATGAGTGTGCTTCATACCCGCGGATTATTCGCGGCGATTGATAATTATTTCCAAGGACAATGGGGGATTATCTTCTGGCTCATACCCGGGTTGGCATTGTTGTGCCTCGCTTATCTTCTGGCAGGAGTGGGTATCTGGCGGCAACTGCGAGACCATGCGCGCCAGCCGATTTTCTGGCTGTTGTTAATAACCTTGCTATATTTCATGTTTATTCCCGGCGCGCCGTCACATCCCCGCTTTCGGGTGCCGGTTGCGCCATTGTTTTCATTGTTTGCCGGATTGGGTATGGTCCGGGTACTTGAACGAAAGCGATAACGGCAATCAGGGTTCCGCGTTTAATCGGTCTGGAACAGCCGGATCATCGAGAATCGCATTGCCACTGTCGTCAATTGAGAGTTAGCAGGAGAGTTTATCAATCTCATGAAAACCAAAAATCTTATCATTTTATGCGTCATTCTGATTCTCGATATCATACTGACCCTGACCTTGATAAAAAAACCGCCGATCAGCGAACAATCGGTTCAATTCAAGGCGGCGACAATCATGTCATTAAGTCCCTATCGCTTTAATCCGGATTTAGATATTCCTCAAAGTAATTACCCGAGTTATTCACTCAATGATTTTGTCGCTCGGGGACAGGAAATGATGCGACAAGGCGAGATCCAGCGTGCGGATGATATATTCAAAACCGCGTTGATCTTTGACCCTAAAAACAAGGCCGCCTTAAAAAATGCCGGCGAGATCGCCTATATGAACAGTGATTTCGCGGGATCGTGTAACTATTTCACCCAGTTCCTGGCTGCTTTTCCTGACCAAATCGAGGGCTATACCAATTTGTCCATTGCCTTATTATCATTGGAAAATCTGGTGCAGGCAGAGGCCATCGCAAAAAAGGGATTGCAAAGATTCAAGGAGGAACAACCGGCGCCTTTTCTGCTGATTCTGGCAAGTATTAAAACCAAACAGGGCGACGAAAATCAGGCGAATATTTATTTTAACCGCGCTTATATGGTGTTCGGAACGAACATAACCACTTTCTTGAATAATTCGTGGAGTACACCGATAAAACAATTGTCGGCCTACCGTGATATCATGCTAAAACTGGGGATAGAGATTCACGATTCACCAACCAAATAGTTATCATTCATGAAACCCGCTTTCTCATAATCCATGAGCACCATTCGCATACTGCCAGAAGATGTCAGCAACCGCATCGCCGCCGGTGAGGTTGTCGAACGCCCGGCTTCAGTGGTCAAGGAACTGGTCGAAAATGCTCTCGATGCCGGCGCCACGCAAATCGATGTCCATGTCCATTATGGCGGACGAACCCTGATCAAGGTCGTGGATAACGGGTGTGGGATGGATGCTGAAGATGCATTGCTATGCCTGGAAGCCCATGCCACCAGCAAAATCCGCCTGGCCACTGACATCGAACACATCAACAGCTTCGGATTCCGCGGCGAGGCATTGCCGAGCATCGCCTCGGTCGCAAAGATGGAGTTAATTACCCGCCCGGAAAATCAAAACCATGCCACGGAAGTCATCATTGATGGCGGCGTGATCAAATCAGTTACTGAAACCGGGGGGGCGCCGGGAACCAGTATCACGGTGAAATCCTTGTATTACAATGTCCCCGCCCGACGTAAATTCATGCGCAATATCAAGACCGAGGAGCTGCATATTCAGGAATGTGTGTTGTTGCTGGCCATGGCCAATCCGACAGTGGGGTTTTATCTGGCGTTCGACCAAAAGCCCATCATTGATGTGAATCCGAATAATGATTTGATGACGCGCGGGACCCTGTTGCTCGGCAAGGATGTCATGGCGGCCATGCTGCCGGTTGCTGTCAACGGCGGAGAGATGAAATTGTCCGGCTATATTGCCCGTCCAGGATTAACCCGTTCTTCCCGCCGTGAACAGCGGATTTTCATTAATCGCCGCGCCATCGAATCGGCCACCATGTATTATGCCATTCGCGATGCCTATCATACACTGGTAATGAAGGGCAGATATTCGCCGGTCATCCTGTTTTTGGAGATGAAACCCGAGGATATCGATGTCAATGTCCATCCCGCCAAACGAGAAATCCGTTTTCGTCATGACCGTGATGTCAGTATGTTTGTCAGCAATGGCATTCGCCAGGCACTGCGCGCCCTGGTGACCGATATTCCCATGGACACGGGTTTGGGAATTCGGCCGATGCCCCCCCAGCCATGGTCATTACCGGTCGTAACCCAGACCATGAATGACCTGAAGCCTGCCTCAGGGGAAAACCACACAATCAAGCCGGGTGAGGCGCGAACGCCCTTATTCCCGCCCTCCCCTGAAAATCCCGCCGAGGGACTGGCGAAGCGGGCGCATGACTGTGCTGCCATGCCTCCCGGGCATACTGTTGATGTCGGCACCGCCGGGTTACCCATGGGAACGATACCCGCGCCGCATTTTAATTCAGGAGCCGGCACTTCCGTTTCGGCGGCAACCCGCGATGAAATTTGCCAATTAAGAATCATTGGCGCTGTTGCCCATTCGTTTCTGGTGGCGGAGGGTCGTCAGGGATTGGTGTTAATCGATCAACATGCAGCGCATGAACGGGTGTTGTATGAACAAATCCTCAGTGCGGCGAAAAAGAAGGACGGAACCAGACAACAACTCCTTTTTCCAGTTACCCTGAATTTGTCAGCGGCTGATACCAGCCTATTACAAACGCAGAGGAGTAACTTCAGCAATCTTGGATTCGAGATTGAGGATTTTGGCGGCAACACCTTTATCATCACCGCCGTTCCGCCACATTTTCCCTATCAAAACATCGGTGGTCTGGTACGTGAGATACTCGATGATTTGCGTGCCGCGCCATCAGGCAATAAACGTGTTGACGAAGCAGATCTGGCAACCGCCGCCTGTAAAGCCGCGGTCAAGGCTCACGATAAACTCACCGTTCAGGAAATGGAACGGCTGATGGAACAATTGACCGTCACCGAGCTTCCCTACACCTGCCCTCATGGCCGTCCCACCATGATCAACATTTCTTTTGGCGAAATGGAAAAACGCTTCGGCCGGCGGCATTAAACCCCAGTCAGTAATTAAAAACCCAAGGAACCAATGCAATTCACAATCGTAAATGCTGAAATTAATTCGTCGGCGCGAGTCGGTAGGTTGAATACCGCTCACGGGATGATCGATACCCCTGCTTTTATGCCGGTTGGCACCCAGGCCAGCGTCAAGGCCGTTTCCCCTCATGAACTGATGGATATTGGTCATCAAATCATCCTCTCAAATACTTATCACCTGATGGTTCGACCCGGGGTGGACATCATCCGGGATGCGGGAGGACTCCACCGCTTTATGAGCTGGCCGCATGCGCTCCTGACTGATAGTGGCGGATACCAGGTTTTTTCTCTGGCTAAACTGAGGAAAATTACCGATCAGGGGGTGGTTTTTCGTTCGCATCGGGATGGCAGGGCGATGTTTTTGGGGCCAGTCGAAGCCATGGCGATCCAAAGGGAATTGGGGTCTGATATCGCCATGGTTTTTGATGAATGCCCACCCTATCCCTGTTCTGAATCTGAAGCGGAACAAGCGATGCGGCGCACTCTCCATTGGGAACGCCTTTGCCGTGAACAACCATTGGCGCCGGGGCAACATTGTTTTGCCATCGTCCAAGGCTCGAGTTATCAACGGTTACGCGAAGAGTGTGCGGAGGCGCTCATGGGTATGGGGTTTTCCGGTTATGCCATTGGCGGTCTGAGTGTGGGTGAACCGGAAAACCTGATGTATCAGGTACTGGATTGGGTGACACCGATTTTACCGCCGGATAAACCACGTTATTTAATGGGGGTGGGAACACCGCCGCAACTGGTTGAGGCGGTCGCACGTGGAATCGACATGTTCGATTGTGTATTACCGACCCGGGTGGGGCGGAATGGCTGTGCCTATACCGCCCAAGGCATGATACAAATCAAAGCGGGACGATACAAGCAGGATTTTTCGCCGATTAGCACAGATTGTTTATGTTATGCCTGCCGGTATTTCACCAAAGCTTATATTCGGCATTTGTTGAATATTGAGGAAATCCTTGGACTGCGCTTATTAACGCTCCATAATCTCTTTTTCTATGAATCATTGATGCGGCTCATCCGGAAAGAAATCATTCAAGGGACATTTTCCGCCTTTCGCAATCAGTTTCGCGAGCACTACAAACCACCGCGCAAAACAGAATAAATGTAAAAGTGGTACCGGAGGAGGGAGTCGAACCCACACTCTCTTGCGAGAAC
>CAZTTH010000082.1:5348-10067 GCA_964615975.1 uncultured Lentisphaerales bacterium | reverse complement strand
ATAACCGGGTGTTTCAATTTGCCAGAATCACACCAGTTTCACGCTACCGGTGACAGGAGTTCAATAAAATGGTAATCGAATCATCAGGTAGCCAAAATACTATTCGACTTTTTCGGTTTATGCGGTTATTTGGAATCTCTCTTTTTAGTATCCTAAGTCTTTCAAAAGATAAGATATCTGCAATCATAGCGTGGCCGGACAGTTGTAAAAATGGATTTCCAGATCCAGATGAAAGCCAAGAGATATTATGGCACATTTACCAAAATGAAGATATTGATGATGCATTGCTGATGGGTGAGTATGCTTATGATAACAGTTTGATTTCATCTGACAAATTCATTATATCTAAATCACGATTACAAGATACTATAGGTTGGGATTCTGTGAGGTTCGAGAGAGCTGTAAATACTTTGTTGAGTATAAGGGTTAAGATGATTGATGATGGCGAGGAGACGGATGAATTCTTGATTCATTTCTAGTAAATACTCGCCCCAAAGATAGACGCCATGGCCAATAATATGACTAAGTGGCTTGGAAAAGACTTCAAAGTCATAACGAATAAGGCTGGAGACAATATATTCCTTTCAAAGGATGGAATTCGAAGGATTTGATTTGACATAAGAAACCCGACTCCCCACAAGAGTCCACATGGACATGTCGAAATCTTGAAGGATGGGCAATGGATCGAATCGAGACCAGTCTACCCCACAAGGATGTCCCCCAAATGTAGAGGTGGAGTACTATGCATATTCATGATTCAGTCAACGATAGGACCATCGATGATATCTTTCTTTATTTCACACCTGAAGAGGCTAAGGAATTATATGATGGTTTGGCCAGAGTAATATCTGTTGAACCTTGCCCACCGATAGAAGTTAGTAATGGATGAGTAGTCCTCTCTGCATTTATTCATACTAAACTCTAAAGCGAAAATAGTAACATAGTTTTCTGGTAATTTGAAAAATCCTATTGTTCAAAAAATATGACCAAATTCTCGATAGCGATAGGAACAAAATTCCACCGAAAAATTAACCATTTTTCCCGAATTCCTGGCCTTGATATTGGGAGCTGTCTTTAATAATTCCACTCACGGTGCCGGTGCCTACGGTTCCGGTGCCAGTCCACGCAATTTATTACGGTCCCGGTGCCAGTTCACACAATTTATTATATACAAATGTTTTACTATTTTATTATACCGTAGATTAAAAATCTAAGCGCAACTCCCTGTTATAAAATTGCGGGCTAAAAGTTATACTTTAGCTCTCTACAAATTAAACATAACAACAGGGAGTTATCATGACCAAGTATAATCATTTAACCCTCGATCAAAGATACGCAATTTATGGATTGAATCAAGAAGGATTTACTCAGCGGTACATCGCCAAGCAATTGAGCATACATCCATCGACTGTAAACCGAGAACTGCATCGTCATCGTGTTAATCGCAGCGATGGATGAAATCTTTCAAGGAAGAGTGTGCCTGGTGCCATGTCTTTGAAACCATTGAAGAAGCAGAGGCGGCGATCGGGAAATGGATCAAGTACTATAATGAAGAAAGAATGCACTCCCGCTTAGGATATAAAAGTCCCGGTGAGTACGAAAAATCACTCCAAAAAAACGCAACATAAGCTGTACAACGTTAACCGGGGGCACTACTCGAGAGATGGATTTTAACCACAATATTATTGGTTTATACACGCGGTATCGCCTCTTGTTAAACCCATATTTGCCGCGGCTTAGTGAGAATCTTGAATGCGTGAATTCACTCACTTTTCTCACAGCTCAAGGTTCTCGGATGAAACCTCTCGGTGATCGCAGTGTATATTAGATTTATAAGATAAGAATTGTAATGGAAAAACGAAGGATACGGTCATTTTTCATCCGATCACCAAGCGAACAATCACGATGAAACATTTAGTCACATACGCATTCCTGATTATTATCGGCTACCTCTCATGCGCGGGGTCAACGCTGGCTGCCGATGATGTCGTTATCACCGTCGAACCCAATCCCATATTTGTCGGCGAGACAGGGCAATACACGATTGTGTCGACGATCGGCCAGGCAAGTCTGGTGGCGTATCCCGAAGCCCGGGGGATCACCTGGTTGAAACAGGGGCCAAGCACCAGTGTGCAGATTCATAATTTCGACCGCACTGATAAACTGACCTATTACTTCACCGTCAACCAGCCGGGATCGTATACCATCCCCGCCGCCCAGATCCGGGTTGGCAACAAGGTCATGACGGCGACACCCATCACGGTGACGGCGAAGAACCGGCAGTATGAGGATAAAGGCAAAACCGTTTCCCTTGACGACCTGATTTTTATGCGGGTAACCTACAATGGTCTCGATCAACCACCCGACACGATCTATCTGGGCCAGGAAATCGCCTTGGAAATCAAGCTCTATGTCGACCAGCGATTGACGATTTACACCGATAACTTCAATCAGGCCAACAGCTTCACCAGTCCGAACAATTATTTCCCGACGGTGGCGATCGACAACGTCGTATTCCGCGATTATTCGGCACAGAATCAACATAACAATAAATTCCTGTACGAAAACGCGCGCTCCGAAATCATTGACTCACGCCGCTGTCAAGTCTTCACCTATTACACCAGTATCTCCGGGGTGAGCGTCGGCGACATCAAGGGAAAAATATCCCATACCGTTCCCATTCTCGACCAGTCCCAACCAACCCAACGCAATCGCCGCGACCCCTTTGGTGATTTTTTTAACGATGATTTTTTTCAACGGGCGGGATTCGGCAAGCGCGGCAAGGTATTTACCCATGACGTCGCGGTTGACATTGCCCCCATCGCGGTGAAGTCAACACCCCCGGACACCAATCCGGAAGGGTATTATCTTGGCGTCATCGGGAAATGGGAAATTTCTTGTTCCGTCGATCAACAGGAGGCCTTCATGGGTGAAGATGTCACTTTGTCCTTGCAGCTCAGCGGTGTCGGCAATATCGACGCGCTGACCGCGCCCAAGCTTGAATTGCCTGGTTTTCGCATCTATCCTCCGGAAATCACCCGGACGCCGGGACAAAAATCCACTGGCTCCATCAAATGGGTCATCATCCCACTGAATGTGCAGAGTCAAATCCCGAAACTGGTTTTTAAGACCTTCAGTCCGGAAACCGCAGCCTATCTGCGGCATGAGTTTCAACCCAAATTATCGATCAAACCGTCGATGCTTAAACCCGAAAGCGGTCCGAGTGTCGAAGATTATGCCCAAAAAGGGGATATGCCTCACCCGTCCGCCCGTGAAATTCGCCGCGCTTCCGATATTCTTTATATTCACAAAAATTTATCCCGCACCGTCAAATTACCGTTATGGCGCAATGTCGGCGTCACCGCGGGCATGGCCGCCATTCTCGGGCCATTGGCCTATTTTTCGCTGTTGTTGTTTGCCTGGCATCGCGACCGGCTGCAAGGGGATTCCTCGTTTCGCCGCCGCCGCGAGGCGCTCAATAATCGCCGGCAATTATTTGCCAAAATCAAAAAGACTGACCCGGATAAATTGCATGTTGTGGTGCGCGATGAAGTGATTCCCTTTCTGACCGCGATGCTTGATCTGCCGCCAGGCGCGTCAAATGACTCGATTCTGTCCAAATTGACTGATCCGGAATTGATCGACATGCTCAAACAGGCGGAAGCCCTTGGTTTCATGCCGGGCAGCAATATAAAGATCGAAGCGAACCGCCTGATTTCCATTTTGAAGAAATTCGCGGTCATCTGCGTATCTTTTTTTCTCCCCTGGCAATTGTATGGCGACG
Organism: uncultured Lentisphaerales bacterium; assembly: GCA_964615975.1. Lineage (GTDB taxonomy): Bacteria > Verrucomicrobiota > Lentisphaeria > JABSQK01 > JAJFLO01 > CAZTTH01. The sequence goes on along the minus strand of CAZTTH010000082.1, from coordinate 6,283 downwards.
CGCTGGGTGAGCAGGCCGCCGCCGCCTATGACCAGGGCGATATCGCCCTGGCAGAGAAAATCTATCAGAATGTGCTGACGAAAGATTCGAGTAATCCAGCGGCGTTGTATAACCTTGGCAATTGCGCCTATCGCAAGGGGGATTATGGCCTTGCCATCATGTATTATGAACGCGCGCGACGGTTGGCGCCGCGCTCCAGTGATATTACCGAAAATCTGAATTTCGTTCGCGGTCAGCTCGGTGTGCCGCCCGTAAATGCCATGGATTCACCGGTGATCATTCTACGTTCCTTCCGTGATTATTTACGGCCGGATGAGTGGTTGTTGATGGCTGGGGGTGCGTGGCTGGCATTCTGGTTGGTGCTGAGTGTGTCGCGGTGGCAGCACCGGCAGTGGCGATTGGCGCCGGGTTTTCTTTTGCTGGCTGTGGGCATTTCCATAGGCGCTTCCGTCACTCAATATCAAAACACCTATGCTTCCAACCAGGCGGTGGTGATTGCCGCCAACACTCCGATCTACCGTCTGCCCGCGGAAGGCGGCGAAGAGAAGGCAAAATTAACCCTCAAGGCCGGTGAGTACGTCACCATTGTCGAGCACCGCACCGAGTGGAGCCGGGTTCGCATTGATCAGGCGGAAGGCTGGCTGAAGAACGCTGCCATCGCCGCCATCTGGTAATCATCTATTCAGCAGTTCTCAAGAATTCAGCAAGAGATATTACGTGCGGAAACGCTAGACGACCAGGTCAGCCCCATTCCCATGCTCTGATGTCACGCCGGAGAGGTTTCACCGATGATCATCTCTCATCAACAACGGTTAAGAAGTGCCGCAGATGAAACGAAAAAGATTGCACGATAAGCCGCCTGAATAGAACTACTGTCTTAGAAAATCCGACTGCTTGCGGTCTGCCTAGAGGCAGGATTCGGCTTAGATCCTGAG
>CAZTTH010000082.1:0-5248 GCA_964615975.1 uncultured Lentisphaerales bacterium | reverse complement strand
GAAAATCCGACTGCTTGCGGTCTGCCTAGAGGCAGGATTCGGCTTAGATCCTGAGATGGGTGATGATTCCTTTCCCAGAGCAACGCTCTGGGATGTGTCGATTCAAATAATTGGTTTTCACTGTTTTTACGCTACAGTCACAGATACATTGTCAGTATTCCATCTTCTGTATGTGACCAAAATCATCCGCTAGCTTCAAAAAACTACGATCACCATGAATCGAGAAAAAATTCGCCTGGAGAAAACCCAACACAAGGGCGTCCCATGGAAGAAATGGGGTCCCTATCTCAGTGAACGCCAATGGGGTACAGTGCGCGAGGACTACAGCGCGGAGGGCGCCGCGTGGGATTACACGACCCATGACATGGCGCGCAGCAAAGCCTACCGCTGGGGGGAAGAAGGCATCGGCGGGATTTGTGACGACCAGCAAATTCTCTGTTTTTCGCTCGCGCTGTGGAATGGCCGTGATCCGATTCTAAAGGAACGCCTTTTTGGACTCAATGGCAATGAAGGCAATCACGGCGAAGATGTCAAAGAACTTTATTATTACCTCGACAGCACCCCGACGCATTCCTACATGAAGATGTTATACAAGTATCCCCAAAGTGAATTTCCCTATGCCCAATTAGTCGCGGAAAATCGGCGGCGGGGCAAGCGGTCTGCCGAATTTGAGTTGATCGATACCGGAATCTTCGCCGAGCGGCAGTACTTCGATGTGTTTATCGAATACGCCAAAGCCGAACCCGATGACATTCTCATTCGGATCACCGCATGGAATCGCGGGACAAAATCCGCCTTCCTCTCGCTGATACCCCAGCTCTGGTTTCGGAATCGCTGGTCATGGGGAGGCGCGGTTGACAAACCCATGATCACCCTGTCCGCGAATGGGTTACTGGAAATCACCGATGCGGATTTAGGCGCCTGCTGGCTGGCTTACGAAAAACCTTGTAAACCGGTTTTTTGTGATAATGAGACCAACTATCAGCAATTGTACAACAGCCCGGGAATGTCCGCCTTTTGCAAGGATGGGATCAATGATTACCTGATTCATGGCCTCAAGAATGCCGTCAATCCCGCAATGGCCGGCACCAAGGCGGGAATAATCGACGAGGCCACGATTCCCGGCGGCGCACACCGGGAACTGCGTCTGCGCTTGAGTGCGACACACCATTCGCGTCCTTTTCTGGACTTTGACAAGGTCTTCTCAATCCGTCTTCGCGAAGCCGATGTCTTTTACCAAGACCTGCAACAAGAGCTCCCGAATGAAGATGCCTGCCGGATTCAACGACAAGCGTTCGCGGGCATGTTGTGGTCGAAACAGTTTTATTATTACCATGTCGGCCAATGGCTCGAAGGCGATGCCGGTCATCCGCCGCCGCCGCCGGGGCGCAAGCAAGGCCGCAATCATGATTGGATTCATTTGAACAATGCCGACATCATCTCCATGCCGGACAAGTGGGAATATCCCTGGTATGCCGCCTGGGATCTGGCATTCCATTGTCTGCCATTGGCCGCGGTTGACCCGGAATTCGCCAAACAACAATTGCTCATGATGACCAGGGAATGGTACATGCATCCGAATGGCCAGCTGCCGGCATATGAATGGGCATTTGGCGATGTCAATCCGCCGGTGCATGCCTGGGCGGCGTGGCGGGTGTACAAAATCGATAAGAAAAGAAATCAGGGCAGCGGGGATACCGCCTTTCTCGAAAGCATCTTTCACAAACTGCTGCTTAACTTCACCTGGTGGGTGAATCGGAAAGATGTCGAAGGCCATAACATCTTTCAGGGCGGCTTTCTCGGTCTCGATAATATCGGGGTCTTCGATCGCAGCGCCACACTGCCGACCGGCGGGCATATCGAACAAGCCGACGGCACCAGTTGGATGGCCATGTATTCTTTGAATTTGATGCGCATCGCGCTGGAGCTGGCGATCGTCAATCCGGTCTATCAAAGCATGGCCACCAAGTTCTTCGAACACTTCCTTTATATCGCCGCGGCAATGGCCAACCTCGGAGCTCATGGCATAAGTCTCTGGGATGACGAAGATAAATTCTTCTACGATGTGCTGCACGCGCCCGGGCATGGCCTGGTGCCGCTGAAGGTGCGGTCGATGGTGGGACTGATCCCATTGTTCGCGGTCGAAACCTTGGAGCCGCAACTCCTGGATACCGTGCCGGAATTCAAGGAGCGCCTGGAGTGGTTTTTGCAAAACCGGCCGGACATGGCCAATCTCATTTCACGCTGGACAGTGGGTGGCCTGGGCGAACGCCGCCTGTTGTCATTACTGCGCGGTCATCGCATGAAGTGTTTGCTCAAACGGATGCTGGATGAGAGTGAATTCTTTTCTGCTTATGGAATTCGCGCCCTCTCCAAATACCATCGCGATCACCCCTATGAATTTCGTTCAGACGGCAATGTATTTCGCGTGGCTTATCAACCCGCCGAATCCGATTCCGGTCTCTTCGGCGGCAATTCCAATTGGCGCGGACCAATCTGGTTCCCGCTCAATTTTCTCATCATCGAATCATTGCAGAAATTCCATCATTATTATGGCGACGACTTCAAGGTTGAATGCCCGACCAATTCGGGGAATTATCACACCATCAATGAGATTGCCAACGAGATTGGCCGCCGACTGACCTGCATTTTTCTCCGCGATGAAAGCGGTCGCCGCCCAGTCTTCGGGGACAATGAAATCCTCCAGACTGACCCGCATTTCCGTGATTATCTGCTCTTTTATGAATACTTCCATGGCGACGATGGCCGCGGGGTCGGCGCTTCCCACCAGACCGGGTGGACCGGACTGGTTACCCGTTTGCTGCACCCGCGGGAGGAGGGCGATCCCAATAAAAAACAAGGGTAAATATTCAGGAAAACCAACCCGTTTTCCTGAATATTTACCGCCTCATTAAGTCTGGACTTATTAAGAATAATTAAATCTTTTTGAATTACATTCCATAAGGTTGTACATACCATTTTTTTAATCTAACGGAGGAAATGGTCATGGAACATGAGAGCGGATCGATCCTGCCATTTATTGTCCTGGTTCTGGCTTTGGGGGCGGGGATTCGTCATTTGCTGCGCCGGACACCGATCCCCTACACTGTTGCCCTGCTGTTTTTGGGTTTGCTCCTGGGTTATGCGGAACGCTCGGGACTGATGATCAACATCTGGCCCGAGCTCAGTGAGTCGATCGCCATGGCTTCGTCCATAGAACCCCATTTAATCCTGTTCGTATTCCTCCCCACATTGATTTTTGAATCCGCATTTGCGATGGATGTTCACATCTTCAAACGCACCTTTGTGCAAGCGTTCATCCTGGCGGTTCCGGGATTATTGCTATCCACACTTCTTCTCGGCGCGATCGTAAAATTTATGTTTTCGGGGAGCTGGGATTGGTATACCGCATTGATGTTCGGGGCCATCATCAGTGCCACCGACCCGGTGGCGGTAGTCGCCATTTTGCGGGAGATGGGCACGGGCAGGGAATTGGCGACTTTGATCGAAGGAGAATCACTGCTGAATGACGGCACCGCGATTGTCGTTTTTATCCTCTTCTATATTGCCATAACAACCAGCGCGACATTGGGTTCCCCGCTGTTTATCAGCGGGCAATTCTTGTATGTGTCAGTCGTAGGACCATTGATTGGTGTTCTCATCGCGTATATTACCATCGTTTGGGTCCGTCATGTCTTTAATGATGCCATGATCGAAATCACGGTAACCATTGTCGCGGCCTATCTTGCCTACTTTTTGGCGGAGAATTTACTCCATGTCTCCGGGGTGCTGGCAGTCGTTGCCGTCGGCTTGTTGTTTTCAAGTATCGGCCGAACCTTCATCAGTCATGAAGTTGAAGAATTCCTGCATCGGTTTTGGGAAATGATGGCCTATCTCCTTAACACCCTGATTTTTGTAATCGTTGGCGTGGTTATCGCCAATAAGACTCAACTGGGGACACAATTGGAATGGCTGATTCTCTTCTATCTCTATATTGGGATTCATCTCACCCGAGCGGTGATGATCATGCTTTTTTATCCCCTGTTTCGCCGCATTGGCTATGGGATCAACTGGAAAAGCGCTCTGGTCTTGACCTGGAGCGGACTGCGCGGCGCGGTGGGACTTGCCCTGGCGTTGGTGGTGGCTCAAAATCACGTCATCCCGGAAAAAATCGGCGCTGATATCCTGTTTCTTTGTGCCGGACTGGTGGTATTAACGCTGACCATCAATGGGACCACAATCGGCTGGCTTTTGCATCGCCTGGGCATGTACCGAATCCTGCCGGCGCGCCTATTGATGCTTGCCAATGCCACTCGTCAAGTCCATAAAAACACCGAAGAAACCCTGGCCTTATTAAAACATGACCGCTTCCTGCGCGGCGCCGATTGGGAACGAGTCCGGGGATATCTGCCGGATATCTCGGTTGCCAGCGGCGATCGGGGCAACAAAACCACCCAGTTCGATCTGGCCGCGGAGACAAGAAGACGCATTTTATTTGTTGAGAAACGCAGTTACTGGCGGCAGCATCATGAAGGATTGCTGAGCCCGGAAGCAGTCCGGCATCTGGTCGAATCGGTCGATCAGGCCTTGGATTTCAGCCAACGACTTAATGACCGTGAAGACTTGAAAAATCAGTGGTCGTTTTCGCCATTATTCCGCAAACTCAATGCGTTGCCATGGATCGGTCATTGGTCCCGTTACTTCTTTTATGGGCGATTGGCGCAAAGCTATGATTTGGCGCGCGGCTTTGTTATCGCGCAAGAGGAAACCAGCAGCGTCGTAAACAGCATGGTGGAAAACCGGGAATTAGTGGAAACGATCAAAAGTGAAATTCATCACAATCGTGAAGTCGGGTTGAAAGCGCTTACCAGCATGCGCGATTCCTTTCCGGAAATCACGATTGCGATCGAAACCAGGACAGCAATTCGATCGGTGCTGAATCATGAGCGACACACGATTCAAAAAATGATGGCGGAGGGACTGCTGGATGAGGGCGAAGCAACGAAAATGATCGATACCATTGAAGCGCGCATGAAAAAGGTCATCGAGGAGGACGCCGCCATCGAGCCACCCAGTCCACAACAATTGCTGCGTGAAATTCCCTGGTTGAGTACATTGGATGGCAAGATCTTTAAGCGGGTTCTGGAAGCCACCACGGATTATGTCTACGCGCCGGGTGAAGAGCTGATTCGGGAGGGTGATCCTTCCGATAGATTATGTGTGATCGCGCGCGGAACGGTCAAGGTTT
>CAZTTH010000081.1:0-10178 GCA_964615975.1 uncultured Lentisphaerales bacterium | reverse complement strand
TGCGCGTCAGTCACAAAATCTCCATGAATACGGTCAAACGCGGGATTGATTGAAAATGCGCCGATCTCTTCCGCGTCGGCGGCATAATTCCTGGGGATGCTGTCCATCAGCACACCAAGAAGTATGTGTGGCGCCAACTCCTTGAAGCGGTGCAATTGGCAATGGTCAAAAGAGGATACAATGATGGAATCACGGTCCCATCCTGCCCGCAAATATTCCCGGATCAGCGCGGCCACTGGCGCCTCCGTATCTGCTCCCTTTAATTCTATAATGATACCCACCCTGCAATTAATGAGATCGAATACTTCACACAATGTCGGTATCTGTTCTCCTTTGCCCGCATCAAGAGTACGAAGATAGGTGAAGGTCTGGTTAAAAATCGGCCCCTTGCCATTCGTGGTTCGTTCAAGTGTGTCGTCATGTATGACGATGAGTTGATCATCCACTCCCTGAACATCGATTTCAACCCAATCGCATCCCATTTCGATGGCGCGACTTAGTGATCGCAGGGTGTTCTCTGGCTCATAGCCCATGGCGCCGCGATGGCCGATGCAAACAAGTGGTTTTTGAGACATGATTTACTCTCCGTGAAACCTTAAAAAGTGTCAACCGCCACATCCATGAATGGCGACGAAAGATGCGTGCCGATAATTGCATGGAAAGAGATTGTGATGTAACCCGGCATGTTTTAATCCTGTCGGATGAATTCATTGCGCCAAATGGGCTTGATAGTTGAACTATGACTCCAGTTTGCCGCCATGCATGTGAATGATGCGATGGGCGCGTTGAGCCAATTCCATGTTGTGGGTGACAATAATGAGTGTACTACCGAAATCACGTTGCAAGGCAAACAGTTGAGTGATAATCATGTCACCTGTCTGGCTGTCCAGATTGCCGGTCGGTTCGTCGGCGAATAATATTTTCGGTTGAGTTATAAAAGCGCGCGCCAATGCCACCCGTTGCTGCTCGCCGCCGGATAATTGTGCCGGGTAATGATTGCGTCGGTCGGCTAATCCTACTTGAGCCAGCAACTCTCCGGCGTGTGTTCTGGTCTTATGGTTTTTTCCTGCCAACTCCAAGGGGACCATGACGTTTTCCAGAGCGGTTAGGGAGGGCAAAAGTTGAAAGGATTGGAATACAAAACCGAGATTGCGATTGCGAAAAACAGCGCGCTGGTCTTCATTGAGTTCGTGGATGGCGACACCATTGAGGATCACAGTCCCGGAAGTCGCCGCATCCAGTCCGGCACAGAGACCGAGGAGAGTGGATTTGCCGCTGCCGGAGGGACCGACAATGGCCTGCACCGAACCGGTTTCAACTGTAAAACTGACATGATCCAATACCGTCAGGGGGGAATCATTGACTAAATAGGTTTTGGTCAAGTCCTGTACATTCAGTATTATTGTATTCATTGTGATTGTAAAAGAGTGCTCATATCGATTAGATTCAACATCCAAGGGAGGTTAACATGTGGTTAAAATTACAAAGGTCAATCCTGCTTTTTTTGTTCATGGGAGTTGTCGTAAATGCCGCTGAAGAGATCCGGAGAACTCCGGTAATATTATTGCTTGGCGATAGCTTGACCGCCGGTTACGGTGTTGATCGAGATGATGCCTATCCCGCTTTATTAATGGATAAAATTCGGCAAATCGGGTGGCAGGCGGAGATAATTGATGCCAGCATCAGCGGCACCACCACTGCTGGCGGGGTGCGTTTGCTGGACTGGCATTTACGCCGTCAAATTGAGGTGCTGGTAATTGCCCTGGGCGGCAACGATGGCTTGCGCGGGGTATCTCCCGCTGAGAGTAAAACCAATTTACAACACATCATCGCGAAGGCGCGTCATAAATATCCCGCGATCGATATCATTCTCGCCGGCATGAAGGCACTCCCAAATATGGGCGAAACCTATGGCGCCGAATTTTATCAGCTCTATCAGGATCTGGCTGCCGAAAATCAGATTACGCTGCTGCCATTTTTATTGGAAGGTGTTGGTGGTATTCCTGAAATGAATCAAGCCGACGGAATTCATCCCAATCCCGCCGGTCAACGAGTGATTGCCGATCTGGTGTGGTCGGTTATCAAGCCGATCCTGGAAAAATACCAGGGAGATCATGATGTGCCGAAACCTGAGAGCGACAAGCTTCATCATTAGCCAGGTCTGATGTTACGCTGAGGAGATACACAATCCAAGGAAATGCCATGGAAAAAAATTGGTTGCACCGTGATCTCTGCTACAGTCAATGATCCATGGCCAGCGCCGATAGCGGGATGAATATGGTTAATAAATGGCATATTGATATTAAAAAATACTCAATTAACCTATATCGATTATGGATCGCATTATTACTCAAACCAAGTATCGCTTTCGACCGCCTAGGTTTACTCCGGCAGTGGTTCCCCTGCTTTATTGGCTGAGTGATTTGTTTTACCTGCGGCGAAAACATCGGGTGCGGCAGGTGAGCATACGTGCCGGTGTGGAGCAATTGAAGGAGCATTTCATGAGTGGTGACTCTCTGCTTATCACGCCCAATCACTCAGATCATGCCGATCCCCATGTTTTGATCCATCTTGCCCGCCAGCATGGTATCCCGTTCCATTTCATCGCGGCTCGCGAGGTCTTCGAGATCAACTATGGCATAAACGGTCGGCTGTTGCAGTTTGCCGGTGTTTTTTCCATCGATCGTGAAGGCGCTGATATCGCCGCGATCAAGGAAGCAATGCGAATTGTCCATGAAGCCCGGTTTCCCCTGGTCATGTTTCCTGAAGGCGAGATCTACCATTTGAATGAGCAGCTTACGTCCTTGAATGAAGGGGCGGCTACCATCATGCTTAAAACCGCGGCCAGGTTACGCAAGGAAGGCGCATCCAAGAAGTGTATGATTGTGCCCACAGCGATTCAATATCGATATGTCGAAGATCCGACCCCGGTGATCCGGGAAATGTTGCGGGAATTGGAAGAGTACCTGCATTGGCAACCCCAATCTCAACTTGACCTGATGGAGCGGATTTATAAATTTGGGGAAGCTGTATTGACCTTGAAGGAACAGGAATTTCTCGGCCGCCAATTATCCGGATCTCTCGTGGAAAGACTGTATCAGTTCCGTGAAATTCTGATCAGCAGGGTAGAGCAAAAGTACTTCAATAACACTGCCTCCGGGATTCATCCGGAACGCATTCGCAAAACGCGTGGCAAGATCCGTTCGCTTTTATTGGCGGAAACGCCTCCTCCGCCCGAAATAAAAGCGGAATATTATCGCGATCTCGACGATCTTTACCTGGCGGTGCAGCTTTACAGTTACCCCGGTCAATATGTCAATCAAAAACCTACTCCTGATCGGATGGCGGAAACGGTATTGAAGTTCGAAGAAGATCTGTTGGGCCGTTATCGCGTTCGTGCCCAACGGCAGGCAATGGTGACATTTTGCCCGCCGATCAACCTTGGCGATTATCTAGATGATACCGGAAAACCTGCGGGGAATGCCACCACCGTGGTTACAGAGCAGATTGCCGCCGCATTAAAGGCCGTTCTCGAAGCGGAGCAGTGAAGCTTCGGTGATAAACGTAAATCATTAAGGGGTGCATTGGGAATGCACCGGCGCGTCTTTACAGTGCTTTTTCGAGCGTGGCGCAAACATTTTTCAGAATCATGATGCGGGCATACTTCTTGTCATTTCCCGGGACCAAAGTCCACATGGAATTGGCGGTGCTGGTATGATTGACCATATCGTGAACTGCAGTCTTATAGCTGTTCCATTTCTCGCGATTGCGCCAATCCTCTTCAGTAATTTTATAGCGCTTGAAGGTGATTTCCTTGCGTGCTTCAAAGCGGCGCAACTGCTCTTCTTCGCTGATGTGAATCCAGAATTTATGCAATAAAATCCCATGATCAGTCAATTGTTCTTCAAAATCGTTTATCTCTTCATAGGCGCGTTGCCATTCATGTTCCCGGGCAAATTTTTCGATGCGTTCAACCAGAACCCGGCCATACCATGAACGATCATAGATGGTGAGCATCCCGGATCGGGGTAAATGACGCCAAAAACGCCATAAATAATGATGCGCGCGTTCTTCATCAGTGGGGGCCGCGATTTGAATCACGCGATAAATGCGAGGATCCATGGCTTCAGTAATGCGCTGGATGGCGCTACCCTTGCCAGCCGCATCCCATCCCTCGAAAACGGCAATTTGTGACAATCCTTTTTCATGTGCTTCCCATGCCAGCTTCGACAGTTTACCCTGATATTTAGCCAGATTGGATTTGTAGACTTTGTCACTATAGGCATGACTTAAGTCAAGGTTGTCGAGAATGGTAATTTCATTGAGGTGTTTTTTCCTGGCAGTGGTTTTTGGGGGTGATGTTTTAGAGGGGGGAGAGATTTCAAGCGTTGCGGGTGAGGCAGATTGCGCCAGGCGTTGTATCATTTTTTCGAGAAGAATATTTCCCGTGGTAATTTCACGATAATTGGGATCCACCGACTCGATGATATTCCAGGGCGCGAAATCATGATCGGTATGACGCAGAGCGCGTTCAGAGGCTTTTATAAACCGATCGTACATCCGATAATGTTCCCAATCCGAAGGGCGCACCCGCCATCGGGTTTGGGGATTTTTCTCTTTCTCCTTGAGTAGTTTTTTTTGTTCTTTTTTGGCTAGATGAAACCAGAATTTGATGATCAGAGCGCCATCGGCGATCAACATTTTTTCAAATGCGCTGATCCGATCAGTGGCGGCATCCAGCTCGCTTTTTTTTATTTTTTTATACACCATATCGATTATTGGACGGGTATACCATGAGCCAAAAAATATCCCCATCCGTCCCCGCGCCGGCAACACCCGCCAAAAGCGCCAATAATAGGGACGTTCTTCCTCTTCATCCGAACTTTGCCAAAATGAAATCGTCTCGACACTCCGGGGATCGAGCCAGCGATTAAGTTGATGAATTACTTCTCCCTTGCCGGCGCCATCCGCCCCTGAAACAATCACGATCAAGGGGATATTGCAATCCTTCAGATCGCTTTGCGCCTGCAATAGATTGGCACGCAAATCCGGCAGTTGCTTTTGGTATTCTGCCTTGCTGATTGATTTTCCCAATTCCGCAGCTTCAAACATGGTGAGCTCCTTCCGGTGTTATATAGGATGCCATCCTGGTTTTGATGTGGTTTAATGCCGTCCCCATCGCGACAGCGACGCTGTTCACATTGCCATTGCCATCAAGTTCTGTCAATAAACCCTGCTTGCGAAAATAGGCGATTGCTGGTTCTGTTTGTTGATGAAAGGTCTTGAGGCGATTGCGGATGGTAGCCGGATTGTCGTCATCACGCTGGTAGAGTTGGCCATGACATTTATCGCAGATGAGCGACTGTCGCGGTGGGTTGTAAAGGGTATGATATGGCGACTGGCATTGACGACATATCAACCGTCCTGCCAGGCGTGCGATAATTTCGTCATCAGTGACATTGATGGAGATTACCCCTTTCAATTGTCGGCCCAGTTCGCGCAGCATATCCTCCAATGCGAGAGTCTGCGCCAGGGTGCGGGGAAATCCGTCGAGGATGAACCCGGGTATGGTATCGAGATGTCCTAATCGCCGTTTAATCATGGCTTGGGTAATGTTATCCGGGACTAATTCGCCGCTGTCCATGTATAGTTTGGCCATTTTGCCCAGATCGGTTTGATTTTTCAAATTTTCACGAAAGAGATCGCCCGTGGCGATATGGGGTAATTCAAGCTGTTGACTTAACCGTTCGGCCTGCGTCCCTTTTCCTGATCCTGGACCACCAATAATCACGATTTCCAAACTTCTCTGGAATTGTTCACTGGGGATGAATTCAGGCAACAATGGCTGTTTCTGGATTGCCATCAGATCCGCCACGGTTGCCGCCAAGGCTTCCTGGCGTTCTATCGCCGGCCATAACCGCACGATTTCCGCCTGAACATCGGCGGCTTCCGCCTCGCCATCGATGATGTATAATCGGTGGGTTTTCTGGTAATACTCGAAGAGGGGATTGGCTTCGCGTTGGAAAACTCGCAGTCGGGCAAGAGCCATTTCTTCGCTATCGTCGATTCGCTGGGTTATGGCGCCACCGCAATGAAGACAGATGCGATCCTTGGGGGGAGGATTAAAGTGGATGTGGTATGGGGTTTGACATTGTCGGCATGTCCAACGTCCCGGCAATCGCTTGAGGATTTGGGCATCGGCAACTTTCAGATAAATGACTGCATCCAATTTTTGTCCCAATTCCGCGAACAGTTGATCGAGGAATTGTGCCTGGTACACCGTGCGTGGAAATCCATCGAATACCATTCCCTGCGTGGTGGATGCCCGCTGGAGTTTCTCTTCAACCATGGCATCGACGATTTCATCGGGGACCAACTCCCCACGTTCCATATATCGCCTGGCAAGCAATCCCAATGCGGTTTTATGGTGCAGATTTTCACGAAATAAATCACCGGTCGATATGGTAACAAAATCGTAATCCTCATGCAGCATTGTCATTTGTGTGCCCTTGCCGCATCCGGAGGGGCCGATTAGGGACAGGTTCATTGCCATTGCGCGAAACTCCACATAAGAATTTTCATAAATGAATGAATTATGGGTATATATTAAGCAACTGAGATGACAACGTCAATGACAATATCGCTAACCGATTGATGGTGATGTTATTGGAATGATTATATCCAGAGGGAAATTTCCACAATGTAATAGCAATAATCCGTTTTCGTATTGATGGGACAACCTGGTCAATTTCCACCATCCCTTATCCTTGCATGAAGTTCATCGTGATGGTGGCGGACTTAAAGTTGGGCCTGGATAGCGAAGCGCAAGGATATTTATCTTCTTCCCAGGCGATATGCTTACCTGGAGGACAATGCTTGGGGGATATTATTGGCGAGGGTTATAGTCAATTCACCATCGCCGGTATGCGTAGTGATTCTTCCCTGAGCGCCGACCGGCAACATGATCCGCCCGGGAAAATGGCCATAATCCAAACCCGAAAGTATTGGACCATTGACATCCCCGATCAGTTCACGGATGATGGGCTCAAGATTGCCGTGGGCGGGGTTTTTGCCTTCGCACCCGATAAAACGGCCGGCGATCAAACCACTGAGAACCCGCAATATCCCTGCTTGACGCAACTGATTGATCATCCGGTCAAGTTTGTAAGGTTCTTCATTGACGTCTTCGATGATCAGGATCGTGCCATTGAGATTGGGCAAGTATTGGGTTCCAATCAAGGAGCAGATCACCGACAGACAACCGGCAATGACCGGTCCCTGCGCAGACCCTGATTTAATGATTTCCATCGAGGATAATGGGGGAATTTTGCTATTGAATAACACGTCACGCAATGAATGTTCCAATGTCGGGTGTAGAAGTCCATCGTGAAAATCCGTGGTCAGCATAAAGCCGGTGTATGAAACCAAGCCGGTGCGCGAATAGATCCCGAACTGAAGGGCGGTGGTGTCACTGAATCCGATGAGAATTTTGGGATGGACGGCAATCTCATTGTAGGCTAATAGCGGAAGCAGTCGGGCCGAGCCATATCCTCCCCGCGCCGCGAACAGGGCACGTATCTCAGCCTGAGAAAAAAAGTAGTTGATATCGTCTGCTCGTTCCCGATCGCTGCCGGCAAGGTAGCGTTCTTTGGCATGCAAAGATTTGCCGGTAAGGCAGCGTAATCCGAGGCTGGAGAAATAAGTTAATGCTTCTTGGAGTAAATGAGGATCGAATGAACTTGAAGGCGCAATGATCCCAATCGCATCTCCGGGCTGTAATGGTGGCGGAATGATCATCAGGACTCACTCTGGTAAATCAGGACACTGCCTTGTCGCTGAAATTAAAAAAACAATATTTTAGAATTTATTGCTCACTGTCATTAGCGGTATATTTTACAGTGAACTTGTGAAAGTTTATACCCTGCTCAAGCGAAACCCATGATCCCATCACAAATAAAATTGCCCACGCGCTTTTTTTCTGGCCTTCTGACTCCCGCTTTTGTTTTTTGCTTCAGTATCGGGGTTCTGGGTTGTCTGGCGGTTTTTAATGCCACCTATCATACCAGCCAGCCGTATTTTTTTGTCATCCGTCAGTTGATATGGCTGGTGGTGGGAGTGGCGATATTCTTTATTTTTTACAGTCTTGGCAGCGATTTTATATTGCGTTTAGCCATCCCCTTGTCGTTGGTGATGCTGGGGTTGCTGTATGCGTTGCCGACATTCGGTATTCGCGTCAATGGCATGTGTGGTTGGTTTTCCTTGCCCTGGGAACCGTTGGGCAATATTTTTATTCAACCCAGTGAACTCGCCAAACCAGTATTTATTCTCTTTCTTGTTAATATCCTGATGCACGCCAAGCGGTATGCTGTCGGGAGCTGGGGCGCCTATGGCATCTATCTGATGGCCGCAATGGCTTGGTTCGTTCCCCTGGTTTTACAGCCTGATTTTGGTACATTGTTGATTTATCTTACGGGTTTTTCCGGTGTCTACTGGTTTTATGGCGGTCGCCTCCGTCATCTGCTGGCAAGTCTCCTGGCTTGCATCCCATTATTATTGGCTGCGATGGTGCGTTACCCTTATTTGAAGAGTCGATTCATCGGGTTTATCGATCCCATTGGGCAGATGCGGGACGCGGGCTGGCATATCCTGCAATTGCAGGCAACCATCGCGGGTGGGGGGATATGGGGGCGCTCATTGGGCAATACCATCTGGTCGCGGAATTATTTGCCCCTGGGCTATAGTGATTCCATTTTTGCGACTCTGGCTGAATCCCTGGGATTGATGGGAGTTTTACCAATAATCGTTGGAATAATAGCCTGGATAGTCTATTGTTCTGACTTGGCGAAAAAGCAGGAACAGCACGCTCGTGGCGTAATCATTGCCGGTATCGCCATCATGTTGGCGGTTCAAGCATTCATCCATATTAGTGTCGCGTTGGGATTGATGCCGCCAACGGGAATAACCTTGCCCATGTTTAGTTATGGCGGAAGTTCATTGGTGTCGACATTTGCGTCAGTTGGCATCATCATGAATTTCGCGCGCGAAACTCATGAAATGAAACCTAATCCAGAAATAAAGTTGAGAGGTGATCATGCCGACTTATCAGTATCGCTGTCTTAAATGCAAGAATGAATTTGAAATCAAACAGAAAATGACTGAAGAACCACTGCAAAAATGTCCGGAATGCCGGGGGAAGATAAAACGATTGGTCAGCGCCGGCGCCGGCATTATCTTCAAGGGAAGTGGCTTTTATAGCACTGACTATCGCAGTGAGGGATATAAAAAGCAGGCGAAATCAGAATCCCAATCGACGCCATCATCCGGCTCAACAGAGAGTAGCTCCACGACCAGTACCACAACAAAAACCGAAACAAAAACAACTAACGCAAATGCTTAGGAGATGGTTCTATGATACGTTGTCCCAAATGCAATGAAGATAACATGATCGGTGCTATTTTCTGCCGGAGTTGCGGGGTAAAACTTGAATTGGATGATCTGCGTCCAAGTGATTTGAAAGGAAAAAAGGGCAAGTCCAAGGCTCAAACAATAGTTGCCATAATCAGAAATTTTATTATTCTGATTATCATCGGAATACTGGTCGGAGCGGTTATCGCCGTATTTGTGAAACCTTCCTCGACAGTGCCGGAAGGGCTAAATGCCGAACAGACCTCGGCTGCCATGGGGCAATTCAAAAAACTGCATAAGAGTGGAAACGAAGGGCAATATACCTTTAATCTAGCCGAACTTCATATGCTGGCCCAGATGGTAACAGAATTAACCCACGAGCAGGCACTAAAAACGTATGAGGATCAGATCGCCTCGGGTAGTGTTGCGCCATTGTTGTTTGAAGACATTTACCTGGGGTTGTCGCCCCCCAGCAATGTAAAATTCATTTTTCAATGCATGGTTTTGGGTAAATTGACCTGTTATATCACCATCGTTGGTCCACTTATCCCAGGTCAGAGTGGAGTGAATTATACCGCGGATCGTGTTTATATCGGTCGCTTACCGATATTGGTCCCGCCACTTAAGGATTTTCTGCTGGAACAGATAACCACGAATGTCAAGGGTATCTCAGACTTCAAAGAAAAGGTTCTGCCTAAAATAACCGGATATACCATGGATCCCGAAAAAATTACCTTGTTACGTGCTCCAGCAAAGTAATCATGATCAGGAAG
>CAZTTH010000080.1:0-10617 GCA_964615975.1 uncultured Lentisphaerales bacterium | reverse complement strand
AATGGGATTGATCGAGGAATTCGTCATGATGTTGATGACGCCCTTGATTTAAGCACAATACCTCCAGATATGATATCGTTAATCAGGAAAAACTGGCAGCTCCCTGACAATTATCAACCGCGCCCCTATACCGGAAAAGTCACTTTGTTTCGAGCTCAAACCCGCCTATTGTTTCACGGTCTGGAGCCGGATCTGGGGTGGGGTAAGCTGGCGCGGGGCGGCGTTGAAGTTATCACCATTCCCGGTAATCATCTCAGTATCGTGCAGGAACCTGGGGTTCGGCTGCTGGCGGAAAAACTCCAAGGCTGTTTAGATTGTAATCCTATCCTCTCATAGATTAGCTTATCTGATTTATCGCCAATTCTCGATTATCAAATAAACAACGATTCAGTGTCCCCGTGCCTTTACACCTGTATGGAGATATCCCAATTTTCAATCGCCCGGTTGTGACAGACGGACTTCTCATCTGGATACCCGGGAAGACCATGATGAAACCATAGTAATGCATTCACTAATCAATTCAGATATTCAATCAAGTTTATCGCGGTATTCTCCGCAACAGCGCGCGGTTCTCGAAGCCAAACTCCGCCAGATTCAGGATGGCGCCGCGCATCCGACAAACCATATATCGCCCCCGGATACGGCCCTGTACCCGCTTTCCCATGCCCAGGAACAGATGTGGGTATTACACCAGATTGGTGATGACCTGGCAACCTATAACCGGCCCTTGATTATCCGGCTTCAGGGACACTGTAATCTGGACCTTCTGCAATACGCGATTCATGAAATTATCTGCCGTCATGAAGTCCTGCGTTCATATTATCCGCTGATTAATGGCATTCCTGAGCTCAGGATATTGCCGGAGTTCAAACCCACCTTCGAAACCCTTGATCTGACCGCGGAAGCCGAGTCTGTGCGTGGTGAGAAACTCACCGCAACCCTGCGTCTTCTGAGGCAAACTAAATTGGATCTTGCTGCCGCACCCTCAATCAAACCATATCTGATCCGGATGAATGACAACGACCTGGTCCTTTATATCCTCATGCATCACATTGTCTTCGATGGGTGGTCGAGCGCGATCTTTCTGAATGAATTCGTCACCCTCTACAATGCCTTTGCGCAAGGATTGTCTTCTCCCTTGCCGGCGTTATTACTCCAATATGGAGATTATGCCTGCAGCCAGCGCGAGTTCATGGCGTCTGCTGCGGCGGGCCGCCACCTGGATTATTGGCGCCGGCAACTGTGGGAAGCGCCGGCGCTTACCGAACTGCCGCCGGATTTCCCGCGTCCGGAAACATCAACCCGATCATGTGCTTCCGAGCGTATATATCTGAACGCGGACTTGTGTCGTCAACTCAGGGAGCGGAGTCGGGAATGGGAGGTGACGCTGTTTATGATCTTATTGGCGGCATTCAAAGTGTTGCTCTATCGCCATAATGACCAGGAGGATTTGGTGATTGGGATACCGGTTGCCGGCCGAACCAGGCCGGAAATGGAGAAGCTGATCGGTTGTTTCATCAACACCCTGGCGATACGCAGCCGGATCTCGGGGAGGATGACCTTCATGGAATATCTGATGGAACTGCGCACGGTGCTGCTGGCGGCTTATGAGCATCAGGAACTGCCATTCGTGAAGGTGGTCGAGGCCCTGAACCCCCAACGAGACACAACCCGCGCTCCCTTCTATCAGATCATGGTCAACATGATGAACCCTGAGATAGATCTCCCGCTGCTCCCCGGTCTCAAGATCATCCCCCTCGAGGGTGATGCGATGGAGTCCCTATTCGATCTGACTTTATATATCCGTCCACAAACCGAAGCCATACAAATAATTTTGGCTTATAATCCCGATATGTATCAGACCCAACGGATAACCGACTTCATCAATCAATATAAAATGCTGCTGTCTCATATCGTCGTAAATCCCGGATATCCGTTACATGCTTATTCGTTGATTACTCCTGATATGGCACAATTACTTCCCAATCCCCATCACCCATTGAACGACATCTGGGAGGGTGATCCGATTCAGTATTTTCAATCTCATGCCAAGCGCAATCCTAACCGGCTTGCCATCATCGATTCCACTGCCAGCTGGTCTTATACCGCGCTTGATCAATTAAGTACCAGGGTGGCGGAATATCTTAATGGCGCCAATATCAAAAAAGGGGAGATTGTCGCCATTTATGCTCATCGCGGCGGCTCATTGGCTGTGGCGTTATTAGGGATAATGAAAGCGGGGGCGGTGTATCTCATTCTAGACCCGGAATTTCCCGTCAACCGCTTGCGGGATTATTTGGAACAATCAAATCCCCGTGCATGGATTCATCTCGCGTCTGCCGGCGAACCGGCGGCTGAACTAGTGGAGTGGTCACATGCGGCCGCCATGCAATGTCATATTCGTGTCTCATCCCATCAGGTCGAATGTCATAATGTCCCGTTGCTACCTATTCGAGATATCCGTGTTCAGGCCGATGATCTTGCCTATGTCATTTTTACCTCGGGTTCAAGCGGCAAACCCAAGGGTATTCGCGGTACTTATAAGCCGCTGGCCCACTTTCTCCGCTGGTACGCGCGGACATTTTCATTTACAGAATCTGATCGCTTCAGTCTGTTGTCGGGATTGTCACATGATCCGGTGTTCAGGGAAATATTTACCCCTTTAATGCTTGGTGCCACATTGTGCATACCGGATACAAATATTATTCGCTCCGGCCGCCTGGTTCGGTGGATAAATGAACAAGGTGTAACCGTCATCCAACTGACACCTTCACTGCTCCAGCTTATAAACTTGGAACTCACTCACCACGCCGGAATGTCTCTTGATGTCCGTCATGTTTTTAGTTTTGGCGAACGCTTATCCGCGGATGCCGTGCGAAAAGTTCACGCGGCGAATCCGGGAATAAGCTGTGTCAATTGTTATGGGACAACCGAGACGCCTCAGATCATGGGATATTACCCCATTCCCCAGGACATCCCGCAGCGAATCCCAGTGGGTCAAGGGATTGACGATGTCCAGATTTTAATCCTCAATCGCGCGGGAATTTTGACCGGCATGGGGGAATCAGGAGAAATTCATCTTCGCACCCCTTATTTGGCGGCGGGATATCTTGGCGATGAGGAGCAAACCAAGGAGCGGTTTATCATCAATCCTTTTACCCGCAGGGAAGGAGATCGCCTCTTTCGCAGTGGAGATTGGGGGTATTATGACAGCGATGGAAATGTCCATTGGACACAGCGAACTGATCGACAAATAAAGATGCGTGGGTTTCGTATTGAATTGACTGAGATCGAAGAGTGTCTGATGCGCCACCCCGAGGTGGCGCAGGCGGTGGTGATGGTGCGGGAAGATCAACCGGAGGATAAACACCTGGTGGCGTATGTGGTGATCAGGGGGGAATCTCAAATCGCGAATGTCAAATACCAAATTAAAGACGAAAGAATGGAAAGAGATGATAGGATGGGAAGGAAATCAAAATCTAAAATAAATACCCATTCTGTTCTGCGGGTATTCCTCACCCAATATCTCCCGGAGCATATGATCCCAGCCACAATCATTGAAATGGAATCATTGCCCTTGACCACAAACGGTAAGATCGATTATAACGCATTGCCTCCGCCTGAATTGCTGAACCAGTTTGAATCGCAACCAAGAACACCATTGCAAACGCCATGGGAGGAATTTATCGCGGGCATTTGGTCGGAGGTATTAAAGATTGATGCCATTGATCGAAATGACGATTTTTTTGTGTTGGGCGGTCATTCACTGATCGCGACCCGGATCATCGCCCGCCTTTCACAGGTGATTGGGTTGGACATTCCACTGCAATTGCTGTTTGAATATCCCATAATGTGTGATTTTACCGCTCAGGTGGTATCCATGTTTCAGGAAAAGACGGATCAGGTTCAGGAAATTCCCGCGCTTCCATCGACCACTGAATCATCGCCCGATCTGTCATTCGCGCAGGAACAGATGTGGTTGATTGATCAGATCAACCCAGGCAGCAACGCCTACAATATCAATTGCGGTTATGATGTGAATGGGGATTTGTCCATTCCGGGATTAAACGGCAGCTGGTTGGCATTGAGTCTTCGGCAGGGAAGTATGCGAACTGTGTTTCGCGTGAAGGAATCCCGACCGGTTCAGGTGATGACCACGCCATCGCCTGAGCATCAGGCGATGGTGGATCTCAGTGGACTTGAAGCGGAGGTTCGCGACCAGGTCCTGAAGCGAATGACGATCGAGGGGATGCAGCGGGAGTTTGATTTAAGTCAAGGTCCGCCGGCGCGTTTGATCCTCCTGCGCCTGTCCGGTGAGCGCCATCATCTGATAATTACTTTGCATCATATCATCGCGGACGGGTGGTCATTGGAGGTGATGAATCGGGAACTACGCAGGCTTTATGAGGCTGAAGTAAGTGGTTTGCCGGCGCGGCTGCCGGACTTGCCGATTCAATATGTGGATTATTCGCTGTGGCAACGGCAATGGCTGCGGGGCAGGGTGTTGGAACAGTTGAAAACATACTGGAAACAGCAATTGGGAGGTGATTTATCCGCCAGCGAAATCCCGACGGATTTTCCGCGCCCCCCCCAACCATCGTTTCGCGGCGCCCGTCTTGAATTTATTCTGCCGGCGCCACTGACCATCAAGCTGAAACAGTTAAGCCGCGCTACCGGATGCACCTTGTACATGACCATGATGGCGGCATTTCAAACTTTGCTGCATCGCTACACCGGGCAGGATTTGATTACTGTCGGCACCCCGGTCGGCAATCGGCCGCGGAGTGAATTGGAGGAATTGATCGGCTTTTTTGTTAATACCCTGCCAGTGCGTTTGGATTTTAGCGGTAATCCGGGATTTGACCGCCTGCTTGAGCAAACTCGTCTGGTCACACTGAGCGCTTACGCGCATCAACACCTTCATTTTGATAAGATTGTGGAATTATTAAATCCGCCCCGGAATCTCAGTCGGAATCCCTTGGTGCAGATCATGTTTGCATTTCAGAATAACCCCACGGAGCTTCTGGAACTGACCGGCACAAGGATCACTTGCTTACCCCAGAATGATGGTTTGGTACGTTTTGATATCGAAGTGTCGGCATGGGAGTCCGCGGGCGAGTTATGCGGATCATTGAATTACTCTATCGATTTATACCGCCGTGAAAGAATGGAACGGATGTTAGCCCACTATCAGCAGCTTCTGGAAGCCATCACCGATGATCCCACTCAATTGGTTGGGGGTTTACCGCTTTCAACCACCGCTACACAAACCCCTGGAACGTGGATTATACCATCACCCGTGATAGCAAATCCAGAGCCATCAAGTCTCCATAAATTAATTGAAGCGCAGGCAAGGCGTACGCCGGACGCGGTGGCGGTGCTATATGAAGACCAGCAATTGACTTACGCAGAACTCAACGCTTGCGCCAATCAGCTGGCGCGGCACTTGCAATCAATTGGGGTCATCCCCGAGATGGCGGTAGGGATAATGATGTCACGTGGAATTGAAATGATCGTGAGTGTTTTAGCGATAATCAAGGCAGGCGGTGTTTATGTGCCTTTAGATCCCGAGTGGCCGACAGAGCGTCAGTTTTATGTGATTCAAGATGCCCGGCTATCTGTCTTGATGTTGACATCAGATATTGTACCGGAGGTTAATTTTTCGCTATCCGCCGGAAATACTCTCAATGTCGGGGGTAGTAGAGAATTACCATTCAAGATCAAGACGATTGTGGTTGATCAGGACCGTGAGATTATTGAGAACTATCCGCGAAACCATCTCCCGGTTAACCACACCGAAAGGGATGGATTGATCTATATAATTTATACTTCGGGATCGACCGGCAAGCCGAAGGGAGTGGAGATCACTCATGGGAATTTGCTTAATGTCCTTAAATCCCTATCAGAACATCCCGGAATGGCAATCGAGGACCGATGTCTGGCATTGACGACGCTAAGTTTTGATATCGCGGGAGTGGAATTATATCTGCCGCTGCTTCACGGCGCCTGCATGGTTATGGTAAATCACGAAAGTGCGCGCGACAGCATGACCTTAAAAGCGATATTGGCACAAGAACGTATTACCATGATACAAGCAACGCCAGCAACCTGGCAAATGCTGCTGGAACATGATTGGCAACCCGGGTTGATTCACAAGATTTTATGTGGTGGGGAAGCGTTAGATTCGCGATTGGCCAGGGATTTGCTCACCAAAAGTCGGTATTTTTGGAATTTGTATGGTCCGACCGAAACGACGATTTGGTCGACCATGGCAAAAATCGAAAATGAGCGTGAGATATTTATCGGCCGCCCGATCTTAAATACTCAAACGTATGTAGTCGATGCCAATTTAAACCCAACAGAATTGAGGGGCATAGGCGAATTATTGATCGGTGGAAAGGGAGTGGCACGAGGATACCGGGGGCAGCCGGAAGCAACCGCGGAAAAATTTATTCCGGATTTCTTTGGGGGTAAGACAGGTGAACGTATCTATCGCACTGGTGACATGGCAAGATTTCATAAAGATGGAAATATCGAATTCATCCACCGGAAAGATAACCAGGTTAAGCTGCACGGATTTCGGATTGAATTGGGTGAAATCGAATTGGTATTGACAAGCCATCCCCTGATTAAGCAAGCAATAGTCATATTGCGCGAGGACCAGCCCGGTGACAAGCGATTGGTAGCATATGTGGTGGGGAAAGGAAATGATGAATGCGGAATGATGAATGCGGAATGGGACGAAAAAATGAAAGACGGAAATGGGAATAAGGATGGACGGAAAAAAGAAGACGGAAAATCCCAAATCCCAAATTCCAAATCCCAAATAATCGGAGAAAACGGAAGAACGGATGGGGAAATTGTTAATGGGAATCTTGATCCCACAACCTTCAACCTTCATCTCACCGATTTGCTGCGTGCCTATCTCAAACTAAAGCTGCCGGAATACATGATTCCCAATGCCATCGTTGTTCTCAACGCTTTGCCATTGACCACTTCAGGCAAGGTGGATCGGATAAAATTATCCCTGCCGGACTATCGCCCAATTAATTCATCTCACCCGGGCGATTTGCCCAACCGTCAAATTGAAACGCAGCTTGCACGCATCTGGTGTGAAGTGCTCGACTTGAATCAGGTTGGTATTCATATGGACTTTTTTTCTTTGGGCGGGAATTCTCTCCTGGCGATAAAATTAATCACCCGGATTCGCCGGACATTCGCGGTCAATATTTCTATCCGTTATATCTTGGAGCATCCGACAATCGCGGCTCTGACGCGAAAAATTGAATCCAGCAGTTTACCAATTGAGAGTGCACCGATCATATCGGAATCAACCTCTGCTCATGTTGAACTGCTGCCCCTGTCATTCGTCGAAGAGCAATTCTGGCTGCTCAATCAAATTAAATCAGATCTTTCCATTTATCATGTCAGTCAGTTACACCGATTATCTGGTAAGCTTGATGTGACCGCATTGCGTGCGGCACTGACCATCCTGGTGCAACGTCATGAAACCTTACACACTGCCTATCGCGTTGTCGATGGGGAACCGCAACGGACGGTAATGTCCGCCGTTGTGGTCGATTTTATGATGATTGAATACCCCTCTTCTCCAAACGACAACAAAGACTCATTTCCAGAAGATTTCATTCGCGAAGCAAGGCGCCAGCCCTTTGATCTTGATCGTGGACAACTTGCTCGTTTTCGTTTATTCAAAGCCGGTGAGGACGAATACTTTTTTTTCCTGACCCTGCATCACATCATCGCGGATGGTTGGTCATTGGAGATAATCAAACGTGAACTTGCCGCGCTTTATAATGTTTTGGCGGTCAACAGGTCGATTAAGTTGCCGGGGTTGCCGATTCAATATTCCGAATTCGCAAGCTGGCAACGAAAACAGCTCATCGGACAAGCATACGATGAGCACCTGAACTTTTGGCGACACCAGTTGGCGGGGGCTCCGGAAACAACCGAACTGCCACCGGAATTCACCCGTCCTTTGATCCCAAGCTATCGCGGCGCCCGGGTTGATGATCGGATATCCGCCGCTGTGATGGTCGGCCTCAGACACCATGCGCGTCAATCGGAAGTAACCGACTTTATGATCTTGCTGACAGCCTTTAAGGTGCTGTTATATCGGCTAACCGGTCAGAACGATCTGGTTGTGGGAACTCCAATTGTGGATCGAACTCATCCTGGGACTGAGCAGCTTGTCGGCTGTTTCCTCAATACGTTGGCTCTGCGTTCACACATCAGTGGCGATATGAGCTTTGATGAGTATTTACAGGAGGTGCGTCAAATGTTGATTTCGACATATCAGCATAAGCTTCTACCCTTTAAGGATCTGGTAAAGGAATTGCAAATCTCGCGCGACGGCAGTCGATCCCCGGTATTTCAAATCTTCATCAATATGTTTAATCTTGAAGAGCAGCCGCTGCGTTTGGATGGAATGTCGACGGAGATAATTGAGATGGAAGATAATCTCAGTCAGTTCGATATGACTCTCTACCTCAAGCCATCTGGAAATGAACTCAAATTAACCCTGGCTTACAATGTCGACTTGTATACTGACAGGCGAATGAAGGAATTTCTCCAACAATATGTTACCCTCATTACCCAGGCAGTTAAGAATCCCCACGAAAAGATTCGTCGTCTTTCGCTGACCACCCACAATGCCGCAAAAATTTTGCCGGATCCCCGCGTGGAAATATCCCCAGCAAAAATACCGTCGATTATCACATTGATGACGGCAAACAGCCATCGGTTTGCCGGCTTGACTGCGGTTTGCCAGGGGGGGCAACAATGGACCTATCAAGACTTTCTGCATCACGGTGAGATTTTGGCGCATCAACTCCGGGACGCGGGCATCACCCGTGGTGACCGGGTGGCTATTCATGGGCCGCGTTCGTTTGGTTTAATGGCGGGCATATACGCGGTGTGGCGCGCGGGCGGCGTGATCCTGTTAATCGCCCCTGATTTGCCGGCTGAACGGAAAATGATTATGATCGCGGCCGGCGGCGTGCGCCTGCTCCTCGATTGCGGGAATTTTAACCCCCAAGCTGATTATGACCTCAGAATCATAGCTCTGGATGGCGACAGCGGCCAGATCAGCCCGTTGCCGGAAGCAGGAATTCACCCTCCACCTCAGGCATTACCGGAAATAACCGGTGACGATCCCGCTTATATTTTCTTTACTTCAGGAACCTCTGGAAACCCCAAGGGCATCCTCGGTTGCCATAAGGGCTTGAGTCATTTTCTGATCTGGCAGCAGTCGACCTTTGCAATTGGCCCCGGTGATCGGATCGCGCAATTGACCAGTCTGTCATTCGATGTTGTCCTGCGCGACATGTTCACTCCATTGCTGGGAGGGGCGACGGTCTGTCTCCCGGAACTGGCACATGCGAATCGCGACATGGAAGTTCTGCCTTGGTTGAATGAACAAAAAATCACCATACTGCACACCGTGCCGACGCTTGCCAGATACTGGCTGAGACAAGCTCAACATGAATCACGTGTTCCTTCTTTACGCTGGGTATTTTTCGCGGGTGAACCTTTAACCGACGAATTGGCGCGTGAATGGCAATACCGGATCTCCGACGTCTGTGAGGTGGTGAATTTATATGGGCCAACCGAGACCACCCTGGCAAAGTGTTATTTTCATGTGCCCAGGGAAAACACGGCGCCGGGAATTCAGCCTGTGGGCCGGTCCCTGCCGCAGACCCAGATATTGATTTTGAATGAAGCGCGCCAGCTGTGCGGTATTGGCGAACCCGGTGAAATTGTGATTCGTACTCCCTACCGCAGTCTGGGGTATATCAATGCCCCGGAAGAAAACACCCGCAGATTTGCCCCCAATCCTTTTCGCGATGATCGCGAAGATTTGCTCTACTTTACCGGTGATATTGGACATTTTCGGATTGATGGAGAGATTGCGATTCGCGGCCGTTTGGATGATCAGATCAAGATCCATGGCGTACGCATTGAGCCGGAAGAGGTGAATGGAAATCTGGTTCGACATCCAGCGGTTCAATCCAGCTTTGTCTGCGGAAGGAATACTGAGCGGGGGGATCATGAATTGATCGCGTATATCGTGCCTCGTCGAGGTCACACTCCAACAGAATTTGAAATCAGAGACTATCTCCGGCAACGACTCCCGGATGTCATGGTGCCTGCACGGATGATGTTTCTCGATCACTTGCCGTTGACTGCCAATGGCAAAATCGATCGGAAACTGTTACCCCCGCCATCATCGGATAATGATAAAAAAGACCTGCTCGAAAAGAATGAGCTGCCAGCTACGCCGATTGAGGAGATGCTGGCTGCGATCTGGTGTAATCTGCTGCAATTGCAATGGGTGGGGGTTCATGCTAATTTCTTTGGATTGGGTGGTCATTCACTCATGGCGACCAGGGTGATAGCGCGCATCACCGAGGCGCTTTCAGTCACTCTGCCGCTTCATTGCATCTTTGAATATCCCACCATCGCGACGCTGGCACGGGAGATTCAATCCAGATTGACGGAATTTTCTGAAACGTCAATCCCGTTGATCCCAAAATCGCATCGAACTGGCGCCCTGCCATTATCCTTCGCCGAAGAGCGTCTCTGGCTGATTGCTCAACT
>CAZTTH010000079.1:5942-10854 GCA_964615975.1 uncultured Lentisphaerales bacterium | reverse complement strand
TTGAATACGTGTTTCGTGATGATGTCATACCATCAAAAAAGGATGATGATGACCGCGCCCAGTACCGATGAATTTCAGTATTCAGGCATCCCTGAAATTGGAATTTAGGATTCATGGATTATCATTTCCCTCATATCCTCATTAGCTGATCAGTTTGACGTAATTACTCATGTCAAGATTTTGAGATGAGATTGATGAATATGGTTGCGAACGGAGGGCGGGTTTTCCAACCCGCCAAGACAAGGCGGACAAGAAAGTCCGCCCTCCGTTAACCTCCAATCGATACCTGAGTGGTTACAATTTGATATCACTATTACGAGGCAATAAAATCCTTGCCGCCACCGGCGATGCGGCAGAAAGATGGGGAAGAAATGAAATCACAATCCAATATATTATTTACTCGGATAACCCAGTATGGCGCTCAAGAAATCTGAACTCTACTCCTCCCTCTGGTCCAGTTGCGACGAACTGAGAGGCGGCATGGATGCCAGTCAATACAAGGACTACGTGCTGGTGCTGCTGTTCGTGAAATACGTCAGCGACAAATTCGCCGGTAGGCCCTATGCTCCCATCACCATCCCCGCCGGCGCCAGTTTTAAGGACATGGTGGCGCTCAATGGCAAGCCCGACATCGGTGATCGCATCAACAAAACGATTATCGGGCCGTTGGCCAATGCCAATCGATTGTCCGACTTTCCGGATTTCAACGAGGCCACCAAACTCGGCAGCGGCAAGGAGATGGTGGACCGGCTCAGCAATCTCATCGCTATCTTCGAGAATCCGGCGCTCGATTTCTCCAGGAACCGCGCCGACGATGATGACATCCTCGGAGATGCTTATGAATATCTCATGCGCCACTTCGCCACCGAGAGCGGCAAGAGCAAAGGGCAGTTTTACACTCCCGCGGAAGTCAGCCGCGTCATCGCCCAAATCCTCGGCATCCGCACGGCAAAAACCTCGTCCGCCACCACCGTCTACGATCCGACCTGCGGTTCCGGCTCGCTCCTCCTGAAGGTTGCCGAGGAAGCCCGCACACCCGTCACGCTTTATGGACAGGAAAAGGATGCCGCCACCTCCGGGCTCGCCCGCATGAACATGATCCTGCATAATAACGCCGGTGCGCTCATCGTCCAGGGCAACACCCTCGCCGATCCCAAGTTCAAGAACGGCGATACCCTCAAGACCTTCGATTATGTCGTCGCCAATCCACCCTTCAGCGACAAGCGCTGGAGCAACGGCGTCGATGTGCGGAACGATCCCTGGGAACGCTTCCAACCCTTCGGCGCCCCGCCTTCAAAACAGGGCGACTACGCCTACCTGCTGCATATCGTCCGCTCGCTCAAAAGCACTGGCATGGGTGCTTGTATTCTGCCGCACGGCGTGCTCTTTCGCGGCAACGCCGAGGCGGATATCCGTCGCCATCTCATCCGCAAAGGCTATATCAAGGGCGTCATCGGCCTGCCCGCCAATCTCTTCTATGGCACCAACATACCCGCCTGTATCATCGTGATCGACAAGGAAAACGCCCATACCCGCAAGGGCGTTTTCATGGTTGATGCCAGCGCCGGTTTCCTCAAGGACGGCAACAAGAACCGCCTGCGCGACCGGGATATTCACCAGATCGTCGATGTCTTCACCAAACGGCTGGAGATCCCGAAGTACTCCCGCGTGGTCGGTTTCGAGGAGATCGAGAAAAACGAGTTCAACCTCAATCTCCCGCGTTACATCGACAGCCAACAGGCTGAGGACATTCAGGACATCGCCGGTCACCTGTGCGGCGGCATTCCCGCCCGTGACATTGACGCTCTGCACAAATACTGGACAGTGCTCCCCAATATGCGATCCGCTCTTTTTCAACCTCTCCGTCCCGGTTATTCACAATTATCCATTCCCAATTCTCAATTAAAATCCACCATCTACAGCCACCCGGAGTTCGCCGCCTTCATTGCCGGTATGGAAACCCTTTTCGTCGACTGGCGAGAGCGCGGCGCTATCACCCTCAAATCCCTGACCGTTGGCTGTCATCCCAAAACAGTGATCCATGAGCTCGCGGAAGACTTGTTAGCGCATTACACCGACAAGCCGCTGATGGATAAGTATCACGTTTATCAGCATCTCATGGATTACTGGTCGGCGACCATGCAGGACGATTGTTACCTCGTCGCCGCCGATGGTTGGAAGGCCGAGACCACCCGGGTGCTGGCGAAGAATGTCAGGGGCAAGGAAGTGGATAAAGGCTGGACCTGCGACCTCGTGCCGAAATCCCTGATTGTCGCCCGTTATTTTGCCGCCGAGCAGGAAGCCATCACCAAACTGGAGGCTGAACTCGAACGCGTCACTGCCCGCATGACCGAGATGGAAGAAGAACATGGTGGTGAAGACGGCGCATTCTCAGAACTCGACAAAGTGAACAAGGCTTCAGTTGCCGGGCGACTCAAGGAATTGAAAATGGAGCAAGGTGAATTGGAGATTGAAAATGGAGAATTGATAATGACTGAGAATTCGGTGTTGGCGGAGTGGTTGAAACTATCCAGCGAAGAAGGCGAGCTCAAACGCGCCCTGAAAGATGCTGAAGCCGATCTTGACGCCAAAGCCTACACCAAATACCCGACACTCACCGAAACCGAAATCAAAACCCTGGTGGTGGATGACAAATGGCTGGCTGCCATTGCCGCGGCCATTCACAGCGAGATGGACCGCATCAGCCAGACGTTGACCCAGCGCGTCAAGGAACTGGCCGAACGTTACGATACCCCGTTGCCCCAAGCCGCTGGTAAGGTGGTCGAGCTGGAGCAAAAGGTGCATGCTCACCTCGCAAAAATGGGATTTTTGCTTAATTGATAGTGGAGAATGGAAAATGGATAATGAAATCAAATCAAAGAGTTCTCCCCCCAATTCAGCATTACCCATTCCTCCATCTCAACCCTCTCCCCCCAATTCTCCATTCTCAATTCTCCATTCTCAATTAATCCCTCCCGGCTACAAACAGACTGAGGTCGGAGTGATTCCTGAGGATTGGGAGATTCATCAGCTTGGGGACATTGGTACGTTCAAGAATGGGATAAACAAGAACAGTGAAGCATTTGGACATGGCTTTCCATTTGTGAACTTAATGGATATCTTTGGTATCTCTGCAATTGCATCTATTGAGGGACTTGGTTTGGTTGCCAGCAATTATTTCGATCAAAAAAACTACAACCTCAAAAAAGGGGACGTAATTTTTATTCGTTCGTCGGTTAAACCATCTGGTGTAGGATTGACTGCAATTGTCGAGAATGATTTACCTGAAACGGTTTACTCTGGATTTCTTATCAGATTCCGTGATAGTGGATTTATAGATATCAAGTTGAAGAGACATTGTTTCTACGAGGAGAGCTTTCGCAATAGGCTTATAAGCGCAAGCTCGGTTAGTGCTAATACCAACATTAACCAAGACAATTTAATGCGACTATTTATCGCACTTCCTCCCACCAAAGCAGAACAAGAAGCAATTGCCGAGGCGTTGAGCGATGTGGATGCGCTGATTGAATCTCTGGAGCAACTCATCGCCAAAAAACACCAGATCAAAAAAGGCGCCATGCAGTGGCTTTTAACTCCGCCGGAGACAATGCCAATTGAGAATGGAGAATTGAAAATTGATAATGGGGAAAACTCCCAATTATCCACTAACCATTCTCGATTAAGCAGACGTCTACCGGGATTTAGTGGCGATTGGGAAGAGAAGCGGTTGGGGGATGTTGTTATCATTCGGGGTGAACGGATTGATCCCAAAAAAGATGGAATTCAGGAATTCTGTATCGAATTGGAACATATCAATTCTTCAACTGGTTCACTCTTAGGATGCACGAGTACAGGAGAACAGTCTTCATTAAAATCGGTCTTCTGTGAAGGCGATGTTTTATTTGGAAAACTTCGCGCTTATCTAAGAAAATACTGGTTGGCTGATCGTGCTGGTGTCTGCTCGACTGAGATCTGGATATTCGCACCCAACAAGGTTCTGGTACACTCTGCTTATCTATTTCAAATTGTTCAAACACATAAGTTTATTGAAGCAGCGAGTTCATCGTATGGAACTCACATGCCACGTTCCGATTGGAATACGATGAAGAACTTTGAACTGATATTGCCACAAATTCCCGAACAAACCGCCATCGCGGAAATCCTCTCCGATATGGACGCTGAGATCATGGCATTGGAGGCGAAACTGGTGAAATACCGCCAGATCAAACAGGGCATGATGCACGAATTATTGACCGGGAGAATTCGATTGGTATGAGCGCGGCACAAAACAACGACCAGTCACTGGATTATCGGCGAAGGCATTCCTACGATCCAGCCGTCCATCACCGTCGAAGCATCCGATTACCAGGATATGATTACACCCAGGCCGGCGCCTATTTTATTACGATTTGCACCCAAAATCGGCATCGATTATTCGGTAATATTGTCGGCGGTGAAATGGGGTTGAACGATGCGGGGATAATGGTGGCCGACGTGTATGCGGAATTGGAAAACAAATTCCCGGATATCCAATGCGACGCATTCGTTTGCATGCCGAACCACGTCCATTTCGTCGTGATCAATGTCGGGGAAAATACCGTTGGTGCCGTCCGGGTTGGAATGGACATCGTAGGGGCGAACCTACGTGTTCGCCCCCTCCTTCCAACCGAACCCGCGCCCCCCGCCACCCCCCAACCATCGGGTGAATCCCAAACACCGGGGGAACCCGGCGGGGCGGGGATGGGGGAAAACGTACCGGGGATCGATGAACGTGCGCCGGGGGTGGGGGATAATGCACCGGGACAGGGCGAACGTGTCCACCCGGATGGACAGGGTGAACGCATGTTGGGCGTGGGTGAACGCACGTTGGGCGTGGGCGAACGCACGTTGGGCGTGGGCGAACGCACGTTGG
>CAZTTH010000079.1:0-5842 GCA_964615975.1 uncultured Lentisphaerales bacterium | reverse complement strand
GAACGCACGTTGGGCGTGGGCGAACGCACGTTGGGCGTGGGCGAACGCACGTTGGTGGATGAGGGCGAACACGCAGGTTCGCCCCTACGTTCGGTAATCCGGTGGTTCAAAACGATGACAACCAATCGATATATTCGCGGGGTGAAACACCGGGGATGGCGACGATTCGACGGTAAATTATGGCAACGCAATTATTGGGAACATATCGTCCGCAATGAACCTGAATTAAATCGCATCCGCACCTACATTATCAATAATCCCGCCCAATGGGAATCGGATAAAATGTTCGGACACCCAATGGATCGTTCCACCGAAATCCGCGAACCGGCAACCGCATACATGATGGAAAATTGGCAGGTATGATCGAAAACCAAAACAGCGAATGGAAAACAACCTGGCGGGATGAATACCTGAAATGGATCTGCGGTTTCGCCAATGCCCTGGGCGGAACCCTGGCGATCGGCAAGAATGACCGGGGCGCGGTGGTGGGCGTGGCCAACGCGGCGAAACTCCTGGAAGAAATCCCGAACAAGGTCCGCGATATTCTCGGTATCATGGTCGAGGTGAATCTGCATGGTGAAACCGGCCGGGACTGGTTGGAAATCATCGTGGAACCCTATCCCAGCCCGATCAGTTACAAGGGTGAATACCATTTCCGCAGCGGCAGCACCAAACAGGAACTGAAGGGGGCGGCACTCGACCGCTTTTTATTACGCAAGCAAGGGCGGCGTTGGGATGGCGTGCCGGTGCCATATGTTTCAGTGGCTGACCTTGACAACAAGGCATTGACTGATTTCCGCGGACATGCCGAACGCAGCAAACGATTACCGCCGGAATTGTTGAGAGAAACAGATACTGTTCTGATCGAAAAACTGCATTTGATGGAAGGCACTTATCTGAAACGAGCCGCGGTATTGCTTTTTCACACTAATCCGGAGCGTTTTGTCACTGGGGCATACGTGAAAATCGGTTATTTCCGCAATGGCGCCGATTTGTTATTCCATGATGAGATTCATGGTGATTTGTTCGCCCAGGTGAACAGGACGATGGATTTATTACTCACCAAATACACGAAAGCGCTGATTTCCTACAAAGGTGTGCAGCGCATTGAGGATTACCCAGTTCCGGAAGAAGCCTTGCGCGAAGCGATAATCAATGCCATCGCCCATAAGGATTACAGCAGCAACGTCCCCATTCAAATCAGTGTGTATGACGACAAAATAATGCTTTGGAATAACGGTGAGCTGTATGAAGGCTGGACAGTGGAGACTCTCAAAGGAAAACATTCATCTCAGCCATATAATCCGGATATAGCCAATACTTTTTTCCGTGCCGGGATGATTGAATTATGGGGACGAGGAATCGAACACATCGTGAACGTCTGCGCAGTGGCAGGAACGCCGGCACCTGATTTTCGTTTTGAACACAGTGGGTTGTGGGTGGTTTTTGCCTATCCTGCATCAGCGGTCACTAACAAGCCAGAGTCGCAGCCAGAGTCACAGCCAGAGTCGCAGCCAGAGTCGCAAATGCTGGAAATAAGGGTGCTGGAACTGCTCGCTACCGGCGGCCCGCAGTCAAAGTCGGCGATGTCCAACTCGCTGGGGCAAAAAAAGGTCTCAGGTCATTTGAATCAATTGATCCGCAAGTTGCTGAACGAGCAGCGGATAGTTTATACGATTCCCGAAAAACCCCAAAGCCGTTTACAGCAATATCGGTTGACCGAGAAAGGACTGGAATCCATGGCAACGTTACGACAAGGAGGAAAGAGATGAGCGGCATCGGCCAATCCGAACGCGCTACCCAGAACCGGGTGATCGCATTGTTTGGCGATGAACTTGGCTATCGCTATCTTGGTGATTGGCGCGACCGGGAAGGCAACAGCAACATCGAGGAAAAACTGCTCACCGCATATCTGACCGACTGCGGTTACAGCGGCGCCCAGATCAGTCGGGCGCTCGACCGGCTGCGCCTCGATGCGCATAATCCCAACCGCAATCTCTACGACAACAACAAGGCGGTCTACAGCCTGCTCCGTTATGGCGTGCCAGTGAAAACAGCGGCGGGCGAGAACACCGAAACCGTCCATCTCATCGATTGGCGCTGCCCGGAGAAAAACGATTTCACGATTGCCGAAGAGGTCACGTTACGCGGCAACCATGAGCGCCGGCCCGACCTGGTAGTATACGTGAACGGCATCGCGGTCGGGGTGATTGAGTTGAAGAACAGCCGGGTATCGATCGGCGACGGCATTCGCCAGCTCATTTCCAATCAAAAATCGGAATTCAATACGTGGTTCTTCAGCACCGTGCAGATCGTCTTCGCCGGCAATGACTCCGAGGGGTTGCGATATGGCGCCATCGGCACCGAGGAGAAGTATTTCCTCAAGTGGAAAGAAGACGAAGAGGATGACTCCCGCTTCAAGCTCGATAAGTACCTGCTCAAGATGGCGGACAAGGCGAGGCTCATTGAGTTGATGCAGGACTTTGTGCTCTATGATGGCGGGATGAAAAAACTGCCGCGCGCGCACCAGTATTTCGCTGTCAAGGCAGCGCAGGCGCATATCCACCGTCATGAAGGCGGTATCATCTGGCACACGCAAGGCAGCGGCAAGAGTATCGTCATGGTGCTGCTGGCCAAATGGATTCTGGAGAACAAACCGCGTGCCCGCGTGGTCGTCATCACCGACCGCGACGAACTGGACAAACAGATCGAAGGCGTTTTCACCGAGGCCGGCGAGCCGATCGTCCGCACCAGCAGCGGTCGCGATCTGATGACGCAACTCGGCCAGGCCATGCCGCGTCTATTATGCTCGCTCGTCCATAAATTCGGCAGGAAAAAGGTGGGTAATTTCGATGCATTCATCGCCGACTTACTGGCACAGCCTTGCCAGACGGTAGGCGACCTTTATGTCTTTGTCGATGAATGCCATAGAACCGAAAGTGGCAAGCTGCACAAAACCATGCGGGCGATCATGAAAAATGCGGTGTTTATCGGCTTTACCGGCACACCGTTATTGAAGCAGGACAAACAAACCAGCCGCGAAGTTTTCGGCGGTTACATTCACACCTACAAGTTCAGCGAAGCGGTGGCGGACGAAGTGGTGCTCGATCTGGTTTATGAGGCGCGGAATATCGATCAGCGTCTTGGTTCGGAGGACCGGATTGACGCCTGGTTTGACGCCAAGACCCGAGGTCTGAACGACTGGCAGAAGGCCGCCCTGCGCGAGCAGTGGGGTACCATGCAAAACGTCCTGAGTTCGCGCTCGCGGATGGATCGGGTGGTGCAGGACATCGTTTTTGACTTCAGCGTCAAACCACGCCTGAGCAATGAACGCGGCAACGCCATACTGGTGGCATCCAGCATATACGAGGCGTGTAAATACTTCGAGTTATTCCAGAAAACGGTATTTAAGAACCGGTGCGCAGTCGTCACCTCCTACAACCCGCAAATGCGGGATATCACCACCGAGGATACCGGCGCGAACACGGAAACAGACAAGCAATACATTTTCACTATCTACACTGAGGTGCTGCAGGACGTGGAGGCAAGACCGGGGAAAACCAAAACTGAAACCTATGAAGACAATGTTAAGAAATTATTCAAGGAAAAGCCCAACGAGATGAAGTTGCTGGTGGTGGTGGACAAACTGCTCACCGGTTTCGATGCGCCGCATTGCACCTATCTTTATATCGACAAGAGCATGCAGGATCATGGCTTGTTTCAGGCGATCTGCCGCACCAATCGGCTCGACGACGATGACAAGGTATTTGGTTATATCGTGGATTATAAAGACCTCTTCAAGAAAGTTGAAAACGCCATTGCCGTGTATACTTCCGAACTGGATCACAGCGCCAGCGGCACCGATCCTGAAATACTCCTGCAAGACCGCCTGACCCGGGGACGTGAACGGCTGGATAACGCCTTGGAAACCATCTCCTTGCTATGCGAACCGGTGGCGCCGCCGCGGGACGAACTCAAGTATATCCATTATTTTTGTGGCAACACCGAGATAGCCGATGATCTTCAGGCACATGAATCCCAGCGCGACGCTCTCTACAAGTCCACCGCCGCTCTGGTGCGCGCCTACGCCAACATCGCGGACGAATTGACTGCCGCCGGTTACAGTGCAGCCGAGATCACGCGAATCAGGAGTGAACTCGATCGTTATCTCAAGCTGCGCGACATCATCCGCAAAGCGAGCGGCGAAACCATCGATCTGAAAACCTACGAGGCCGACATGCGCCACCTCATCGACACCTATATCGAAGCCGGTGAACCGCGAAGGATATCGTCATTCGATGAATTGTCGTTATTGGACTTGATTGTGAAAACCGGCATCGCCAACGCGATCAATACCCAACTGGGTGGGATGAAGGGCAACCGGGGAGCGATTGCCGAAACCATCGCCAACAATGTGCGCAGCAAGATCATCAAGGATCATCTCAACGACCCGGCGTTCTACGACAAGATGTCGACCTTGCTCGACGAAATCATTGCCGACCTGCGTGCCCGCCGCATTGATTACGAGGAGTACCTGAAACGCATTGCCGCGTTGGCCAGGAATGTTCAGGCAGGGCAAACCGATGAGACCCCTGAACCCCTGAAAAACAGTCCCGGGATGCGGGCTCTGTATAACCAACTCCGGCGGGATCTGGAGGACCGGCAGCGCGATCTGATGGCCGAAGATTCAGGTCCCTATATTGTGGGTGGTATCGACCCGACATTGGATCTCGCCATGAAAATCGATGCGGCGGTCAAGCACGAGAGGCATGATGGCTGGCGCGGAGTGCAAGCGCGGGAGCAGGTCATCAAGAAAGCCATATATGATGTCCTTCGGGATGTCGACCAGGTCGAGCGGATCTTTCTTATCATCAAGCAACAGAGAGAATATTAATGGTCAGGCAAATTAAACTTGGCGATATTACCATGGAGGTGGTGCTGAAGGACATCCGGAATATTCATCTGAGTGTCCATCCGCCGACCGGCAGGGTGCGGATTGCGGCGCCATTGCGCATGACGGCTGACACCATTCGCGTCTTTGCGATCGCGAAACTGGGCTGGATCCGGCGGCAACAGCAAAAATTGCGAGATCAGGAGCGGGAGATGCCACGTGACTATCTCGACCGCGAAAGCCATTACTTCTGGGGCAAGCGTTATTTGCTCAAGGTGATCGAGCAGGACACGGTGCCGGCAATACATTTGCGGCACCGCACTTTGATCCTGCGAGTCCGTCCCGGAGCGGATGTTGAGAAAAAACAAGCGGTTTTGGATGAATGGTATCGGGAACAACTGAAGGCAGCGGTTCCGCCGCTGATCGCAAAGTGGGAGCTGTTGATGGGAGTGAAGGTGAGGCGCTTCTTTGTGCAACGGATGAAAACCAAATGGGGCAGTTGTCGCCCCGACTCGGGGAGTATCCGTCTCAATGCCGAACTGGTGAAGAAACCCCCGGAGTGCCTGGAATATATTGTCGTGCATGAGATGGTTCATCTGCTCGAACCCACCCACAATCACCGCTTTATCGCCCTGATGGATACATTCATGCCCAGGTGGCAGTTCTATCGGGATATTCTCAACCGTCTGCCGGTGCGGCATGAGACCTGGGGGTATTGATGATGAAAGTTATGGCAGGTATCGTTGATTGATGAATAAGAGATGGTGAATTCTGTCTGGTTGAAATGATTGTGTATCAAGACCTCATTAATGCTCCACAAAAACCCGGGAAAACGGATATTTCACATTGATATTGGCTGTTTTCGTAATCAAAAATGTATGAGGTGTGGCTGGGAGGGGAGATCAGACGTGATTGAGAAGCATCAATTCCTTGGGGTGGGGATTGAGATAA
>CAZTTH010000078.1:0-11609 GCA_964615975.1 uncultured Lentisphaerales bacterium | reverse complement strand
TATCCCAATCGGGATAAATTTCGGGAATTAATCGCTCATTGATAAAACTTATATAACAACCCGAGGATGAGATAACAGCGTACTTGATTAACTTTTTATAGGATTAAAATCTGGGCATATCGGGGAAAAATCGGCATCGGCAAGGAAACCGATGATATACGTAACGCGGGCATCCGTGCCCGCGAAATATTACCTCAAACAATGGGGACTTTACCTGTTTTTGCAAAAATTATCACTTAATCAATACCGCTCGGCTAATCATCATCGCGGTTAAACCTCTAAACCCATAAACCTCTAACGCTCTGAACCTTTTAACCATTGAACCTTAGACCCAAACATCCATGAATACCGCCACCTTCAGCGAATCCTGGTACCGCATCGCCAATCAATGTTTGTCCCTGCGCGCGCAAGTCGGAGTCCATCGGCAGTTTTTCCGCGGCGAGAAATGGTATGTGCTCTCCGATCCTTTCAACAACCAATTCTATCGCCTGCGTCCCGCTGCCTATGATTTCATCAGCCGCCTGCATCCCCGGCGCACTGTGCAAAGCGTCTGGGAAGAATGTTTGACCCATTATCCGGATGATGCTCCAGGCCAGGAAGAAGCCATTCGTCTCCTCGCCCAACTCTATCAGGCCAACCTGCTGCATACTCAACTGGCGGTCGACACCGAACAACTCTTCGAGCGGTATCGGAAACGCAAAAGCAAGGAAGCAAAAAATTGGTTGTTAAGCATCATGTTTGTTCGTATTCCACTGCTTGATCCGGATGATTTTCTTAAATTGACGATGCCATTCATGCGGTTGTTTCTGGGATGGTTCGGCGGACTTGTCTGGGTGACAACGGTGGTCTTGGCGGTGAAAACCGGGATCGACCATTTTCCCTCATTGAAGGACCAGACCCAGGCGGTGCTGGCGCCCGGCAATCTCTTTCTGCTCTATCTCGGCATGGTAATTATAAAAACCATCCATGAATTCGGCCATGCCTATATTTGTCGCTACTTTGGCGGCGAAGTCCATAACATGGGGGTGACGCTGCTGGTGTTTACGCCGATACCTTATATTGACGCGTCTGCCTCATGGGCTTTGCGGAACCGTTGGCAGCGTATTTTTGTCGCCGCCGGCGGGATGTATTTCGAAATCTTTGTCGCCGCTCTTGCTCTTTTTGTCTGGGCGTATACCGGCCCCGGCACCCTCCATAGTCTGGCTTATAACATCATCTTTATTGCCTCGGTATCGACAGTCGTATTCAATGCCAATCCGTTGTTGCGTTTTGACGGGTATTACATCCTTTCCGATCTTATCGATATTCCCAATCTGCAGAACCATTCGCGCAAACAAATGGTGCATCTGATTGAACATTACATCTTTGGGTGTAAAAACTCGCATAGTCCCGCGAATACGACTTTGGAAAGTATCATGTTGGTGATCTTCGGTATCCTCAGTGGCATCTATCGCGTGGTGGTGTTTGGGGGGATTATTCTATTAATTGCCGATAAGTTTTTGATCGTCGGGCTGATACTGGCCGCGGTGTGCTGTATCGCGTGGGTGTTGGTCCCGTTGATAAAATTGATCAATTACCTGATTACCAGCCCGCAATTGGATCGCGTGCGGCTGCGTGCCATCCTGGTGGTCATGATCAGTGTCGGGGGAGTGTTTTATTTCCTGGCTTCCGTGCCCTTTCCCAATCGCTTTCGCGCTACCGGGATCGTGGAAGCGAAGAATCACCCTTATGTGATCAATGAGACTGCCGGCTATCTGACCGAGATCATTACCCCGGATGGCAGATTTGTCGAACGCGGTCAAATCCTGGCTCGACTTGAGGACTCGGAGCTGTTGTTGGAATACCGGCAGGTGGAATTAAAGCGTCGCGAAACCAATCTGATGTTGCTGCAATCGCTCAGCAAACAAGCCATTGACCTTGATCCCATCAGATTCCGTCTGCAGGTGCTTGACCAGCAACTTGAAAAGCTACGCGTGCAGATCGATTCGTTGACCCTGCGGGCGCCGCACGCCGGCCAATGGATCGCGCCACGGTTAAAGGATTTGCACCATATGTGGCTGCCGCGCGGCGCGGCGCTGGGACAAATCATTGACCCGGTGGAATTTGATTTTAACGCGATTGTCAGGCAGGACGATGCCTCGCGATTATTTGAAAACGACATTAGCAAGGCCGAAGTCCGGCTTCATGGTCAGGCAGCCACCGCATTGCCGGCCGAACAAACCCAGTTGGTGGCGGCCGCGCAGAAAATCCTGCCCTCGGCGGCGCTGGGATGGGGCGGCGGGGGAGATGTCATGATCGACACCACTGATCCTTCGGGGCGGCGGGCCGCGGAAGCTTTTTATGCCCTCACACTCGATATTCCCAACGATCGCGGTGTCCGGCTTTTCCATGGCTGCGCCGGGACGATTCGTTTCGACC
This sequence comes from uncultured Lentisphaerales bacterium, assembly GCA_964615975.1. Lineage (GTDB taxonomy): Bacteria > Verrucomicrobiota > Lentisphaeria > JABSQK01 > JAJFLO01 > CAZTTH01. The sequence continues at coordinate 9,191 of CAZTTH010000078.1, read as the reverse complement.
TGCCGCCGGAACCATTGATGCAGCAGTGGTGGCGCAAATCCCGCCAGTTCCTCCAACGCCGGTATCAGATTTAAATTTTCATTCGCCTACAATTCTGCCGATCATTATGCTTCTGGGGGAGATACCATCCTGCAGCCTGAAACTCTTCAATCATAATGGGAGAATTTCTCCAGTTTGTTATCTTCCAAAAGATAAATCGGAGTTGAACATTTCTCTCCCATACATAATATTCACCCTGGGAATGTAAGGATGGTGAAAATGAGCCAGGAAAAAGTAAGTCCGGTTAAACAATGCGATTGGGTGTCTGCCCGGTCAACTCCTCGATTTCCTTGGCAAGTTGACCCGCCTGTTTTTCCAACTCGGTGCTCTCCTGATTAAGCAGCTTCGCCCGTTCTGCTGTGAGTTCATCCAGAACGCCGGGATTGACTCCGCTGAGTTGACAGAGTTCGTAATCAGGACTTTCCCGCAATCGATTCAACGATTCGATGACAGCAATGATTTCCAATTCCAGCGTCTCATACAACCTTCGTAACCTGGCAATATCGACATCGTCGCTGAAATCCAAGATTGCCCACCCCTGACGCAGGATGAACCCTTGCGGATCCTCAGCGATCTCCCGCAACATCTTGATGTCGCCACTATCCTTCGCCTGGTTGATGGCGCTGGTGAGCTTGTGATACGTCTCCAGTTTGTCGGGGTGGTTGGCGAAACGGTCGGGATGATACAATTTCACCAGTTTCTTCCATAGCTTGGTCAATTCAGCCACCTCATCGCTGGTGAGTTGTTTCTTATCCGCCACCGCCGCCGCTATCTCCTGGTAATCCTTGTCGGTTTGCGCTTTTGCTTTCTCGTAGTTCTCTTCGGCCTGTTTCGCTTCCTCTTCGCCGACACGTACCAATACCTCCAAAAATTTTCGCCGATAATCAACGATGAGCCGCAACCGGTCGCGCTTCTGATAATGCTCACGCAACACCCGGAACAACACTGCCTGCATAACATCAACGCGAGATTTCTCTTTGGTGTAATTCACTTCCAATTCCGCCAATCGTGCCCGTGCGCCCGCCACAAGTTGCTGCAATTGTTCCAACTCGGGATTGACGAAAACAACCAATTCGGTGTGATCGACTTGTGACATGGTGTCACATTTGAATTCAAGTTCACCATCCGGCGGAGCGAACATCGATGTATCCGGTGGTGTGGCGGCAAGTTCCAGTTGCTTTAAGTACCAGGACCCCATCCTGGCATTGCGAGCATTGGTGGATTTGGCAAGCCAATCAAGCCAGCCGCGTAATTCCGCATCTTCCCGGGCTTCATGGATTAATCTTCCCTTGTGTTTGCCAAAGGCGATGCGGGATGGAAACCATTCTTCCGAGGTGAACTCGACCAGTTTATCCCATGTATCCAAGCCGCGATGCTCAGCAATAGGACGTAGTATTTTGGTCATCAAATCTGCGACCGTTTGCACGTCGCCCAAAGCTGTGTGGGCACCCTGTTCCGGCAGACGATAATACTGTCGCAATGTTTGTAGCTTACAATTGCCGGCGGGGACAGGATCAAGAAGCCTTTGGGCCAGCCGCAGGGCACATAGCCCCCGGCTGCCGATGGGACTGAACCTCAATCGTTTCCATTCTGGTATAAGCACCTCGTCCCAGTCATACGCCAGATTGAACGAAACAATCGGTAAGTCACCAGCATAATCGGCAAACTCCCGATAAACCTGCGGTGGCGGCTCGCCGTCCCGCTCGAGGATTTCGCGTGTATAACCGTGAACGCGTGACGCTTCGGCGGGAATATCCTCGTTTTGATTAAGCAACATCCGGAATGGCTCGCCATCGGTCAGCCAGCCACACATCCGTTGAGCAGCAAGTTCGACAACAAAAATCGGGGCAGCCAAACCCGTTGTTTCGGTATCCAAAAGTATCCAATGTTTATTGTTCATGGCTCAGAAGTTCTGGTCAGGACGTTGGATTAGGCGAGTTGAATTTTTATCATATTTTAGCGTTTCGAGGTTTTGAAGCGACCGAATATCAAGAATATCTATTAGATTTCCGCTGCAGTAAAGTTCAGTAAGCATTGGCACATTCGAAAGATCCAGTTCAGTGAGAATATTGCCATAGCACCTAAGCTTAGTCAACAATGGCACGCTGGAAAGATCCAGTTTGGTCAGTTGGTTATTAGCACACTCAAGCTCCGTCAAATTCGGCACGCTGGAAAGGTCAAGGTTACTTAATTGATTCCAGCCACAACAAAGCACAGTCAGCAGCGGAACATCGGAAATATCCAGTTCCGTAAGTTGATTGTTATAACAATAAAGCACGTTCAGCATCGGCACAGCGGAAAGATCAAGTTCGATAAGTTGATTCCCGTCACACCCAAGTATATTCAGCAAAGGCACGTCGGAAAGATCCAGTTCGGCGAGCTTATTCATGGCACAACTAAGCTCTGTCAGCAGCGGTATGCCTGAAAGATCGAGATCGGTAAGATTATTATCGAAGCATACTAGTATAGTCAGCAGCGGTAAGTTGGTAAGGTCAAGGTTGGTGAGTTTATTGGATCCGTAGGAAAGGTCTGTCAGCAAAGGCATGTAGGAAAGATCCAATTCGGTGAGTTCATTAGACCCGCACCCAAGCTTAGTCAGTGTTGATAGACCGGAAATATCCAGCTCAGTGAACCTATTGTCGTAGCACCAAAGCTCAGACAGCAACGGTACGCCGGAAAGATTGAGGTTGGTGAGTTGATTACTCCCACACCTAAGCGCAGTTAGCATCGGTACACCAGAAAGATCCAGTTCAGTAAGAAGAATTTCCTCACATGACAAATACGTCAGGGTCGGAAGGCGGAGAGCCAGGCTTGGTGTTTTTTCAGGCAAAGTAAAAAAATTAAAATGTGTTATAGTCAAGCCATCAACCCACTCAAATCTTTCAAGGGGCAACAACTCGAAATCCCAGTTTAACTTCAATATGGCTCCGTCCATGAAGGCTGTTTTAATCATTAGGTATTTGGGTTTCCCTTCGCTTAACAACCTCCGAATGATTTCCTGCGGCTCCAATTCCAAAGCCTTCGCCCAGATCAGAATCTGCCGATAGTCAGGTTCTCGCCATTCGTATTCGCCGATTCGGAACCTTGTTTTGGTAACGTCTAACTGATTCCGGTTTGCCAGCGCCAGTGTGTCCGCCACCATGCCAGACAGAATTCGTTTCGTGCCTGGTTCTGCCTTTTCAATCGCACTTGGCGGCCTTGATATCAGCGCAAAGTTGTTTATCTCATTCATGTCGTATTGTATTCGAGAATTTTTATTAATCATGTATTTGTTATGGCCAGACTAAATAAATAAAACGGCAAATTCAATTCAACCATTATTGGGTTTAACAATGAATCCAACCGACGATGGCTACATAAGCCAATACCTTATCCATTGGGCTGGTAGAAACAAAACAACAGGAGAAAAAGTTGCGATTCTATCACAGATAGCAAGTACATGTCGATTGCTTTTGTCTGTAAATGAGATTTTCTTTGATCATAATGAAAGGATTAGCATTATTGATAAGATGGTTTGCTTTACAGACGTACCACTTTCGCGCTCGGAGCGTCACTGCGAAAAATACAGCAATTTCGGCATAGCCTTCACCAAGATGCGACTATATGTAAAAGGTGCCCAACCGGTTTTTTATTTTACGCAAGCATACAATAAAGATATGGAAAAAATTTATCGTTTTATTCGTGATCAAATGCCTAAATCGACAATAGATGATAAGGTAAAAGAGGCGCTTCATCGCCACTTTTACTTCATGCAAAAATTTTCGAAAGGGTACGCGGGCAACGAAGATGCATACTATTATGAAAGGGAATGGCGTATTGGAGAACTTTGCCTCAGACCCAATGGAAAAGACAGGGGGATTTGGCCCCACGAACACGGGCTTACTCCACTCATTGGCACGCTTATAACAGAAGGAGATGAAAAATATTTCCAATTCGACAAATCCGATGTCGCTTTCCTTATTGCTCCCCAAGATTCAATTTCTGAGATGTGCAATCCCTTGGAATTCGATATTCGACCTTATGAAGAAATCATCCGGAACGATTAAAAAATTCAATTCTTCTTTGGTGATACACTAAAGCTGCATACATTAACTCAAGCTCAAGGATTGATATTAAGCTGGATAGCGATTAACTCGTGACAGATTTATAAGGGGCAGCCTGTTATGGAAATGCGAATAAGTATTGAATAAACATAAGCAATGACGATCATGAAAAAAATTCCTGTAAACCTAAAGAAAGAACCATTGCTTGAGGCAGTGTGGGAGATTCGTTTCAATAGCGAAAAATCCTCAATCGCTGAGCTAATTCCTGGCCTATTGTTCAATTCCCTAAATGAACAATACACCAATATCATCAGACTACCGACAGCCGATATCCCCGCACGTATTGTTGAACACGATCCCAACTTGAGATATGTCCCCAAAATCCGTCTGGATGGCGGCAACAGAGCGGTTCAGATCGGCGAACATGTTGTTTCTCTTAGTTGCCGTAGACCATATTCAGGATGGAAAGCATTCGCAACAGATATCCGGGCGCTTATTGGTCTACTCAGGGATTTCAAATTGATTGATAAACTGGAACGATTTTCGCTAAAATATATCGATTTGATTGAATTGAACCACCCACCAAATATCCGTTGTCTTAATCTTGAATTAAAGTTGGGTGAAAATGAAATAAACATACAACCAGTAAATCTGCGAACAGAATTCGAGGTGGGCAGCTTTATTCATATTGTTCAGATACAATCTCCCGCTGAAGTGACACTTCTCAACCTGGCAGATAAACTTACTGGTGTGCTAGTGAGCACTGATACGATTTATATGATGAAGGAAAATGAGTTTTGGGATGACATTGAAATACATCTCGACGCTGCACATTCAGCATCGCATAAATTTTTCTTCAGTTTGTTATCTGTGGATAGTCTCGAAAAACTAGAACCGGAATATTAGGAGAAAATCTATATGTTGTTAACCGAATCCCACTTCCAGATATCAAATGACAGTATTCAGCAAAAATTTTATGCATTAACAAATTCACCGACAATACCAACATCTAATGAAAAAAAAGAACTATGCAATTCGATTGCCAACATGGATTTTCTTTCACAGATTTCATGGATAATTAAAGTAGTACCGGTCTCACGGAATGATGATAGTTGTCAGGTAACTAAAATTAACCTACACAGTGGGTCACAAACATTTATTCCACGCACAGCTCTTGGTAAAAAATTGATGCTCCTGCGCCAACGAGCAATCGCATCAGGGATGAAGCTATTTGATGAAGATGAAGTATTGGAAGAAACAAAACGACGGCGCGGGGAGCTTGGTAGCGATGACACGAACATACATTGATTCAAACATATTGATAACGGCTTTTCGAGGTAAAGAATCCCTGTATAATTCGGCCATGGAACTTTTGGATGATCCTGATCGTGCACTGGTGGTTAGTGATTACCTGCGACTGGAAGTATTGCCAAAGCCAACATTCTTAAAGCTTCAGGAAGAAGTCGAATTTATGCAGACGGTCTTTGATAATGCCGCTGAAAATATCCCTACTTCCCCGAAACTGCTGAATCAAGCAGTGGAACTTGCCGGAAAATATAACCTTTCCCCGGTGGATGCTCTTCATGTAAGTGCTGCCTTAACGGCCAAAGTTGATGAGTTGGTAACCAAAGAAAAATCGACAAAGCCAATATGTCAAGTTAAAGAAATCAATGTGATTTCCTGGCACTCCTCAAATCCTTAATTCGATTATCATATTACATCGCTCGCTTCAAAGAACCAAAGAAATTTGGGCGATTTTCTGCAACCCAAAGTTTGGTTACTGTTTTTCTCTGACATAGCTTTCTGTCCCGGATCAAATTGTAACCGGTGTTGTTGTCTAACTACTAACGCTTGAACCTATCAAGCTGGCCGGGATATCTGGCTCTATAAACCCCCCATTTGTTGGTAAGGCTAGGGATTTATTGAACCAGATATTCTCCTGTTTGGTTGCCCGATTTTAATTGGATACAAAAGGCCACTTTTAGGGTATTTTAATGTGATTGGGGTCAGCCCCCAATCCGTCAGAATTCGAAATACAACCTTACAATAGGACTTATTGATCGTTAGAAATCCGCGGATAGGGGAGATTCGAACTGCTTAAAGTCGCTAGCTGAAATATTAAATACCTTGCTCGTTGAGATCGCCAGCAGGAGTTGTCTCCTGATTCTGGCATGGGCTTTACGCATGGATTACATTGCATGGACATTAAACTTGTTATGGAAATCCACCAACAATTCTCTGATGATGTATAATACCAGTATTTGAAGCAATGGGTGTCGCGGGATTGCAGTGGATTTGAAACAATTACAGAGATAGGGTTTAACAGTTTTTAGAGGTTGATCAAAAATCGTGTCAAAGTAATTCTCAATCACAAGAGGCGTTGTTTGTAGTGTGCTCGCAAGAGCATAGAAGTGAAGAAATCCTGCCCATTCGCCAGGATCACTATCAACCACCCCCTTTTCGACTAACCTCTAATTAAAAAAATATTACCGGAATTGTAAACAATTTTCATGGCCTGGCTGATACTGGCGTTATTGACCGCGCTCTTCGAATCACTGAAAGATGTTTTCGGCAAAATCTGTCTGCGTGATGTCAATCCCCTGACTGCCGCCTGGGCGATGGTGACTCTGGCATTGCCGGTGTTGGCGCCTTTGCTGATCCGCGAGGGCATCCCGGCGGTCAGCACGCGCTTCTGGTGGGCGTTATTGGGCAGCTTGATACTCAATACCCTGGCGATCATTTTATACATGAATGCCCTGCAGGCCGGTGACCTCTCCAAGACGGTGCCGATACTTACCTTTACCCCGTTGTTCATGACCATTACTTCCCCGTTGCTGGTGGGAGAATGGCCAAGCGCCAGGGGGGGCGGAGGAATGGTCATGATTGTGGCGGGTTCGTATCTGCTGCATCTCAAAGCCAACCGGCAGGACAGGTGGGCGCCCATCCTTGCCCTGTTCAGGGAAAAGGGCAGCCGGTGCATGTTGCTGGTGGCGCTCATCTGGAGTGTGACCTCGAATTTCGATAAGATTGGGGTCGTTCATTCGTCGCCATTATGCTGGGGCACGATCCTTTGTCTGCTGACATCGTTGGTGTTGCTGCCGGCGGTAATCCATACCCGGAGTCGGGCGGGGAAGAAATTGAACTTCATGAACCGGTCGTTATGGTTGATGGGATTATTTACCGCTTTAACCATTGTCACGCAAATGACCGCGATCACGTTGACCAAGGTCGCGTATGTGATTGCCATCAAACGGTGCAGCGCCTTGCTGGGGGTATTTTGGGGATTTATGATCTTTAAGGAAAGCGGCTTGCGGCAGCGGTTGGCCGGGGCATTATTGATGATTGCCGGAGTGTTTATGATCGCTCTGGGGTAGCAGGGTCGCATTTTACTACACATGAGAACAAATGAAGTCCATCACGTATAAAACCGGCAATGAGCTCGACATCGATGAGGTCATCAATCTTTATCGGATCTCGACATTGGGCGAAAGACGGCCGATCCATGATCGGGTAATAATTCAGTCCATGCTGGATAATGCCGATATTGTCGTCACCGCCTGGGATGACACCAGACTGGTTGGGCTGGCGCGCACGCTTACCGATTACAGCTATGTCGCCTATCTGGCCGATCTCGCGGTCCACAATGAATATCAACGGCAGGGAATTGGGAAGGCACTGATCGAGAAAACCAAGGAAAAATTAAGCCCGTCCTGTTTTATCACCTTGCTGGCGGCGCCGAATGCCAATGACTATTATGCCAGGCTCGGTTTCGTCCATCATCCCCGCGCCTGGGTCTGGAAACCGGAAAATCCACTTAAATAATAAATCAGGAAATAAAATTTTCCGGGAACCTTGGATTTCAGGCGTACATTAGTTTTCCCAGCAACTCTGGAATTTCGATACTATCCTCGATGGCAGCCTATATAAATATTTGTCTCGTAGTTTTAATTACGATGTTCGCACTTTTCATATAAAGTTTCTGGAGCAATATCGAATCCGCAATCCCAAGCAAGGGTTGGCCATGAATCAAGATGGAATTTAGAAAAGTTTGAAATTTCTCTCAAAGGAGTTGCGATATCATACTTATATACCGTATCCCTAAGGTCCACTTCACCACTCTTGCCATCATTAAATCTGAGGAAGATTTTATAATCTTTGACATGCTTCGCTTCTTTCAGATATACACATTTCATTGATTAGTTCTCCTTATACTAAACCAAGGGTTCAATCTTATGGAAATCTTTTGACACCCACATTTGTAGTAACTCATTCTTATGCAATTCCGCCCACTCTTCAACCAGACCTCTCACTTTCGCGGGTAATGACCCCGCGCATATATTGAGCGTTTTAATTTCCATGGAAGCCCTATAGTCATTGTAGTGAACATGGAAATGAGGAGGATTATGCTCATCAAAATACATTGTTATGATAATTCCAAGAAATCTGCATATTTCTGGCATTCTCTAAGTATCCTATTCACATTAATCAATAAAAGTAAGGTGCTTAATATTTCAAAAGCGAACGTTACACTGACCTATGGAGATGAAGCGCTAACTGAATCCTCGTTAGTGTCCAGTGATTGGTTAGGCAGCTTATTTATAAGTTTGCCATCATCTGGCATAATAGTAATGAATTGCTTGCATTTCCATCTGATCTCGTCGAGATGTACGTGTTTAGCGCCGGTTGGAGTACAGGCTTCAGCCTGAATGGCAATCGTGCCTGAGCGAGGAGCATCCTAAAAGGATAAACTCTAAATTCCATCAGTTTCAAGCTCAGCGCTAAACACATACGTCGAGATCAGATGCGCGAAAGTCTTCGGTGTGTAATATAATCTTGAGTTTTTTCTTTAATCTTCTTTCGTGGTGAGTCGACTTACTAAGTAGTGTGGACTTCCACATCTGTCAGGAATTCTGCATCAGGGCGGACAGGAATAAGGCCCTGATCGTTAGCTGTAACGCAAAACGATTTATCGAATGCTTATTTCCCCCAGAGGTTCATGGTATTGACCGGTTTTCCCTGCAGTTTAAGGTAATAAAACAGTTGCGCTTTGTGGATGTTGAGATGGGCGATCATCGACAACAGACGGCGTCCGAGAATCATGGGGGTCGG
>CAZTTH010000077.1:0-12174 GCA_964615975.1 uncultured Lentisphaerales bacterium | reverse complement strand
GAAACCATGCGGGGGGTTGGCTTTCAGATCGGTGTTGAAGCCGGCGTGTTTTAATATTGCCACCACCGCCCGATGGACCTGATTGCCAGTAATGCCAGCTTTAACGCGCGATAGTGCCGCACGCTTCGCGGAGTGAACCGCGGCGAAGGCATCCTTAACCACACTGGAAGCCCTGCCCTTGACCACGGTGCGCGTCAGATCGCCCCAATAACCAGTCGTTGACACCCGCGGAAAAATATCGATAATGATCGGCTGATGCGGGCAGAGATTGCCTTCGCCCCGGCAATGAGGATCAGCGCCCTGCACGCCACAGGCGACAATGGTGTGATCAGCCACCCCGCCCTGCCGTGCGATTTGAGCATTGATTTCCCCGCGCAGGATTTCCGCGGTCAATAGGGCGTCGTTCCATACCAATGCATTGGCCTTGATTGTCGCTGACCGCAATATGTTCAGACCATGATTCAACCCGGCTTCCGCCAGGCGTACGCCAGCGGTAATCCGGTTTACTTCATCCCCGCTTTTTTGTTGCCGTTCAGGGAAAAACTCGTTATTAACCGGATCGAATCGCAGTCCATTTTTCGCCAATCGTTCCGCCAGTCCCAAAGGAAAAGAACGCGGCACCTGCCATTTTTTAATCCGATAGTGTTTGCTGACACCAGCTATCTGATCCGCCAGCCGGAGACTCTTCAGGCTGAAAAATTGTTTGGCATCATGATAACTCCAGGGTTTGATCCCCGGCTTCAACTCCCGGGTTCCGCGCCCGATTTCCAATGGGCTGAGAATGATATGCTCCTCACCCTTGACAGAGAACCACAGCACCGGATCAGGAATCATCATTCCGATGGCATATAATAAGTCGGCATTCCGTTCGCTATCACCGACGATCAAACGATTGTGTGTACTCATGAGTCTAATTTTGAAAAGAGTTAAACCAGTGACTTATTAAAACCTGGCCGGGTCAGGATGGTATCCTTTTTCCTGATCGGGTGGGCGCCCGGCGGATAATCGCTGTTGTAATGAAGTCCGACACTGTGATGGCGCGCCAGAGCGCTGTCGATAATCAATTCCGCCACGGAAGTGAGATTGCGCAGTTCGATCAGATCGGCGGTCAGGATAAAATCCCAATAAAAGGTCTCGATTTCCTTGCGAATATTGCGAATCCGGGTTTTGGCGCGCTGCAACCGTTTTGTCGTTCTAAAAATCCCGACATAGTCCCACATGAAGCGACGAATCTCATCCCAGTTATGGTAGATGACAATCAGTTCATCGGCATCCACCGCGTTGCCGCTGCTCCAATCGGGGATATATCGACTTGATTCACCATTGATATGCCGGGTTTCAATGGTATCAAAAACAGTTTTTGAATGTTCAACCGCAAGATTGGCGACCACCAACGCTTCAAGCAGACTGTTGCTGGCGAGGCGGTTGGCGCCATGCAGACCGGTATGGCCGACTTCCCCGGCAGCATAGAGATTCTGCACACAGGTGGCGCCATTGACATCGGTTTTGACGCCGCCACAACAATAATGAGCAGCCGGGACAACCGGAATCGGATCTTTGGCCATGTCGATGCCATAACGCAGGCAGGTATGATAGATATGGGGAAAGCGGCTGCGGAGAAATTCTTCGGAATGATGGGTGATGTCAAGATAGACAAAAGGTTGGCCGCTTTTTTTCAATTCCTGGTCGATGGCGCGCGCGACGATATCACGCGGCGCGAGATTTCCTTCCGGATGATAATTTTCCATGAATGACACCAGCTGCTCCCGATTGCCGATCTTCAAAATCCCGCCTTCTCCGCGCACCGCTTCGGAGATTAAAAACGATTTCGCTTCGGGATGATATAAACAGGTCGGATGGAATTGAAAAAATTCCATGTTGGCGATTTGGGCGTATGCCCGGTAAGCCATGGCAATGCCTTCGCCGCAGGCTATATCGGGATTGCTGGTATAGAGATAAACCTTGCCGGCGCCGCCGGTGGCCATGATGACAAACCGACTGAGAAAGGAATGGACGACATTGGTCTTGCGCTCAAGAACATAGGCTCCGAGACAACGATTGGGACCATCCCAGTCCAAACGGCGGGAGGCAATGAGATCGATGGCATGATAGCCTTCGAGAATGGTGATTTTCGGGTGTGCCTGACACGCTTGCATCAATACCCGGATGATTTCCTTGCCGGTGATATCGCCCGCATGGAGGATGCGCCGCCGGCTATGGCCTCCTTCCTGGGCCAGATCATAGCCATCATCATACCCCTGATGCGCGACTGAGTTATCCAATTCTGAGCGGCGGGTAAAATTAATCCCCATCGCGATCAAATCTTTAATCCGTCCCGGGCCTTCCGCAATAATCCGCCGCACCGTCTCCATATCACAGAGACCAGCGCCGGCTTCGATCGTATCCTTACAGTGGAGTTCAAGCGCGTCATCATTATCAAAAACACAGGCAATCCCGCCCTGGGCATAACTGGTGTTGCAATCAGTGGCGCATTTTTTGGTGACGACAATCACACTACCCACCGCCGCCGCTTTGAGGGCCGCGTACAATCCCGCGATGCCGCTGCCGATGATGAGATAATCCGATTGCAGTCGATGAGGTGTAATTAATGACATGATAAATGGTTGTAAATGAAAGGCAATAAGATAAACAACCAGACATCGGTTGCAATCATGGATCTGGAATTCAGTCAGGCGTGAGGGCGCCTCACGCTAATTTTAGAATGCTGATTGCAGATTAAATGACGAGTTATTCAAGTTCTTTCCACGCGTCTTCACCAAACCGATTAAGAAACAATTCCTCGATTGCCTGCATGGCCTGCATGGCATCGTCGCCATCGGTTACCACCGTCAGGCTTTCCCCGGGAGTAGCGCCAAGCATCACCAGTTCCATGATACTTTTGCCATCACTTTCAAATCCGTCCTTGATAATGGTTACCGAGGATTTGAATCCGTTGGCGGTTTTGACAATCAAAGCCGACGGTCGGGCATGCAGGCCAAATTTATTATCCAGGACAAAGGTTTTGATTAAGTTGTTGCTTTCAGCGCTCATGAAACTTCATGGTGATAAATTCTGTTAACGTATTGTATTTTAATCGGTTGGGAATTTACGATAGCAACCTGTCTTTGTAAATACGAAAATAAAGTAAAAATTTATCCAAACAACTAGTTAATCAAAGGAGAAGAGCGATGCCTGCGGCTCATGATCATTTGTATGTCAATGAACCAGTGCTGGTATTGAAAAAATCGGATTATTCCGAAAGCAGTGTGATTATCGCGGCATTGACGGTTCATTTTGGTCAGGTGCATTTTCTCGTGAAAGGCGGGCGAAAACCCGCAAAACGGCTTCATACCGGGATTGATTTATGTCAACATCTATCCATTGGTTTCAAAGCCAAATGGACGGTAGAGTTGCAGACCGCGCATCAGGTGGATCTGATCCGCTCATATCATGCGATTGCCGAAAATTATCACCATTATACCCTTGCCGCATGGAGCGCTCGTTTTATCTTAGCTAACACCCAGCCCAATAACCCGACCCCGGTGTTGTTCCAGGCCATGGATCATGCGTTCATGCGGTGGTCCCTCCCGGACACCCGGGTGGGCATTGCGGTAGTGATCGGTTTATTATTTATCGCCCTTGAGGAATTGGGTTATCTGGCAGCGTTTGTGGGGCAGAAGGAGTTGCAACATGAGATCGGGCGGCTGCGTGATTATTCTCTGAATCTGGATGCGCTGGTTCCAAACTACACCTTGATTGATTGGCGGAAACTTGGATTATGGTTGAAAGATTATATTCATCACTACACGAATTTGAAATTGCCATCAGGATTCACTGAATTACTGTTTGACATGGAGGACAATAACAATTAATCATGAATGAAAACAAATACCAAAATCCCTTGACCGACCGTTATGCCAGCAAGGAAATGAACTGGCTCTGGTCGCCGCAGAAGAAGTTTTCCACCTGGCGGAAGTTATGGCTGACCCTGGCAACCGCGCAGAAAGAATTGGGGCTGCCAATAACCGAGGAGCAGATAAAGGAAATGGCGGCTCATATAGAGAACATTGATTTTGATCGCGCCGCGGTAATGGAAAAAGAGCTGCGCCACGACGTCATGAGTCATATCCATGTTTTCGCTGAATCCTGCCCGCTGGCCAAACCGATCATTCACCTGGGCGCCACCAGCTGTTTTGTCACGGACAACACCGATTTACTCCTGATGAAGGAAGGACTGCTGATTCTGAAACGAAAATTAGCGCTGGTAATGGCGGAGCTCAGAGATCTGGCGCTGAATTATCGTCATCTGCCGACCCTGGGGTTCACCCATTATCAACCGGCGCAATTGACCACGGTTGGCAAGCGTGCCTCCCTCTGGCTTTATGATTTTTATCTGGATTTCAAGGAAATCGATGCCATGATCCTGGCTCTGCCATTCCGCGGCGTCAAGGGCACCACTGGCACTCAAGCCAGTTTTCTAGCCCTCTTCAATGGGGATCGCGATAAGGTAAAGCGTCTCGATGCCCTGGTGACAGCCAAGATGGGCTTCGCGGAGAGTGTTCCGATATGTGGGCAAACATACACGCGGAAAATCGATTATCAGGTGCTTTCCCGTCTTTCTGGATGCGCTCAATCCGCGTATAAAATGGCGGGTGATATTCGCCTGTTGATGAATCTCAGGGAGATGGATGAACCTTTCGAAAAAAATCAGGTGGGCTCGAGCGCCATGGCTTATAAGCGCAATCCCATGCGCTGCGAACGCATCTGTTCGCTGGCGCGTTATGTGATGGCGCAAACGGATAATGCCGCGCAGACCCATGCTCATCAATGGCTGGAACGCACCCTCGATGATTCCGCCAATCGGCGGATCGTGATACCGGAATCATTTCTCACCACGGATATCATCCTGTCATTGGTTCATAACGTGATCAGCGGCATCACGGTCTGGCCATTAGTCATCCGCAAACGCATCATGGAAGAGCTGCCTTTCATGGCAACGGAAAACATTATCATGGCGGGCGTTAAAGCCGGCGGAGATCGCCAGGAATTGCATGAAGCGATACGCCAGCATTCCCTCGTCGCCGCGCAAAAGATCAAGGAGGAGGGAGCGGAGAACAATTTGTTGGCGCGCCTTGAAGGGGACCATCGGTTTCGCTCCATACTGCCGCAATTGCCCGATCTCATCGATCCGCGGAAATTTATCGGCCGCGCCCCGGAACAGGTCGAGGAGTTCATTGACGATTACATCGATCCCACGCTCAACACCTGTCGTGATTTATGGCAATCGCCAGGTTCAACCACAGTGGTGAATGTGTGAGTGATCAGAACCATCCGCTGAATGACTAATGCAAATTAAGATGTTTGCGACTGGGATCATTCCATATGAAGAGACCATGTGGTGACCGTTTCAAGCATACATCGTTCCGTCATAAACTTAACTTTGATCACCCGCTCCTACAGAGTTTGAATATCCCATCAATCCCGAATTCCTAGAGCGTTGCTCCGTAACTGTTTATTATCATGATAGCTTATCCGACAAGGGATTTCAAAGTAGCTCAGGTCTCCGTGTGTTTAGCATCGGTTGGAGTACAGGCTTTTAGCCTGAATGGCAATAATGCCTGAGAGTGGAGCATCCTAAAAGGATGAACTCCAAATTCCACCAGCTTCAATCTCTACGCAAAACACGTACATATCTCCTGACCTGAGCTTAGACACAGGTCTGGAGACCTGCGCCACAATTTCCCACCAATGGTCATTTTGATTTCCAAAAAGAAACACCAGTCATTAAAGTTTTTTTCGCGGTCATCCCAGGTTTTGAGCTCCGGACAACGGGAAAGAGGTACTTGCCCCAGGCTGGAATCACTGCGCCCTTCAGGCTCGGCAGGGGATTCTTGTAACCTGTTCTATTGTCAGGAGAAGCAGTATATTCCCTCAGCGGGCAATCAACAGCGGGCCGGTGTGTTTGTGCAATAAATGAAAGGGGATCGTCCCGAGAATCAATTCCATGATCGTCGGATGATGGCTGGTGGCCCCCAGCAGGCATAAGGTTTTTTCGGCATCGACCTGGCAATGTTTCAGCAAAATTTCTTCCGGATTGCCGTTTTCACTTTGGATTGTAACCTCAGGATAATCGGGCAGAGAAAATTTTTCTTCGTTCGTTTTCTCGATATGGATGGGCAATAATTGCATTTCAGGATGGTGTTTTTGCAGGAACATTGCCCAGCCAAGCGCGGCATGGGATGGCGGGCTTTGGTTGATCCCGATCACCAGTCGTTCCGGCATGACAAATCGTTCTGGTACAATCAGGCATGAACAACCTACCCGGCGCACGGTCCGCTCGCCTTCCCCGCCGAATAAATGCATGCCATAGGTAGAATGTTCCCCTCTTCTCCCCAACACCAGCAGATCGGCATCCTCGGTAAAATCCTTGATCTCCTGATAGACAATACCTTCCGTCATCACTCGTTCAGGAATAATTCCCGCCTGACGGCACAATTCTTCTCCCGCCGCCAGAGTATTTTTGCCCCGTTCTTTGAGGATGGTGCGATAACTGTCGAAGGCATGTTCAATCGGGGCAACACCAAGCGCTGAAGACAGATCCGCAATCATCGGAGTATTCATATAATGGATTTCCATCACATGCACCAGGGTCATGGCGCATTTGCTGGGGAGCGCAAATTGAATACCCCACTGGAGTGCGGTCATTGCGTAGGGTGAGTTATCCATTGCCACCACGATTTTCTTTAATTTTTTATCCATAAGAAAGCTTCCTTGGTTTAATTAAATACGATGGTTTTGTTTTCGTAAACGATGACTCGATCTTCCAGATGCCATTTGACCGCGCGCGCCAGAACATTTCTTTCAATATCCTGTCCCAGCCGTTTTAATTCTTCGACCGAGTGACGATGAGATACTCTGGCGACATCCTGTTCGATGATCGGGCCCATATCGAGTTCGGCAGTGACATAATGGGCGGTGGCGCCGATCAGTTTTACCCCGCGATCATAGGCTTGTCGGTAGGGATTGGCGCCAACAAAAGCGGGCAAAAAAGAATGATGGATATTGATAATGGCGTGCGGGAAATGGTTGACAAATTGCGGCGTCAGGATTTGCATGTAGCGCGCCAGGACGATGGTTTCGGCCTTCCCCTGAAGGAGTTCGATCATCTGCGACTCCACGGCGGCTTTGGTCTCGGGAGTGATCGGAAATTCATGAAAGGGGATGTTGAAATTCTGCACCGCCTGGCCGACATCAGGATGATTGCTGATCACCATCGTGATCTCGGCGGGCAGTTCGCCGCGTGAATGACGCCAGAGAATTTCCATCATGGCATGATCATAACGGGACACGAGAATGGCCATTTTTTTCGGTGTCGACGGATAACTGAGGCGCCAACTCATGCTGTAACGGGAGGCGACGGCTTCAGCAAAGGTTTTTTCCAACACCGCGCGGGAGAGATCGAGGCTGGCGGTGTAGAATTCCAGACGCATGAAAAAGGTACCCCCCTGAGGATCAGTCGAGTGTTGATCCAGGGTGATGATATTGGCGCCGTGATTGTAGAGGAAATTCGACACCGCGGCGACAATGCCGGGACGATCCGGGCAGGTGATCAATAATCTGGCGATGGTGGCGGTATTCATGGTGACTCTGGGTTTGGCATTAAAACATGCGGTAAGATACATGACCAGATATCAGGGTCAATAGTCGCGTAATATAATGGGCCTTGTAACCGGCGCCCCGATATCAAGATATACTCATCGTCTTCGAGTTTTCGAAAATTCAACATGGAACAGTAGTTGGTAGTAGGGCACGATCAGTGCCGTGAGCGACAATGCATGCACGGATAAGAACACCACTAAGTCGTGGCTGACTACGAACGTCTACTCCCAAAATTATGAGATGTTCGTTTTGCGAAATCTCGATGATAATAAAGTATACTTAACCCGATCAGGTTTTAGAGAAAGACGGCACGATTACCCGTCTGATTGGCATGGCCGCGGGCGCAACATTCGACTGTCTGTAGTCGAACTTACGAGCGGACATTGAAATACGCCTTAGTCCCTTGCGCGGCAATCGCTTCGCCAATGCGGTTGAGCGCGCAGGCATAAGCGGCAGTGCGCATGTCGATCTGTTTCTCCTTCATAAACGCGTAGATATGGTTGAACTCCCGGGACATGATTTGCTGGAGCTTGGTATGCACTTCACTTTCCGTCCAATAATATCCCATCTTGTTTTGGACCCATTCAAAATAACTCACCGTCACCCCGCCGGCATTGGCAAGAATATCGGGAACAATCAAGATGCCGCGTTCGCTCAAGTGGCGGTCAGCTTCGGTTGATGTCGGGCCGTTGGCCACTTCAATAATCGTCGGCGCCTTGATCCGTTCGGCATTATGTTTGTCGATTTGATTTTCAAGCGCCGCCGGAATGAGGATATCGACCTCCAGTTCCAGCAGCTGTGAATTGCTGATCACCTCTGCCGCCACCGCTACGCAAACCGAATCCCGGCAGTACACTGCTTCCAGGTGATGACGTTCATTTTTGCTGTAGATCAGGCTGGGAACATCAAAACCCTCGGCCTTGTAGATCCCGCCGCCGGAGTCGCTGACCGCGACGATACGATACCCATCCGCGTGCAGTAACCGAGCGACATGTTGTCCGGCATTGCCGAACCCCTGAACCGCGACCCTGATAGTGTCTGGCTGCCACCGCTGGATGATCTCGAGTTCCTTGATGCAGTAATACGCCCCCCGGCCGGTCGCGTCCACCCGCCCCAGGCTGCCGCCCAGAGGGATCGGTTTGCCGGTAATAACCGCCGGTGTATGTTGGCGGACGATTTTGGAATATTCATCCATCATCCAGCCCATGATCATCGCGTTGGTATACACATCCGGCGCCGGAATATCCGTTTCTGGACCGATGAAATCCGCGATGGCGCGGATATATCCCCGGCTCAGACGTTCCAATTCGAGGTGGGATAGTTCCTTGGGATTGACAATGATGCCCCCTTTTCCGCCACCAAATGGCAAACTGACAACGGCACATTTGCAGGTCATCCAAAATGCCAGCGCTTTCACTTCACCGATCGTGACCTCAGGATGATAACGAATGCCGCCTTTGCCCGGGCCGCGGGTATCATCGTGACGCACCCGGAACCCTTGAAAAACCCGCAGGCGGCCATCATCCATGCGCACCGGGACTGACACCTCCAGAATGCTTTTCGGGTGCTTGAGCAATTCCAACGCCTCGGGATCGATCGTGGCATATTTACTGGCCTTGTCCAGGCGGCTGATGGCATCGGCGAAGATATCCGCGGATGGTTTTGCTGTGGGTTGTTTCATAATGATCCTCCAGGTGGTATTTTACTGAACACAATCAGATTTTAGAAAAAGCTTGCACGATTACCAGCCTGAGGGGAACGGCGACGCGCGAAAATTCGACGGCTTGCAGTCTCTTGGTGCGGGTAATGCGTGATCTGAACGACAAATTCTGCATACCATAATCGACAATCACCATTTGTTCAGGAAAGGATTAAAGAAATGACCGGATTAACCGCGTTATACATTTCTATACCAGTGGTATCGGCGCTCATTGGATGGCTCACCAATTATATCGCCGTCAAAATGATCTTCCGCCCCCGCCACCCCCGTCACATTGCCGGAATAATATTTCATGGACTGATACCCCGCCGCCAGCATGAGTTGGGGCATACCCTGGGAGAACTTGTGGAGCGGGAGCTGGTGTCGCATCAGGATATCCAGAAGGTCATTGCCAGCCCGGAGGTCACCGCGGCGGCAAATCAACTGGTTGAGCAGCAGGTCGACAAGTTTATCAATGAGAAGCTGGGAACCCATCCGCTGTTGGCGATGGTCGTGCCCGGCGACCTGGTCAAAATAGTCAAGGGCTTGCTGGTCAGGCATTTTCAGGCGGCCATCCCTGATTTTCTCGACTCATGCATGATTCATATCGAGAATCATCTCGATTTCAAAGCGATTGTCCAAGCCAAGATCGAGAATTTCGATTATGTCAAATTGGAGGAGATCGTTTATCAGGTGGCCTCCAAGGAATTGAAAACCATCGAGAGACTCGGCGCGGTGCTGGGATTCATTGTCGGCCTGATTCAGGTGCTGCTGATTCACCTCCTTGCTTAATATGGATAATGACATCAGGGATATTTCAACTCATTAATACCGTATAAGTACCGTTGATAATCCCCATTTACAGATAAGGAAAATGTCCATGATTCGCCTTGGCTTATGCTGTCTTTTCTTTGCTGAACCGATAAAGTTTCGCACCACAACCGCGGCATCAATGCGAAATCTCACGCGCGCGGAGCAGTTGACGAAACTTTCCCGGATCATCATGGAGAATGCTGAAGCCTTAAGGCGCGCGCTGGGATATTGCGCCAAGAACCGAATCGGATGTTTCCGGGTGAACAGCCAGATTCTCCCACTGAAGACCCATCCCGATGTCGGCTATTCAATCAATGAATTGCCGAACGCGAGCCATCACCTCGATCACTTTCGCGAGTGCGGGAAATCAGCCTCTCAGTCCAACCTGCGCATCACCTTTCATCCCGATCAGTTTGTGGTCTTGAACTCGCCAACAGAGACCGTGGTCACCAACTCACTTCAGGAAATCGAATATCAAAACGAAGTCGCTGAATGGATCGGGGCGGATGTCATCAATGTCCATGCCGGAGGTGTTTATGGTGATAAAGTCTCAGCGCTCAACCGATTGCGGCGGAATTTGCCGCGATTATCCCCATCAGCTCGATCACGGCTCACCGTGGAAAATGACGACAAAAACTACACTCCGGCCGATCTGCTTCCCTTATGCTCGGAAGAAGGTATTCCCTTGGTCTACGATGTTCATCACCATCGCTGCAATCCCGACCACCTGACCATCGCGGAAGCTAGTCGTTTGGCGTTGGCAACCTGGGATCGCGAACCGCTCTTTCATCTTTCCAGTCCCAAGGAAGGATGGAATGGGGCGGCGCCGCATCGCCACCATGATTTTATCGATTTCAGCGATTTCCCTGACTGCTGGCTTGAAATGGAAACGGACATCACCATCGAAGTTGAAGCCAAGAAAAAGGAACTGGCTATTTTTCGACTTCGGAATGATCTCGCGGCGAAAAAGTAATTATGCCAACCGCGGATTGCGTGGTTGAATGCGGATAATCCAAATACGATTAAAAATATCCGCGCTAATCAGTGCAATCCGCAGTTAAACTATTCATGGTACAAATTTATCACTTAAATTCCGCGGTTATTCAGGCGCTGCCGCTGAATCTCATAGAGGATCACCGCCGCCGCATTGGCGACATTCAGCGAATCAACGCCGGGTTTCATGGGAATCATGATGGGGGTAGCCTCGGCGATAATGGAATCACGGACGCCATCGGCTTCATTGCCGAATACGACACAACAGTTACCGGTCAAATCCACCTCATGAAGCGGGCGGCTGGCGATGTGAGGATGAGCGGCATAAAGTGAGATATTAGCGTTTGTTTTCAGCCACTTCAGATCGGTTTCAAGGTTTTTGGCGACACAAACCGGGAGATGAAAGATGGTCCCCATCGAATTCCGCACCGACCGGCGGTGATAAGGATCGACGCAGGTTTCACCGGCAATCAACGCATCCACATTGAAGGCGGCACAATTGCGGATAATCACCCCCATGTTTTCGGCGCTGACCACGTTGTCGGCCGCGGCTAAGAGCAAATTTCCCCGCTTGCGGATGAGACTATCGAGTGAACACGGCGGCGGGATTTTGCCGACCGCCATGATCGCCTGATGCAATGAATAACCGACAATGGTATTCAATAACTGCTCGTCACCGAGATATACCGGGATCGATTCCGCTCTCTGATCAAGCAGGGGATCGATCAGCGGGCGCCATTTGGCGCTGGCAAGGATCGATACCATGGTCAATGAACTTTCAATCAGTCGGGCGACCAGTTTGGAGCCCTCGGCAATGAAGATTCCGGCGCTGCCATGTTCCACTGGCCGCTTCAGAGTGCGGTAAGGCGTCAATTCATCCCTTTCCAACGACTCGATTTTTATATATCTTCCTGGCACATGAAATCCTTTGTTTTAGGACAAATCCTACCATAAAAGCAGATTGATTGAAGCATTTCCCATTCATAATTTCGCCTCGATCAATCGCGTCG
>CAZTTH010000076.1:0-12238 GCA_964615975.1 uncultured Lentisphaerales bacterium | reverse complement strand
TGCCGTGAGCGACTGGGCATGCACGCATAAGAACGCCACTAGTCGTGGCTGACTATGAACGCCTGCTCCTCAAGCATACCATTGATCTATTTTTGAAAACTTGATGATAAAAGGTATAGGTTCAGGCGCGAGTTACACACCAATCATGAAAACACTCAGTACTTCACCGACATTGTTGAAGCGGATAAAAAATGTTGCCGATGAGCAGGCATGGAAACAGTTTTATGAACTCTATGCGCCATTGATCCTGGGTTTTGCCCGCCAGCAGGGATGCTCGGAGACGGTCTCTTATGATGTCCTGCAGGAAACCATGTGCCGCCTGTTGCGTTATCTCCCGCGTTTCGATTATAATCCCAAGCCGGGAAAGCAACGGCAGTTTCGCTCCTATTTGTTAACGGTGGTGAAATCTCGCATTGCCGTTCTGCATAAGGGTGGCGCTGAGTTCATCTCATTTGCCAGTGACCGGATTGCCGGAGAACTTGAGCTCTCAGATGATAAACAAACCACCCCGGGGAAACAGGAAGATACGTTGTGGGAACAATATCTTTTTTTTCTCGCTATTGATCGCGTCAAGCAAAAAATCGAGCCGGCTACCTGGCGATCATTTGAAATGTATGTATTGGACAGACAGTCAGCCGCAAATGTCGCCAATGCCATGAGAATCAAGACCAATCTGGTGTATCAACATAAGAGCAGTGTTACCAGGTTGTTAAAAGATGAAGTGGAAAAACTGCGCCGCGAAATCGGGGAGTGAGATGATCCGCATCGCCGCAAGCCGCCGGGAAAGTCTGCGTTAATTTGATTGAGCAAGGGAGGGTAATCATGACCACATTTGATGACCAATTAAAAGTGAAACTCAGTGATGTATATGGTCTGCCAACCTCATTCATGGAGCGCCCGCCGCTCGCTTTTTCCGAGCGCATTCACACTATTTTTCAAATTCTTAGCCAATATCCTCCGCCTCATGACGCGCATGCCTATGTTTTAGTCAATGCTCCCCAGCAAAATCGCTCGCTCTGGATGCGCTTAAAATCCCCGTTTACGATCGGCAATCACCAAGATAATGACCTTAAATTCAACGATCTCTACATCTCGGTAAGGCACGCCCAGATCAACCGCTCTGAAGGCCGCTGGCAGTTGATTGATTTACAATCCACCAACGGCGTGTATGTGAATCAGCACAAAGTTACTGAGAAACAATTGCATGATGGTGATATAATCCAGATTGGGGATGTACTGATGTTGTTTATTGGTGATGGTGATCTAATTGATTTTTGAATTTCTCTAAACTCAAATCGCAAAATCATGGTACCGTGCCCGAAACTAATAACGTTGCTGGTTTTTTCACTAGGGTTGAATCTGGGTGATCTTTGGGCTGATGAGCGAATTTTGCCGCCCCCACTTCCTGAAACGGAGATGAGCGGACCCAAGCAATTGATTGTTAATGAGTATGATTTTGTGGGAAACACGGTCATTTCCGACGATGAACTGCGGGGATTGCTTGATGATTTTCGCGGCCGGGAGTTGACGGTCATGGATCTGATTCAAATCAAGAATCGAGTCACGCAACATTATATCGATAACGGTTATATCACTTCAGGAGCCTTGATCCCTGATCAGGATGGCCGCGATGGGAAGTTGAAGATTGTGATCGTCGAAGGTCAACTCACGGAGATAAAACTAACCGGTAACCAGCGCTTGAAAGATCGCTATATCAAATCCCGGATTGTTCATGGATGTGAAAATCCGATCGCCATTCAGCCATTACAACACGCACTGCAAATGCTGCAACAAAATCCGCGGATTGAACGGATCAACAGCACATTACAGCCAGGGATAAAACCGGGTGAAAGCGAATTACTGGTGGCGGTTAATGAGGCATTTCCGATTCTCCTCGACATGGGATTTAGCAATCATCGCTCTCCCAGTATCGGCAGTTATCGGGGGGAAATCAATCTCGCCAGTCAAAACCTTACCGGGTGGGGGGATACATTGGGCGGCAGCTATGGGTTGACCGAAGGCCTTGATGATTATCAGCTGTTCTACAGTCTGCCCGTCACCTCCCAGGATACGACCCTTACCGTATCTTACGATGCGAATGACTCGAGTGTTATCACGCCGGACTTTGAGCGATTGGATATCGAGAATCAGACTGAGCGCTATCGCATGCAACTGCGCCATCCATTCTATAAAACCACCACCAGAGAATTTGCTTTATCTCTCGCGCTGGTGCGTGAAAAAAGTGAAACCTCACTCCTGGGCGAACCCTTTTCATTCAGTCCGGGCGTGGATGATGGTGACAGCCGGGTCACCATCGTTGAATTCGGCCAGGAATGGATCGATCGATCGATGACCCGTGTTTACGCCCTGCGATCGGCATTGAATGTCGGCATCGACTGGCTGGATGCCACGGTGAATCAAAGCACGCCGGATGGCGAGTTTATATCATTCACACTCCAGTGCCAATCCATACATCGGCTGAATTTCATCAAGAGTGAAATCCATACCCATTTTTATATGCAGCTAGCTGATGATGATGTATTGCCATTGAAAAAGACAGCCATTGGGGGGCGGGATACAGTCCGGGGATATCGGGAAAATGAACTCACCCGGGACAATGGCATCAGCGCCGGAATCGAATATCAATGGCCCATGGGCAGGATCAACATCCCCGGGGTGGGGCGGATGGTAACCGATGGGCAAATAAAATTCGCTGTGTTCGGAGATTATGGATATGGCTGGAACCACGGTGGAGTTCAACCCGATCCGCCGGATCTGGCCAGTATCGGCTGGGGGGTGTTGTGGTATCCGCGCCTGGGATGGGAATTAGAATTTTATTGGGGTTACGCTTTACGCAGGATAACCGGGGATGACGAACATGATCTCCAGGATGACGGCATTCATTTTGAGATCAAGGCAAAATTGTTTTAAGCTGTGAAGACCAATAAATTGAGAACCATGGAGATAGGGCAATAGAGATGAAAATATCATTGCTAAGAATTTTTATACTTTGTATGGTCGCCAAAGCCATTGTGTGGGAAACCCCTGCCGATGAGTTGGCTTCCCTCTGGCTGATTGACGCGCAGGAAAAAATTGCGGGCAGCCAGTATCATGAAGCCTTGAGAATCATCGCGCAACAATTGGCGACTGATAAAGATGAACAGCGGTTGGTTGATGGGTGGTTATTAAAAGCCACCGCCCTGCAAAAAATGGGAAAATTTAATGACGCGCATGACGCCTTTAAGGTGGCGGGCGCTGTCGCGGAGCGCTCCGCGAATCGTTATCAGCTGATCACCGTGTTGATGCGATATAGTGATTTCCACATGGTAACCGGTAATCGCGATAAAGGCTTGGAAAATGCCCAACTGGCAATTATTCAGGCACGTCAACTGGGTAATAAACGATTACTCGCACAAGCCCTGAACAATTTGGGAAATGCTTTATATCTTACTGAAAGTCTTGCCGCGGCTGGAGATGCCTATGATGAAGGATTTCAAATTGCGAGTCAATTGGGGCAGTCTGAATTGGTGATACACATACAGTTAAATCGTCTTCAACTCGCAATCGAATTGAGTCGTAGTGATGAAGCCGTGGCTATAATTCGTTTTCTTGAGCCCTTGATTAATGCGCTGACCAACGAATCTCAAAAGGCCGAATACTTGTTAAGTCTGGGATATTTAACCGCCCAAAATTCTCTGATTGTCAATGAGGAAAAATTAAAAGCGGAGTTGCGGCTGACTGCCTGGCGCATCTATAACGATGTGGCTGCCATCAGCGCCAGCATCAATGGGGCTCAATTGGAATCATATGCCCAGGGGTATCTGGGGCAACTGTATGAAAGCGATGGTCTCTATGATGACGCCTTGCGATTAACCCAGCGCGCCTTGCGAGTGGCGTTACAATGCGAAGCGCCGGAAATTCTCTATCAGTGGCAATGGCAGCTTGGTCGTATTCTCGAACAATTGAACCGGATACCTGAGGCTATCGAAGCCTGTGAAATCGCGACCAAAACCTTGAATCCGATCCGCAATCGACTCTCAACCGGTATGCGTAAGAAGCATTCCACATTCCAATCCGAGGTCAAGCCGGTGTATTACCAACTGGCAAAATTATACTTGCGGGAAGCCGGTATTTGCGAAGGAGACCAGCGCCAAAGCTATCTGCGGAAGACAATTGATACGCTTGAAATGTTAAAATCAGCTGAGCTGGAAGATTATTTTCAGGATGAGTGTGTCAATTCGCTGCAACGCCGAAGTGATCGGGAACATTGGGATCGTGTCACTAATACCGCGTTCATCTATCCCATACTTTTCCGCGATCAATTAGTCGTGTTATTGATGATTCAGGGGAAAATTCATGAATTTCCCTTGGCTGTCGAAGATCAAACGGTGAAAAATACCGTGCAGGAATTTCGTCTTAATTTACAGAAACGCGCTTCCAAACGCTTCTATTATCAAGCCAAATCTCTCTATGAATGGTTAATACGACCGCTGGAAGCAGTGTTAAGCAGTAATCACATCACCACCTTGATTCTCATCCCCGATGAAACCCTGCGGTTGATTCCATTTTCTTCCCTGTATGATGGCGAAAAATTCCTTATCGAAAAATGGGCTCTCGCGTCAACTCCGGGTATGCAACTTACCGATCCCCATAAAGTTGATCATAGTCAACTCTCCGCCATGATCGCAGGTTTATCGATAGAGGTGCAGGAATTCGCCGCGCTTGCCAATGTGACAGAAGAAGTTGAATCCATCCAAAAAACGCTAAGCGGCTATGTCATGATCAATGAGGAGTATACCACTCAGACCATTCAGAACCAATTAAGAATGAATGAGTATGGCATCATCCATCTTGCGACTCATGGCGAATTTGATCGAGATCCGAACAAGACATTTATTCTGGCCTACGATGAAAAAATCTCTATGGACAAGCTGGAATCAATCATCAAACTGCGACAATTCCATAATCATCCCATTGAACTGCTGACATTAAGCGCCTGCAAAACCGCGGTTGGCGATGAAAGATCGGCGCTAGGCTTGGCCGGTATCGCCGTGAAATCGGGAGCGCGCAGTGTCATTGCCAGTCTCTGGTATGTCGGCGATGAATCCGCAAAAAAACTAATCACCGAATTTTATCAGCAAATGAGCCGCAATGATTCCATATCAAAGGCCGAGGCAATGCGCCAGGCGCAAATGAGTATGCTGGCAGAGCGGCGGTTTCAACATCCGGTTTATTGGTCACCGTTTTTATTAATCGGGAATTGGTTATGAATACAGACTGTGATATCCTACTGAAAATTGAAAATAAAAAGAAAAAAACCATGATAATGTCATCTCCCTTGTCAGATCCGGTCAATTTCTTCACCGGAAAGATTGCGGTTATTCTTGGGATGGCTTTTGCATTGACCCTGTATACTCCTGCTCAAATTACGACTGATGGATCGATCGGTTCAGGAAGTCCGATGACATTAACGGGACCGAATTACGCGATTGATGCGAAGTTAGGCGCACAACATAGTGGCAACCTGTTTCATAGTTTTGGGCAGTTCAATATCAATGCGGGGGAAAGCGCGGTTTTTACCGGGCCTGATTCAATTGCCAGTGTAATTGCCCGGGTTACCGGTGGACAACCATCACTGATTGATGGGATATTAAAATCGGAAATCAAGAATGCGGATTTCTATTTCATCAATCCGGCTGGGGTGATTTTCGGCAAGCAATCCCAAATAGAAGTGGATGGCGCCTTCAATGTCTCTACTGCGGATTACTTGAAATTCGCGGACCATCAAATTTATCCGGCGAGACTAGCGACCCCAGCGATTTTGACGACCGCTCCTCCTTCCGCATATGGTTTTCTCCGGGATACTCCGGCGGGGATCGCCATCAATGGAACCAAAATTCAGGCTGACGGCGTATTTTCTGTGATTGGCGGTGACATTGAGGTCAATGGAGGATTGATAGAAGGCAAAGGCGGCAGAGTGAATCTGGTGAGTGTGCAATCGCAAGGAGAAGCGATTATCACTGAGGATGCTCATGGCTTCCCTTTTCAACTGGAAGCATTTGCACAATTGGGAGAAGTTCGTCTGGTGGGAAATTCAACCGTGGATGACCCGCCGCCCCCAGCCCAAATGCCACCTCCAGGTCAACCGCCCGGACCTCCGTTTGAAGCTGGAATTATCATTGTCGATGGTAACAGCGGGATCATCAATATCCAAAGTGACAGCCTGAAAATACTTGGTGGTGCGGGCATTTTAGTTTCCAATGTCGAATCCGGCAGGATCAATATTTTCTCCGGAACGATCCTGATCGATGGAGTTGGGAACCAGCGGGATTTAGGGATTTTGTCCAACACCCGCGCCGAAGCTCATGGAGGAGATATTTCGATCATCGCCGATTCTCTTACCCTTATCAATGGCGCGACTGTCGGCGCTAATTCCTTTGGAACTGGAAACGCGGGCAATGTAACTGTGAATGTTAAAACCTTGCTCCTGGATGGTCAGGGAGGACCGCTTACTAAAATATCATCAGAAACCCGTGGTGAAAATGCGGGGGGTAATGGGGGAAATATCGCGATTACCGCTGAGGATATCAGTGTGGTGAATCATGGTATAATCACCGCCAATACCTTTGGCAGCGGCGAAGGCGGGAATATTATCATCGACACCGGAAGTTTAAAAATCAAAGAAGCCGGAATCACCGCCAATACCCATGGCGTGGGAAACGGTGGTTTTATTGATATCACCGCTTCATCAATAATCGCCGAGGGGCCGGGAATGCCTTTAGCCGGTATCTTCGCGGAAACGGTTTCGCCAACCAATGGCGGGAAAAGCGGCGATATCACGATCAATACCGGTGCGTTGCGCCTGTTGGATGGAGCAATCGTCAGTATTTCCTCTCATGGTCAAGGTATGGGGGGAATTATCGAAATAAAAGCCACTACTATTCATATCGATGGCAATGCCCTGCCGCGTACCGGAATATTTTCCGAGACGACCGCGCCGGTTGATGGCGGCAAAGGGGGAACAATAAATATTATCGTTCATGATCTGACCATCCTGGACGGATTAGGACTGGTTGCCGCCACCACCTTTGGCAGTGGGATTGGCGGCGAAATCAACATTAAAGCCAATAATATTTATCTGAATGGCATGGGATTAATCGGGAAGACCAATGGAATTGTCGCGGAATCATTGTTGGGGGCAGCAAATGGGAATCCCGGATCAGCAGGAAATATTACCATCACCGCACATGATTCGATACAACTATATGATAATGGCTCGATCAAGACATCTGCGATCGAGGCGGGGGGGGGCAGCATAAATATCGATGTCCGAAATTTGCTTTATCTTTTCAATAGTGAAATATCCACGAGCGTGCATGGGGATGGCGGCGATGGCAATGCCGGTAATATTACCATTGATCCGATCAATGTGGTTTTGAACAACAGTCAAATAATCGCCAACGCCATTCTCGGGATGGGGGGCAATATCAACATTTTCACCAAGAACCTGATTAAATCCTCGCTCAGCAAAGTGCAGGCATCATCGAAATTGGGGGTAGATGGAAATGTCGACATTTCTTCGCCGGACGCGGACATCAGC
Source organism: uncultured Lentisphaerales bacterium (assembly GCA_964615975.1). Classification (GTDB taxonomy): domain Bacteria; phylum Verrucomicrobiota; class Lentisphaeria; order JABSQK01; family JAJFLO01; genus CAZTTH01. The sequence continues at coordinate 4,638 of CAZTTH010000076.1, read as the reverse complement.
TCCGGTCTGATTGCCCTTAACGCTGACTTTTTCAATGCCGAGGATTGGGTAATTGCGCCGTGCGCGGCGCGGCGGAGTGAAAATACCAGTAGTTTAATCGTGACCGGAAGAGAAGGTATTTCATTATCACCCTCCAATTTGTGGTTTGATTGGCGTGTTCATGATGGGAGTTCTCCTGATGCTAAAAAGGATGAATCCGAAGACGAATCGATCAAACTCAACGCACCTTTTCCAGCGCTCGATTATATCCCTCCCCAGCCCTGCCTTGATTGTCCGAAATAATCACTGGTTGATTATCCCTTCATTAAAATTAGTCGGTTTGATTCACCGATAATCCATGACGATATAATGTGGTGTAATTCTGTGTTACAAACGCTTGATAATCAAATCACCGTCCACACGGTGGTTAATCTTTATAGAGTTGTTGTTTTTATCCAGGGTTTGTTTGCGACTAATTTTGCAGTATGGTGATGTTGTCATGGTTGCCGTTCATTAAATCAAACATACTCCAATAAGTATTATTTTGTCTGCCAATGGACTCAAACCTCCCACCCCATCAGCCCAAACCAATCGGGTCGGACCCCGATGGCTATCCTGTGACCGTTCCCATGCCGAAAGACAAAAAAGGACGTTCCTGGTCGAATCCGCCTCCCCCGCAAAATCCTTTTGATGTCAGCAGAATACCAGAGGACAAATATCGCATCATTACCCGGTTCGCGCATGGCGGTATGGGAGAAATCTTTCTCGCCATGGATAATAATTGTCGCCGGCAGGTAGCGCTCAAGGTCATCAAAGCCGATGTCACTTCTCGTATCGCGATCCAACGCTTTATCGCTGAAGGCGTTGTTACCGCTCATCTCGAACATCCCAACATCATTCCGATCCATGATTTGGGCATGGATAACGAGTACCGGATTTGTTATACCATGAAAAAGATCAAGGGGACAAATCTGCAAAAAATCCTTGCCAATCTGCAAAATCAGCACCGCGAAACCTGCGATCAGTATCCGCTGTCGCGATTACTCAATATCTTTCAAAGTGTTTGCGACGCGATCGCCTTCGCGCATCACCGTGGCATTATTCATCGGGACTTAAAACCTGAAAATATCATGGTGGGGGAGTTTGGCGAAGTGTTGGTCTTGGATTGGGGAATTGCCAAGGTGATGACCAGTTCACCTTTTTACCAGGATTTGCATATTTTTTTTAAGGAATTGGATACCTCGAAAGATCTGTCAGCCCAAAAGGAGTCATCAGATTCACCATCTCCAGCACCTGACCAGGTAGTAGCTTCCCCATCCGGATCAAATGAACCAGAGGGAACCAGAATCATCGATTTCAGCGAGAAATTTCCCCACCTGGATACCTATAACACCATGGCCGGTGAAGTGTTTGGCACGCTTGGGTTTATGGCGCCGGAACAAAGAGAAGGACGGATTCAGGATATCGATCAACGTTGTGATGTCTTTTCCCTTGGTGTCATCCTCTACTATTTGTTGACCCTCCGGTTGCCATTCTCGCCCTCGAGTCCCCAATCATTTTATGTCTGGTTGAAAAACGGCGCTGTAATACCTCCCAGTAAATTATCCGAAATCAATCCGGATGAGTATAATCTGGGAGAAATCCCCATTCCCATTCATTGCCCGGGAAAACGGGTGCCTCAATCCCTTTCCGCGGTGGTCATGAAGGCGATATCGCCAGAGGTGAACATGAGGTATCAAACGGTTGCGGAGTTACAGGAAGATATTCGTAAATATCAGTCTGGATTTGCCACATCCGCGGAAGATGCTGGAATTATAAAATTGCTCATCCTGATGATCAAACGGCATCTGATTTTAACTTCCGCGATACTGATTATCCTCATCATGACAATCATATTCATGGTCCAATTAATGGAGAGTGAAAAACTTGCCCGTCATCATCAAAAGCAAGCCGAAACATTTGCTGAAACCGCTGCCGCTGAATCGTTGTCGGCACAACGCCGATTGGCACAAAGCCTTATCGCTGAAGGCAATGCCTGGGGAGCCTTGCGCCAGTGGGAGCAGGCGTTGCCCAATTATAGTGAAGCCGAAAATCTCCTGGCGCTGCTTGGCGATTCACCATTTCCCGCGCAACTCGGTCGGTGGAAATCTTATCGTCATTCCCCATTGCCGCTGGTGGTTTTACCCAATCAGGGATCAGCGCCAATATCTTTAGCCATTTCAGCGGATGGCACGCTCGGATGTTCGGGGACTACTGCTGGGAAACTTATTATCTGGGATTTGATCACCGGGAGCAAAATCCGGGAATTAGCTCATCCAGATCTGGTAAATCCTGCCGTTTATCTGGCCTTCTCCCCCGCTGGATCAATGGTGTTGGCTGGACATTATGATGGCAAGGTTGGGGTATGGGATCTCACTGCTGACACGTTGCGTTATTCGCGCCATCTTCACACCCGTTGGATCACTAGCCTGGCCTGGTCGCCGACTGGAGAAACCGCGGCTTCCGCCAGCGCGGATGGACGGATTGAATTATGGAATATAGAATCTGGGACCACCATTCATGAACTTGATGGTCATCCCGGTGGTGTCGAGAGTGTGGATTTTTCTGCTGCCGGCGATTTGATTCTATCCGGGGGAGATGACGCCATGGTACGAGTATGGCAGGTAAATTCGGGTAAGTTATTACAGACCATGTCGGCTGGCAAAGTGCCGATTGTCATAGTTCGCTTCGGCAATCAGGATGTCCTCGCTTATGGTGGTGATAGTGAAGGCCAGATCACTTCCTGGGAGGTGAATTCCGGCAATCGCAAAGCCGAATATATCGCGGCCAATTCATTGGTGATAAATCTTTATATATCCACTTCCCCTGATGTTATGGTCGCTGCGTATCAAAATGGTCAAATCATCATTTGGGATCGGATGAACCGTGAGCCACTAAAACGCAGTTATTGCTCAAGCCTGAATTCTAATAAACTTAAATTTTCTCTGGATGGAAGATTGGCATTTACCACCGGACCCGATGAAAATTTGATTGTGATTCCAACCGGTCAATTTCGTGAACTAGTCAATTGTGCAGGACACACCGGCTTGGAAAACATCGCTCAATTCTCTCGGGATAACCGCTTGATGGTTTCGGGTGGCAGTGACAAGATGGTGATTCTCTGGGATGTCGCCACAGGTACACCATTAAAAACCTTCAAGGGTCATGAACGCAATGTTACTTTTGTCGGGTTCACCGACGATGATCAGCATATCATCTCAGCTAGTCTCGATGGCAGCATTCGTCTCTGGGATATGATTTCAGGGACCAATAAATTATTGTCCAATGAATTTGGTCCGATACTTTTTGGCGCGATGTCCCCTGCACGCGATTATTTCCTTGTGGTCTACAAGGATGATTTGATGGTGTATTGGAGCCTGGATCAACTAAAACCGGCAGCTAAAACACCGGTTGTCAAGCAGCTTACCCGCAAGCTAAACATTGCGGCTAAAGGTGATAAGGCGATTGCCGTCACCAATGATGAAAAAGTGTGTATTTATACGTTGCCATCACTTGAGATTACGCGAGAATTCTCCATCCCTGATGTCCGCACTGCCGAATTGTCTGCGGATGAAACAATCCTGCTTGCCGGATCCCGCACCGGCAGTCTGAGCCTATGGGATCCAAGCAACGGGAATTTGCTGCGTGAAATCACTCAGTCGACATTTCTGGAAATTACCGATGTCGCATTTACTGCTGACGGGTTATACGTGTTCGCCGTGAACCGGCGGGGAGAATTGAGTGTCTGGAGTGTCGATACTGGTAAAGCGATCGGTGTCTTTACTGAACATGATCATGGTATCACCGCGATGGAAGTTGCGGCGAATGGGAAACTGGTACTGACTTGTGGACAGGATAAAACCATTAAGATATGGGATTTCGGTACCCCGGAGAAATACAGTCGTTTTCTGGATCGACTCCCTTCGATGCGGCAACAGAACCTGGCCCACCCGGAAAATACAGATTCATTGACCGCCATCGGCACATGGTATATGTACCGGGGGTTGTGGAAACCGGCGGTTGATCTTTTCCTGAAGGCGCAACGTAATGGTGCCAGGGAAACCGAACTTCAAATTTCTCAATGTTACTGGCAACTGGGGCAGTACGATCCCGCTCTTTCCCAATTGGAACTTGTCAGTCCCGAACCATCGGTCTCTGCCGCTTATCTCAACTTATATCGTCAGACATTGACTCAACTCAGGGGAAAATAACAAGCAGTTTTATTCCCTGGCAATACGAATCGCCATCAGGTGTTCGCATCCTGATGGCTCTGGTATGTATGTCTTTTGCTGTCCCGTTTAGGGGGAGCTGAGATAACTTAGCCCAAGGCAACGCCATGGGTAGATTATGAATAAAACAATACCTTGCCTTAGGAAAATATATGGGAAACACCCAGGGTGAAAAGTTCGATCCTGGTTGCGGTTATTATTCCCCTTTGGCTTTCGCGATCACAGCCAGAATGATGAAACCCACAATAAACCCCGTAGGTAAACCAATGATCGGGCCAAGCATATTTCTAAGACCAAACATTGGGAATACATACATGCCGGTTATTGCTAACGCAACCCCGATGAGTACAGGAATCGCGTGCATCCATTTAGGTAGATCCTCTATCCGCAT
>CAZTTH010000075.1:0-12263 GCA_964615975.1 uncultured Lentisphaerales bacterium | reverse complement strand
CGGGGTATATCGGAAAGTATCAAAAGCGGGATTTGAGTAAGAAAAATGGTGGGCGATACAGGACTTGAACCTGTGACCTCTTGCGTGTCGAGCAAGCGCTCTAGCCAACTGAGCTAATCGCCCCGATCCAATGACGGGCACGGGAAGTGCGTGAAAAAAGTGAATGACTATTATAGTGATCCACTATGATATTTCAATCCGTTCAGACGAAGATGAAATTGCCGGGGTTCCCGGTTTTATCCGCCGCCGTCGCGGTGATTTCAAAAAATACAATTTCCCGCCCTGCGGATGGATGCCCAGTGAGAGAAGCAGCGATGATAAATTCTCAGAGGCAATGTTCTGGGTTAAATGAAAGCGATTGGCAGGATTGCAGATCTGTGTTTTTGCCTTGAGGATGACCTCGATCGAAAAATCCTTCTTGACCGACAACAAGCCCCAGCCGGTTGCCAGCTCATTGGCCTGGATCAGATTTTCCGGAACCGCCAGATAGAGAAAATCCGCCACGCCGCTGCGTCCCAATGCCTCAAAGCGGGTTCCCTTGTAGACTGCGGCCTCGGCCTTGGAGATTTGCTGTAATAGCTTGGGGTATTCAGCATGAGTCGAGCGTTCGTAATGCCAGTGGCTGAATTCGTCAAACAGACTGCTGGTCTCGCGCAGGTGCGGTTCATCGTGTCGGATTTCATCTTCGAATTTGCTCTTTTGTTCCTTCAATTGCAGCAATTCAGTAAATATTTTAGTGGAATTATGGCTGTCAGGCCAGCATTGTGACCGGCGGTTATGGCATTGAACCACAATGGTTTGGCAGGGGACATACAGGGCGCTGTTGCCCGGGACTTTACCTGAACGCATGGTCTTGTTCCAGAAGCCCGCGACATCGGCGCGGATTCTTTTCATGCGCGTCGGGACATCCAGCGCCAAGCCATTTATCTGTTGCGCCGCAAGCCAGGCAACGACGGCTTTGCGAAGATCATTTATTTTCAATGTCATATCAGATTTTCCCGGTCGTTGCGGCCTAGCGGTGGAATCAAAATCCAAATTGAGATGCAGTTGTTCACTCATACGATTACTCGAATAACACCATCAATAATCAAGCTAATATGAATAAGGTCTTGCAATCTACCGTCGCATTTTATAATTTAAACCTCTTTACCAAACTTATTGGCAGACCCGGCCAAACGGTGTCATTATTGTATTTCTTTATTCTCATTCATGATCAAATTCCATAATACCTTGACGCGCGCCCGCGAAGACTTTGTCCCCATTGAAGCGGGCAAGGTCAAACTCTATACCTGCGGACCGACGGTTTATAATTTTGCCCATATCGGCAACTTCCGCGCCTATGTCTTCGAGGACATACTCAGGCGCGCGCTCAAGTATTTCGGGTATGAAGTCACTCAGGTGATGAACCTCACCGATGTCGATGACAAAACCATCCACAACGCGCAACTTGCCGGCGTGGAATTAAATGAATTTACCCAAAAGTTCAAGACCGCGTTTTTCGCCGACCTGGAGACCCTGCGGATCGAGAAAGTCGAATATTATCCCGCCGCCACCGACCATATCCCCGGGATGATCGCGCTCATTCAAACCCTGCTCGATCGCGGTTACGCGTATCAGGGCGAGGATAAGTCCATCTATTTTTCGATTACGACATTTCCCCAGTATGGTCAACTCGCCAATGTTGATATGTCACAACAGCGATCTTCGGCTCGGGTTAAAAACGATGAGTACGCCAAGGAATCGCTCGCTGATTTCGCACTCTGGAAAGCGTGGGACGAAAAAGACGGTCCGGTCCAGTGGGACAGTCCATGGGGCAAAGGGAGGCCGGGGTGGCATATCGAATGTTCGGCGATGAGCATGCATTATCTCGGGCATCATTTTGATATTCATACCGGGGGTGTCGATAATATTTTTCCCCATCATGAGGATGAAATTGCGCAGAGTCAGGCAGCGACGGGAGAAAAATTTGTCAATTACTGGCTGCATTGCGCTCACCTCATGGTGAACGGCCAAAAAATGTCGAAATCGCTGGGGAATTTTTATACGTTGCGGGATCTGCTTGATCAAGGCTATACCGGACGGGAAATCCGCTGGTTGTTGATGAGCGCGCAATATCGTCAACCCTTGAATTTTACTCTCGAAGGGTTGCTGGGAGTGCGGGCGGTAATGCGGCGTATCGATGATTTCATTATCCGCCTGAAGGAGCTGCTGGCGGATGCCGCCGCCGCCAAGATGAGCGAAAAACGCCGCCCTGATGCGGCAGATGCGGCAGATGCCGCCGCCACCTCCCGACCCGATGAGAAGACGATCGCTGAGCTTTGCGGCGCAGCGGAAAAACAATTCCGTGACAGTCTCGCCGACGATCTCAACTTACCGGAAGCGATGGCGGCCTTTTTCGAGCTCATGAAAGCGGCCAATATTGCCATTGACAATCATCAGACCGACCGTGCCGGGGCTCAATGCCTGTTGGATTTATGCCGTCGGTTCGATCGGGTATTCGGGGTTATTGATGTCGATCATGATAAAGATGAGGTTCCTACCGAGATTCAACATTTGATGCGTGAACGCGTTAATGCCCGCAAGGAGCGCAATTACGCTCTGGCAGATGAAATCCGGGCACAAATTCTCGCGGCCGGTTGGCGAATTGATGATACCTCAAAAAGCACCCGCCTGGTAAAACTATAACTTTAATTAAGGAATTCCTGTTATGCGTCACGTTCTCATTCCCACCAAACTCAATCCGATCGCGGAAAAACTCCTCAAGGAAAACCAGTTTTCAGTGGTCCAGGATGCCAAAACGGATTTAATCTCCCTGATCAAGGCGCATCCCGAAACCAACGCGCTTATTGTCCGCAGTGAACCGATCACCGCCGAGATCATCGACCTGCTGCCGAATTTGAAAGTCATTGTGCGCGCCGGCGCCGGTTTCGACACCATTGACATCAAGCATGCCCGGCGCAAGGACATTGACGTCATGAACACCCCCGGCGCCAATGCCAACGCCGTCGCCGAAGAAGTCATCGCCATGATTCTGGCACTCTATCGTTATATCGTCCCCGGAGATAATACCACCCGCCAGGGATTGTGGGAAAAGAAAAATTATCTGGGGCGTGAGCTCTCGGGTAAAACCGTGGGCATCCTCGGCTTGGGAAACATCGGTCAATTGCTGGTGAAGCGGCTGACGGGGTTCGAATGCCGCATACTCGGTTACGACCCGGTGCTGTCAGCCGCGCGCGCCAATGAACTTGGAGTCGAACTAAAATCCATCGAGCAGATCTTCAGTGAATCTGATATTGTCAGCCTGCATATTCCCGAAACGGAAGAAACCCGCAATATTATCAATGCCAGGCTGTTGCGCCGGATGAAACCCGGCGCCGTCATCGTCAATTGCGCTCGTTCCGGAATACTCAACGAAGACGATTTGCGCGCCGTCAAGAAAGAAAAAAACCTCTTCTTCGCCAACGATGTGTACGAAGAGGACAAGGCAGGCAAAAAATCGATCGCCGACATCGCTGATCTCATGCTGCCTCATATCGGCGCCAACACCGAAGAAGCCAATCTCAATGCCACCCGGCGGGCGGTGCAGCAGCTGATCGATTTCGTTGAACGCGGGATTACCAAGTTTGTGGTAAACAAAGCCATCCCCGAAGGCTTGAACGCCGATCATCAACTCCTGGGGTTCTATCTTGCCCGGGTCGCGCGCGGTTATCTCGGCGGCATGACCGTGCAGCCCAATCGCATTGAGGTCAGTTTCTATGGCGGCTTGGCGGATTACGCGAACTGGCTGGTGGCGCCGATAGTCTCTGGAATTTCGTCGGAATTCGATCCTCTTTTTGATTTCCAGGATGCCTCCAGCTATCTCAAGGATAAGGGGATCGTCCTGGAGATTCGTCCGGCGGACAATACCAAAAAATATGGCAACTCGATGACCGTCGATTTATTCGAAGGCAATGACAATACCACGACCAAAGTCAGTGTCCGGGGCACCCTGACCGAAGGCCACCCCATGATCTCACGAATTGATGGTTTTGACAAACTCTACTTCGACCCCCGGGGTAAAAGCCTGCTGGTGGTTTATCGCGACCAGCCCGGTATGTTGGCGAAGATCACCTCAGTGATCGCGCGGCATAATGTCAATATTGATGATATCCGCTGCCCGTTCGATCCCAAATCCGGCAATTCCATCGCCGTCCTGAAGATCAATTCGGCGCTTGATGATAAAATTCGCGCGGAGATCCTGGCTGAATCCGGCGCCCTCAAGGCCGCCTATATTGACAACAAAGAATAGCCCTGTTTTTCACCCGGTTATTCAAAGGTAGTTCCTGCCCGGCACATTTGTCATTTTAAAACAATGACGATCTTATAGCCATGGTCGCGGGCTTATGGCTTGCCAGGAGGATTCGGGGATGGCGGCGTCTGGGCTTGATTTTTCTGCATGACGACAACCTCAATGCGCCGATTCTTCGCCCGGGATTCGTCGTCGACATTGGGAACCAGCGGCCGGGTGTCAGCATAACCAACCGCGGTCAAACGTGACGGAGAAATCTTCCCTTCTTCGATCAGGAATTTGATTGCCGCACAGGCTCGCGCTGTCGATAATTCCCAGTTGCTGGGGTAACTGAATTGGGTCGGCACATCATCGGTATGCCCTTCGATCCGCATCGCGAATTGATCTGATGCCTTCATGGTCTCAGCGATTTTCCGGAGAATATCCAATCCATCCGGTTTGATGACGACCTTGCCGGAATCAAATAACACACGATTATCGATCCCAAGGGTTACCGTTTCATTGGTACGGGTGATCTGCACTTCCTTTTGCTTTAATTGCTCCCTGAAACTCGCCTCAACCTCATCAATTTTTTTCTTGTTTTGGTCATGAAGGGCGCCTAACGCGCTTTCGACCTGGGATTTTTCCGCGAGCAGCATGGTCACCTTGGCGTCTTTTTCACGCAAGGATTTATTGATATCATCATTTAGCGCGGTCATCTCGGTCAATAGTTTATTGGCCGCTTTGGCCTGCCGATTACTTCGCACCCCCATGCCAATCGCTATCCCCAGACTGATTCCCAGGATCACAATGAGCGTCATCAGGTTTTTAGTGTTCATGTATTCCTCCCTTTGTATTTAGCGGTTACGTTTAAATCATGGCATCCAACAAGATACTCCGGCATGGTAGTGATACCAAATCTTCGGCTTTATTCTGTTCCCGGCAATTATCACAACTCCCGCTCGAGTTCCATATCAGGGCAATTAAACCACCATTGGTTTGCGTATAATAAAAACAGACTGTCACGGTTGGCAGTGCGGGGATTAGACTAACGACACGCGGCGATGCAGGTAACTCGCGAGCAAATTGGCGAGCCCCTGAGAAGTAGTCGCCTGGTGGTAATCAATGTTATTATGATGACAAAACTCGGTAAATCTCTCCAGATACGTCCGCATCGAGGTCAGATAACGCTCGCGCACCACATCCGCCGCGGTGATGATCTCGCTGCCATTCTCGCTGTCGACAAATCGCATTGTGTCCATGAAGGGGAAGGTGATTTCATCATCATGGAGAACATGAAAGATAATGCAATCGTGATGGGTCACCCGAAAATACTTGATGGCTTTATGCAGCTCATCTCCGGCATCGAGAAAATCACCGATAAAGACGATGATGCCGCGCCGTTGCAACATCCCGGTCAATTGCCGCAAAATCATGGAATGACGCGCCTCCCCATGAGGCTTGAGCGCGAGCAATTGATTGCAGATGGTATGCACCTGGCTGCGCCGATGACTGGGCTTGAGTGCCAGAGACAGACGTTCGTCATAGGCGTATAAACCCACATTATCACCCTGGCGATTACTCAAATACGCGAGGCAGGCAGCAAGAATCTTCGCGTATCGGCTTTTACTGATAGTCGAATTCGTGCCGGAGTATTCCATCGAAGCACTGTTATCCAACACCAGATAACAATTGGTATTGGTCTCTTCCTGAAAAACCTTGCTCTGAAACTTATTCAGCCGGGCATAGACTTTCCAATCAATATACTTCAGATCATCACCGGGGTAGTAATTCCGATAATGGACGAATTCACTGCCAAATCCATGATATAAACTGCGATGCAGACCGGCAATAAATCCCTCGACAACAGTGCGCGCCAGGAGATAATAATTCTCGGTTTTGGCCAGGATTGCCGGATCGATCAGATGTTCTTTTGTGGTCATGAGGCGTTGGGTATTTATGACAATATGCCTTTTATCATCAAGTTTTCGAAAATAGATCGCTGGTATGCTTGAGGAGCAGACGTTCGTAGTCAGCCACGACTAGTGGCGTTCTTATGCGTGCATGCCCAGTCGCTCACGGCACTGGTCGTGCCTTACTACCAACTTCCCATCAATGGCGAATTTCGAAAACTCGATGACGATGAGTATATTTGGCACACACCCAATCCGATCGCTCAGTGCGTTTGAGTGATCACGACCGCCCTTCATAACTGTCGGTGGCGTGTCATGGTGTTTAATCCAGGGAATCCGCGATCAATTTAAGTTGCTTTAAGGTGAAAATGAGATTGTCCTTGCGAATCGGTTTCATCACATAGGCTTCGCTGCCCCCCTGAAACGACTTCTTCACCTCCTGATAATCCTGCTTGGCCGAGATCATCACCACGCGGGTATGATTGGCGGGATCAATACCATTTTGCTTTTCAAGCTCACGAATTTTCCGAAGAATATCCTGACCGTCTTCCCCGGGCATCATGAGATCCAGTGTTATGAGATCATAGGGCAATGATTTTTTTAAACTTTCCCGAATCTTCTCCAATCCTTCCCCGCCGGATGCCGATTGCTCACACTGCCCATAAGGTGATAAGAACTTGTTGAGCAGAATTCTAATCGCCGGATCATCATCAATAATTAATATGCGCATAATCCCCTCCGCGTTATTTTAATCATAATCTTAACCCAGACATGCTCAGATTTAAATATTGCATTTGATAATTTCACCCATCAGCGCAGACCGATACGCCGGCGGAGAAACCAATCAAGAAGCGCGGCCAGCACAACCAGTAACAAAGACCACCAATAATTCAACAGATAAACATTGGTCTCGCGAAAACGAATCTTTTCAGAATAATTCAGATTCCGAATCGATGCGATATCGCGATAATTCCAGTAACTGCCATTGGTCTGGCGTGCCAGCCCCCGCAACACATCTTCCGCCAACGGGTGGGGTTCGGATTCCAGACTGGGATCAACGATGATGTACTCGGCAATGATTTCCTGATTTTTATTGCCGCGCGAGCGGGCCTGAATCGTAAACTTGTATTCGCCGGTTTGCCGCGGCACGAACTTGGCAACATAACGCCCATCAACCCGCGGGTCTGGAGCAAATGCCAGGGATTGTTCTGCCCCCTGGGGTCCGATGATGGAGGCGAGCACCTGGGCATGATTGTCGGGAATATAATTCTCGTCCAGGACATCAACACGACATTCTTGTTCCTGATCCAAGGGAAATTTGGCGGCGGCTGGTGACACGGTCAAGCGTTCCTTGCCTCCGGAAGCGGTCCAGGAAATCAATTGTCCCCAGAAGAAATCATGATAGCGGCGCCCGTCATCACTATCCATCACCCATTGCCAGGTATCCGGCAGATTAAGCCAGGCGACCTTGCCGGCGCCAAAATATTGCGCTGCCAGGGCGATCCATCCGGATTTCCCGCCGGTCAATACCACGATACCCCCGGGCTTAACCTTATCCTTGCCGACCGCATAGACTTCGGCGCCGGCAGGCGCGTAAAGCTTGTATTTCAAAGCTTCAACCAGTTGCGAATCCGTATTGGCAAATATCCGGCTCGAGACCAGATTGAGAGGTGTTCGCCCGGTTTTCACCCCATTGGGAGGCAATCCCACGACGGGCAATAAATTACCGATTGCCTCCGGCGCCGCTTCAGTGACTCCCGTGAAAATGATTCCGCCGCCCCGTTCCGCGACGAAATTATACAGGCATTTAATGTGCTCAGGTTTCATGACCTGAAATGAATTCAAATCGACGATCAACCCGTCATAACCATTGACCAGGGTACAATCCGGAAATCCCGTGCTCAACGCGGAGTCGGTCTTGGCAGCTTCCACCAACCAGGTCTGGTCTCCAAGTCGAATAATCGCATCGAGGGTGAGCATATCTTCCTCATCGGAAAAGCGTTTAATGAATTTATAGTCCCAGCCCAGATTCGCAGTGAAGTAAAGCAGCTTGAAGACATCCGGTTCCTTTACTTTCACCCCCAGATAATCGGTATTATTCAGCATTGTCTCTTCATTGGCCACGGCTGTAATCTGCACCTTATAATTCTTGAAACCGGCGGTAAAGGGAATATGGGCTAGCTTCTCTTCAAGCCTTGCCGTCGTGGGAGCGAAATGGAGATCGCGCTGATCAATGATGCGCCCATTTTCAGTAATTGTCATTTTGGCATCCAGGTTCCCGGTAAAATTGCGCTCGATTCTGGCAACCAGATCCAGGGGTTCATTCTTGGTCGCGGTCTGATCCCGATTCAGCCACGACACACTGACATCCCGCTGACTTTGGGTATCACCCACGCCGATACAATGCACCGGGATGCGGGCGTTCTTGAAGTATTTGCCCGCATCCGTCAACGGCATTCCCCGGTTGTCGACGCCATCGGTTATGAGGACAACCGCGGCGGTTTCCAACCCTTCCATCGGACTATTGAGCACCGTCTTTAAGGCGCTATCGATGTCAGATTCACCGGGTAAAACCGTGAAATCCATCCCTGGTTCAACACGGTGAAGCTCATCCCCGGCGAATAACAAAAACCGGGCATGACTGGTGGCGGCAATCACATTGGCATGAAACAAAGAAGCAGGAGACATGATTTGCTCTTTAACCACTTGTAAGCGTTCCTGTCCCCGGCAATCAGTGGTGGACATGCTGCCAGTGGCATCAATCACAAAAACCACCTTGGAAGTTGAGGTATCGGGTTGTCGTTGAATGACATAAGGATTGAGAATGGCAAAGATGATCGCGGCCAGCGCCAGCAGTTTGGTCAGCACCAGCAGCCACCAATAGGAACGTGAAACCACCGGCCGATACGAACGATAGAGTAAAATAATCAGCACCGGCAAAAGCAACAGGATGGCGACAATTGCCGGCTCAGGAAGTAACGGAGCGAAATGGATCATGGCGTTAGGATATTTATGAGTAGAGAAATAATTTGACTTTCCGATACAATGGTAGCTCTAACCTCGTTTATTCCCGGTATGGAGTCGCGGCAATATCCCTAGGAATCCATTCCTGAATAAGCATGGATTCGCTAGTGGGTATCACCACCTTGTTTTATGAAGAGGTTCCGTTCTGGTGTTAATCGATTGATTGCGTTAGCAATAATAAACCCGCGCGGTGGAAACAAAGTCCCAACGCGGATAAAATTCGCTATTGCCGCGCCGCATAATTTACGTACGTTATCATGATTGCCAAGGTGAATAATCAATACCAATGAAGACAATGACAAAATCAATGTTACCTTTTGCCCAATTATACCGACGACCAAATAGCAAAGACTATCCTGGCAACGAAGATGTTGCGATGACCGCCATTAAATATACTGAACACCATCAGGTTTTAGAAAAAGATTGCACGATTCCCTGCCTGATTGGAACGGCAATATTCAAAAATAAGACGGCTTGCAGTCTAATCACATGAAATCGATTCGCTGTTTATTTGATCCCTGGGTATGGCGGATGGCGGGGCGGCATTTACGCCGTGAAGGTCTGCGCCTGCTCCTCTATGGGCTCGCCATTATTGTCGGGGTCGGCTGCCTGGTCGCGATCCAATCCTTCCGCGACAATATCACGATTGCCATCAATCAACAATCACGCCAACTCTTGGGCGCCGATCTTACCGTGCAATCACGGGTTCCGTTCACCCCCGAAGCCAACCGCTTTTTCGCCTCAATCCCTGGTGAAAAGACGGAAGAACTCGCCTTGACAACCATGGTTTACTTCCCGAAAAACCAGCATAGTCGGTTAACCCAGGTGCGCGCTCTGGCCGGGGCTTATCCCTACTTCGGAGAATTCGTTACCGATCCCCCCGCTGCCGCCGCGATCCTGCGCGCCCCGGTTTCACAACCTCAGGTGTTGGTGGAGGAATCGCTGCTGCTGCAATTGCAGGCGCAGATCGGCGATCAGATCCGGATTGGCGCGGCGACTTTTCACATCGCCGGAGGCTTGCTCAAAGTTCCGGGCGAATCCATGATCATGTCCCAAATGGCGCCGCGAGTCTATATCCCCCGCGCGGAACTGGAGCATACCAATCTGGTTCAATTCGGCAGCCGCATCATCTACCGTCATCACTTTCTCTATCCCGATGGGTATGACGCGCGCGATATGCTTTCGGCGCTCTCGGCGTTAAGCGAAAACCAGGGATTCAAGTACGAAACCGTGGCCTCGCGTCAACGCTCGCTGGGGAAACGGCTTGACAATGTTTTTCTGCTCTTGAACATGGTGGCCTTTCTGGCGCTCATATTGGGCGGCGCCGGGATCGGCGCCGCCATCTCGGTGTATATAAAACGACAGTTGCCGGCGGCCGCCACACTCCGCTGCCTGGGCGCGTCATCCGCGCAAACCACCGCCTGTTATCTCCTTCAGACCCTGCTCTTGGGAAGCTTCAGCGGATTAATCGGCGTTGGTCTCGGAATCGCGATTCAATACCAACTGCCGGGAGTACTCAGCAACTATCTCCCGTTCGCGGTTCAACTCAGCGTCTCGCTCAAGGCGATTCTCTTGGGATGTGGCGCCGGGATGATCTGTACCGTGTTATTTTCATTGATCCCCCTGCTCTGGCTGCGTGATGCCAGTCCGCTGCTGGCGCTACGCAAGGATTTTGAACCCGAGCGCGGCTGGCAGTGGCCGCAGGCGGTGGTAGTTGGAATGATTATTCTCTTCATCATTGCATTCGCCATGGCGATAGCCGCCAAATGGCAGATGGGTTTGGGATTCGCCGGCGCCATTATTGGTGTTCTGATCGTGCTGACCTACACTTCAAGGTTGTGGCTCAGCCTGGCGCGCCGGATAATCGGCCCATGGCTGCCCTTCACCGTCCGACAAGGTATCAGCAATCTCTATCGCCCCGGCAATCAAACCCTGATCGTGACCTTGACTTTGGGAATCAGCGCCTTCCTCATCGGCACCATATATCTCTCGCAACGACAACTGCTCCGGCAATTCGAGATCACGGATTCCGCCCATCAATCCAATCTGGTGTTGTTTGACGTCCAGATCGATCAACGCCAGGAATTGACCGCGTTAATTGAGACTCTCGCGGTGCCGATCATTGAGGAAGTGCCGATGGTTTCGATGCGTCTGGCGGCGGTTAAAAATGTCCCGGTTGTCACCCTGCGGGAAAACAATAATCGGCTTGACGAGAAAGAGAGAATTCCGGATTGGATATTGAATCGTGAATATCGCTCCACCTATCGCGATCATCTCGTCGATTCCGAAGCGCTGCTGGCGGGAGAATTTAGCGGGCAAAGCGCTGCTGGAGCCGCCAAAACTCCGGTGTCACTCGAAGAGGACATCGCGAAAAAACTCAAGGTCGGCCTGGGAGACGAACTGACCTTCGATGTCCAGGGTATCCCCATTCTCTGTGAGATCACCAGCCTGAGAAAAGTTGATTGGTTTCGCGTCCAGCCGAATTTCTTCGCGGTCTTTCCGGTCGGCGTGCTGGAAGCGGCGCCACAAACCCTGATCATCACCACCCATGTTTCCGATGCCGCGGCGTCCGCGCGCCTGCAAACCGCGGTGGTATCGCGGTTTGCCAATATCTCAGTGATCGATCTCACACTGGTGCTCGAAACCATGGATAAAATCCTTAATCAAGCCCTGGTCGCGATCAAATTCATGACCAATATCGGCTTGGCCAGCGGGGTTATAGTGCTCATTGGCTGCGCTCTGGCAACCCAATCCCAGCGTCAGCGGGAACACGCGTTGTTAAAAGTCCTTGGCGCTTCCCGCATGAAGATTCTGCTCATCCAGTTTACCGAATACGTTTTCTTGGGCATTTTCATCGTGGTCACCGGATTATCCTGGGCGCTGGCGGGCAGTTGGGTTTTGGCGCGATTTGTCTTTGAGACCCGCTTTATCCTCGATTTGCCGGCGCTTACCGCGATTGCCCTGCTGATCCTCGGCATCACCCTGATTGCCGGCATGATGATCAGTCTCTTATCCTATCGCCGCCCGGCCTTGGAGGTCCTGCGCGCGGAAGGTTAAAA
>CAZTTH010000074.1:7881-12558 GCA_964615975.1 uncultured Lentisphaerales bacterium | reverse complement strand
AGTATAAAATTTAATGGTTTTCCTCTCTCTGTTATCTCCGCGACCTCCTGTTCCGATCTCATGCACTTCTAACGCAGCCAGCGTTCGGTTGCCGCCGGATCGGTTTGCATCCAGATCTGAGCGACAATTTTCATGGCTTGTTGTTTCAAGACCGGATCGCTCAAACGATCGACCCAGTTTGCTGCTGCCGCCGGATTTTGTTGTGACCACGTGGTCACCGCCCGGGATACCGCCTGATCGCGAACCTGATTATCGAAACGCAACGCCCATTCCGTGGCGGCAGCCGGGTCCTTGGCAACCCATCCATTTAGTACCTGCAACATGGTATGGTTGCGGCTTTCAGGCTCCGCGATCCTGGCCGCCCAGTCAGCCGCGGCCCGGGGGTCAAGTCTGGACCAACGTTGCGCGGTATTCTCGAGCGCGGTATCACGGCTCTTACCAGGAGGAAGATTTTCGACCCAGGCGGCAACGGTCTGCGGTTCCTTGGGCAGCCAATGAAACAGGGCAAAACGCAGGGATTCATCGCGCGCGCCGCCTTCCGGAAATTCCGCCGCCCATTTGGCCGCCAACTCCGGGTTGTTCCAGGTGATGCTTTTGGCGATTTTGGTTAACGCGTTGTCGCGCTCACTGGCATCAAGCACCTGGACTGCCCATTGATAAGCGGTTGCCAGATCCTTGGTCGCCCACATATAGGCGACACCTTCGATTGCCCGGTCACGATTGGCACTCTTTTCCAATGCCATTGCCCACTCAGCCGCGCTCGCGGGATCCTGTGCTGCCCATTGTTTGCCCAATTGATCAAATAAGCGCAGCTTCAATTCATTCTCCGGCAATTGTTGCAGCCAATCCTGAGCATTAACCGGATCGGTTTCGGCAAGGGTTTTAATCAGACTCGTGCCCAGGGAATATTTATCCCAGAAATCGGTCAACAGATCCAGCACTCCCATGGCTTCAATCAATTGACCATGGTTCGCCAGGGTTTTTCCCAACTCATTTAATTTGCCGCGGCGTTCGTTTACATTGCCCATTTTCATGATCGCGACGAGTTCATTTTGCAATGCCTCATCACTCATGCCGGTTCCTGCGTTCGCCTGATTGCCCGCACCAGTGGCGCTGGTGGTGAAAGCGGTGAATGACCCGGCGGGATCACGGGAAAATTCATTATTCGTCGAGTCTGCCGACCGTGCAATATTTTTCGCGATGGTGATTACCTGCTCCGGTGATTCGCCACGGGCATTCAATGCCCTCTCCTGGACGGCATTTTTAGTGGAGATCGAAAATTCACGTTGTTTGTCTTCCGCGTTTTGCTTAAATTTGCTCTCGGAACTGGTTTCCTTTGGCGTCGGGCGGGATGATTTCTGGCCAATCATAACCATGAACACCAAAGCCAGTAAGCCCCCACCGATAATCGGTAATAATGGTTTGAGTTTCATTTCTCTACTGGAATACTTCAGGTAAATGTATACTGAACATAATCAGGTTTTCAAAAGAATGCGCGATTAGCAGCGTGAATGGAGCTCCTGCGCGTGAAAATTCGACTGCCTGCAGTCTAAATCCTTGAACAATCCCGATTGGACTGCCTGCCGCAAGGCCCGTCCACGATGACTGAGCGTGTGCTTTTGAGGGGAGTCGAGTTCCGCCATGGTTTGCGACCATCCTTCGGGAATAAAGACGGGATCATAGCCAAAGCCATTGTGCCCACGCGCGGACAGCGCCACGCTGCCGCGCACTTCGCCTTCCGCCATGCCAATCAAGGCGTCAGGAGTTGCCACCGCGATGACGCAGACAAAACGTGCGCTCCGATCCGTAAAAGGCGCTAGTTCCGACATTAGTTTGTCGACATTCTGACCGTCGTTCGCGTTGATTCCGGCATAACGGGCGGAATGAATTCCTGGTTTGCCACCCAACGCCATCACTTCAATACCGGAATCATCGGCAAATACCGGTTTGCCAATTGCCCGGGCATATTCCCGGGCTTTGATGATGGCATTTTCCGCGAATGTAGCGCCGCTTTCTTCGACGATGGGGATTGCTCCAGCCACCGCCGAGAGCGCGATGACCCGCAATCCCAGCGGCGCTAAAATCAAGGTGAATTCACGGATCTTATGATGATTGGAGGATGCGGCGATGATGTCCATGGGAGGAAGTTTGTCCCTTATACTCTTTAATCTGTCGTCTTGCGCTACAATAGGTAGGTGTTTACTCTAAACAGATACTTATGGTATGGCAGGATGGTTAATTAAGTTTGGTTGCGGCCAGGCCGCTTTAGATTAAGTTCTCATCCAGCGCCTGCATTAGTTCAGCTTTGGAATTCTTATGATGATGGTGTGACTTGATCTTATCCAAATGTTTGCGCAGTTGTTTGTCGGCCTTGTTGATGGCTTCGACCACGGCGGGCTGTAAATGTTCGGCTTTGTGATCCGCTTCTATATTGATGTTTTTTCCATGAAGAATGACTTCGGCAAAGTGATAATGCTTTTGCTGATCGAGAACCACGCGAATCGATGTCAGCTTATGGTATTCGCCCTCAATCCGCTCTAATTCCCTCATGATGAATTCTTTCATATTGTCGTTGACTTCGAAATGCCGGGCTGAGATGATTTTTTCCATGATTTGATCCTTTCTTTTTTGTTTCTACTGTTGTCGTAGTCGCGCGAAACTCTTCGCATTTGTGCCGCCATGATGATGACATCACGGCGGCCATCACTTTTGTTAATCCCGCATCCTCAACTTTTTTAGGTCGCGTTTTTCCTGGCTAAACCCGAAACTGCGTTCCCAGGTAAACTTCGCGAGCTTGTTCATCGTTAATCAGAAAATCCCGATCTCCGGCGCAGAGAAACTTGCCTTCAAACATCAGATAGGCACGATCAACAATCGCCAGCGTTTCACGAACATTATGATCAGTTATCAATATTCCCAGTCCCTTATCTTTCAATAAGCCAATGATTTTTTGCACCTCGGCGACCGCGATGGGATCGACACCGCTGAATGGTTCGTCCAGCATCAATAAAGTCGGGTTGGTAACCAGGGCCCGGGTAATTTCCAGGCGGCGGCGTTCGCCGCCGCTCAGGGTAATGGCTTTTTCCTTGGCCAACGCGGTCAATCCCAGCTCGTTAAGCAATTCATGAAGGCGGTTTTGGCGTTCTTTTTTGTCCAGATCAAGGGTTTCCAATATCGCCAGAATATTGTTCTCCACCGTCATCGCGCGAAAGATCGATGGCTCCTGGGATAAATATCCCATTCCCAGTCGGGCTCGACGATACATGGGCAGTCTGGTGATCTGCTGCGTCTGAAAGTAAATTTCTCCGGCATCAGGCTGGACCAACCCGGCGAGCAGATAAAAGCAGGTCGTTTTTCCCGCGCCATTCGGTCCCAACAGCCCGACAACTTCCCCGGAATCAATTTTCACGTTCACGCCATTGACCACCCGGCGTTGACGGTAGGTTTTGACCAATCCTTCGGCTTCCAATAATGTGGCGCTCAAGGTTATTTTTCAGCTTTCTCTTTGGGGATTAACTTATCCAGGGGGGTGGCGCCGCCGCCGCCCGCATCAAGAATAATGATATGGGGTTGACCGCCTTCATTGCGGAATTTGCCCGCTTTCCGATCATAGATAATCTTCTCCGCGCCCACGATCTTATTGACACCCAGCATGAGCTCCGGTTGCTCAGAAAGAATGATCGTTCCCGCGTTAAAATCATAAATCGCCTTGCCGCTCTGGGCCTTGTTGCGTTCCGCCGAAATTATCACATTCCCGATGGCTTCAATCATCTGAAGCTGATTATTTTCGTCAAATTGAACGGTTAATTTATCGGCTTCCAGGCGGAGGGAATGATCCAAGACCACGACGTTTCCCAGGAAAATGGCCTGGCGCAGTTGGATATCGAAATCCATCGTGTCGGAGGTGATGTCGGTGGGGGGAACATCGGCACGCGCGACCGCCGCTGGGGGTGCACCGGGATCAGATGGCGGCGCCTCGGAACTTTCCTGGTCTTCATCCGCCCACCCCACCAGGGAGATTAAAGCGCCTGCCGTTATCAGTAATTTCAACCACTTGGCTGGCATGGAATTATTGCCGCTCCGTTAATGGTAACATAGTATCGCGATGATAGATTCGGACTTTTACCTGACTTCTTATAATGATTCGCTGAGTGGCTAAATTCAAATCGAATCCCACGCCCGCGATATCGAGATTTTGCCCTTTGACTTTCACGGATTCACTGCTGACTGCCAGGCGGTTGATTTGATCGAAATCACAGGCGCTCGAATAAAATTCAATCTGTCCGTCATCACCATCAACCACCGCGTTCAATTGATTGATCCGAACCATGTTGCCATTGATGATCGCGAGTTCACCCCGCACACTGTATCCCTCGCCGCCCGCTTTGAAATTCTGGATGGTGATATCACTTGGTGTCAACAGGGATTGGCTGGAAATCGCGCCTGGGAATGCCAGCCAACCACCACTGAGCAAGAGAAAAAACCGCCGCCAGATTTTTTTGTTTTTCAGTATCATATCTTTGTAACCTTAAATCAGATGTTGATCCGCGTCAAGAGTTCCCGAACCGGGGAATATATCCAGCGCTCCGTCATTAACCTGACTTCGATCACCCGCTCCAACAGAGCTTGAATACCCCATCAATCCCGAATTTTATCGATGTAGAACAAATGACACCC
>CAZTTH010000074.1:0-7781 GCA_964615975.1 uncultured Lentisphaerales bacterium | reverse complement strand
TAACTGCCGGTATTTAAGCCGCAGGCATTTCGGATTCCGCTCACCCTTCACTCCGCCGCCGCATTAACAGAAGGGAGGGGTTTGTGCTCGCTGGTGGGGTAAGTTGCGGCATAGACACGGAAGACATCACGGCCGCGATTGAATTCGGAATGACGATTGAGTCTTTTATGACTTATCCCGGACAAGAATTTGGGTTGGAGAAGCAGGGTATTGCGAATGGTTGCCACGAGATAACGGGGCAGGTGGTGCGGTTTGATAAATTCGCGGATATAATGAGAGATAAATTTTTCGATACCGGTAAAATTGCGCCATAGGGGATGATCATTGTTTTCACTCTCTTTACTCAAGGCTTCCTTAAGAAATGGCAACACCAGCACTGCCAGTCCGGTAGCGCGCGAAGGAAATATTTCTCCGTTCTTCATCAGGCGATCGCGAACCTGGAGGAGTTGCTGCGCCTGCCGGCCGGCGTCGCTTTGCCAGTGTTCTGCCAACGCCGGAAGAAAATAGTGCAGGACATGGTTTTGATAAGCGGAAGCAAGTGTGGCGAAGGTGTAAGGACGTTTCAGTATCTTAAACAGCTCCTCCAGTAATCTTGCCACGGAGCTTTGGTGCAATTGCACCGCATGTTCGCGAATCGCCCGCGCTAATTTGGGTTCAATCGTGAATCCATATTGTCCCACTAATTTACAAGCTCGCACCATGCGCACGGGATCCTCAAGCAAACGAGTTTCGGGATCGCCGATGGTCCGGACGACGCCATTAAAGAGATCATTTATCCCCCCCACGTGGTCGATGGTGGGATGATCAGGATTGAAGGGATCATGATAAAGCGCGTTGACGGTAAAGTCACGCCTGTAGACATCGTCAGCGAGGGTGCCAAAACAATTATCACGCCAGATAATTACTCCCGAATTGGTGTTGCGCCCCCGGCGTTCCTCGATGGTTGGCATGCGTCGGAAGGTGCTGACTTCAAAGATATCACGTCCTTTGTGAACATGTGCCAGTCGAAATCGGCGGCCGATGATTTTACAAAAGCGAAAAAGCGGCGCGATTTCCTCAGGGGTGGCGCTGGTGGCAAGATCATAATCTTTCGGGGTAATATCAAGGAGTATATCGCGCACCGCGCCACCCACCAGATAGGCTTCAAAACCAGCGGATTGAATGGTGGAAATGACCGAAAGAGCGTTGGCGGAAATGCGATCTTTGCTTAGCATAGAATCACGAACGAAATCCTTAGAATAATGGCCCCGGGGGCGGCAATTGATGTTGCTGACAACAGGCCTTGACAGTGTTATACATTAGTGTGGCGATGGTCATGGGGCCGACGCCGCCGGGAACGGGGGTGATATGGGATGCCAGCGGTTCGACCTGGGCGAAGTCGACATCTCCGACTACGCGATATCCCTTGTGAGCTTCTGGGTCGTCGCGGCGACTGATCCCCACATCAATGACCACGGCGCCTTCCTTTACCATGTTGGCGGTGACTGATTCCGGTTGCCCCATGGCTGCAATCAGAATATCCGCGGTGCGGGTAATTTCGGCCAGATGCTGGGAGCGGGAATGACACAGAGTTACCGTGGCATTGGCGGATTTGCTTTTGCGCGCCAACAGCATGGCCATTGGTTTCCCGACGATATTGGAACGTCCGAGGATAACTGCGTGTTTTCCCTCGGTTTCGATTTGGGTATGCCGCAGCAGCGCCATGATTCCACCGGGAGTGCAGGGGATGAAGCCATCCTCGTCGCCGAGAATCAGTTTGCCGAGATTATGGGGGGTGAAGCAGTCCACATCCTTCGCGGGATGCAGCACGTCGATAATGGCGCGTTCATTGATGCCGGGAGGTGGCGGAGACTGCACCAGGATGCCATGAAATAGGGGATCGTTATTCAAGCGCGCAATCAATTCCAAGACTTCGACTTGCGAGGTGGAGGCGGGGAGAGTAAAATTGACCGAATGGATTTGCAGTTCACGGGCTTTCTTTACCTTGGTGGCAACATAAATTTTTGACGCGGGATCATCCCCGATAATGACCACTGCCAACCCCGGTTGCACCTGGTGATTCATCCGGATGCGCTCGGTTTCAGTTGCCAGCCGGGTGCAGACTTCTGCGGCGACTCTCTTTCCATCAATGATTGGCATGATAAACTAAAAGCCTTTCAGAATTATGATTCGTTCTTATATATTATCGGTGTTTCAGCATTATTACAGCATCACAGGGAAAGATACTTTTATGCGTTTTTTCAATCATTTCCACTCGCTTTCACTTTTACTTCTGGGAATCGTGATCGCGGGGTCGGTGGCGACAGCTTGGGCTCAGGGGAGCGCCGATATCATTTCCAAAACCGAGTGGCGTGACTCCCTCTCCTTGATTCACAATATCCTCAAGGATTTGGCCCGGGAATCGAATGATGTCGAGCAATACCGCTTGTATTTCCGCGCGGAAGATACTTATCAGCAAATCCATAACATCCTCCCAGATCAGGAAGCCAAAGAGATTCGCAAGGAGATGGTGCAGGCCTACAATCAATTGGCAGCGCCGAGCGGATTTAGCGATGAGATGGGATTGCGCTTTACCCGCCGTATGCTTAACAACAGAATGTATTATTGGAGCGCTCCGGTAACGGAAGGCATTTTTACCGAATATCTCAACGCGCGCCAGATTTCAGAAGTTGAATTGCCAACCATGATTGCCCTCGAACCATCCAGAATACGATTTTATCCAGAAAATAAAAGGTACCAGACACGCGCCCCTGAAGCGGCGGTATTTGGCATCACCCACGAGCATGCCAGGCAGTTTCTCGACTGGTATTCGCGTTCGTCGAATAACGAGTACAACCTGCCGTCGACGGCAACGGTGCTGATTAATGATGATCCGAAAATCTCATGTTGGACAAGCGATAAATGGAAGGATAAAGAGCCGTTGAAAATGGAGGCCAGGGAAATGTATGGCGCTGATTTTTACGCGCTTTATTGGCGCGGGGCAATTGTCGGCGAACTGCCGGAAGCATCCCTTCCGGAAGTACAGCTTCATCTCATCGTCAGTGCCAAGGAGGGCAAGAAAATTTATTATAAAAGGATGCGTACAGAGAGTTCGCTTAAGTCCCAATGAAATCCATCTTCAGCATCATCATGGTTATCGCCGCGGTTGCTTCGGCGACTGCCGCCGAGGTCACGCAATTTTACCCCGGGAAATTGTTGCGCAAGGAAGTGGTCACGCGAGAAACCAGTGTTCTTCCAGAGGTCACACTCTCAGGTTGCGAAAAGAGCGTTTTAGCTCTTCTTTTTACCTGGCGTGAACGTGAGGTCATCATCGAAAAGCCCTTTTATGAAAAAGTCGCACTGATCACGGACGATAGAAATCCCCACGATCCCGGGATTCATGAAGTACTAACCGGAGAGTATATCGCGGGCAAATTAGAGCAACGGGAAACCATCGCTGAAAAAGGGCCGATCATCGGTCAGGACATGTCATATCTTGGCGTTCAAGGGACTACAGACGCTCTGGGAAAATTAACCGATGATCGCCAGGTCATCATGCAATTATTCGATGATCTCTGGTTGCGCCACACACCGGTGCGTTTTTACTCTCCAGGAAAATCTCCTGAGATCATAACCCTGGAGATTACCAGGGCGCAATTTAATGAGAAAATGGGGTTGAATTATCCCGCCGCGGAAAAATCTCACGCGAAAAAACTTGATTTGGGCGTCAAATGGGAGCGCAGTGCCTATCGCCCGGGCGAAACCGGCAAAGCTACCATCACCGCCACGAATCTTGGCAGTGATGGAAAAATCGTCCGGATTCAGGCGCGCAGCATGAGTCGATGGCCATGGCTGGAGGGAAAACAGTTCTACCTGGGCGATCTGGGCCCGCAGGAGGAAAAGTCGTTTTTTCGCTATTTCCACATACCTGAAGATGTCCCCGCGGGAGATTATTACCTGCGTTTTGGCGTAAATGAACATAACGGCGCCAAGCCGCAAATCTCCAGCAAAATCACGGTCATCAATTCCACCGCCGGCAATAAGAATTGAGTGGAATCGCCGTGAATCAGCGGTTAGACGCGCCATAGTAGCGGTGTTACATCCATAAATTTTTTCAGTTACAGCACAAAGGAAATCGAATCATATGTCAGCAAACGTCATCATCGGCTTGCAGTGGGGAGATGAAGGGAAAGGTAAAATCATCGACGTATTGGCGGAAGAGGCCGACGTTGTCGTGCGCTTTCAGGGGGGCAATAACGCCGGTCATACCATTCATCTTGGCGCGGATAAATTTGTTCTCCATCTCATCCCTTCAGGAGTGCTGCGTGATGACTCGCTTTGTGTGATTGCCAATGGGATGGTGGTCGATCCCTTGGGGCTGGTGGATGAAATAACCGCGCTGGAAGCCAAGGGCAGGGAAATCCGCTCCCGCTTGAAATTAAGCTCACAAGCGCATCTGGTTTTTAAGTGTCACAAAATCTTTGACAGCTTGCAGGAAACGCATTCCGAGGCACAAAAAATTGGAACGACACAACGTGGGATCGGTCCCTGTTATGCCGATAAGGCAAGTCGCACCGGATTGCGGCTGGGTGAGTTCAGAAATTGCGACCAATTGAAACCCAAGTTTTTCGCGACCATGACAGATTACAATCGGATATTCCAGCGCCATGATATTGCACTATTGGATGAAGTAGCCGAATGGCAAAAAATCGTGGTGGCGGCGGCGATTCTCACCCCATTGATCGACGATACTGTTCAGATTGTCAATCAGGCATTAATCTCAGGAAAGACGGTGTTGTTTGAAGGCGCACAGGGAGCGTGGCTGGACATCGATCATGGCACCTATCCCTATGTTACGAGCAGCAATACCAGCATTGGCGGGGTCTGCACCGGCGCAGGTATCGCGCCGCAGCATATCACCAGTGTGATGGGGGTTGCCAAGGCCTACACCACCCGGGTGGGAGAAGGGCCATTTCCCACGGAATTATCAGGTGATGTGGGTGATGAACTGAGGAAAATCGGCAAGGAATTCGGCGCCACCACCGGGCGGCCGCGCCGGTGTGGCTGGTTTGATATTATCGCTACTCGTCATGCGGTCATGGTTAATGGTGTCACTTCATTGGCAATCACCAAACTGGATGTTCTCTCCGTGTTCGACATCATTAAAATCGGTGTCGGTTATACTCTTGATGGGCAACAGATGACCAGAATTCCAGCCGATATCGACGAATGGTCAGAATTAACTCCAATATACGAAGAACATCCCGGGTGGCGCAGTGATATCAGTAATATAAAAAACTGGGAACATCTGCCGGTCAACGCGCAAAATTATGTCAACCGATTAGCCCGGTTGTTGGATGTTCGGGTTGCCGTGGTTTCTGTCGGACCGGGGCGTGAACAAACCTTTTATGTCTGATTCCATGGGATTCGCACTCTATCCTTTCCTTTCAGTCAATTGATATGATCGATTAATTACGATGTTAAAATACCGTTTAATCAGTGGCACACTTCTTATCGCGGGATTCGGATGCTTGTTATGGTTCCAGCACTGGGTGACCGCCGTCCTCTTTACCATGGTGGCATGCGGCTTGTTAATTTTCGCCCTGAATGAATTATTTTCGCTCCTCAACGCGCTCGGACTTCAGGGTTATAAAACCCTTTCCAGCTTTACCGGAACCATGCTTTTTATTGGACTTTCAGCGCTCTCGTTTATTCATCATGATGGACTCAGATTGTTACAGTCAATAGCCATTATTGAGACCGCGTTGTTGGTCATCTATGTGCTTTATATAAGTTTGGAGGCATTTTCCGAAACGGACTTTTCCGCCGGGGTGACCAAATGGCTTACCTCTCTGTCGGCGTATTTGTTTTTAATTGTGACGTTTTCCGCGTTGATCAAGATCTTTTATTTTTCCCGGTTTCAGTCCTCATGTTCGCCAGCGACCGGCTCGCTCTGCGTATTATTTCTCATCCTGGTGACCAAGGCCGGAGACATCGGGGGGTATGTGGTGGGCAAGCTGACGAACCAATTGCCGGGTGGCAATCATAAGATGACACCGCGACTCAGTCCCAACAAGAGCTGGGAAGGTCTTGCGGGCGGGATTGTTTTCAGTATCGTCATGGCGCTGGCTCTCCATACTTTGCTGGGTGAAAAGATCAGGTTTGCCGATCATCCATTATTGACATTGCCGGCGGTCGTGATCCTGGGGGTTGTCTTCGCGTTGGCGGGATTGGTGGGAGATTTAACCATATCCTTGCTGAAACGCGCGGCTCAGGTCAAGGATACCGGCTCAGGGATTCCCGGTATGGGCGGAGTTTTGGATGTGATTGACAGCTTGATCTACATCCCCCCCATCTTCTATGTCTTTTTGCTGATCCTGACATATCCGTGAAAAACTGCCAGGCATCGTCATGAACAGTGTGGGATAGAGATCGGAATTCATTTGCTTAAGCAGGAACTTGTGAACAATTCTTAAACAGCGCGCACCTTCCACCACAATTGGGGGGAAGGTGCGTACTGATGAACTCGATTGTCCAGTTGCGGATTAACGGTTTGGCCTGTTGCTGTTTCCGCCAGAACTCGGTGATGAGGTGCTGGTCTCGAAGGAACTGGAGGATGCGAATGGATTGGTCGCTTCGAAATTCGCACGGGCATTGGTGGCATTCACACAGATATACCAGTGGCCCATGGCATTGGCGGTATCGGGATGATTGGGATGGCTGTTATATAAACTCACCTGCAAATCGCCGGTGATCAATACCGCATCGTTATTTCCCAGTGGCTGCATCACGCCATTCAACATGAATCCATTGCCATTCGCTTTTGCCCGGACATACAAGGTTGAAGCCGGGCCGTTGTAGGAGACGACACGTTGGGGATGATTGTGCCGCAGATGGTCGATGGTCCAGGTTTGTGCCGGCGTTTCCAAGGTGAACATGTGAAAGTGACAGTTCATCGGGTTCACATTGATGACCGCGCCAGAATCACAGGGGCCCCCGGTAATAGCGCTCGGGACCGAGCTGACATCTGAAACCACGCTGTCATTGGGACTAACTGCAAGCGACGGAGTCACTGATGATGTTGACGACCAGGTAGACATGGTCACCGAGGTTTGGGGCATTTTGAAGACCTCGAGATTGAATATCTGTTTGGATCTCATGGCATATGGTTTTTCCTTGGGCCAGCTAATTTCGACATTTAATTGCGCGTCTTCGCTGCCATCGGAATTGACGGTGATGGTTTTCCACGTCCGCATGATTGCCGCAAAATCCAAATGATTCTGGTTGTTGCCCACCGTTTCATACTGCTCCAGAATAAAAATGCCATTATTATGGAGTACTGGATCAAAGGCTTCATTCGGATTGCTGCGCACCGGAAATTTGACTTTGATGTTACTGCTCAGAAATATGGTGTTGTTGCTCCAGGTTAGAGTCGCGTCATCAAGGGTGGATTTTTTCTCTGGAAAAAGTTTAATCCAGGTCCAATCGTGATCGATTTCAGACGCGTTAAAATGTAAAAACAACTCGGCGGCATCAGCAGCATAAGTGTTTTTATACGCGTCTTTTTTGACATCAATGCTGATTGGAAACAATGCGATGATTCCCATTATTCCAACGATGATCACAATTGATGCGATCATGATTTCTATCATATTAAAATGCTGGTGTTTTAGTCTGATTAATTTGGTTAGAGTTTTCACGGATAATTTTCCTTCTTTTGATTTGGTTTGTTGTGGGTGGGTTTATTATAATTGCCTACTTTATCGTATACATGGGCATTGCACTATACCGCGAATGATAAG
>CAZTTH010000073.1:0-13964 GCA_964615975.1 uncultured Lentisphaerales bacterium | reverse complement strand
TCAACTTGATTTTGAGGCTGGCTGATAAAAACTCCTATTTTGTGAATTCCTAACGTCCCCGACAGGGTTTCACGAAATTATAAGGTGTTTATTTTCAGCAAGTTACAAATCACGAATTTACGCAATGTCTAAACCGGTTTAAATCATTGAAAATGAATCGGTTATAGATTTCGCTTGTGTCATAAATCTCACATTAGTTCAATTTGCGGCTATTTTTGACCCACCCAAAAGGGCGGTTTAGACATTGACTGATTTTGTGAAAGGTGCTTAAGAATGTTACGTTATTTATTAATAGTCATCAGTTTTTTGTATCTAAACCAGTATGATTGCTGGTCGTTGGAAAACCAAATTTTGAACAGGTTTCACGAAATGATCGGTGATCAACCTGAATTAATCCCGCCGGAGGCATTGCCATCCAGACTACGCTGGGAAAAACTTTTTAGTTTTATACCTTCCTTCCCTGACAAAGTTTCTGCGGGGCCAGGACGCAAAGCCGTAAATCGATCCGCGATTCTCAATGCGCTCATTTATCAGCGACTAAGTCGCAAACGTTTTCTACGCGACCTGCATAATCAATTGCTCGAAAGCCCTTCGCTGACCGCAGCGGTGGGATTCGACCCATATCAAGGTCCGCCGAGTTTACAAAGATTCAGTGCATTTTTAAACGAAACACCGAATGAAGACTTACAAGTTTTACGCATCGGTCTTGTTCGAGAATTAATCAGTCTCGGTGTTATCCAAGGTGCCGACGTGGCCATGGATTCCTGTCCGGTCGCAAGTTGGGTACGAGAAAATAATCTCAAAACAGATTTACGACATCGCCGGTGGGACAAAAATCGTATCCCGAAAGGCGATCCTGATGCCCGACTGGGGGTACGTATTCACTTCCCGAATCCCGACGAACGCCGTATCGATTATTTCTGGGGATATCGAAATCATACAATTGCCGACGTTGACAGTGAATTACCAATGTGGGAGAGAACCGAACCAAACAATGTCGGTGAGGTTACCCTGGCCATTGATCTGCTTCAGGCTACCCAGAACTGTTTCGATTTGAATATCAAAGCCGTCCTTGGTGATGCCGAATATGACACCGAAAAAATCTTATGTTATATCATGGATACTCTCCACGCTGAAGCTTTTATTCCACATAACCCCCGTCGAAGCGAAGATAAGAACGGCTTTATTCGGCAGGGAAATATCATCACCTGTCCTGCAAATCTTACCATGAACCGAAAGGGGCACATGACTGTCAAAGGGATTACCTATCTCCAGTACCGCTGCCCTTTCTATTATGGACGTAAGCCTGATCTATTGATGTGCCCAATCAATCATCCAAAATTCATCAACGGCAAAGGATGCAATTATCTCTGGCGTCTTACAGACAACCCGAGAGATCGAATCGCTTACACTTCTGCCTCCTTCAAAGAGACCTATGCAAAGCGCACGGCAGTCGAACGCGTTTTCAGTAGACTACTGGCAATTACGATGGAGGAACCCGCTGTCCGAGGGCTTGACAGTATACGCAATCACTGCACTATATCTCATATCGCTACTTTAGTCGTTGCACTGACTGCTAACCGCACTGGACGCCACGATTTCACCCGGTTCGTCAGAACATTCATACCCCGATTCTTAGGAGTCTAGAGCGCATCGGCCTGACGGCCGATGCTAAAACCTAATTTTGTGAATCCCTAACGTCCCCGAGGGACTGCCGCAACGGGATTTGTACTCAAGATGCAGCATCATCCTGTCATTCGGCAGGGGAACTCAAAATTTTTTTACCCTTGATGTTTACGCTAAACACATCCCTGCGCCTCGCATCCACTTTCGTGAATGGAGAAGATTGACAGGTAGACCGCCGGCGAGAATGCCGGTATGGGGTTATCGACTAAGTCGAACCGGTAGGAATTGGGTGTTCAACATTCATCTTGCCATTTTTTCCCATTTGGCAATGGCCTTGTCATTCAAGGCGATAAAGTCATTCGATTTTTCTTTCACCGCCAACTCACGTGATTTCCGCGCGGTTTCAATGGCGCCTTTATAATCACCCATCTGCGCTTGAATTTTCGCTTTTGAATGGACCATGAAAAAGGTTTCTTTCTGTTGCAGCGCCTTGTCCATCCATTCCAGCGCCTGCTGCAAGTCCCTGCCGGTTTCAGCATAATAGTTGGCTGCCTGATAATAGGTGTTAAAACTGATCCCCTGCATCACTTCATCGATTTGTGCCATCACCTTGGCATCGGCCGGGGTTTCCAGTTTGAAACTGACCTTGGTATTCTCCCAGGTCAATTGGATCAGGGCTGATTCGGTGCGGATATGCTCGATATTGATGGTGAAGGTTTCGACTTTTTCCGTGATCTTTTCCGGTTTTACTGTAAATCGGAGTTGATCCTGGGTTTGATCATATTTGGTTTCAGAGGCTAACGGGTCTTTATTGATAATCACCGTCCATTCCTCTTTTCCGGGAATCGTCAGCAACGAATAGTCGCCGGCGGGAATATCACTGCCGGCAATTTTCGCGTCCTGCGCCAGGGTGATCTTGGTGGCCGCGTTGGCGCCGGTTCGCCACAGTTCGCCATAAGGCACAAGATCGCCAAAAATAACTCTGTCCTTGACTCCCGGACGGGAATATTCAATGGTAATCTCATTCAATCCCACCTTTTGATAGATTCTTCCCAGTGGGCTGGGACGCGGGATCTCCAATTGGGAAAATCCGTCATGACCGATACAGATACAAATGACGACCAGTACCATTCTGAATTTAAGTGACATTGTGTTCATGATTGCGCTCCTCTTAATTGATTTAGTAAATGGGGTTGATGAATACGCATAAAGTGTATACCGATTGGGTGTGAGTCAACCCGATTAGAAAAGATCGCCGCTTTTCCATATTCATGAATCAGTGAATCACCGGTATAACCACGGGCTGACAATCCCAAGCTATTTTTCTTTGCCATTGATTTAACAAACTTGATTTCGCTGATAACAGTATATGAATTGGTAAAGTATGCATCATAACTGAATAACTAAACCGTCAAAAATGAAACCGTGGGAATAAAGCCGTCGCAACGCCCTAACTCCAACCAGTGAGAGCATTAAATTCCTTCTGCAATACTGTTTATGCATACTATTTTTAATAAAGGAGGAATTATGAAATCAGCTATGACCCTGAAATTGACGCTCTTTATATCCGCTTGATAGAGGGCGTTCACGAGTGTTGTACCGTGCGGATGAATGAGGAAATATCTTTGAATATCGGTGCAGGCGAAAAACCTATTGGAATAGAAATTCTGGATGCCGGAGAAATCCTCGGCGCTGGCCAGGAACCGGCAGTCATGCTGGAAGGTTTAACCTCAACTGTTGCTTAACCAGTCTGGCAAGAGTTCCCGGTTCTGAATTCCGTTTGCTTGCACCTGCTCCTGATTCGTGCGTATTCGAGTTCATTCACGGTCAAAGATTTCCGGAACGCAAACTGTTCTCACGCCGACAGCGGCCGGGGATAAGAACCGAGGACGCGGACAACATCGTCCTGATCTTCCGGAGCGGCCAAAAAGGCGCGGATTTTATTCAGGCACTCGATGAATTCGGGGTGACGCTGATGGCACATGACTTCGAGATAGAACATTTGCGGTTCGACATCGGTGTGGACATCGTCGATCGCCGGACGGGAATGGATTTTGGCGTTATTCAATTTGTAATCAGCGATCAGGGTTAATATTCCCGCCAGCAGTCCCGGCCGGTCGGTACTCGGGGTGACCGCCATCATGGTCAGGTATTGGCGCGCCGGATCATAATCGCCGGTCTTGTTGTCGGTTGCCGAGATGAGATAAAAGTCGGTGAAATTACCGCGGCCATGACGGACCTTGCCAATGTCTTCGGCAATGATCTGCAAGTCTTCGCCCAACAATGCTTCCTGACTGGCAATCGCCAGGCCACGACCACATTCGCGCACCGTGCGCGCGCCATCGGCAGTGCTGGCGACCGCCAGCATCCGCGCCTGGGGATAATGGTTCCAGAGATAGGTGGAACATTGCGCCAGCGCTTTGGGATGGGAATAAATGATGTTGTATTCGTCGTTGGTTGGGCTCATTCCCAGCGACCAGAGGACCGGCACCCGCTGGGCATCGATGATGTACAAATGATTTTCATAAATCAAATCCAGGCATTCCTGCACCAGACCATCGAGAAAGTTGTAATAAGGCAATACCGCCCACTGCGCGCGGGTGGCGCTATCCGGAAGCAGACTGTGCGCGACGGCTTCGGGAGACGGAAGAGGATACAACTCGATGGGGGATGGCAGGCGGCCAATCATAAGTTGTGCCGCCCTTTCGGAATAGGTTTTAGCCGGCCCCAAATACGTCAGTTTCATATTCCACCCTTATAATGCCGTGGGGCACAGGTAATAAAGCAAGCCGTTTTTGACCATGGGTGAGCGGCCCGGAATCAGGCCTTCGAAAAAGCGGAACGATGAGGACAGGAGAATGTCGGTAAGCGAATAATGAGGATAATAGCGAATGATGGTGGGATTCTGGACATTGGCCATGGCCTTGGCGCGTTCGATCGCGTCTTCGAGGTAACCCAATTGATCGACCAGCCCGATGTCATACGCCATTTTTCCGGACATGATGCGGGCATCGCCAATCGGGCCGGTTAAAATCTCATCGATGGGGATGCGGCGTCCTTGAGAAACGATTTTGGCAAACTCAAGAAAGGTTTCATTCACCAGGCTCTGAACCAATTGAGTTTCCGCGTCTTGCCGCAGCCTTGCCATGTTGAGAATGTCCTTGAATTGTCCCGACTTGTAGATTTCCGACTCCACCCCGATCTTTTCGAATAAGCCATGATAGTTGTACCCGCCAATAATCACCCCGACACTGCCGGTCAGGGTAAGACGATTGGCAATGACATAATCAGTGCCGGCCGCCAAATAATAGCCGCCGCTGGCGCCGACGGTGCGCATGCAGGTAATCACCTTGATCCCTTTCTTTCTGACCTTTTGCAGTTCGTTATGAATTTCATCGGTGGCGGTAACGCTGCCGCCGGGGGTATTCATATCGAGAATGAGCGCCACTACCCTGGCATCGTTCATGGCTTTGCGCAGTTGCATGATGATCTGCTCGGATGACGTGTGGTCAAACATCAGCGAATCGCCGGGATAAATGATGCCGGTGATTTTGATGAGCGCGATTTTTTTGCCTGAATCCCCCGCGGTCACCACGGTTTCGCCGACCTTGGATAATGTGCTGTCGGATAGGGACGAAATGATTTTGGTCGATCCGCTGTTGACCGATTTAAGGAGCGCATATCCCACCAGGCCGACCCCCATGAACCCCAGCGCTGAAATCATAAGAAAAATTAACAGCCAAAAAGAGAATCCTCGTTTTTTTGCGGGAGGCACTCCGGTCCCCGGCAAGGGAGGGGGAAGCGGATGGTTAGACAAAGGCGGCAGCGGTTGAGAAGAAGAGGAGGGATCACGTTCCAGGGGTTCCATTAGAATTATTCCTTCGATTATAACTTTTGCAATAAAGCCAGGACCACGTTGCCGACAATCTCCAGACTCTCCGGACTCACCTTATCGATGGTGTCCATATCCGTATGCCAATAGGAATTATTGGGGCCGAAGTTCATATCAATAATATCCACGGCCGGGATGCCGATGTCCTTGAAAGGGACATGATCATCGATAATAGAGCCATACATATAAAAATTGAAATATTGACGGGTCCCCTGATGTTCGGCGATTTCGAGTAATTGCTGAATCAATAGTGAATCATCGGTTGGGGACAGGGTAATGGACAAATCCGCATCGCCGATCATGTCCAGAAGTATCATTGCCTTATAGTTAACGTGTTCTCCCGAGTTTTTCAATGCGAGCGCCATGCGCTTGCTCCCCAGCAACCCATCGGTATCAGAATATTTTTCGATCGCTTCCTCGCCATCGAAAAAGGCAAAACGAATCGTCGGTCCATCCCAATTTTCAACCGTCTTCAATACCCGCATGATTTCCAGCAGCAGGGCGGTGCTGGAAGCGCTGTCATTCGCGCCTTGAAAGGTTGACGTTGACGGCATCCGCTTGGAATCATAATGACTGCCCACAATGATAAATGCATTCGGTTGTCCGGCAAGAGTTGCCTCGATATTGCGTAATGTCAGTTGTCCGATTGCGGTTTTCACCTGCCAGGAATCGACTTCAGGTGTATACCCATATTCCTGACATTTTTGCTCAATGAATCTGGCGGTTTTCGCCAGTTGTTCTGATCCGACTGGTCGCGGTCCGATGGCGACGATTTCCTTGAGCAGATCAAACGCCCGATTTTTATCAATAAAAAGAGGTTGGTTCGCGGTGGATTGGAGCGCTGAGGCCGGCATCCGTTCACCGCATCCGGAAACACACAGGATCAGCACGATACTCAATAATAGTGATTTCATTCTTAAATGGTTTTCCATGCAGTAATATAGTCTGCCTCTCTTCTGCTAAACGGGACAGAAATGCTTTAACCCACCATTTCCCAGAATAATGGATGTTAGGTAGCGAGGGAAGCAAATATATCATCCCACTCTCTGGATGTAAGCCTCTTCGGCAAGAATTGAGAAGTGGCGAACCCGCAATTCCGTATACAGTTTGCGGATGACCACCGGTAATCTCTGATCAGGTAGTTAATCTCCGGTCAGCGGAGATTCAGGTTGATCTTCCTGACCGGTTTTTATTTTTCGTTGCGCCTCCGCGACTTTGGGTGAGAATTCCATTGGAATGCCAGTTTATTCGGGAGACAGGTGATGTGGCTTCGCGGTGGTGGATGGGGATATATAATCAGTATCAACATCATCAGGTTTTCGCAAATTACATCAATGTAAGGTGTATATATTTAAGCCTGAAGGGCTGTGATATATCAGCCCAGGGCAACGCCCTGGGTAGAGTTTTAATATGAAATCAAAGCTCTGAAGGAGCGACATATTATTAAGTAATTCTCGAAAACCTGACAATTTTAGGTCTAACCCAGGTTACGCTCAATTTCACATGATACAAAATACACAGCGCCGTCCTCACTTGTTCCACCATCTCCCTATATATGGTGAGATCATGACAGAACGCCGGGGGGTCAATCCTACGCTATGGACAATTATGAAAATCATTGGTGTATAGTTGTCCATAGCGTAGGGTTGACCCCAATTTCCTCGTTGACTTTCCGGAATCAGCATCTTCTGTTCAGATGAATCTTGATATTAAGGTTTCATACCAATACACTTGTAAACGTAATTCGTGTGGATAAAATTGCTTTTGAGTTTTCAGTAGAATGCCAATTCACCAGTACGCTTGTCTTGGAATCGAGGATTTGGTGGGGCCGAATTGCGCCTCGTTGAGAGTCTTACAGAGAAGAATGAAAACAAATTACTGGAGGTTTGGAATGAGTATTTTGACATTGGCGAGTAGTCCTACTGCCCTAAAAGTTAGTATTACAGAAGACGCCTTGACCGTGGCATTAGATGACGGCCGTGTCGTGAGTGTGCCGATTTCCTGGTATCCTCGACTTTCCCACGCATTGGTGCGGCATCGTGAAATCTACGAATTAATTGGCGGCGGGCACGGTATCCATTGGCCGGAACTTGACGAAGACATCAGTATTGAGAATATATTGTTCGGACAGCCATCTGGAGAAGGTGCTAAGTCCTTTCAAAAGTGGAAGCAATGGTATGATAATAAACTGTCCGAACAAACGGATTGAGCTCAATCGTCAGAAACGGCTTGCGTGCCAGTTCTGACTGTGACTCATCCTATCCGTTCGGGAAAGCAAAGCGATGAGATATGGTTAGGGTATCCGATCGGCGATGATAGGTTTTCGGAGATTTCATTAGGTTTTAATTTTTCCTGACGCCGAGAAA
Organism: uncultured Lentisphaerales bacterium; assembly: GCA_964615975.1. GTDB lineage: Bacteria > Verrucomicrobiota > Lentisphaeria > JABSQK01 > JAJFLO01 > CAZTTH01. The sequence continues at coordinate 6,080 of CAZTTH010000073.1, read as the reverse complement.
ATATTGATAATTTTTTTAGATACGATTTACTCAAAAGAAAATTCGAGTTCCTTTTTTGCATAAAATAACCAAAACAAATCTTAAACCCAAATCCGAACCAGACACTTCACTCAACGGCTCAACCGAGCGCTCTCCGATGGCAGAGTCACATGTTCGTCGTGAGTGAGCTTGACGTTAGATTAACGATGAAAGGTATACTGATAACATTACTGCTTTTCGTCTTGACAGGATGCCAGACATTCGAATTGAATACAGGCAAAGCCTGTACCGAAATCGCAAACACCATTCGTAATTATTATACGACCAAATATGCGACATTCGCTGAGCTTACGTCCCTGCGAAAACAACAGGACATTCTTGCAACTTTCAAGCGGGTGGATGAACTTTTTAAGGTCTGTCCAGTGTCTGAAATTGTGAACTCCTATCCGAGTGGTCCATACCTGTCATTTTTTGAATCAACCCAGTTGTCAGAGTCAACTATTTCTATTGTCTCACTGAATCTTTATGCAAATGAGGATCGAACTTGCAGAGTTGTGATTCGTGTCGACAAGCGGAATAAACAAGAGAATTCTCCATTCTCAATGAAGGCACCCATTTCTAAAGCGGAACTCATCGAAATACTAAAATAGATTATAGGAAATTGGGGTCAAACCTACGCTATGGACAATTATGGACGAGGGAAAAATTTTATGTTGTCCATAGCGTAGGTTTGACCCCGATAATCCCATTCAGGCTATAATAAAAGGAAATCCGACGGCGATCCAAGCGCTCGAAGTCAACGGTTCTACAGTACACTTTTGCTGACAAAGTCCATCAGTTCGCCGTGCCTCATCCTTAAAGTTCTGTATGATCTGATAACGCAGGGTTAATCCCGTTAATCACGTTTTTCTTGATATATAACCTTCGCATGGCTTTATTATGGATTGCGATAAAAATCGATAATGCCTGATGTCAGCCACTTTCAAAAATAACCCTAGATGAGCGATAAACCCTATATCATTGCCGCTGTGCTGGTCATAATCTGGACTCTGGAAAGCTGGCTTCCCCATTTTGAATCATTCATCACCAACCGCCGCCAACGACGTGCCCACGGCCTGAAACATCTGTTTATCGGATTACTCAATGGCCTGTTGGGAACGCTGCTGGTGACCGGCATCACCGCCAAATTTCTGCTCTGGGTTGAAAGCGAGCGCTTCGGATTGACGCGCGCTCTGCCAGGTCCCGGGTGGATGAAAACGATTGCGGCGCTGATCCTGTTTGATTTGTGGATGTATGTCTGGCACCGGATGAATCATCAAATCCACTTCTTATGGCGCTGGCATCGCATGCATCACAGTGACCCGGAATTGGATGTGACATCGGCGCTGCGCTTTCATCCCGGCGAAGCCCTGCTGGGAAGCTTCGCGCGTTTGCCGGTCGCCGCCCTGCTGGGCATGTCGCTGGCCCAGTTGGCTTTGTATGAGGCAATATTTTTCCCCATCATTCTCTTTCACCACAGCAATATACTCCTGCCCAAAAAATGGGATGACTGGCTGCGCCTGTTCATTGTCACTCCGGGCATGCACTGGGTGCATCATTCGGATTACAAACCCGAGACCAACTCCAATTATGGCAGCATTCTCTCGCTCTGGGACCGCGTTTTCAATTCCCACGTTGTCGTCAAGGATCCCGACACCATCCACTTTGGACTCAAGGGGTATGATGACGCTGAACGCCAGTCCTTCAAAGGATTGATGCTGACTCCCATCGATCGTGATTCTGATTCCGGCTGATGGCGACCCAGGTCGGGGAACCGGAGTCAACATGTGTAAATTTACAGTAAAACCCATTGGTTTAGACTGAAAATTAAATCGAGAAACACCACATATGATTGGTCGTACTTTAGGTCACAAAAGGGTATTTTGAGTGGTTGCCGGACCTTAATCGCCATTTTCTCAAATCGAACCCATGAACACCACTAACAAATACTCGATATCATTATCCTGCCATGTTTTGCGGCAGATCGAAGCCGCTGAATTCGAATTTCATTTTCGCGCTTTTGGCGATGAATAAGCGCGCATGAATTTTTTACCGGTGGCTGAACGCTTTCATTGTCTTTCGGGAATGATTGATCTCGCGGCTCGTAATGGTGTTGACCTCGACGAACCGCCGAGGGGAGTGAAACATTAGAAAATCCAGGCAGTTGAACTGTAATCTTCAATACTCGTCCTCGTCGTCGTCCTCAAAAATCGACGGGAAAATCATCAAACCCAAGGCCGAAAGTCGTGAATGATTTGATCTTCGCGGGAAAGGACAAGACCGGGACGACATTGACTACTTGCGGGAGATTACCCGTGAAAATTGAAATGAGTTCATAAGCGATCACACAGCGATTGCGGCAGGTCGAAGAATTACGACGCCTCTTTCTTGCCCTGGCCAATAACGACGCCGGCAAGGCAATTCGTCGTAAACATCACGCCAACAAGCTGGTCCAACGAACCTCACAAACGCTCGGTTATTGATTCGGGACAAATATATTTCACGCTCAAGATATTTGCCCTGATACTCAAGATTCAGACAGGCAAATTACAAGCCGAAACAGACAAGTGCGATCAATGTCCATGACTCATCACTGAAATCGATTTTTTGTGTGCCTGACGTGAGTTTTTCCATATGCCATCAATCCCAGCATGAGTATCAAAGCGATCATCCCCCATTCATTCAAGGTCGGGACCGTGACCGGTTCCGCTTGGTTTTGGACAATGAGAGTTGAGGATTCAAAGACGATCGAATCGTCCAGAACTGTGCCATTAAAATCAATGAAGATTTCCTCCCCCGGTCCCAGCGTTCGGTATAAGGTCATCTCCAGTTGGTAGGCGCCGGGAGCGGCTCCGGCAGTGTCAATATTCATTGTGCCGATCAAGACGCCGAAATAGGGCTCAAACGCGTTAAGAGCGATCGTCCCCTTGAGTCCCGCCATCGCTCCGCCGGCAGTTGTCAGCGCGCCGACATCGAAGCCATTGTAGTCCAACTCCCCGGCTGGAGCGATGCTCGTAATCACCGGAAGCTGAACCGTTGATCCCGCGACTGTTATCTTGACCCCATAGCTGAATAACCCGTTTGCCGCTCCCTGATCGCCGTTCTGCTCAATATCCCCATCCCAAATAACCATCACCTCCAAGGACTGCCCTTGACTGACTTCGTAGGTGTCGCGGTCGAAGTGGAGTTTATGAGTCACCGGTACTGCCGCCGCGGTCACCGTCACCGAGAAGTCGCACTCCGCCATGTTTCCGGCGGCATCAGTGGCGGTATAACCGATCGTCGTTGTCCCCACTGAAAACAAACTGCCGCTTGCCGGCCCGCTGGTCTGCGCCAAAACCATGCCCGGACAATGGTCGCTTACAATAGGCGCGGCCCAGGTTACCACCACTCCATTTTCTCCCATCGCCTGTGTCAATGGTCCGATATCCGGAGAACACATGATGGTCGGCGGGTCAGTGTCGTTGACGGTCACGGATTGTGTGCAGGTCGCGGTTAATCCGGCAGTGTCGGTCACCGTCCAGATCACGGAGGTATTTCCGAGCGGGAAGATGGTGGGCGCATTATTGGTGACACTGGCGACGGCGCAATTGTCGCTGGTGATCGGGTTTCCCAAGCTAACGTCCGTCGCGGTGCAGCCATCGTTGGTGCCGACGGTCACGCCGTCGGGACAGGTAATGGTCGGCGGGTCAATGTCGATGACGGTCACGGATTGTGTGCAGGTCGCGGTTAATCCGGCGGTGTCGGTCACCGTCCAGATCACGGAGGTATTTCCGAGCGGGAAGATGGTGGGCGCATTATTGGTGACGCTGGCGACGGCGCAATTGTCGCTGGTGATGGGATTTCCTAGGGCGACCCCGGTCGCGGTGCAGCCATCGTTGGTGCCGACGGTCACGCTGTCGGGACAGGCAATGGTCGGTGGGTCAATGTCGATGACGGTCACGGATTGTGTGCAGGTCGCGGTTAATCCGGCGGTGTCGGTCACCGTCCAGATCACGGAGGTATTTCCGAGCGGGAAGATGGTGGGCGCATTATTGGTGACGCTGGCGACGGCGCAATTGTCGCTGGTGATGGGATTTCCTAGGGCGACCCCGGTCGCGGTGCAGCCATCGTTGGTGCCGACGGTCACGCCGTCGGGACAGGCAATGGTTGGTGTAGCGTTATCCAGTACCGTCACCGTCGCGGAACAGGTGGCGGTATTATTGTAGAAATCAGTTACTGTCAAGGTCACCGGGTTTATGCCCTTGTTAGCGCAGGTGAAGGAGCTGGGGTTAACACTCAGAGCAGGCGCCCCATAGGTGACGCTCGAACCATTGTTGACCTCTTCAGCCACGATGCTGGCGCTGCCCTCGGCATTCAATGCGATGGTGATATCTTTACAAATTGCCACCGGGGCGCCATAATCAACAGTGTTTTCCGGAACCGTCACGGTGTGGGTCAAATTATCATTCCCCACCACCCCATAGTACTGAGTACCGATGATATAAGGAAAGGCTGAATTGCCGGAGCTATCGATCGTCGCATGATAATGATAAATGCCACCGGGGTATTCGGGGGTGACGCTTGTCCGGCCGTTATATTGATCCAAGTGACCCAATCCGGATACGTACTCATAATCCTCGATGTATTTACCATTGTAGGCGCCGCCTGGACTGCTTCCCGATGGCGGCGGACGATTACCGGACTTCAGTCGATAACTGCTCGTTATTCGGACCACGCCGCCAGTGCCATCGGTGTTGGCATAGCCGTAAGGCCCATAAACGGGAAAGCCGTCAAAGGCGAAGCCAACGATTTTCGAATGAGTAGCGCTGCTATCTCCGATTTGACCAAGGAGACTTACCGGCCGCTGATGATGGTGATATTCACCTTCGTTATAACCATTGATGGTCGTTCCACCAGAGACCTCGGAAGGATGTCCCAAGGCGCTGTCAAAAGCATTGATAAAAGGCGAAACCAATCCTCCTTCAACGGTGACCGCGTTCTGATTCCAAATGCCTTGGTTATTAAAGGAAATGGCATCTTTAGCGTTATAGATGGGCACGCCATTAATAAAAACGCCAATAGTACCTAACAGGGTCGAGGTTTTCGTCCCTGACTGCACTGTCGGCGACCGGGGTATCCGCAACAGCCAGTGGCGATCCGTTGCGACATTGGGACTAGCTGTCCATGGACCGATAGAATAGGACGGCACACCGGAGGCATCGATATACACATCGGTGGAATTGTACCGCACCCTCTGCACATCCGCCGGATATTGGCTGACGATGGCATGAATGGCGGCGTTCGTGCTACTCCCGGTGGCGCCATTTTGATTGATCCGCCACGAGGTGATGGCGGGGTCTGTCTGGGATAGCACCACTGGGGATACTATCAGCAATGATAACCAGTAAAAAACCCAACGAGATGGTTTCATAAGTTTTTTCCTTTCAATGTCATTCCTTTCAATTTTGTGCTCAGGACTAGCTGATGTTCGGAAGCGGTCCCGCAGTATGTGTTTAGCGTAGAGTTTGAAGCTGGTGGAGTTTGGAGTTCATCCTTTTAGGATGCTCCTCGCTCAGGCATTATTGCCATTCAGGCTAAAAGCCTGTACTCCAACATCATTTCTCCAACGATTAACTTCTCTTTGCCAGATGCTGTTGGAGTACAAACTTTAGTTTGCTCCGATACCGGGCCGTCACCGGAAGCAGTCCCGCATTGCGGGACTGGACTCCAACAGACTTCCTGCGACAGCCATGATTGGAGTTCCTTGTTGGAGTACAAACTTTAGTTTGCTCCGCCGTCTAGAGCACATCCGAAACAGTCCCGCATTGCGGGACTGGACTCCAACTTCATTTCTCCAACAATTAACTTCTCCTCGCCAGATGCTGTTGGCGTCCAAACTTTAGTTTGCTCCGCCTTTCGAAAGCCGTCCCGCATTGCGGGACTGGACTCCAACATCATTTCTCCAACGATTAACTTCTCCTCGCCTGACGTTGTTGGCGTCCAAACTTTAGTTTGCGCCGCCTTTCGGAAGCAGTCCCGCATTGCGGGACTGGACTCCAACGGCGGCGCGCTATCGTCAG
>CAZTTH010000072.1:0-14490 GCA_964615975.1 uncultured Lentisphaerales bacterium | reverse complement strand
TCGCCAGCAAAGGCAGCCGGGGCGGAGTCGTCGTCAAGGTTCCCGGGATTGGTGAATCGTTCGCGCTTTAATCGGGTTATCAAATTCCTCTATTAGGATTAGGACACGGAGGAAAGTGTTGCAAGGTATATCTATGAGAGGAGCCCCACATTTGTAAACATTATAATTAAAATTCATACCGAAAAATAAATCCAACCAGGATGAAAAAACCAAAGCGAAAATGACCAATGTAGAAAAAGCCGCAAAGAAACGGCACCGGAAAGAGTACATTACCGTGTTCTTGAATGGCAAGCAAAAACATATCAAGCGCCCACCAACCCAGAATGGCATGGATTTGGAGGAATTTATTCGCAGAAACGGTGATCCCATTTGGTTACATCAAAATGGAATGTGGGAATACCTTGAACCTGAGCGGGATAATAAATCTTATGAAGCCAAAAGAGGAAGTCAAAGTTTTTCTTTCTTCAAGAGATTCGACCTACGAAGAACGGAAAGAAAATCTCGGGCATCAAGCCGGGATTATACTCCAGGAAGGAAAAGACGTTTTATGCCTCGCTGGTTAAGACACTGACGGCACGGAGACATACCACGCTCACCAGAAAGTAGCCAATGTTTTCCGTCAGGTATTGTCTCGCTGGCAAGCGCAGCAGGCGACGCCCCAGGTATAAACCACTGACATTGGATGAAAACATGCCATCACGATCAGATCAGATAAAGAAGAGGAGAATGATCATAAAACATCACGCTGTTTTATTTATAATTTTCTTTTTCTCTTCCTTACTTATGGCAAGCGAAACCCACAATCCCAATCCCACCACGGAACCAACGCCATTGCAATCATTATCATTGACTGAGGCGGTGACCATAGCGATGAACTCGCACCCGCTGCTAAGGCAAGGTGTTTTTTCCAATGCGATGGCTGACGCGGAATTGGCGGATTCGCAGGCGGAACGATGGCCGACGCTGCAATGGCGTGAAACCATCTCTCGCGGCAATAATCCCGTCTACGTTTTCGGTTCGCTGTTGGAACAAAATGAATTTACCGCCGGAAATTTCGCTCTTGATACACTGAACGCCCCGGATCCCCTTACTAATATCCGCAGTGGATTGAAGCTCTCACTACCTTTGTTTCAGCAGAATCAGATCCGGCAAAATATTATTAAGGCAGAATTATCCCGGGAACAGGCCCACTGGCAACTGGATTGGATGAAACAACACATCCGCCTGCAGGTGTTGTCTGCTTATTTCGCTGTCCAATTAGCTCTTGCCAAAGAAAAGGTTTCCATGCTTCAACTTGAGGCAGTGAAATCGGATCTTGACCAGATTCGTTCACGGTTTGACACCGGCCTGGTTGTCCAATCGGACCTGCTGGCGGCCGAAGTTCAACAATCTGAATTCCAGCAATCGCAGGTTGTCGCTCACAGCCAGGTCATCTCAGCCTGGGCAAGATTAAACATTTTATTGGATATGCCCGTCGAAACTCGCCATGATCTGAGTGATCGTCTTCGAAGACCACCAGAGAAAGAAGCGGACTCACCTATTGACATGGCATTGAATCAGCGGCCAGACTATCGCCATTTGCAAAATGAATGCCTGAAACAGCAAGCTGAACTGCGAAAATCTCGCGGCGCATATCTCCCGGAGGTAGCCGCTTTCGCTGATGCCGGCATCAGCAGCCCCGATATGTCCACCGGCAATTCCGACTATATGGTCGGCATTTCCATGACTTGGGATATTTGGAATCAGAGTCGACGTCCCCGTCTCGATAAAGCCACAGCGGCAGTCATGGCAGCAGAAGCTGAAAAAGATAATAAACGCAATGAAATCCGTCTGGAAGTCATCGTGGCGGAACAACAGGTAATCGCTGCCCGGGATCGTTTGACACTGGTCGAAACCGCGGTTTCCTCAGCGGACGAAACCTTGCGACGAATTCAGGATCGCTACCAGCAGGGTTTAACCACGATCACGGAACTGTTACGCGCTCAGGCTGCCGCCATGCAGGTGAAAACGAATCGTGTTGAAACTGAATATCGGTATATTATTGCTCGCGCCCAACTCCTGTTGGCCACCGGCGCCTTGACCGACGTGGCGGCATTGGTGGAAGAGAGAAAACCATTATGAGATCGTTATCTATCAGTCTTATGAAAATTCCGATTATCTCCCTGTTTTTACTGTCTGTAATAATCATTTTCATTGGATGCCGTGGTGAACATGACAGTGAAAAAGCAACACAAATTACTTCTGATATTCATGAACCTGAAGTCACGACATTACCATTGACAACCACGACAATTGATGATTGGTATGAGGTCACAGGCAATGTGGCATCTCCAACCCGGGCGGTCATTGCTTCCAAAGTGACTGGCTATATCAGCGCCATCCATGTCCGGGAAGGGGATCAGATCATGAAAAATCAGGTGGTGCTTGAAATCGATGACCGCGATAGTCAGGCTGCTTTGGATAAAGCCCGCGCCGGTCAGGCTCAGGTCGATGACGGATTGAAAGCTATCGAGCAGGACATCAATGCGGTCAAAGCCGGACAGAAGGCGCTTTTGGCGCAAAAGGAATTACAAACCGCGACCCTGGCACGCTACGAACAGTTGTTTACCCGTGGCTCGGTCAGCGCTCAGGAATTCGAGGAAATTCAGGCCAAACAAAAAGTCGCAACGGCGCAATGGGAACAAAGCAACGATAACATTGCCGGTTTATTAGCCAGACAAAAACAAATGGTATCCCAACGCCAACAGGCTGAAGCGGATGTCACACTGGCGCAGACGCAGATCAATTATACTCGTTTGACCGCGCCATTTGCCGGTATTGTCGTGCGAAAACTGGTTGAAATTGGGGAACTGGCAGTTCAGGGCAAGCCGCTGATCGAGATCGAAGACAATACCCGCTATCGACTGGAAGTGATGGTGGCGGAGTATCATGTTGGTTTATTGAAGGTTGGGCAGAAGGTGCCGGTTCAAATTGCATCGATAGGTGATCTTGAATTGACTGCGGTTATCGCACGGATCGAACCGTCATTGGAACCGGAATCCCATACCACCCGGGTCAAGCTTGATCTTCCCGCCGTTTCAGTGGCGACTGATCCTGGCGCCGCGCTGCGCAGTGGTTTGTTCGGACGGGCACGATTTCGTGTCGGCGCCCGGGAAGTTCTGCTCGTCCCCGGAAGCGCCCTATTGCATCATGGTCAACTATCACTGGCTCTGGTTGTGGATGCCAATAACATTGCTCACCGCCGCCTGGTGACGCTTGGCCCCAGGCATAATGATTCGATTGAGATCCTTTCCGGTTTAGACCCCGGTGACGTGCTCGTCATTGAAGGAATGGATCAGTTGGAAGATGGAATGCACGTCCGTTTGAAGCACTAATTAGGTTATTCAAAATCTATTATTTGTAACAAACTATTACTCTCATTAATTATAATTACATGTCAAACACCACCCCATCAATTGATGATCCCAATGAGTATCCCTCGGGATACAATGAAGAACCGCTGTACTCTGAGGACGGCGTTGATCTGACCCTGATCCAGTGGATGCTTTCCCTGACCTATACCGAACGACTGCAAGTCCTGCAGCAAAGTATTGACAGCATCGAACGGTTACACCAGGCCCGATTCCATGATTAACTATATCCAATTTATTAAAACTCTTACGCATCATCGGGTTGAGTTCATCATTGTCGGTGGAGTTTGTGCGGTATTGCATGGCGCCCCGGTGACAACCTACGATCTGGACATTGTTCACCTACGCGCTCCTGATAACATTGACCGTTTGATTATGGCATTAAATGAACTCGATGCAGTATATCGAGGACGAGGCGATCAACGTCTTAAACCACAAGCATCTCATTTGGCTGGAGATGGTCATTTTTTATTGAATACGCACGCAGGTCCATTGGATGTTTTATCAACCATTGGTCAAGGGCATTCATATCAGGATTTATTACCGCGGACGATGTTGGTGACGATTGAATCATATACCCTGCATATTCTCAAGCTTGCCGATTTGATAGCGATTAAGCGCGAATCCATACGTGACAAAGATAAGTATGGCTTGATTATTCTTGAACAGGTATTGGAACAAAGAAAGTGAGAATGAATTAAGTGTGAAAGTATAGCATTTAGTATTTCAGATATTGATCCAGCAATCGAACTTACCCCAATAAAACAGTGAATGATATATCGCAAAAAGAAAAGTACGCTACCCCAAATGATTTGGGAGAAGATCAGCTAAGTAAGTTTCTCGAATCCGCGCATTATAACACTATTGCGACTTATTCAAATCTTCGTCCACATTATAAATTACTGGCAGGAATTGATAATTTGTATTACTGCCTGCTTGAAAATAACAATAAAACTCCAGAGTTGGTTTCATGTCTTCTATTATTTCGTACTCACTCCTCGTTCCGAGGAGCTGTTCATCTCTGCTTGGCTGGACAGATTCCCGAAGCGTACATGGTGCTTCGTGGAAGTCTTGAAAGTGCATTATATGGGTTTTATATGAATAGAAACATAAGCCTTCAGGAAACGTGGCTGCGTCGTCATGATGATAATGAATGTCGTATTCGCGTCAGGAAAGAATTCAAGATTAACAACATTCTAAGAAAGTTACATTCGATTGATGACAAAATACATGATATCGCCAAATCACTCTATAATTGGACAATTGACTATGGTGCTCATCCAAATGAACGAGTCGTTACCTCACAAATTAAAGTTGATACCGCCGATACCTGTCATCATATTAATTTTAATTATTTCCTCTGCGGTAATATCTCCCATTTGGCATCTTTAAAGTCGACTGCTCAAATCGGGATTTGTTGTCTTGATATCTATTCCCATGTTTTCCCCGATCAATTTCAAAATCTTGGCATCAATAACCAATTGGATCTCATGCGCCAAGGGCTTTGAATAAGATGATAAGAGCCATTCGATATGTGTTGAATCAATTTGAGCCCAATTTCACAAAATAATAGATTAATTTTCGTCGTTGAGTAATATAAAACCTGTAATGGAATTTAATTCATCTGATGTGGTTATTGATTAAAGGGTTAATCTATTCGCGATAAACGATGTTGAATAAAGACAAAACTTTCGTTGTTCAAACAGGGTTCGATTTTCTCCTGCCGCGAAATTTCCTTGAGAATGCCGGTAATACCTTACGTTCATCTACTTTGGAGTGGATCTGTTTCTGTCAACTTATTGAACCCATCATGAGAACCAGTTTTTAATTAAACATCAGCCACCATGTCGACACTTGAATTCAAAGGAAAATCATTTGTTTACGCGCATCATCTTTCGGTGCCATTTCGAGAACTGGTAATTGACGCGGATAAATCGTTGCCGGTCAAAGGCGAAAAGCCATCGCTCGAAGATAATCTCATCATTCACGGTGACAATCTCCATGCATTGAAGGCGTTGCTTCCCGTTTATGCCGGCAAGGTGGACTGCATTTACATTGACCCGCCCTATAACACCGGCAGCGAAGGTTGGTGCTACAACGACAACGTCCGCAGTCCGCTGATGCGCGAATGGCTCAAGCAAGCCAGTCCCGTGGACAAGGAAGACCTCGAACGCCACGACAAGTGGCTTTGCATGATGTGGCCACGGCTTAAGTTACTCCATGATCTATTGGCCGAGGATGGTGTCATTTTCGTATCTATCGATGATAACGAAGTACACCGCCTTCGCGTACTTATGGACGATATCTTCGGAGAAGAGAATTTTGTTGAATCATTCATTTGGAAAAAGAGTTACGGCGGAGGAGCTAAGGAAAAACATGCAGTGAGTCAACACGAATATATTCTTATGTATGCAATGCACAAAGAAAATCTCTGGGATCTCTGGCTTCCGCCAGATGAGGATGCCGAATCGCGTTACTACAAATACAAAGATGAAAAATTACTAACCCGTGGTCCTTATCGCCTTAAGCCACTTGAAGCAACCAAAAGCATGGATGCACGTGCTAATCTCATCTTTCCCATCAATGGTCCAAGTGGAGTTGAAATTATGCCAAAACGTCAATGGTGGTGGAGCCGCAAACGAGTCGAACGAGCTCTTGCCAATGACGAACTTGTATTCACTCAGTCTAATTCAGGTTACACTGTTTCATATAAACAATATCTAATTAATGAAAACGGTGAAAAGCGTGGAGCGAAACCTTTCTCAATCATTGATGGTATTTACAACCAACATGGTAGCGAAACATTGGTGCAAGTAATGAGTTCCAATAATCCATTTAATTTCCCAAAGCCCTATGAACTTATTGTGAGGCTTCTATTAATTCACGGTGGAAAAAAATCACTCATCCTCGATTCCTTCGCTGGCAGCGGGACCACAGCTCATGCAGTACTGGCGTTGAACAAGAAAGATGGCGGCAATCGCAAATTCATCCTCGTTGAGACAGAGGATTACGCCGACAAGCTCACTGCCGAACGGGTGCGCCGGGTGATAAATGGGTATCAATTCGAGGGGACACAACGCGAGGAATTACTGCGTGAACCGCTGACTTGGAACAAATTGCTCAAGGCTGACAAGTTGATAGAGAAGGTCGAGAGTATCGAGCAGTTTGAAGGCAATGGTTTCGATAAGATTACAAAGACTATCGATGATAAAACGCTGGTGGTCACCGGCGAAAAGAAAATTACCGAAAAAGTCAAAGGGCTGGGCGGCAGTTTTACCTTTGTTGAACTCGGGCCTGAGATTTCGTTGGATAAACTCTTGACAGACGGTCTTCCCACATTTGAATCTCTGGCAAAATACGTCTTCTTCACCGCCACCGGACGGACGTTGATGGATGTGCCCAATCCTACCGTCGGTTCATTCGGTTTCATCGGCGAAACGGATGAATTTCGCGTTCACCTGCATTACCAGCCGGACAAAGCCTGGCTGCAAAGTAATGAGTCGGCTCTCACCGAGGACATGATTGATGGTTTTGTCGCCACAAACACAAATAAGAAGCGACTGTTAGTCTTTGCCGCCGCCAAATTCATGAGCCAGAGAGAACTATCGAAATTGAATGTGGAGTATTGCCAATTACCCTACGCCATACACCGCATCTTTGGAGACTAGTCGGACATGCAATTAAAGAATTACCAAACCGAGGTATTGGAAAATCTGAGCCGGTTCCTCCGGACGCTCAACTCACAACGCGAGGAAGCAGAGGAAATCCTCGAATTTCAGCGCGGCAAAGGACGTGAGGTAAAATTGTCGGACTATTGCCGCGCCACCTGGGATATGCTGCACCAGGAGAAAGCGTTACCATTGGCAAAGGATAAATATGGCCATGATATTGCGCCGGGTTATGTGGCGAGAAAGGACGGGTTGGAACGTCCCGTGCCAAATATCTGCCTTAAGGTTCCCACGGGCGGCGGCAAGACATTAATTGGTGCATTGGCAGTGGAGCGGATCAATGTCGAATATTTCAAAAAACAGACTGGTCTGGTGTTATGGATTGTGCCTTCCGATGCAATTTACTCACAAACCTGGAAGGCATTTGCGAATCGGGAACATCCCTATCGCCACATGCTGGAACGGGCTTCAGGTGGGCGCGTCCGCTTACTTGAGAAAAGCGATCGATTTACCAGAGAGGATGTTGAGCAACAACTTTGTGTGATGGTCCTCATGCTCCAGGCCGGCGCGGTAAAAAAGGCTTCCAAAGAAGCCAGAAAGATGTTTCAGGACAGTGGTAAATTCCCCAGTTTTTTTCCTGAAGTAGACGATCCCCGGGCGAATATTGAATTGCTCCGCCAAATTCCCAACCTAGACGCAGCTGATTTTGCCGATACCGGATTTAGTGTCGGCGGGCTGACCGTGAAACAGAGCCTGGGAAATGTGCTGCGTCTGGCGCGCCCGTTGGTGGTAATTGATGAGGGACACAAGGCTTACTCAAACATCGCACTGGAAACCATCGCGGGCTATAATCCGCGATTCCTGTTGGAACTTTCGGCCACACCGAACAGCGGCAGGGAATATATCAGCAACGTACTGGTTAATGTAACTGGCACAGCGTTAAAGGACGAGCAGATGATCAAGCTGCCCATCAACCTCATCAACGAGAACCGGGCTGACTGGAAACACACCTTGGTAGTGGCTAAAGATAAATTGGATGAATTACAAAAAGACGCAGTCAAAGTTCAGAATAATGAAGGCCGTTATATCAGACCCATACTTCTTATCCGGGTAGAGCGTACCGGGAAAGAGCAACGAGACAAAGCCACAATCCATTCTGAAGACGTGCGGGAATTTCTAATCGAGAAATTGGGAGCTCTGCCAGAGCAAATTAAGGTCAAGTCAGCGGAAATGGATGAACTTAAAGGTGAGAATCTGCTCTCGGAATACTCTCATGTCCGTTATATCATTACCAAGGACGCGTTACGTGAAGGGTGGGATTGTCCCTTTGCCTACATCCTGGCCGTGCTTTCCAAAACGACAGCAGCTACAGCCTTGACGCAAATGATTGGACGCGTAATCCGGCAACCGGATGCCAAAGTGACAAGTATGACGTCATTAAACGAATGCTATGTCTTTACTTTCGATCAGGAGGTGCAGGTTGCTGTCGACCATGTTCGACGTGGGTTGGAGGAAGAGGGCATGGGCGATCTCGCAGCCAGTGTCCGAGTAATGGGCGTTGGCTCGATGGCGGCAGCCCGTCGTGATACCATTCGACGACGAAAGGAATTCGCGGGATTGAGGATATTCCTGCCTCGCATTCTGTCGCGGCATTATGCCACGGGCAAATGGCGGCAATTTGACTATGACCGTGACTTGTTACGTTACCTGAATTGGAGTCAGTTCAGTTTTACCAATAATGCTTCCTTTACTCCCGATGAAAAGTCAGCTATTGAGCGCACTATGGTGCGCGTCAGTATCGAAGATATGGACAAAAGTGATGACACCAAACCGCTGAAAATTGAAACCATTGAGGAAGAAGTGGAACCGGAAATTGATTTTCCGGCTCTGGTGCGCCTGTTGCTCGACGTTATTCCCAATCCGTGGCAGGGAGCGCGCATCTTACAAGAAACCCTGGAAGCTCTACGAATGCGACCGGAAATAACCACGGAACGCATTTTTACCAATCGACTGTTTCTGATAAAAGCGATGCGCGAAAATCTTCGGGAACAAGTACACCGCGCCGCCGAAATCGAGTTTCGTCGACAGCTCGAGGCAAACGAGTTGTCATTTCGTCTCGAAGTGTCAAACGACTGTAAATTAAATTGGGAACTGGCCGAGACATTCGAACTCGATATCACTGAAGAAGATAAGATTTTTCGCCGGAAAAACGGAGAAGAATTGGATAGAAGCCTCTTTAATCCAATCTACCAAAAACAGCTAAATGGGTTGGAGAAGGAAGTGGCATGGTATCTCGATGGCGACCGAGCCATCCATTGGTGGCATCGTATTGCGGTTCATTCCGACTGGCATCTGCAAGGATGGCAACGGAATAAGGTTTATCCTGATTTCCTTGCCTGTATTCACGATAATGGCAATGGAACCATGCGCTTTTCAATCCTCGAAACCAAGGGGCTGCACCTTGTCGGCAACGAAGACACGAATTATAAAACCCGACTTTTCGAATTGCTGACTGCCCACTCGCAAAATGCCCTTTCAGTGGGAGAATTGAAGCTTGGCTTGAAGCGACAACAGATGCGATTCGAATTGTTAATGGAAAATGACTGGCGCAAGAAATTAAAACATTGCCTTTGATAATAATTTCCAGATTTTCACGTAACGAATATCCTATAAATCATTGATTTCTTCATTCTCATCCTCTCTAATTTCTGGTTAAATAGTCTGCTTGCAATGAGATCGCATTATGATCATTCGCGGTTAAACACAATTTCTCGGACCTATGACAAACAGCAATGACAATTTATCTCGGTTGGGATTGGCGGGAAAAACTGCTCAGGCATTCATTACCTCACGTCTGACACCGCTGACCATTGTGATTTCCATCCTGGCAGGATTGGGGGCGATCATGATGCTGCCGCGCGAGGAAGAGCCCCAGATTATTGTGCCCATGATCGACATCTTTGTCGGCATGCCCGGTGCCGGCAGTCGCGAAGTCGAGGAACGGATTACCAAACCGATGGAAAAACTGCTCTGGGAAATTCCGGGCGTTGAATACATTTATTCCACCGCGTCGCCCGGGCAGAATCTTACCATCGTCAGGTTTTATGTCGGTGAGGACCAAGAAAAAAGTATTGTCCTTCTGAATCAGAAACTCGCGGCAAACTTTGATCTCATCCCGCCCGGCGCCAATCCGCCGCTGGTGAAGCCACGGTCGATCGACGATGTGCCGATTTTGGCTATGACATTGTGGAGCGAAACGGTCGATCATTTTCAATTACGCCGCCTTGCCGCTCAGCTCCACGATCGCATCAAGGCGATCCCCAATACTTCCGAAGTACGCATCATCGGTGGGCAGCGCCGGCAAATCAAAGTGCTTCCTGATAACAATCGAATGACGGCCTATGGAGTGTCTCCGGCGAGCCTGGTGCCGATTCTCGCGCAAGCGAATGTGCGCACGGATTCGGGTTCATTTGCCAGCGAAAATCGTGAGTTTCTCATGACAACCGGGGAATTCCTTCGTCATCGCGAGGATCTTGCCAATCTGGTTATCGGGGTCCATAAAGACCGTCCAATATACCTCAGGGATGTCGCGGATATCAGCGATGGACCGGAAGACCCGGGGAACTACGTCTTTTATGGCCGTGGACACGCCGCTGCAATCAAAGCGGTAAATAAAGCATCCTTAGACTCGGAAAATGAAAAGGGACATGCCGATCGTGCCGATCAGATTAATAAGGGGAATAACTCATCGGTTTATCCGGCGGTGACCATTGCCGTGTCCAAGCGCAAAGGAGTGAACGCGGTGAAGTTAACATCGACAATTATCGCCCAGATCGAGGCATTGAAGAAAGAGCTGATTCCCGCATCGGTTCATATTGATATCACCCGCGACTATGGTGAAACGGCGGCTGAAAAATCCAATGAGTTGTTGTTCCACATGCTGTTGGCGGTCATCTCAGTGACCGTGCTCATCGGTATTGCCCTGGGAGTGCGGGAAGCCGGCATTGTCGCCATCGCCATTCCGGTTACCCTGGCGCTGACGCTGACGGTTTTTTATTTGCATGGTTATACACTGAACCGCATAACCTTATTTGCCCTGATTTTTTCCATCGGGATTCTGGTGGATGACGCGATTGTGGTGGTGGAAAACATCGCCCGCCATCTCGGGCTTCCCGCCAATCGCCAACGCCCCGCCAGTATTGTTGCTGTTGAAGCCGTCAATGAAGTCGGCAATCCCACTATTCTGGCTACCTTCGCGGTCATCGCCGCGATCCTGCCGATGGCTTTCGTGCGGGGATTGATGGGACCCTATATGCGGCCAATACCGGTCGGCGCTTCGGCTGCCATGATGTTTTCATTGCTGGTGGCCTTTATCATTACCCCTTGGGCAAGCAGGAAACTGATGCGTTCCCGCCATGGTAATCATGATGCTGATGTCAATACCGAAAGTCTATCAACCCGATTCTATCGCCGGATCATGACGCCATTAATTACCAAACCGGTGTGGCGCTGGTCGTTTCTCGGTATCGTCATGGCGCTCCTAATTTTGTCGCTGTCATTGGTATTAATTAAATTTGTCCGCGTGAAGATGCTGCCCTTTGACAATAAGAGCGAATTCCAGGTCATGGTCGATATGCCGGAGGGCACGACCCTCGAACAAACCACGGCATTGTGTCAGGAGTTGGGCGCCAGTCTGGCCACCGTCCCGGAAGTGATCGATTATCAGATTTACGCCGGCGCTTCATCTCCCTATAACTTCAATGGGCTGGTGCGACATTATTTCCTCCGTCAGGCCCCGCATGAAGCTGATCTGCAGGTAAACTTGCGGGCCAAAGGTGAACGTAATCGTCAAAGTCATGAGATCGCCCGTTCCGTGCGCCCTGCCCTGCAGGCGATTGGTTCCCGATACCATGCCAGTGTCAAGATCGCTGAAGTCCCACCCGGACCACCGGTACTGCAAACTCTGGTGGCGGAAATTTATGGGCCGGATTACCATCGCCAGATCGAAGTGGCGCGACAGATCAAGGCTATCATGAAGGCAACTCCCGATGTCGTCGATGTCGATTGGTATGTCGAGGATGATCACGACGAATATAATCTGGTGGTGGACAAGGAAAAAGCCGCCCTGCAAGGCATTTCCACTGCCGATATTGCCGCGACCATGGAGATTGCGGTGGGTGGTGTCACAGCCGGATTGCTGCACGATCCCAAAGAGAAGGAGGATATCGCCATTGTCGTCCGATTTCCGCGCAGCACGCGTTCTGATATTTCACGCTTGCGGGAAATCAACATCAAAACACCGAATGGCGCCATGCTGCCCCTTTCCGAGGTGGCGACCTTTACCCGGTCGAATCGGGAAAAGAGTATCTATCACAAGAATCTGATGCCGGTAGTTTATGTGACCGCTGATGTCGCCGGCAAGGAAGAAAGCCCGGTCTATCCCATACTTACTATGAATCGCGCCCTCGATCAGCTCGAACTCCCGGAGGGATACAAGCTCGAACGCCATGTCACCGGTCTCCCGTCAACCACCGCGAAACTGGCGATGAAATGGGATGGCGAATGGCATATCACTTACGAGGTGTTTCGTGATCTCGGTGTTGCTTTTGCCGCAGTATTGATCCTGATATACGTGCTGGTGGTGGGATGGTTCCAATCCTTTGTCACCCCTTTTGCCATCATGGCAGCGATTCCGTTTTCTTTGGTCGGCATCCTGCCGGCACATGGGCTGTTGGGTGTCTATTTTTCCGCCACCTCCATGATCGGCTTCATTGCCGGCGCCGGGATCGTGGTGCGCAATTCCATCATTCTGGTGGATTTCATTGAATTGAAACTCCGGGATGGCATGCCGTTGGAACTGGCGGTTGTGGAAGCGGGCGCCGTGCGCTTTCGCCCGATGATGTTGACTGCCGCCGCCGTCATTGTCGGATCGGCGGTTATGCTCTTCGATCCCATCTTTCAGGGATTGGCAGTATCCCTGATGGCCGGGGAAGCCGCGTCCCTGCTGCTTTCCCGCATGACCGTTCCGATCCTCTACTACCTTATCGCCCACCGGCGAGTGGCAGGAATAGGAGAATAGAAGAACTAGCACTTTGCCATCGACCGCGTTATTCTTGCCGGGGATCGCGGGATGTTGACAGCGACCAGGATCGAAGAGGAACTTGCCCCCGAACGTGCATGGCTGTGCTGGATCACGGCACTCAAAGCGTCGGCGATCAAGAAGCTGGCGGTGCAAAAATACATTCAGCCCACCTTCTTCGCTCATACTGATCTGGCGGAAATCACTTCCCCCGATTTTCCGGGAGAACACCTCATTGTCTGCCGCAATCCCCTGCTCGCCGAAGAACGGACGCGAAAACGCGAAGAGTTACTCCAGGCTACCGAGCGTGAACTCCAGAAAATCGTCGTCGCCACCCAAAGTAAACGAAGCCGGTTGCAAGGAAAGGATCAGATTGGAATGCGGGTGGGTAAGCACATCGATCATTATCATATGGGAAAACATTTCGAGTGTGAAATCACCGACACCACCTTTGCCAATCATCGCCGCACTCTTAAGATCCAGGAAGAAGCCGCCCTTGACGGCATCTATGTGATTCGTCCCAATGTGCCCGCCGAGGAGTTGAGCCCCGAAAAAACCGTCGGCTTGCATGTCCGCCCGATTCATCATCACTGGAAAAACGGGTACGCGCCCACATTTTCATTTGTATGATCGCCTATTATGTCGAATGGCACATGCACCAGGAGCTGGCCCCCCTCCTCTTTGACGACGATGATAATGCCGCTGCCGATGCAGCTCGGACCTCGATCGTGGCGCCTGCCCAACGATCTGAAAAGGCGCGGGATAAAGCCCCCAGCAAACACACTGATGACGGTTATACCGTCCACAGTTTTCAGACCATGCTTAAGGACTTGGCTACCATCTGTCTCAATGTCATTCAACCCCAAATTCAAGGAGCCCCAACCTTTACTCAAATTACTCAGCCCATATCGCAACAACAACGCACCCTGGATCTACTGGGCGTAAAACTATGAAACCCACGGCAATGTACCCAGTATGCCAATATTAGTATTTTATAACTAATTATAATTTAAGTAGATATATAAAAATAATAAAGAAACTACGGATTAGAATCAAAAAAGCGGCAATTGAATCATCCCCGTGGATAAAATACATATTTCATTCAGATGGTAATTATTTTATCTCGACGGGCAGCGGGCTCTGGCACCATGGGGATTCAGGTTGTTTGGTGTGGGCGATGACATTGCTGACGGTTACCTGAGGGCCAAGGCGGATTGGTGCGCGTAATGTCGACTTTATGGAGACGGCAGAATCTTTCCTCAATATGATCACAGCATTTTAGTTCCCCTGATCCTGATGTCGGCTTGTCATGGAGTTATGGAAGGTTCCTTGG
>CAZTTH010000071.1:0-14567 GCA_964615975.1 uncultured Lentisphaerales bacterium | reverse complement strand
TTTGCGGATCTTTCCTGCCCTTGCTTTTTTCCACACCTGAAGAGACATCGACACCCATTGGGTTGACTGACCGGATAGCTTCCTGAACATTATCGGGTGTCAACCCGCCCGCCAAAAAAATCGCGGCCACTTCGCCCGCGGCACGCGCCAGTTCCCAATTGCCCACTTCTCCGCTGCCGCCCGGCAGTTCAGTGGGGGCATCAAGTAAAAGCGGATAATGCGAATAGGCGCGAACCAGTTTGAGATCGGTCTGCTCTTTAAGATGCAATGCTTTTATGATCTGGATGTCACGGAGCGACTGCAATTGTGTAATCGGTTCGGAACCGTGCAGTTGCAAATGCGTCAGCCCTGCGTGGCTCGCGACGCGCATCATGTTTTCGTTGGTTTCGTTCACGAAAACCCCTACTTTAGACACTTCCCGCGGGAGGCGGGCGATGATGGATTGAGCTTGTTCGGCAGTGATGTTGCGCGGCGATCGGGGGTAGAAAACAAACCCCAATAAATCGGCGCCTAGAGCGATGGCCAATCGGGCATCGTCATAATTGGTTATACCGCAAATCTTGATTTTGGGAATACAAATGGACATAAAAAATGCGTGGATAAGTGCTCCTTTTGACCGCGCAGAGTACAATAAGCGGGGAGTTCGACTGCTTTCAGTCTACCTCTAATCAAGCTGCGAATTCTGAAATGAAGCCAGGGAAATTTCATGGACAAACTTCATTAAACGATCTTGGAAATGGAATATCGGTTCCTTGATATTACAATGCGGCTCCTGCGGGCAGACATAATTTTCGCATGTGCATGGAGCGATATGAAGGGGACCTTCCAACGCTTCGATGACCTGACCCAGCAATATTTCGGGCAGGGTTTTGCGCAGGCGGTAGCCACCGGTAACTCCGTGGAAAGATTCGATCAATTCCGCTTTCGCTAGGCTCTGGAGGACTTTGCCCAAGACCTCCGCGGGAATATGATAATTTAACGCGATGTCCCGGCAGGTGGCGATGGCATTATTTTCCAATGTCGCCAAATGCAACAGGGAGATCAAGCCATACTCTACTTTTTTACTTAGTTTGATCATAACGTTTCATTCAGTCGTAATTTTTTCGCCGATTCCATGGATGCCAGAATTCATCGCATGCCAGGCCAGGGTGGCGCATTTTACCCGCATGGGAAATTCACAGACACCCGATAAAACCGCCAGTTTGCCGAACCTCGACAGGTCCTGCAGAGCGCTGGCTTTGCCCGTCAGCATGTCATGAATATCCTGGTAAAGTTGTTCAATTTCGAAAATTGATTTGCCTTTGATCGCATCGGTCATCAGAGATGCCGACGCTTTCGAGATCGCGCACCCGGAACCTTGGAAACTGATGTCCCTGACCTGCTTATCCGCGATCATCAGCCACACAGTAATGCGATCGCCGCATAAAGGATTAAATCCTTCCACCTTGATGGTGGCGCCGCTCAATTCACGGAAGTTTCGTGGATTGCGATTGTGATCGAGCAATACTTCCTGATATAACTCTGTCAAATTTCCCATGGTGTTTACCTGAATATGGTGATGACTTTATTGAGCGCCGATATCAACCCATCAATTTCCTCCCGGGTGTTGTAGAACGCCAGTGAAACTCGGGCGGTCGCCACCAGACCGAGACGGTGAA
This sequence comes from uncultured Lentisphaerales bacterium, assembly GCA_964615975.1. Taxonomy (GTDB): domain Bacteria; phylum Verrucomicrobiota; class Lentisphaeria; order JABSQK01; family JAJFLO01; genus CAZTTH01. The sequence goes on along the minus strand of CAZTTH010000071.1, from coordinate 12,909 downwards.
GAAGCGGTTGGGTGCAATGATGACCGGCGCGTATCGCGATCCCCTCTGAATCCAGAATCGTGCCGATATCATGGGGATGGATGTCATTGAGAGTAAAAGATATGATGGGCGCTTTGTGATCACCGGGGGCAATGATCCTGAGGCCGTTAATTTCACTGAGCCGCGCGTGCGCGTATCGGGAAAGCTGGTCTTCGTAGTGGTGGATGACATCCAAGCCGATCCCATTGATATAGTCCAGCGCGGTTCCCAAACCCGCAATTCCCGCAATATTCGGCGTGCCGGCTTCAAAACGATGCGGCGGGTCGTTGTATATGGTTTTGGCGAAGGTAACTGATTTGATCATGTCACCGCCTCCTTGAAATGGTGGCATGCGCTCAAGATGTTCGTATTTCCCATAAAGCACCCCAATACCGGTGGGGCCATAAAGTTTATGGCCTGAAAAGACATAAAAATCACACCCCAGTGCGCGCACATCAATACTCATATGGGGGGACGTCTGCGCGCCGTCGACAATCACGGGAATGCCCCGCCGATGTGCCCGATCGATCATCTCCGGGAGGGGATTGATAACCCCCAATGAATTCGAGGTATACACAGCGGAAACCAGTTTCGTCCGCGCGCTTAGTGTCCGCTCAAATTCTTCCAGATCCAAGGCGCCGTTGTCAGCAATGGGAACCACCCGCAGCACGGCGTTTTTCCGTTCGCATAACAACTGCCAGGGCACAATATTTGAGTGGTGCTCCAGGGTGGTTATCACGATTTCATCCCCCGCTCCGACCTGGGATTCGCCAAAACTGTATGCCAGTAAATTAAGTCCTTCGGTTGTTCCTCTGACAAAGACGATTTCACGGCTGTCGCCGGCATTAAGAAACGCCCGGACTTTTTCCCGGGCCGCATCATACAACAGCGAAGCGCGCTCGCTCAACGCATGAACACCACGGCGGATATTGGCATTGTGGCTGGTGTAATAATCACGGATCGTGTCGATCACGGCCTGGGGCTTTTGTGACGTCGCGGCATTGTCGAAATAAATCAATGGTTTCCCCTGTACTTTTTGCGCCAGGATGGGAAAATCCAGGCGGACGCGATGGACATCGAATTCGCCGGGTTTGATGATCTGTGGTTGGTTGGCGGTCATGAGAAATTTGGTCCCTTAATCGTCAATGGCTGTTACAAAAAGCATTCCTGCTGTCGTCTCGGGTTACCGTGAAATACAAATAAACGGTGATGTATTCAAGGCGCCAGATAAAACCGGGCGCTAAAGAGATATTAGACCGTTATTCATGAACTTCTGTTTTAAAATAAAAGTAAATTTAACCATGAATTCTACTGTTCAGTAAAACAGATATGCTAATCAAAATTCTTCCCATACCCTCTACCGTTATCCAAACAACCTTGCAATATGCTCATTGGTTTTGGCGATGATCTCTTGATTGGCAACCTGCTCCAAGGCTTCGGCGGCAAATGCGATTGTCAACATGCTGTTGGCGGATTGACGATCAATGCCGCGGGCTTGTAAATAAAAAAGCGCTTCATCATCCAAATGTCCGACCGTGGCGCCATGGGTACATTTGACATCATCGGCATAGATTTCCAATTCCGGCTTGGTATTGATTTTAGCATCATCGGATAACAGCAGCGCCCGATTGGTTTGCTTGGCATCGGTTTTTTGCGCATGGGGATGAACAAAGATTTTGCCATTGAAGACTCCATTGGCCTTGTCGGTAAGAATCCCTTTATATAATTCATGGCTTTCGCAATGGGGTTTGGCATGATCGATCCAGGTGTGATTGTCGACCAGCTGCTGATCCTTGCCAAGATACACACCATTGAGTATACAGGTAGAACGTTCACCGCCTAAAAAAACTCTGACGTTATTCCGTGCCAATTTGCCGCTGAGGGTGATATGGGTATTGACATAGGCGCAATGGTCCGCTAATTGAGCGTGAGTATGGGCGATATGAAACGATGAGGCGTTTTCCTCCTGGAGTTTGCAATGGTTGATGCGGCTGTGAGGGAGAGCATTGATTTCGGTTACCGCATTGCTCAAATACGCCTGGGTTCCGATGCCGATATATTTTTCAACAATATTAACCTGGCTGTTTTTGCCGACCCAGATCAAATTGCGCGGACTGGTGACGAATGCTTTGAATGCGTCGCCATGAAGGTAAATGAGATGGATGGGGTCTGCCAATTCGGTGTTATCCGGAATGTGCAGATAGGCGCCGTCCGTGGCCAGAGCGGCATTCAAGGCGATAAATGTATCGCGATTGATTTTGGCGTGCGTGCCAAATTGAGAGCGCACCTGCAAATTACCGACAACATCCGGTGAAAATAATGACTGGGCAGTTACTTCATTGGCCTCGGCCTCAGTTGAGAGATACGCCGTGATCAATTTGCCATTGAAAAAGATTAACTGGGTTGCGTTTTCAGATGGGAGAATCCGGGGATCAAGCAATGCGGAGAGATCCGTGTCTGCCGGTATTTCTGGCAACGAGAATTCGATCCTGGTCAATGGCGAGACGTCGGTGAAACGCCAGTTTTCATGGTTACGAACCGGCAATGGCAATCCTTTTTGATTAAAAAGGCTGCCCGCCTGCTGGCGAAATTCTCTGAGCCAGGGATGTGAGTGATTCTGCGAGGCCAGGAGCTGAACCAGGCGCATTAAATTGTCGTGGTGAGCAATTCCGGCATTCATTGAACGGCCTCCTGCGGGACGGTGGCATCATGCTCATCTTTAATCTCATCATACCCGTGTTCTTCCAGATACGACGCCAGCTCCTTGCCACCCGAACGGACGATCCTGCCTTGATAAAGGACATGCACGAAATCCGGGGTAATATAATTCAACAGCCGTTGATAATGGGTGATGACGATGACGGCATTTTCAGGATTATGGAAATGGGTTACCCCGGATGCCACGACTTTGAGCGCGTCAATATCGAGGCCGGAATCGGTTTCATCAAGAATCGCCAATAACGGATTCAAGACCTGGAGTTGAAAGACCTCATTGCGTTTTTTTTCGCCGCCCGAAAATCCTTCGTTTACCGAACGATTTATCAAGGTTTTGTCAATCCCCAACAGCTCCATCTTTGCGCGTACCAACGCTAAAAATTCCATGGCATCCAATTCACTTTCCCCGCGATGCTTGCGGAGTGAATTCAATGCCGTCTTGAGAAAATAGGTGCTGTTGACGCCGGGGATTTCGATGGGATATTGAAATGCCAGGAAAATTCCTTCGCGGGCCCGTTCATCAGGCTCCATCTCTTGCAGATCCTTGCCCTGAAATGAGATCGTTCCCTGGGTTACTGCATAGGATTCCCGGCCCGCCAATACTTGCGCCAGCGTGCTTTTTCCCGAGCCATTCGGCCCCATGATGGCATGAATTTCCCCCTTGTTCACAGTCAAATTCACACCGCGTAAAATGTCCTTGTCTTCGACGCGTGCCCACAAATTGGTAATCGTCAGCATGCTTATACTCCTTACAAAATTACTATGGTTGATTTTCTTGTTAATGCGTTGCGGAATTCATGACGGCGTGGTCGTGATCATCCGGGAGAATGGGAAAGCTCAAGCGATGGGGTCAACCCACGCTGCCTTCCAGACTGATTTCCAAAAGTTTTCGCGCTTCCACCGCGAATTCCAAGGGCAGTTCCTTTAATACTTCCTTGCAAAAACCGTTTACGATCATGGCGACAGCATCTTCGGTTGAAATCCCGCGTTGCTGGCAATAAAAAATCTGATCTTCGCCGATTTTTGAAGTGGATGCTTCATGTTCCACTTTGGCGGTTGAATTCCCGACTTCAATGTATGGGAAGGTATGGGCGCCGCAACTATCCCCCATCAATAGTGAATCACATTGGGTGTAATTATGAGCATCGGTGGCGGTTTTGAGTATCTTCACCAACCCACGGTAGGAATTTTGCCCATGACCGCCCGATATCCCTTTCGCGACGATGTTGCTGGAGGTGTTCTTGCCGATATGAATCATTTTGGTGCCGGTGTCTGCCTGCTGCCAGTTATTGGTTAAGGCAACCGAGTAAAACTCACCGGTGGAGTGATCCCCTTTCAGGGTGACACTGGGATACTTCCAGGTGATCGCGGAACCAGTTTCCACCTGAGTCCATGAAATTCTGGAATGATGGCCCTCGCAACGGCCACGCTTGGTGACAAAGTTGTAGATTCCGCCTTTGCCATCCTTATCTCCGGGATACCAATTCTGGATGGTTGAATATTTGATATGAGCGCGATCAAACGCCAGCAATTCCACCACCGCGGCATGGAGTTGATTCTCATCCCGCATGGGGGCGGTGCATCCCTCCAGATAACTGACATAACTATCTTCTTCGGCAATGATCAAGGTGCGTTCGAATTGGCCCGAACCCGCCGTGTTAATGCGGAAATAGGTTGACAGTTCCATCGGGCAACGCACGCCCTTGGGGATATAGCAGAATGACCCATCGCTGAACACCGCGGAATTCAAGGTCGCGAAAAAGTTGTCACGATAAGGGACAACGGTTCCAAGATAACGCTCGATCAGCTCGGGATGGGTGGCGACCGCTTCCGAAAATGAGCAGAAGATAATGCCCATTTTTTCCAATTTTTCCCGAAATGTCGTGGCCACTGAAACGCTATCGAAAACGGCATCGATGGCGACCCCTGCCAGACGCTCCTGTTCCTGCAATGAAATTCCCAGGCGTTCGTAGGTGCGCAGCAATTCAGGATCGACATCGTCCAGGCTTTTGAATTTTTTCTGGGACTTGGGCGCGGCATAATAAATCATCTTGTCATAATCGATTGGAGGATAGTCGATATTCGCCCATTTGGGTTCCTCGAGAGTCAACCAATGCTGATAAGCTTTCAGGCGCCATTGCAAGAGAAATTCAGGTTCATTTTTCTTCTGGGAGATATAGCGGATGGTATCTTCATTGAGGCCGGGAGGAGCGGTATCAGTGGCAATATCGGTTACAAATCCATATTTGTATCCTTCATTGCTGTAGGCGGCAACAATGGTTTCAGCTTCCGATTCTTCAGCCCGGTCCGGGCTGTCGATCTTTGGGATTTGTTCTTCAACAAGCATAAGCTTCTGACCTTATTTTGAGCAATATAAATTAATGAAATTGAGATTGAGAAAAGAGAATATTAATCCGTTTATGTATCAGCAAATTATATATACGACCAATTTGGTCGCATTTCAAACCAAGGTCATCACCAATCATTAATAAATGTAAATTTTTTATCAAAGACACTGTGGGTGACCCAGACCTGCGGCCAGGAAAATTTTCCCTGCCGGCGATGATGGGTTATGACAATTTTTTCGGATCAAAGTTCAGATTAATTACTGGGGATGCGATCGATCAGGGATTGTGGCAATCGTGTCGGTTTTTGGTTGGTCACCGATAAGCAGATATGAATGGTATGGCCGGTGGTCAACAGCACTCCCGACCGATGGATTTCACACCTGACTTTGATCTGAGCAGCTTTGCGCTCTTCAAACCATCCGGATATGCTCAAGATATCATCATAATAAGCGGGTTTCAGATAGCGGCAATGGGCCTCTACCACCGGCAGCATGAAACCTTCGGTTTCCATTTCCAGATAGGTATAACCAATGGCGCGCAACATTTCACTTCTAACCCGCTCGAAATAGGCGAGATAATTGGCGTAATAGACCACCCCCATTTTGTCGGTATCGGCATATGGGACGCGATAATCGATTGATGAGAGAAATTTTGCTGGCTCCATGGCAATAAAACCGGATACTGATTTTAAGGATAAATATGGTAGGGAATTTGCCGTTGCCTGTAGGGGGCTATTTCCTTGTCCCACTGCCGGGCAATCTTGTCAGGATTCTCGTTGTTAACAATTTTTTCTCGTACACTGCTGGTTCCCATGGCTTTATCGAATGAAGGGATTCTATCCGGTTGCCAGACCAATTGTCTGGGATAATGATTTCTCAGATAACTGAGAATATGAAGTTCGGTGGTGGCGGGTTTGAATTTTCGGGGATCGACAACTTCCAGGCGTACCGCATTCACCTTTACCCCCGATTGGCTGCCGGATTTGGGCACGAATTGAAAGGGATGGAAATGGACGCCGGGCAATTTGCTGCGGTTCAGGGTTTTGGCGGCATTCTCGGAATCGAGCCAGCTGGCGCCGACCATTTGAAATGGCAGGTCGGTGCCGATCCCAATTTGAAGAAGATTCAAGGTGCCGATGGTGCCGGTGGCGCCAAAACAATAGGCAGATTCAGGTGATGGAATATTGGGCGAGGGAGCGACCCAGTTTAATCCGGTCTCCGGCCAGGTCATGGACCGACGATATCCCGCCATGGGGATAATCATCAGACGGCATTGCAAATGGTGCTCCCGATTTAAATACCGCGCCAATTCCCCGACCGTTAATCCATAAACCCGCGGGATCGGATATAATCCGAGAAAAGAAATCCATTGAGTTTCGGTGATCGGACCATCTATGGAGATGCAACCCAATGGATTCGGGCGATCGAGAACGATGAAGGATTTACCCGCTTCGCCCGCGGCAGCCATCGCTTCAGCCATGCTCCAGATATAGGTATAGGCACGACTGCCGACATCCTGGATATCATAGATCAAAACATCGACATGATCCAAACCTATTTTCGGCGGACGATGATCTTTGCCGCCATAGAGAGAATAAATTTTCAACCCGGTTTTCTGGTCCCGCGCGTCGGGAACCAATTCTCCGGCTTTCAAAGTGCCGCGAATGCCATGCTCGGGAGCGAACAGGGCGACCAGATTAACATCCGGATGACGATATAAGAGATCGATGGAAGGTATTCCGTTGCGATCAACCCCGGTTTGATTGGTGATCAAGCCCACCCGCTGTCCCTTGACCAGATAAGTATACCCCTGAAGAAAGACATCAATACCGGGGAGAACCGCGGCAGACAAAGATAAGAACGGCAGGCATAGGCATAACCACAAGCAATATGAGTGTTTTGACATGAGCGTAACCATCTACTCCAGAATAACAATGGTTATAATTTGATGAGGGGGCATACTGTGGAATTCGAGACCATTGATTCTGAACCCCATCAGGTTTTTGAAAAAAATTGCACCGTTGCCAACCTGATTATCATGAAGCCGTTCATTCGACCGCTTGCAGGTGAAATGACCAGATTATTCGCGCTTACTTTGTGGTCATCTTGTCGAATCGGGCACGGATTTTCGCGCCTAATTCCCTGGCTTGCTCCGGATTTTCGTATTTACCGGAACGCCATCCCCAAGTGAAACCATCCGTGGGCGAACGGGGAATCACATGGAGATGAACATGGGGCACGACCTGACCGGCGCATTGGCCATTGGATAAATGCAAATTGAATCCATCGCCATCAGTAACCCGAGTGATCGCCTGAGCCAGCGCTGGAGCAATCGTCATCATGCGCGCCAAAAAATGAGCCGGGACGGTGGTCAGGCTGGTGTGATGTTCCTTGGGGATGATCAGGGAATGCCCCGGAGTTATCGGGGCGATATCGAGGAAACAAAAAACAAGCTCGTCCTCGAATACTCTGGTGGCCGGGATTATCCCTTTAACAATCTGGCAGAAGATGCAATTCAAGGCTTGATTTCCACAATTTCAACCTGGGTTCCCAATTGCCGATGGCCATGTTTTCGCTTATAACCCTTGCGTCGTTTCATTTTATAAACAATGACTTTTTTCGTGCGGGTATTGGCGACGACTTTGCCATTCACCGTGGCGTTTTCCAAAAACGGCTGGCCCACTGATAACTCGTTGTTTTGATTCGTGACTGCCAACACCCGATCAAAGGTTACGACATCGTCGATAGCAACATCGATCCGTTCGATGGCAATTATTTCACCTTCAGATACACGATATTGTTTCCCGCCTGTTTCTATGACTGCATACATGATGACACCTGTGCGATTCGCTGATTTATAAATTGATTATGATAAGATAGTTAATATTAATTAGCTGAAAAGGGAGTAATCTGGCATGGATAAGGAAAAAAGCAAAAGCAACTGAAAAATAGCGCTTTCAACCCTCAACAATGTTTACATTATCACTGATATGAACGATTGCTTTGGCGGCAATGTTTGGATCAAGCTTGGGAATGACTTCGAGAGGGAAATCGGCATCGATCCTGATTTCCAATTCGCCTGATTCCAGATGGCTCCATTCAGCTCTGATATTGCCTTGCGGGGTTCTGATCTTGGCTTTGGCCCATTCACAGGCGGTGAGGACGGGATTGAAAAAAATCTTGGAAGATCCCGGCACCGCGGACTGCAAGCCGATTACTTCCCGGATCAGATAATAATTGGGAAACGAGGCATAGCCATGACAGATACTGGTGGCGTTTTCCGGTCCGAATTCCATATCGGGATTGAATTTATCCCACCACGTTGAGGCGCCCAACTGCACCATCTTACCCCAATAGTAGCGCATATATTCAATCCCCCATTCACGTAATCCGAGATTGAAAGCCATTTCCAGGAGGAAGAATTTGAAGTAAGGATTATCGTTTTCGCCATCCTTGATGGGTTCATGAAAGGGGGCGTAATCAAGGAAGAAATGATTGAAGACAGCTTCGAATTGTTCCGGCAGGGCGATATTGGAATTGAGGAGTAAAATATTGGTTTGCAGCGAGCAGGAATCCGATAGTTTATCGTTCAGCCAGCTATCCGCAAACAACCCTTTATCCTTATTCCAGGTCAGATTTCTGATATTGACAGCTATTTCTCCGGCTAATTTCGCGCACTTCTGAGAAAGCTCGGTATTTCCTGCCATGGAAAACAAGGCTTCCGTCTTGGCGAGACTGTAGCAATAAATCGCGTTCAGCCCGGTCGAAATCCCCCGGCGATCGATAAAACGATCATAGTCGATCAAACAATAATTATGATAGGGGGGAAGCAAATTTTCCAAAAGTTTGGATTGGGGATTGGCACTGGCTTCGAGAAACGCAATCAACCGCTCGAGATTGGGCATGAATTCTTTCACAATTTGGTGATTGCCGGTATACAGGACATGGTGATACAGCCATACCGGCCATAACATGGTATAATCAAGATAGCGCAAGTAGAGGTCACTGGGCGCGACCGCTGGAATTTCGCCGGTTTCATACTGGGCATTGGCGAATTCACGCAAGGCTTTTTCTCCCATGGTGTGATTTCCCATGATATAAAAACTCGTCAGGCTTTGGATCATCGCGTCGGCCAGCAATTGGCCGCCATCATTGCCTGATGAACTCAGGAAAATATGATCGCAGGTTGCGTTCAGGGTGATTACCCCCCGCTCCCATACCTGATTGAGCAGCTCATCCGAGCACACAAAAATGTTTTGGTCTTTATAGATATAATTGATTTTGCGAATACCGATATCTTCAATACTGACAACACCAGCGGCATTGCGAACGACGATCATCACATATTTCATTCCATGCGGCGTCACTGCCTGCCAATGGTTGACACCATCATTCAAAGTTATGGAATAAAGCCGTCGCACCCCTCGATCCAAGGGCAGGAGGACGTTACCTTTCAGGTATCCGCCATAGACCAAATCCACGGTGTCGCCATTTCTGCCATTTAGGATCATGTCCACACATCCACGTGTATATTTTTCGATCTCGAATATCGCGTATTCACCACTTTTCAATTCAACCGAATCCTGGGGGAGATTCAAAATAGGATTATCTTCATAGGTGTACGCTAATAAATACGCCGAAATATCATGGGGATGAATCGCATGAAATGTGCTTTGCGGCAGGTTCGTCATGGAGAGGGAACCAGAGGCATGGTTGAAGGGCATGGTGAGTGGTCCGGCAAAATTCCATCCCGGTAAACCGAACGCGGATTGGGTTTTGACAAACTTGATTTCGCGTTCTTCCAATTCGGGAAATATCAAGGTCATGCTGGAGGAGTTGAGGTCGACATACTGATAGATTAAAATCCGGTTCCACCCCTCGGTCAAGGGAAAACGTCCTTCCATTGGCGCCATTTCGTCCTGCTGATAACAATGGGGGGGATTAAGCATGGGATCCGACCAGGCGCTGACGGTGCCGCCACCCTGTTTTTTCACCAGAGTGTTGTTGATGAAAAGGTAATAGGGATCATCGGATATCAGATAAAAAAGGAAATCCCGGCTCGGCTCTTGAAAATTGACAAAGGTTTCAGCGACAAAAAGTCCGGTGCAGTTATTTTTGAATGCCGGCGGAAAGAAAATCTGGAATATCGCTTTATCCAACTTTGTTTGTCCCTGATAAAGGAGGATATCAAAGGGCACTTTTTCCGATATTTTTTCGACGGATTGCGACGGAACCAATACCCGGCTGCCATCGACAGGCGTCGAGTTGGCGACCAATTTCCATTTATCGGCTTGATAATCCAAATCCTTCCAGCCGGTGGGATACTTGCGCAGATCTACGGATTCAACCAATCCCGACAATTTAGAAAGGCGCGGTTGGTTTTTTTGATAACAATCGGGGTCATACCAGGACCAACTTTCATCGCTCAGGATCGTAGGATTCCCATCAATGTTTAGTTGACACCACAAACCGCTTTTTTTGCGCATCTGGGCTGAGCGCGCCAAATTCAAATTATGGACCAGAACCGTGATCACATTCCTGCCGATTTCCAGGCAGAAACCGACATCGATATATTCGACGTAAAATTGATTGCCCAATGCCGGCGATGGGCCGTAATAGAAATGCCGCCCATTTACATAGAGATGAAAAAATGTGCCCGCTGTTATCCATAACTCCGCGCTTCGGGGAGTTTCGTCCAAGGTAAATTCCCGACGAAAGAAGACATAACTCTCAATTTCATCAGTGGTTTGAGTTTTCCAAATCCACTCCGCTTGAATTTCTGCTGGTAAGCCGGTACTGACCATAATTAAAAGATATTAAGTGTTAACTGTGTACTCATATTAGATGGATGAATTTATTAATTCCCTTCCCGACTCACAAGTCATAAACGGGGATTGCTAACAAGTGGAATTTAACAACGATTACGACAAATTCCATATATAATAATCGCTAATTTATTTTTACCAAACATTCTCCGGTTAATTCCTTATGGTAAGGAAATCCAATAAACCCATTGCCTTAAGCGGAGTTTATCATGCGGATGATGCGATGAAGTCCGGAAAAGCCTTTTCGCAAGAGATAAACCTTTACCCGTGGTTCGGCGGTTTGTTCGGAAACCTCATCCGAAGTGCCGGCGATTAACAGGGGAATGTGCGATTCATGACAAACAGCTTTAATCTTGTGGAGCGCATGTCGGGACAAATCAATGGTTGCCCAAACCATGCCCACTTGTTGCCGGCGAATATGCAACGCTAATCGGTCGCCTCCAAGAATTACCTGACGTCGTTTTATTCCCAATCCAATTTGGCGGGCGATGTCACGCAGAGTGTCATCATACTCGTGTTCGTTTGAGATCTCAGGCATGGGAAAATGCTATTTCTTAGTATTTAAATAATATTTCATGTCATTAAACTGGTCGCGCATAAAAAGCTCAATTTTAATCCCGCTATCCGCTATTATCTTATTTTGTATCGGGCCAGGAAGCGCAATGGCCGACCATGGTTATCTTGGCCGGTTTCATTCGGTTCAGAAAAATTTACACCAAATTGCGCCGCATCACTATTATAACCGATCAAGTAATTATCGACAGCTAACGAAAATGAAAATCGCCTTGATAGGTCTCACTTATCCCTTCCGGGGGGGTATCTCTCATTATACCACCCTACTCTATCGCGCCTTGGCCGAGCATCATCAGATTCAATTTTACAGCCTGTCCCGCCAGTATCCCAAATTGCTTTTTCCCGGCGCCACGCAACTTGATCATTCAGAGATGACGATCAGGGTTCCCAACATCTCTAGTCTAGATTCAATCAACCCGATTTCCTGGTTCAATACCTACCGCTTGATTCGCCGATATGATCCCGATTTCTTGCTCTTCTCCTGGTGGCATCCATTCTTTGCGCCCGCCTTTGGCACGGTCGCGAAACTTGCGTCATGCCTGGCGCGCCTGCCCAGTTGTTTTCTCTGTCATAATGTGTTTCCGCATGAACCTTCCTGGCTGGATCGGATGTTACTGGGGTATGGGTTGAATGCGGCCGTTGGTTTTATTACTCATTCCGCGGCAGATCGGGAGAAATTATTGCAGTTGTACCCGCGTGCCTTCGTGCTTACCAATCCTCATCCGAACTATGATTTTTTTAGCAGCAACCACGCGGTGACACGCGAAGAAGCCAGGCAACGCTTGCAGGTGCAGGGCAAGAAAGTCATTCTGTTTTTTGGTTATGTCCGGGAGTATAAAGGGTTGGCAATGTTGTTGGCCGCGATGTTGGATTTACCTTCCGATCAAGGATATCATTTGATTGTCGCCGGAGAATTTTATGAATCACGGACAGTTTATCATGATGCGATTCAACGCTTGCAGGAACAGCAGGCAATCACCATCATTGACCGCTATATTCCCAATGAGGAAGTAGGATTATATTTCACCGCCGCGGATGTCGTGGCCGCGCCTTATGTAAGCGCCACCCAGAGTGGTATAATCCAAATCGCATATAGCTTCATCAAACCCGTTATTGCCACCCGGGTTGGCGGACTCCCCGAAGCCGTTCATGATGGGCACACTGGCATCCTGGTAGCGCCCGCTGATCATGCCCTGTTCGCGGCGGCGATCGGAGACTTTTTTACCAATGAAGATACCATCAATTTTGGGGAAAATATTCGCCGGGAAAATGAAAAGTATTCCTGGAAGCGGATGGCGGATACCATCACCCGGATGGGGCGGCATTTGGCAGATGTATAGTCGCACTCCAAACGGAATTTGTATATGTTTAACGCAAGTTGATAGGGGTAGAGACGACGCATTGTATTGCGCCGCCCCTCCCTCCGAACCG
>CAZTTH010000070.1:0-14651 GCA_964615975.1 uncultured Lentisphaerales bacterium | reverse complement strand
CATCCTTATAAATCCTGGGAACGCGGACTAAATGAGAATAGCAACGGGCTGCTCCGGCAGTATTTTCCGAAGCTAACGCATTTCAATGAGGTGACGTAATCGCAATAACAAAGAGTAACAAGAGTTCTTAATTCAAGACCCAGAAAATGCCTGGGCTAGAGAACTCCTAAAGAAGTCTTCTATAACGGGGATGTTGCACTTGCAATATTGAATCCACCAATCCACCGAACTCGTTGAGATTTCCGGCCTAAGGATCACGTTGTTTCGCATTATCACAACCAAAAAGCATGACCGGAGATGATTTTCCGCCGGTTTTGCGTTTTTTCTAATTAAGTTTATATTCAAAGGACATGATTAGGAACAGAGACAAAATGACCAGAGAATCATAAAATTATGAATACGAAAAAAAAAGCTGATCCCGCAATCTCAAAATTCGAAAAACGGGAAACCGATTTTATGAATGTTGCGGAACGACGAATTCATACCCAGAGCGATGACATCTGTCCACCGCCGGCAACCACACAAAAGTATAACGTCTCGGATTTGTTTACCAAGACTGAAGTGCTTCAGCTGGGCAAGATTTTGAATAAAAATTCGCCCGAGAATTTGTGATCGCACAGTGAGTAATTGACGCCATCCCAGAGCTCCAGGGTTATAGAGCAATTAATGACAAAACGGATGGTGGTTTAATTACTGGGAGTCTGAGCCGACGACACTGGGATGATCCTGACATCAGTCAAGTCCCCCATAATGCGCAAACTTTCCTCCAGGATTAAATCCGTGGTTTGTCGGGCCTTTTTGGCTGGTTTCTTACGCCCATGATTTTTCACGTAGTCATTCATCTGACGTTCTTTCCGTTCAAATTCGATGCGTTCATGCCGATTGAGGGGCAGTTGTTTCTGATTTTGCCATTCGCCAAATGCCATAACCTGAGCGACATGTTCGGCAAATTCCGGATCATGCGCTAATCGCTCCTGGCTGCGCTTGATTAATTTGGGAATCAACATGGTTACCCGGCCATCCGGTTGATATTCGGCGGTTCCAATTTCATCCCATGGCAGGGCATTGGTTAAATTCCCCTCGCCGATTTCAAGATATTCATTAAAGGATGGCAATACTACATCGGGAGTCATGCCGCGATGTTGTGTCGAAGCGCCGTTGATGCGATAAAATTTAGCGCTGGTTAATTTGATTCCACCAGGATCATGGTTGTTCAAAAGTTGGCGGTTTTTGATTGAATTGATCAGGCTGTATACGGTTTGCACTGTTCCTTTGCCATGAGTGCAATGGTCGCCGATGACGATCCCGCGGCCATAATCCTGAATCGCCGCGGCAAAAATTTCACTGGCCGAAGCGCTATAACGATCGACCAATACCATCAGCGCTCCATCATAGAAGACTTGGGGTTCGGTACATTTCAGCTGCCGGATGTTGCCGCGGGCATAACAGATCTGAACCACCGGCCCCGGCGGCAGGAATAATCCGGCAAGGGATACCGCTTCATCCAGACTGCCGCCGCGATTGCCACGCAGATCCAGGATCAACCCGGATACTTTTTTTTCCTGGGCTTGACGGATCAGTTCGGCAACATCGCGGGTGGAGCTTTTATAATCTTCCACTCCGGCATCGCGCTCATCAAAATCAGCATAAAAAGAAGGCAGGACGATCACTCCTACTTGAGGCGCGACGGAACCGTTGTCGGGAGCTGTTGGGAGCGCATCAGGCACAACGGGAACAACCGCGGACTCCGGCTGAGACGCGGGGGGAATCTGGTAATAATTGATATTGGCGCCTTTTCCATCGATTTTAATTTTGTCCCGACGTAGATCGATCATCACCGCGTCATCTCCCAACTCTGCATTGTTTTTAAGGACATATAAATAAACACAGCGGTCTTTAGGTCCCCGGATTAACGAGACCACCTTGTCCAATGAAAGGCCGATCAATTCGGTGTAATCATCGAGATTCTGCCCGACTCCGACAAAGCGGTCACCCGCTTCGAGTCGCTCATCAAGATCAGCGGGGCCCCCGGGAACCAAGGCTTCAACACTGGCTATGCCGCCGTTTCTGGTGAGCCTGGCGCCGATTCCAAACAAGGATAATTTCATCGTCACGTCAAAATTTTCCTTGGTGTCTGGCGCCATGTAAATTGAATGGGGATCATACACCATGGAAATCGCATTCAAAAACGATTCCAGCACATCAATGGAACTGGTTTCCGCCAATTCGTTGACAATGTGATGGAAATGTTTGTTGGAACGCTGTCGGAGATTTTCCATCGAAATGGTCTCCAGGCCGGCTTCTTCCACGCATGCCGGATTGTGGCGATCGGATTCATCCAGCAATGCGAATGGAGAATCTTCAGGGATATTTATGCCGTCCTCGGGATCGGTGGTGGACTTCAGATAGTCTTGAATCCAGCGCGCGAGGATATCGTTTTTAACCTCCAATCGCCAGATTTCCTCGAGTTCGGTGGTCGTTTGACACCATTGAGCAGTAGATCGATCAATGGTTATTCTATCCGCAGTGGTGAAATCAAGTTCTTCGGATAATAGCTTGTCGACATAGAGCAAACGTTCGTTGACTCGTTGCAGAAACAAATTGTACACGTCAAAGGCAAAATCGATGTTCCCCTGGGCAACCATATTGTCGAGTAATTTTTGATAGGCGGCAAAACGATCGAGATCAGACTGCAGGAAATACATTTTTTCGGGATCGAGCAACTCGAAATAACGCGCGAAAGCTTTTTGCGAAATATCATCGTTAATCGGTTGTCGGAGAAAATGCTGCCTGGGGATGGTATCGGCCACGACCTTGGCAATAAAGCGCTCATAATCTTCAGGAGCTAAATTTTTTATTTCAGCCTGGGCGGTTGAGGAATGCATGGCCAGCAAACAGGTGATTAAAACGGCCATTCCGGAATTGAACCGCACCGCGGGTTTGGCTGATGCATTTGTTGATTCGAGTGAATAATCGTTGTCTGAGAAATCTTTCCAAAGCCAGAGGGTCGATGACCAGAAACCCGCAAGAATCAAAGCGCCAGTGAGCACATGGATGGTGGTCGGCAATAGCGCTCTGCCGCTGAGAATGACGGCGCCGCCGAGGCCGATTTGGACCATTACCAAAGCACAGGTATATGCCAATGAACGGGACGCCCAGCGGGGGTAGCGCTGTATGCTCCGCGCATAAAGGATGACGACCAACCCGGCAATGCCGAAGCCTGCCAGCCGATGGAGAAAATGAATGGCAACCGCTTGATCCCATTGCCGGGGAAAGATTCCCCCATCAATCGTTGGAAAGGTGGAAATTGCCAGGCCGGCCCCGGAATGACGCATGATGGCGCCGATTACCAATTGGCAAATGACCACCAGGAGAACACCGAGCGACAGCCAGCGATCCATTGCTGAATTCCGCCGCGAAATTGGTCCCCGTGCACCTGGGCTGGTGTCATGCCATGCTGATGAAGTCATCCAGGCGATGGCGATCAACAGACAGAAGAAGAGTTGTGCCAGGCAGGCATGGATCATGGCATAGTAGATGTTTTTATCGATAACCCGCAATCCCCCCAAAATTCCCTGGATTACCACCAGGCACAAGGCGCAAATCCCAAGCAGCCGCAAGTGTCGATCCTGCTGCCAGCGACACAGCGCGAAGCAGAGAATAAGGGTCAGCAATCCGACTGTGGCTCCCAGAAGTCGATGCCCATGCTCCTCTCGCACCATCGGCTGCCGCCACCAACCGGATGGATTGAGGGAACCGAATGACAGCGGCCAGTCCGGCACTGCCAGGCCGGCGCCAATGGTAGTGACCAGACTGCCGGCAAAAATCAGTAAAGCGGTGCAGCCGACAACCAGAATGACATAAGCATGAAGCCATTTGTTATAGGATGACATGGTTATTTATGCAATTAAGTAACGACAAACGAAATTAATATTCAAACCAACGATTGCGTAAACGCGATTAATTCGCGCAGCTTACGATAAGCGGATCCGTCATGGATACATTCCCGCGCCTGAGAAATACCTGCGGCGATGCTGGTGGCTTTTCCACCGGCACATAAACCCAGGGCGGCATTTAGCACCACCAGGTCGGTTCGCGGGCTGCGTTCCCGGCCCTGCAATATTGCGGTGACTATCGCCGCGTTTTGCTCGGCGCTGCCACCCGCCAATTCAGTTGCTGCCGGGATCGTGATATTGAAATCCGCGGGTGAAATTTCATGGCATATGATGCCGCGATCCGCGGTTAGTTCGGTAATCATGGTTTTTCCCAAAGTCGAAACTTCATCCATTCCCCGATCACCGGACTGATTCAATCCATGCACGACATAGCCCCTTTCAAGCTTTAGCCGCTGCAAGACCTTGATCATGTTATCCATCATGTCGGGCGATCGGACACCTAAAAGTTGTCCAGTGCGATAACGATCTTCGGGATAAAATGCGGGATTGCAGAGTGGTCCAAGAAAATTGAAGACTGTTGGAGTGCCCATTTCCTTACGCACCTGCTGCACATGTTTGAAAGCTTGGTGGAAATGCGGCGCAAAGAGAAATCCCATCCCCAATTCAGTTAGACAGCGACCAACATTTTCAGGTGACAGATTGATTACGACTCCTAATTTTTCGAGCACATCCGCGCTGCCGCATTTCGAAGTAATGGCGCGATTGCCATGTTTGGCAATCACACATCCGGCTGCTGCGAGGATGAACATGGTGGTTGTGGAAACATTGAAGGTTTCGATCGTCCCGCCCCCCGTGCCACAGGTGTCAACTAAAATAGCTTGTCGTGTTTTCAGGTCCTCCCGGTCAATATCCACCCGTTTGGCAAGACGCCGCAGGGTGATGGCAAACGCCGCAAGTTCATCTATGGTGACGCCTTTTTCCTGAAGCGCGGTCAGGAAGTTTTTCTGTTCCACCGGGTCAGCGGTCCCGGACACCAGTATATTCATGGCCTGGACGGCTTCTCCAGGCTGTAAATCCGCTTTATCCCTCACGATGCCGATAAAGTCAGACAACCTGGCGGCGCTATCATGAGACCGCAATAAGGCCGCATTAATTTGTTCCCAAAAATTAATCATGTGTGTTATTGGAGGAGATTTAATGCATCATGCAAACGTGAAATCAGAACATCCGCATCTTCGAGTCCGACGGAAATTCGAATCAGGTAGCGTGAAATACCACATTGTTCTGCAAAGTCCATCTCGTGATAATGAGCTAAAATAGTGTAGGGACAAGCCAAAGTAAAATTAGTGCCGAGGCTGGGTCCCTTGTTAAACGGCAGGGCATCGAAAAATTTTGCGGCGTTGTGTTCCGGTTCCCTGACGACTACCGACATCACCCCGCCATATCCTCCGGTGGGCAGCTTCCAGGCATCGTAGTACTCCCGGTCGATGAATTTGGGATAATAAAGCCGGGCGATTGCTGGATGACAGTTAAGCTGATCGGCTACCAACTCAGCCGTGCGATTAATGCGGGCAAGGCGGTGTTTAAAATCTCGAGAATTTTCTTCCAAGATGACGGCATCTTCAGGCCAGAGGTTATCTTCATAATGAGTTTTTAACCGATCGAGAAGTTGACGACCCGCAGCGCGTTGCGGGTTGATTACCACAACGCCCCCCATGACATCGCCGGCGCCGGAAAAATATTTGGTCAGACTGGAGGTGACCGCATCCACGGACTTGAGGATGGCGAGGTTTTCCCAGGTGCCCAGTGTATCATCCACAATCAGCGGGAAGCCATACTGCCCGGCTAGGTCATTCAGGGATTGCAAATCAGGCGAGGTCAAAAGTGGATTCATGGGGAATTCAGTAAACAATCCCATGATTTTATGGGCTCTTAACCAGCGGCTTAAATCCCTCACGTTGGTGGGGTTGTCAGCGGAGAAAAAACGCACTCCCACGCCAAATTTCTCCTGAATCTTATAGGTGTCGACATAGGGAAATCCATATTGAACGCTCTTTCGCCGTGGAGACGACAATCTTAACTCCTGGTAAATATTGAACAGTGCCGCCATCCCGCTGGGGTAGAGGAAGACATGATCCGTGGAACAGCCGGAATGAGAAGCAATGCGTTCACGAATCTGTTCTTTGGAAAGAGCGGCATCGGGATCTGGGTGAAAGCCATTAAGCGCCGCCCAGGCACAACGAGGAGAAATACCTTCCCCGGCATGAGTCCAGAAGGATTTGGCCAGTTCGCGTCCGGAATTGGGGATGAAGATGCCATGAAGACCGTGGAAGCCAATATCTTTTATCCGGGTTTTGATGCCCGACTTCGCGAGCATAAACCGGGCACAGCATCGTGCCGTTTTCAGGGAGGGAAACACCAGGCAAAATTCGCCTTCGTTTCCCCATTTTCTGGCACATACATTTCCCAGCTCCTTCACATAAGGATGAATGACAAAGCGGGGATAACCGCAGGCAAGAGCCTGTACTACCCTGGGGTCGTTTTTTTCATAATCCACGTTGTCATCCCAGCGGGGAAGACAGACGGACGTCGCGTTCGGCCATGAAGGCAATGCCCTACCCAAATCATGAGACTGGAATAACGGATTGTTAAAAAGTGAGTCCATCTGAAGATTCATGATATTCTTATGGTTTAAAATCAATCGGCTGATACTACTACCTGTCTGTTGGAAGTTGTCCATAAAGAACTCGTATATTTACCCATTGAAATCATATTGGGTTCCCATTAACACGCTTCAGACACTGATAAAAATTTAACCCTCAAACAGATTGTCGATATCCCTATGGATTTCCTTTGTCTTTATGCGAAAGCGCCAAAACCTGGTGAAACCAAAGGTCGTCTGGCAAATGTTATCGGGAATGTCGCGGCCGCGGCGCTTTCGCAAGCCATGTTAAGCGATTTATGCCACATGACAATTCCTCTCGCGGGGATCAACCGGCAATTGTGGATTCCGCCGGAAAACCAAACCGAAGATTTTTTTAATATAATTCCACCCGGCTTCACTTTTCATCAGCAACAAGGCGAACATCTGGGCGCCCGGATGAGTCATACCTTTCAACAGCTATTAACACCTGCCGGATCGCACCGGGCAGTGATCATTGGCAGTGATTGTATCACGCACAACCATCATAATCTACTTCAGGCATTTGCCGCTTTAAAAGACTACGAGATTGTTATTCAACCCGCTTGCGATGGCGGTTATGTTTTGATTGGTCAATCGCAATGGCATCCGGAATTATTTACTGGCATTGATTGGGGTTCCGGCATGGTGTATTCAGAAACGCTAAAAATCATCGAAAAAAATTGCTTAAGTCATCTCTCTCTGCCCGTATCTTTTGATATTGACACAATCGCGGATCTGGAGAGATTAAGAAATTATTTAATTGCTCATCCTCGTCCCGAAACCGCGAGATGGATGAACAATTTTTATGCCCAATCCTAACATTTTACAATTTAACTTATAGATTTCTAACTTATTTTTTTCGCACAGGGTACTGGTATCGCGATATCGTTGCATGTCACATTGGTTTGTTCACGACCCAGCAATGCCGTAGCCATATCAAATTTTTCGCGCCAGGAAAATAAATTTTAATCGATTAATTCGCGTAAACGCTTAAAAAACTCATATTGAGACAATAAATGCATGCTGAACCCATTCAGGTGGTAGAAAAAGTTTGCATGATTAACCGCCTGAATGAAACGGCAATATTCGATAATTCGACTGCTTGCAGTCGAACCCCCATATTTATCAGCGGCTAACCTCTTTATAACAAGGCTGCCCACATCGTGAAAATACTGATTTCAGAAGACGATCCCAGCTCAAACTTATTACTGCAAACCACTCTGAAGAACTGGAAATACGAGGTGTTCTCAACCACTTCCGGCGAGGAAGTGTTGGAATTGCTTAATCAGGATCTGAATCCTGACCTGATTATTATCGATTGGTTAATGGCCGAGGTGGATGGATTGGAAATCTGCCGATATATTCGCGGTAATGACAAGCTGAAAAATCTTTATATCATCCTGTTGACCGCGAAAAACGCGAAAGAGGATATCATCACCGGACTGCGAGCAGGCGCGGACGATTACATCGTCAAACCCTTTCATCGCGAAATCCTGGGGGCAAAAATTCGCGTGGTTGCCCGTCTGGTCGAAGCGCGTGAAGCGCTGGCGCAACGGGTGGCGCAGCTTGAGGTTGCTCTTTCCAAGGTGAAACTGTTGCAAGGGTTGTTGCCCATCTGTTCGTACTGCAAGAAAATTCGTGATGATAAAAATTACTGGCAGGAGGTTGATGGGTATATTTCACAACATCTTGATATCCGCTTCAGCCATGGGGTATGCAATGATTGCTACCATAAGCACCTGGAACCGCAATTGGAAAAATTAAAACAGGAAAAAGCCAGCCAGTCAAACAAATCATGATCACCGCCTGCATATTTCCGGGACAAGGTTCGCAACGCAAAGGCATGGGCTTGGGCCTGTTTGAACGATTCAAGGAACAAGTCGCCACCGCCAATGAAATTCTTGGTTATTCCATTGAAAATCTCTGCCTGGAGGATCCCAATAACCAGTTGAATCAAACTGCCTATACTCAGCCGGCGCTCTACATCGTCAACGCGCTTCATTACCGCGAACGTCAACTTTCAGGTGCTCCGCCACCAGCCTATCTTGCGGGACACTCTCTGGGAGAATACAATGCTCTGTTGGCCGCCCAATGCTTCGACTTTCAAACCGGATTAAAAATCGTCATCGAGCGCGGCGCCATGATGAGTAAAATCACCGGTGGCGCGATGGCGGCTGTGATCGGCCTCAACGAGGAAAAAATTATCGCGGCGATTAAATCCGCCGGCATGACCACGATTGACCTCGCCAATTATAATTCGCCGAACCAGATTGTGGTTTCGGGAATGCAAGCGGACATCGAAGCCATTATTCCCATTTTGACCGAGGCGGGAGCGCGCATGGTCATGCCTTTGAAGGTCAGCGGCGCTTTCCATTCACGTTATATGGCAGATGTCAGCCATAAATTCAATGCTTTTTTGAGTTCGTTCACCTTTCACCCCCCCCAGATTCCCGTGATCGCCAATTCTACCGCCCTCCCCTATCCCGATGCTGAGATCAAGGAGGTACTGGCCCGCCAGATCTGTCATCCAGTACTCTGGACTGACAGTATGCGCTATATGATGAACTCCGGAGTGGAAGATATTATTGAAGTCGGCCCCGGCAATATCCTCACTGGTTTACTTCGACAAATAAAATCCGCTTGCTAAATTGATCCCCTCAATTCCAGTCATAAATCTGCAACTGAGCCGCGATGGCGCCCCGATCAAAGCTTGCCTGGCTTTGGCTCCATGTTCCGGTTATACCACTTGGGAATCCGGACAGACTGAAATCCTCTCCCCCCGGGAAGCTGAATACCTGAGCAAAATCAGGGCAGACAGGCGCAAACGATCCTATTTCAGTGGTCGCATGGCAGCCAAACTCGCGCTTTCATCCTATTTATCTGAACCTGATTTATCGCGATTGGAAATTATCGCCGGAATCTTCGATCAACCCTTGGTTTTTTTTCCGGCCCGAGAAACACCAGAAGTCACCATCAGTCATTCCGATACCTGGGCGGTCGCCATCGCCTATTTCCCCGGCCATATCATGGGAGTGGATATTGAGGATCACGATCTTGACCGTGCTCAAGTCGTCAAGAGTCAATTAACGGCTGTCGAAATCGCGCACATCGACAGTCACTTCGCGTCACCACCATTGGGTTATTATCTGGCTTGGACGGCCAAGGAAGCATTATCCAAGACGTTAAAATGCGGATTGACCACGGCTTTTAGCATCTTGGAAACCCACCATCTCAATTGGTCGCAAGACTTGGGATGCCATCATTGCCATTTCCAGCATTTCGGCCAATATCAAAGCCTGATGTGGCAATTTCCACGCCATACCCTGGCCATTACACTCCCCAAAAAAACGGTCTTGAATCATCCTGAAATTATACACCAATACCTTGCCCAATTAAATTAAGAAATTTTATGGCAAGCTCTGATTAGAAGCGCTAAACTATCACGAGAAATTATCCGATATACCAGTGACTCACGGGGTTCGAATTTCGATCACTGTGGTCTGGCCGAATATGAATTATAATTCTTGCAATGAAGAGAGAGGAGAAGTCAGCATGTCCGACCAAGCGAAATTAATTCTCAATGAACAAACGTATGAATTCCCCACCCTCACGGGCAGTGAAGGTGAAAAAGGTATTGAGATCTCGACCTTAAGAGGAAAAACTAAATATATCACCCTTGACAACGGATTCATGAATACCGGTGCTTGCGAAAGCAAAATCACCTATATTGATGGTGACAATGGTATCCTGCGCTACTATGGCATTCCGATTGAACAATTGGCGGAGAAATCGACCTTTATCGAGACGGCTTATCTCCTGCTTCATGGCAACCTGCCACGGCAGAAAGAGTTGACTTCATTCTCCAAAAAAATCATCGCCAGTATTCCTCTACATCGCCATCACCAGAAAATGATCAATTGCTTTCCCGCCGGCGCCCATCCCATGTGCATGCTGGGATGTATGATCAATGCCATGGCCAGTTTTCATCCCCATGTCGACGCGACCTCAAGCCCGGATCAGATCAAGGAAGCTGCCGCCAATCTCATCGGCCGGATCATTGCCATTTCAGGTTCAATTTATCGAAAATCAAGTGGTGATAAACCAGTTCCCCCCCAGAAAAAATCAGGGTATTGCGAGAATTTTCTCCATCTCATGTTCGGCGCAAAAGATAAATCACATGACCTCGACGCGGATATTGTCCGTGCACTCGAAGTCTTGTTCATCCTTCATGCCGATCATGAACAAAACTGCTCCACTTCCAGCGTGCGACTGGTGGGCAGTTCACACGCCAATCTTTACGCCGCGATTGCCGCGGGCGTCGCTGCCTTGTGGGGACCGCTTCATGGCGGCGCCAATCAGGCGGTCATCGAGATGTTGACGATGATTCAGAACAGCGGTGAAAACATTGATCAGTTTATCGATCGGGCCAAGAACAAAGCGGATAACTTCCGCTTGTCCGGGTTCGGCCACCGGGTGTATAAAAACTATGATCCCCGCGCTAAAATCATCAAGAAACTGTGCATGAAAGTATTGCAAAAACAGACCACCAAAGATCCATTATTGGAGATTGCCGTCAAGCTCGAGGAACGGGTTCTCAAAGACGATTATTTCATTAAACGAAAGCTTTATCCGAATGTCGATTTTTATAGCGGTTTGCTCTACAAGGCAATGGGAATTCCGGTAGATATGTTTACCGTGATGTTTGCGATTGGCCGGATGCCGGGATGGATTGCTCAATGGCAGGAAATGGTTGC
Source organism: uncultured Lentisphaerales bacterium (assembly GCA_964615975.1). GTDB lineage: Bacteria > Verrucomicrobiota > Lentisphaeria > JABSQK01 > JAJFLO01 > CAZTTH01. Next base: position 3,318 of record CAZTTH010000070.1, on the reverse strand, counting down.
CAATCCAGCTACAAAAATCGGCAGGCCGCGCCAGATCTATACCGGCAACACCATGACCAAATACACTCCGATGTCAGCTCGTTAATGCCCGGTACACCGCATCGCAACCGCTGTCAATGGCATGCAAGCCACGGGATACGCGCTGGGGTTTGATTTATCATTTATGGCACTCACTGCTGACCAGTCACCAGTGTCCACTTAAATTGCCAAGTCGGAATCATCTTGATGCAATATAGTACTCAATGCCATGCGTCTTATTTCCGATTGTAAGATTATGAAAAATCGTTAATGCCTCATACTCACCATGTTGACTAAGGATCAGATTCTGGGAGAATATCGCATTGTCCGTTTGTTGGGCAAAGGCGGCATGGGCAGCATCTATGAAGCAGTTCAGATAAAACTCGATCGCCGGGTGGCAATAAAAGTTCTCGATCGCAATCTTTCAGATAACCCCATATATGTTGCACGATTTCGCCGCGAAGCCCGGTCGGCGGCAGCGTTGAATCATCCCCGCATCATACATATCTATGATATTGAGGAAATCGACGGTGATCTTTTTATCGCCATGGAATTGGTCGATGGCATGAATCTCAGCGATCGCCTCAAGCACCTTGGCAAACTGTCCATACCGGCAACCCTCCATATAGCCAAACAGGTGGTTGATGCCCTTACTTATGCTCAACAACAGGGAATCATTCATCGCGATATTAAACCGGATAATCTTATTCTCACCATGAATGGACAAGTCAAACTCGCGGACCTGGGATTGTCGAAACATCTTGAGAAAAGTATAAATCTGACCGATACCGGCATCGGTATTGGTTCGCCCTATTTCATGGCGCCCGAACAAGCCCGCAATGCCAAGGAGGTCGATCACCGCGCCGATATGTACTCATTGGGAGTAACGCTGCTTTACCTTTTAACCGGTTGTTATCCCTTTACCGGTTCATCCGCCTACGATGTAGTCATCGAACATGCGACCAAACCATTGCCCACAGGCGCAGCGCTGGGTACCGCGTTGCCGGCAGATGTCGAATCATTCATCCAACGGCTTGCCGCCAAGCAGCCGGAAAATCGCTTTCCCGATTATGCCAGCCTCCTAGAGTACATGAATTTCTTGCTGCAAGCATATCCATTCAACACGGTCAATGAATTGGAAATCGATTCTACCTCGGCTGATAACCCGGATAATCAAACCACCCGTGGTCCTGGATTAAAGTTCACAAAACCATCGGCAACCGCCTATAAAGCTGAATCCGCTGCTCTCCCTCTGGCAGCTAATCCATCCTCTTCATCCTCGCCAGCTCACCAGTCCAACGAACTCAGCGAGGTTATGGAAGTGGATCAGGCTGGCAATCATGGCATCACTCTGAAGCGAATGGCACTAACCATGTTCGCGGCGATCGGTTTGATTGCGGTGGGAGCCGCATTGTCATTTTTATCCCTTCACAAACCACGACAGAGATCAACAACCGCCTCACCATCAGCACCAGTAAATACCCAGGTTACGCACTCTATCGATCATGCGACCAGCACCAATGCGGCGCCAATATTGGATGAACAACCTGACATTTCCTCATCATTCCCGCGTGAATTCCCACCCCCATCCTTATCGCCAATGGAAGGGGAAGGACAACGTCCCCATGATGGTCCTCGTCCCGCTGCGAAAGGAAATGGCAAAAGGCCTCGTCAAGACTCCCGGCCGCCACGACCATCACCCCGGGTGGAGCATTTTATGCAAACGCGGCTGGCGGCCGCCAGCTCCAGAGATGAGATGATCAAATTGGTAACAGACTATGAAAATAAAAATCCAACTTCTTATGGCGAAATTATCATGCTCTATCATTACCTGCAATCCCAGGCTGGTCCCACTCATCATGATGAATGGACGGCAAAAATAGCCGCGATCGAAGGGCAATGGGACCACGATGCCACGGATGAATTTATCAAAAGAAAAGGTCAGATGGTGGATTTGCTCACCCAAAAAGACTATATCTCAGCTCGGGAATTATGGCTTTCTTTTCCACAAAACCTGAAGAACCGCCGCATCGCTCATGATATTGACGCGATGCTCCGCGCCGTTGATGAAGCGGAATTCCACCGCTAACAAGAATTCCCCGGGGTGTTCAATAAAATCGTGTGTGATTTATGTAGTTTTCGATTTACAACAGATAATAATATGGGAATTATTCCATCGGCGAGGATGCCGATGATAGATAACATCGATATCTTTGGCCCCAAAAGCCCGTGACCAAGCAGACCTAACTAGCTGAGCGATCAATATTTTTAACCCTAACTCAATAGAGAAACCCGATCCCTGCGACCATGAAAACGAATAACCATTCTGGTGAGCCCCCTGCGGATGATTACCCTATCCGGGTTGGCATCAGCTCCTGTCTGATGGGGGCTAAAGTCCGCTATAATGGTGGTCATAAACAAGATCTAAACGTCAAAGATTCATTGTCTCATTACTTTGAATGGGTGCGGGTCTGTCCCGAAGTCGAAATCGGTATGGGAACCCCGCGTGAGGCCGTTCGTCTTCAGGGAGTTCCGGAAAATCCACGCATGGTGGGAGTAAACTCTGGGCGGGATTGGACTGAGTTGATGAACCTGTACTCCAGACAGAAGTCAGAGTTGCTCAAGCAGATGAATCTGCACGGTTATATACTCAAGAGCAAATCACCCAGTTGTGGGTTATACCGGGTCAAGGTCTACACGGAAGAAGGCTCATCATCAACACCCGATAAAGGTCTTTTTGCCCGCGCCTTGACTGCGGCCATGCCCAACCTGCCGATTGAGGAAGAAGGACGCCTTAATGACGCTCATCTGCGGGAGAATTTCATTGTCAATGTGTTCTGCTATTTCCGCTGGACCCTGATGCGGCAGGGCTTTACTGAGTTAAACCAATTGATTGACTTTCACACCCGCCACAAATTTCTCCTCATGGCACATTCAGAGCAGGACGCGCGGGCACTGGGGAGACTGATTGCCAATGCCCAAACGACACCTGCGATAACGCTCCTCACCAATTACGAGAATCAATTCTTTGCCGGGATGAAGAAAGAAGCTACAGTCAAACGACACACCAATGTGCTCCAGCATATCGCCGGATTTTTCAAAAAGAAGATAACTGCTGGTGATAAAAAGGAATTACATGATACAATCGAAGACTATCGCCTGGGATTACTGCCACTGATTGTCCCTATTACCCTGATTCGCCACCATTTGCGCACCACCGGCCAGGAGTATATCGCCGACCAGGTTTATCTCAATCCCCACCCCAAGGAATTGATGCTTCTCAATCACGTCTGATCTCCC
>CAZTTH010000069.1:0-15086 GCA_964615975.1 uncultured Lentisphaerales bacterium | reverse complement strand
AGAGCGAAATCATCCGGCACCTTAAAATTCAGTTCGTTTTCACAAAATGACTTCCAGGCATCATTGATCTCTCTAAACACAATATTTTCATTCTGCCACATCGATTCGGTGACCATATAATCCTGATGGATGAAAACGATATCGTCATCCTGCAAGGAGATTTCGGGAGGGCGATAATGGCGATCGTAGGGGGATTTCCGGCGCCAGTTTACCCGGCATTCGCGCCAGCCGGAATAAGCCCGCAAACGCTTTAATGGGTAAGCCTTGCAGTATGGTCGATCCTGTCGACTGCTGGTTCTGGCGCGTTCAGGATCAGTCTTTGCCTCTTGCTCGCGCAGAAGTCTGGCGGCTTCGACCCGTGAAGCTGAAACTGCGATACGATAGGGAGTGCGTTGATCCTTGCCGGTTTTAAAAACATCAGCGCTATGTTTTAACAAGACGGTGAGGACAGCGGTATCGCCCTGGCCCGCCGCCCAGCACAACGGTGTCCAGCCATACTCATCTGGTTGATTGGGATTTTCACCGGCAGTCAAGAGGTCTTTGATCAGATTAAGATTTCCTGCCTGTACCGCTGCGATCAATTTATGGCTTGCCGGCATTTTACCTCCGATTACTTTTCGAAGCTGCTTTTACGTGATTGGTCGCTTCGAATTCGACTTGTTCTTTTTTTTATTGTAATTCTCTTAACTTTATTTAACTTCAGGGCATGATGATACGTTCGTTAAAATGGATGATGTACGCTCATATTATATTTTGTCAATTATCAATCTAAACTTTTCCTATTTTTTGACCATGCAAGTGTTTAAAATTGGATCGATAGTTTGTTTAACAATAATATAGGGCGTGATATGTTTTGCTCCGATTCATCAATCTCAGATTTATTCGTTATTTTTCTTTGCAACTTTGCTCCTTGGCGCGAGAAAATGACATTAGCTTGCAGCTGAGCTTCGTGGGAATAGGATTGCCTTATGAAAATCACAATAGAAACCAATGTCGCCGCCCCCATCGAGAAGGTGTGGAACGCATGGATCACTCCAAATGACATCAAGCAGTGGAATGCCGCGTCTGATGATTGGCATACCACGGACGCCAAAGTTGATTTCCGCGTTGGCGGATCGTTCTCGTCCCGCATGGAAGCCAAAGACGGAAGCATCGGATTCGACTTCACAGGAAAATACACAAAGATCATTCTGAATCAATTGATTGAATTTAAGCTTGGAGATGATCGGGTTGTGCGAGTCGAATTCACGCCGGACGCCAATGGCATAAGAGTCCGTGAAACGTTTGATGCGGAATCGCTTCATAGCATTGAACAGCAGCGTCAGGGCTGGCTGGCAATTTTGAATAATTTTGCCAGGCACGTAGAGTCATTCCAGAACAGTAATTTACCCTAGATTCAGGTGTTCAAGGAACAATCTATTGACAGGCAGGGTCAATGGGATTAAGTTCACTTTATCTTTTTTGAGGGATCCATGTACCGAATCTTCAATATCATTTTAGCCTTCCTCTTCCTGACCTGTAATGGTATTTCCGGGATCACTCTGTACGTTTGTTCCGCGCATCCTGAAGTTGTTCAAACTGAATGTTGCTGTGCTGACAACAAGACTGATACAGACACTCTTGAGCAATGTCCAATGGCCATGCGGCACACGGATGAGCGCCCCTCCACCCACTACTCATCCCAAATATCACAAGTCACTGCTGTTGCTGAGGATGTTATCGATTCCTCATGCTGCCAGGTTGAGCAGGTTTCGCAATCCATCATATCTTCTCTGAGCAAGGTTATTGAGATCGCTCCCGCACCGGACTTTGAAAATTCTGGGAATCTGCCGTTTTACACCGCGTTTACCGCTGTCGATCATGAAATCGAGGCTGCTATTTTTCGTGATAATTTTTCGCCACATCCATGGCATCCCCGCGCCTCGACCTCCATACCCTTACATCTTCTCCACTGCATCCTGCGTAATTGATTCTGCCATCCTTCATTGTTCCCTGAACGGAAGAAATGGAGCAGACAGGCGGATCTAATAATTTCCTGATTCAGATTATTCTCATCGATCAGCCACCTGTTTACAGGCTTGCTAACTGAGTCAATAGAGTGCGCCAGCAAGGTTTTCTCTTTGCATAATTGCCCGCGAAATAATCTGACGGATCTACACCTTGCTTCTCCATATCACCTTGCCTGCAAAACACTCTAACTATTCATAGCCAGTTCATTGTCAATTGGCAGAGGTGTCCTTGTGAAAAAGCGATTCTATGGATTTACCATTATAAACCTGACCGTCACCTTGCTAACCAGCGCGATAATCACCCATTCAATTATGCAAAACGCGACCGCAGTGGAAATCGGTCCCGCCGACTCAGATATTGATTTTAGCGGCGTGGATACGCTGACTCTCGACACGCTCTGGAAACTCGTTGAAAAACGCAATCCCGCCATAAAATCCGCCTATTATTCCTGGATGAAAGCGACCACCAGACCACCCCAGGAGGAAGCGCTGAATGATCCCATGGCAGCCATCTCACTTGCTCCTCTTACAGCACGTCACGAGGTCGGTGATACTGGCGCACGCTTCGATCTTTCCCAACAATTTCCCTGGCCGGGCAAACGTCACCTGCGTGGTCAGATCGCCCGTGCTGCGGCTGCTTCGCTGGAACAGGATTGGGAGAAGCGCAAACAAGAATTGCGGCACACCACACAACAAGCATTTTTCGCTTATTATCTGATTGAAGAAAGCTTGTCCTTGAATCAGCAGCAACAGACCTGGCTCGATGAACTCCGCAAGCTTGCCACGATTCGTTATACCACCGGCAACCTGCCACAAGAGGAACAAATCCAGGCGGAAATCGAGTACCACCATCTGCTGCACGAACGTATTGATCTGAATCTCCAACGCGCCATTGTCGTCGCCCGTCTGAATACCTTGATGCGACGCCATCCAGCCCTGTCATTACCGCCTCCTGAAACACCCCCATTTACACGGTTAAATTTAAATCCCGAAAAGTTGATCTTCGCGGCGCGTACCGCGCGTCCGGAAATACATAAAATCAACCATCAGATCGCGGGACAGGAAACGACCATAAAATTGGCGGTCCGGCAACGACGTCCGGATTTTACCCTGATGGCGGCATATGACACAATGTGGAATATGAGTGAAGAGCGCCCGATGATTGGTTTCGCGATCAATATACCGCTCTATCAAGATCGCCTGCGCGCGGCGGAAATTGAAGCCGAATATCAACTCCAGGAATATACTCATCAACAGGAAGAAATACTGACTATGATTGATATGGAAGTGCAGGTGGCTTATGAAACATTACAAACCAATAAAGATCTGCTAGACCTGTATGAGCGCCAATTGCTGCCCGCCACTCTGAGCGCTCAGAACAGCGCCATGGCAGGTTACCATTCTGGCAGTGTCGAGTTCAGGACCGTTCTTTTATCCCTGCATCATGCCGCGGAAATGCGGTTCAGGTTATTAGCAACGCAGGTAGAATATCGCTTGAATCTGGCAGCCCTCGAGGAAGCTGTCGGACAACCACTGACTGAAATTATCACAACCCATCACATTCATAAGGAATAACAGGAGTCGGCATATGAAAAAATCGTTATCATATCTCATCACCATCATGCGCGATTATGGACCAGCGCTTGCCGTCGCGATCGGGCTTACATACGCCAGTATACATTATCGCAGTGAGCTCAAACAGTGGTTCGCATACCACCCGATCCATGATCAATCAGGTGAAGCCGATGGCACTCACGGCATTTCCACAAAAACGATGGACAATGATATCGCTTATTACACCTGCTCCATGCACCCCTCGGTCAAAAGCCAGACTCCGGGCAAGTGTCCGATTTGTTCCATGACCCTGTTACCGATAACTCATAAGGAGTTGAACGCGGGCCAGATCACCATCGACAATCAACGCCGCCAGTTGCTCGGCATCAAAACCGGGGTAATCGAAAAGCGCGCTTTCACCAAGACGGTCAGAGCTCCCGGCACACTGGTTTATGATGAGACCGGCTATACCGATATTTCGCTCAAGTTTAGCGGCTGGATCGAGGAACTTTTCGCTGACTCCACCGGCCAGCAAATAACCCTCGGGCAACCGTTATTCAGCATCTACAGCCCGGAACTTTTGACGGCTCAGGAGGAATTATTGAACGCCAGCCGATTATTCACGCAAACTCCTCATCTGGGAGAACCGTTACTCGCCGCCGCCAAACGCCGCCTCTCTCTCTGGGATGTGACGGCAGATCAAATCCAGGGTATCATCACCAATAATGCCCCCTCCCGCCATTTAACCTACGCCGCGCCTGTAAGCGGAGTCATCACCGAAAAAAAAATTGTCAAAGGCAGCCATATAGACGCTGGTGAGTGGTTATATCGCGTGGCCGACCTATCCCATATTTGGCTGGAAGCAAATATCTATGAGGCTGACTTGCCATTATTGCAAACCGGACAAACAGCCCAGATCACCCTGCCCTATTTTCCCGGCAGCACGTTTTCTGGAACGATCGCCTATATCTATCCCTGGATGAATGCCGCGACCCGCACCGGCAAGGTGCGCTTTCTTCTAGAAAATAAAGATGGCAAACTCAAACCCGAGATGCTGGCGACCGTGACAATCTCCATTCCTTTGGGGGTCAAAATGGTGGTGCCGGAAACCGCGATTCTGCCGACCGGTGAGGCGGAAATAGTTTTTGTCGATCTTGGCGAAGGCCGCTTCGCGCCGCGAAAAATCAAAACGGGAATCAAATCGCAGAATTATTATGAAATTTTAGAAGGTTTGGAGGCGGGTGAAATGGTAGTTATCGGCGGCAATTTCCTGATCGCCTCCGAAAGCAAACTTAAATCTGGAGTCGACAAATGGTAACCGACACTTCACCACAAAATAAACATGGATTGATCGCGCGCCTGATCGCCAATTGCGCCCGCCATCCCGTCATGACCATACTCTTTGTAATCGCGGCGGTGGTCTGGGGATATTATTCCATGCTGAATATCCCGCTGGATGCCATACCCGACCTTTCGGATCCGCAAGTAATTATTTACACTGAATGGCCGGGGCGCAGTCCTGATCTGGTTGAAAGCCAGGTTACCACGCCGCTCTCAAGCATGTTGCTGGCAGCGCCGAATGTTGAATCTGTGCGCGGCCAATCATTCATGGGTTTATCTTTTATTTATGTCATCTTTAAGGAAGGCACTGACATTTATTGGGGGCGCAGCCGGGTGGTGGAATATTTAAGCGGTGTCGGAGATCTGCTCCCCGCTGGTGTCAATCCTAAACTCGGCCCCGACGCCACCGGAGTCGGGTGGGTATTCCAATACGCCTTGCGCGACCCCGGCGGCACCCATGATCTGGCGGAATTGCGTTCATTCCAGGATTGGTATTTGCGTTATTGGCTGGAAAGTATCGATGGTGTCGCCGAAGTCGAATCGATCGGGGGATACATCAAACAATATCAGGTCATTGTCGATCCGATAAAACTGGCGGCCTACAATGTGCCACTGGCCGATATCATTACGGCCATTCGCAAATCGAATGATGATGCCGGCGGTCAGGTCATCGAATTGGCAGGACATGAATTCGCCGTCCGCGGCCGCGGTTATATCCGCGCCATCGCCGATCTCGAGCACATCCCCATTAAAGTGGATGCCGGCCGGGGTGTGCCGATAATGCTTAAGGATGTCGCCACCATACTGATTGGCGCGGCCGCGACACGCGGAGCTGCGGATCTCAATGGTGAAGGCGACACTGTCGGCGGCATCGTGGTCATGCGCTACGGCCAAAACGCGCTGAACATCATCAAGCAAGTTAAAGCGCGTCTGGAGGAGATCAAACCTTCATTGCCCGCGGGAGTTGAATTGGTGGTGACCTACGACCGTTCGGATCTCATTCTCCGATCTCTCGCCACCTTGAAGGAAACCTTGTTTCAAGAAATGCTGGTGGTCAGTCTGATCGTAATTTTTTTCCTCCTCCATTTACGTACCGCCCTTATTCCGATCGTGGCATTGCCAATGGCGGTGGTACTGGCATTTATCCCCATGTCCTATCAAAACTTGACCGCCAACATCATGTCATTGGGAGGGATCGCGGTAGCCATCGGCGCCATGGTTGACGCCTCAATTGTGATCTGTGAAAACATCCACAAACGTCTGCATCAGTGGGATGGCAAAAGTGATCCGCGATCACGTACCGAAGTGGTGATTGCCGCGATGCAGGAAGTCGGACCCAGCATATTCTATTCACTGCTGGTCATCATGATATCTTTTCTGCCGGTATTTACACTCGTGGGAACGGAGGGAAGATTATTCAAACCCCTGGCCTTTACCAAGACTTATGCCATGGGGTTTGCCGCCATTCTGGCAATAACCTTGATACCCGCGCTGGCCGTTCTGCTGGTCCGTGGCCGACTGCACCGCGAAGAAGTCAATCCCTTGACCCGACTGTTGATCTTTCTCTATTCGCCGGTTGTGCGTTTCGTCGTGCGGCATCGCTGGTTGGTAGTAATTCTGGCGCTGTTGACGATGGCGCTGTCGGTGCCTGCTTTCCTGCGCCTGCAGAGCGAGTTCATGCCGCCGCTCAATGAAGGGTCGATTCTCTACATGCCCACCGCGCCCCCCGGTATGTCGATTACCGAAGCACAGACCATATTGCAGACCATGAACCGGGAGATTCGTCAGTTTCCCGAGGTCGAAACCGTGTTTGGCAAGATCGGCCGTTCGAGTTCAGCCACGGATCCGGCTCCCTTATCGATGGTGGAAACGGTCATCATACTCAAACCCGAATCGGCATGGCGGGAAGGCATGACCTGGGAAAAAATTGTAGCCGAGATGGATGAGAAACTGCACTATCCCGGCATGCCCAATGTCTGGTGGATGCCAATTCAGACCCGCACCGAAATGTTATCCACCGGAATGCGCAGTCCATTGGGAATCAAGGTCTATGGCGCCGATCTGGCAACCATCGAGAACACCGCCATTGCCATCGAAAAGGCTTTACGTGATGATGATCGCACCCGACCATTTACCCGCAGCGTCTTCGCGGAAAGAATCACCAGCGGGTATTTCCTGGATATCGTGATCAAGCGCGAAGCAGCAGCGCGCTATGGGTTGACGGTTGCTGATATCGAGGAGATCATTAATACCGCGATTGGCGGCATGAATATCACCTACACTGTCGAAGGACGCGAACGTTATCCCATTAATGTCCGTAACTTCCGCGAGTTTCGTGATGATCTCGCCAGCCTCGAACAAATCCTTATCCCGACCCCAACCGGAACCCAGGTGCCACTGATCCAGGTGGCGGACTTAAGCTTTCAAACCGGACCTTCAATGATCCGCAGTGAGGAAGGCCAGTTGGTCGGTTTCGTCTTTGTCGATGTCATTGAAAAACCCCTGGTCGATTATGTCAATCTGGCGCAACAGGTGGTCGGTGAAAAAATCATTATCCCGACAGGTGTCCGCCTCGAATGGGCAGGACAATTCAAATATTTTGAACGTGCCAAGGCAAAACTCAAGGTCATATTACCCCTGACGTTATTTCTGATCGTAGTACTCCTCTATTTAAATACCCGGTCAATGGTGGAAACCGGAATCGTCCTGCTCGCGGTGCCCTTCTCAATGGTCGGCGCGGTGTGGTTGCTCTACCTTTTAGATTATAATTTGAGCGTGGCGGTATGGGTGGGATTTATTGTTCTGGCGGGTGTCGATGCCGAAATGGGGGTAATCATGCTGATGTATTTGGTGATGGCACACAAACAACGGCGGGAAAATAATCAACTTAAAACCATGATGGACCTTGAGGATGCCATCGTCGAAGGCGCCGCTCAGCGCATCCGTCCCAAGCTGATGACCATCCTGACCGATGTTATCGGATTGCTGCCGGTGATGTGGAGCGTCGGCGCCGGCGCTGACGTCATGAAACGCATTGCCGCCCCACTGGTCGGCGGACTTTTCACCTCATTCCTCATGGAACTTCTGGTTTACCCCGCCATTTTCGCGATCTGGAAAAAAGGCCGGTTGAAGTGAAATCTGATCTCAAGCTTTCTCCAAGACCTGCAAATGTCCGGTGCCGGCCAGGGTGGCAAGATCGATGTCAGCAATGCAGCGCACCCGGTGATAATCCAAGGTCAGAGTGCCTTCGATATGCGCCCTGCCCTTGCCGTTGGTGAAATCGGCGGTAGTGAAATCACTGGCTACAGTGTCCAGACGGACGCCCAATTCCGTGCCGCCCCGGGTCGTGGTGAATTTAATATGCACATAACCCCGGTCGATGGCCGCCTTGAATTCATTGACCGTCCGTTCCGGACGCAATCCGACTTCCACAGGATGATCCCCGCGAGACAAGCGGACGGGCAAGGGGTCCAGCTCCGGTTCTTGGCTTGCGGTATCGGGCGGTCGATCAGGATCGATCCCCTGTTTTTTCAGTACTTCCCGGCGACGGGCATCCTCCTCCATCTTCTGGCGCAGACTCAATGGCCGCATATCGGTCCACACTTCCTTGATGTACGCCAGGCACTCCTTTTTTATTCCCTCTTTACCTACTGCTTTCCAACCCAGTGGCATTTCCCGGCCTACCGGCCAGAGGGAATACTGCTCCTCGTGGTTCATCACCACATGATAGCGTGTCGTTTCATCATCATCCTCGAACATCGTATCCTCTTTTTATCCCTGAAAAATAACTGAACGGAAACCTACCCTAATAATGATTGGTGATAATCTTTGCCTTCAATGTATTCCTTGCTCACGGACGAGACGGGCTGCCATCAGGCAGCAGCAAAACGTCAATTCCGAAGCGAATTTTCCGCGACTTCATTCCGTAAATTATGGGGTTTCCGTTCAGGCTTTCATTAGTCCCTTATTCATGAATTTCTGCTTATAATAAAATAAAAATTACGGCTCCGTCGCATTGGGAAGATCAGAACACATGGTGATAATTCAGGTTTTGCAACTTATTGCTATTGAAATAACGGGTAACGCCTTTCGGCTTAAAATCCGCGATTTTAATGATCGCTTATACTAATTCTATGACGCCCATAAAAACAACCATGTAAGTGAATTTATTCGAGTACATCTGATATATGTAATTTAATGTTCAACTGATCTCAAAACATAACCGCAGTTCCCAACATCCGTGGTTGGGAACCAACTGGTTGCGGCTCTGGGTGGATAGGGCTACTGATGTTCTGATTTCATAAATGTGGGGTCACCTCAAACACAGTTCGCGGCATCAACAGTAATGTTTAGGCAGTCAGCTAATACCCACTTCACTGACACCTGAGACATCAAGTATCTGGCGAATTTTGCTATATAATACTGTGGGGGCAAATGGCTTCTGCAGGAAATGGGCATCATGACATTGTATCCCCTCACGAATGAGGATATCATCATTATATCCGGAGATGAACAATATTTTGGTTTCCGGATGCGATGTTTTCAACTGTTGCATCAAGAGTCGCCCTCCCATCTTCGGCATGATGACATCAGTTATCAGGAGGTGAATTGGACCGTCATGATTTTCGGCAATTTGCAGACCTGTTATGCCATCACCAGCCTCGATAACATTATACCCTTTATCAATGAGAGCAATCATCATCATGGAGCGCAGGTCAACCAAGTCTTCGACGAGAAGAATGGTTTTGTTGCCTTCGAGTTCAATTTCTTGAACGAGTGCAGGTAAGGATAACGGTAAAGAAGATTTAAGGGATGGAATATAAATGTTAAAAGTTGTTCCCTTTCCCAATTCACTATGGACCTCGATATGACCTGCATTTTGAGTGATGACACCATGAACCATTGCCAATCCCAACCCGGTCCCCCCACCGATCTCCTTGGTGGTAAAAAACGGCTCGAAGATGCGTGACAGGTTGGCGGGGGAGATGCCACTACCCGTATCACTCACAATTAGAACTACATGTGGTCCGAGATGAGCACCCAGTTGATTTAGGATGTAAAATTCATCCAGTTCGACATTGGCAGTAGTAAGTGTTAAAGTGCCACCTGATGGCATGGCATCGCGGGCATTGGCCACCAGATTTATGATAATCTCTTCGATCTGGCCGGGATCCATCCTAATGAATTCCAGTTTGGGTTCAAGCAACTTGGTAAATTGTATATCTTCTCTGATAAAGCCTTGCAGTATTGTCTCCATCTTGGTAATTATTTCATTAAGATTGAGGGTCACCGGAGCAATAATCTGTTTACGACAAAACCCCAGAAGCTGTTGTGTGAGAGTTGCCGACCGTTGGCTGGCATTCATGATTTGTGTTAATGATTCATATTTCGAATCAGTAGGTGGTATTCGCTTCATCAGCAACTCGGTAAATCCGGTGATAATGGTAAGCATATTATTGAATTCATGAGCAATCCCACCCGCCAATTGTCCGAATGCCTCAAGCTTTTGTGACTGTCGGAGTTGTTCTTCCATCATTTTGTGCTCGGTAATATCATTCGCGATCCAAAATACCGTGTTTTCCGTCAATGGTGAAATCTGACTGTCGAACCACGCAACTTTGGAATTGATATTCAGGTGATATTCGAATCCGATTACTTCCTGATTTTTCAATGACAAACGAATTTTTTGCAGGAGATTATTAGCCATTTCTGTGGGGAAAACATCATGAATTTTCTTATTTAATAAATCTAAAGATGGCCGGTAAGGATTCGCGGGATTCGTCGGTGCGATCTTGATATATCGCCCTTCTGCATCCAAAACCAGAATGACCGAGGTTAATTGTGAAAATAAATTTCGCAATTCACCTTCAGACTGTCGGAGTGCCTCTTCCGCCCGACGGCGGTCACTGATGTCACTGAGCGAAATTCTGCACCCTGGTTCCTGATTTGCACTGGAGGTTACGATACCTTCCAAACAGGCAGTGAATATCAAGCCGTCGGCTTTCTTTATATTCAATTCCACCGTTTGAGGTTGCTTGGTTTTCTTGAGCTGTTTGATGAAGAAATAAAAATGATCCTGATCATAATCTGCAATAAACGTTGTCAAGCGCTGATCAATCAGAGAACTACGATCCCACATCAGCATGGTGGCAGCCGTGAGATTGGCTTCTTCAATCTTGTTAAGGGCATTGATGGTGAGATATCCGATTGGGGAAAAATCATACAAATCGGCATAACGATCTCGAGAAGCGGTTAGAGCCAGTTGCGCTGAAAGTAATTCATCATTCTGCATCTCCAATTCGATCTGATGCACTTCCAGTTCATGGATCAAAATTTGCAGGTCTTCTGGCGACATTTTACCATAATCTTGATTTTTATGACCGGTGAGATATTCGGCTAATTTTTCTTCCGCGCGGGAGCGTAAATTGTCAGTTGTTTTCATTGGGTATTTCCAGTGGAATTGAGGCTGAAAATATTACTTTCTGTACTCGCCGCCTCTGGTTGGTGAAATTTTGGGTTTACTGGGCAGTTCCTGTTGATGTCACGTCCGCTACAGGTGACACCGACGACCTGACCATTGGGATTGCGATAAGGACTGAAGGCATACTCGCGGAAAAATTCCTCGCCGGTCGGCGATTTAAACCCGATGGCTTCTCTGAAGGTTTCGCCATTCAGTGCTCTGACATATCGGATTTTCCATGCGGCAAATTCACTTGGCGAAAATCCTGGGGGGGGCATGAAATCACCGAGATTAACCTGCTGACCGGTCAGATGCTGGATATCCTGAAAGAATATAGTATTGGCCATGGTCAATTGAGATTGGGAGTCGATCTTCCAGATGGAGATACCGGTTTCTTCCAACACATTCTTCAGGCTTGCCTGACTTTCGCGCAGCGCCTGTTGTAAAGATTTTAGTTCCGTGATCTCGAAAAAGGTGATGACGACACCCTCAATAACGTTTTCACAAGTGCGGTAAGGCAGGATGCGCATGAGATACCAATCGCCATTTTTAATCTGGATTTCTGCTTCTCTGGGAATCAAATCATTGAGCACCGCCTGGATATCATCGAGGAGGGGTTCGCCACTCATCAAATTGGTAACGATATTACTCAACGGTCTTCCGACATCGACCTGGATCAGGTTGATGATCTTAGCAGCAGCGGGGGTAAACCGTTGAACAAGGAGACGTTGATCGACAAATATGGTGCCGATTCCAGTCCCGGTCAGCAGATTACTCATATCGTTTTGAGCCAGAGAAAGCGCATCGATTTTACCTTGCAATTCATTATTAACAGTGATTAGTTCTTCATTGACCGACTGCAGTTCTTCCTTCGATGTTTCCAGTTCTTCGTTGGTGGATTGCATCTCCTCATTGGTGGATTGCAATTCTTCATTGGCTGACTTGAGTTCTTCATTGGTGGTTTCCAATTCTTCGATGGTGGTTTGCAGATACTCTTCCTTAACCCTGAGATCATGTTCCAACGCCGCGATCTGGCGATCTTTTTTTTCAGCCAGGCTGTCAGTCGTCACTATCGCCGATACTGGTGCCTTATTTTCGCTTTCCGGCAACGAATCGACCTCCTCGAAGATGACCAGATAAAGCTCGGCTTCCTGGTCAGGCGCATCAATTGGTTTAATGGTCAGATTGACTCTCGTGTTGTCAAAATTGTTATTGACGTTCACTCCATCGATACGTACTAACATTTTACTCCCTGCCGCCTTGCGAAGGGCGCTTGACAACTCCATACGCAACCCCTCGCGCGCGGTTTTGAATATACTCATATTAACCTCACCGGCTGCCAGTTCCAGATATTTACCGGTGCGGCCATGAACATAAATGATTTCCCCGCGGTTATTGACGGTCACACATGGCGGCGAGTATTCGTTCAAGAGAATCCGTTCCGTCAATTCGCAAATATTAAGTTTTTTCCCTTTGTTTCCCAACCGTTCAATTGCGGTCTGCGAATATGGGGATTTGGCGCTGGCCGGAAACGGGATTTCTGTCAGCAGCGATCCCGCAGAGGAAAAAGCATCCTGGCGCACGAATAATTTCCATTTGCGATCGATCGGTGTGAACAGGGAATTGAATTCCCCGATTGATTCGGAGCTGCCGAGAAAGAGAAATCCACCCGCATTGAGGGCGTAATGAAAAATGGGGATAACTTTTTTTTGTAATTCACCTTCCATATAAATAAGCAGGTTGCGGCAACTAATCAGATCGATTTTTGAAAACGGCGGATCCTTGATGACATCCTGCTCAGCAAAGATCAGAATGTCGCGTATGCCCTTTTTGATGCGATAGAAGTTGTCTCCTTCCGCAACGAAATAACGTGAAAGACGTGGTAACGAAATATCAGCCGCAATACTGGCGGGATATAGGCCTGCCCTCGCCTTGTCGATCGCTTCCTGATCAATATCGGTGGCAAAAACCTGCAGAGTTATCGGCAACCCGGTTTCATCCACCTGCTCCTGCAGCAGGATGGCAATTGAATAGGCTTCTTCGCCCGTCGAACACCCTGGAACCCATACCCGGATTGACATCTCAGATTTGTCCGTGCGGACCAATTTCCTGATCGCCTGTTCATTCAATATTTCAAACGCTTCGGGGTCGCGAAAAAATCCGGTAACCCCGATGAGCAGTTCCCTGAAAAGCACATCCACTTCATTTGGATTCAGACGTAAAAATTGAACATAGTGATCGAGACGTTCGATTTCATTGACTGCCATCCTTCGCTCAATCCGACGGCGAGTGGTATTTTGTTTGTAAAAGGAAAAATCGTGCCCGCTGCGGTTGCGTAATAAAACGAAAATCTGCTGCATCAAATTGACGCTATCCATCCCCTCATCCTTTCTGACTTTTTGCTTGCGCAGGAACGCATGATTGACATAGGCTATCAAATGTGCCGGCATATCCCGAGGCGCCAGGACATAGTCTGCCAATCCAGTGCTCAGAGCGTTGCGCGGCATACCATCATACGCCGCGGTTTCAGGTTTTTGTACCATGGCCATGCCATTGACTTCCTTGATGGCGCGCATACCCAGTGTGCCATCAGTACCGGCGCCAGAAAGAATGATGCAAATTGCCTGTTCGCCGCACTCCCGGGCCAGGGAGCGGAAAAAGAAATCAATTGCGAGCCGCAGACCGCGCGGCATGGACGGCGCAAATAAATACAGTTTGCCATTCAACAATGCCATATCCTTATTGGGGGGGATTACATAGGTTGAATTGGGCTTGATAATCATGCCATTGGCAACTTCGAAGACCGGCATTTTGGTATATTTCTGCACCAGGTCAGTAAGGATACTTTTGTGACTCGGATCGAGATGTTGAATCAGCACCAGTGCGATACCACTGAGGTTATCAGGAGGCATATTTATCAAAAACTCTTCATAGGCTGCCAGACCGCCGGCCGAAGCGCCGATACCAACTATCGGAAATGATGGGAGTGTGGATGACGATTCATTAATGGTCGGTGCGATTGATTGTTCTGGCACAGCTTTGTCATCAGTGATTGGTTTGATGAGGGTGAGCGGGGCGCCGGACTTTCGCGGTTTATCACTCTTTCGCTGGGGGGAGATTGGGGGAGGTGTTTTTTTCTTTTTCATGGCATTTCACGGATGTAATTCATTGGCGGTTCGCTCGTCGTAGCCACCAATAAACTGCCAGTTAGTCCATAATACCGTGTATGCGGGATTTTTACAAGTGACGATGCTTAGATTAATCCGTTAAAATTATGATCGGGGTAATTATCTTCAATTTATCCTGCGCCAATGACTGGCGGTGCGGAATCTCTGGGGTCACACCGATCACAAAATTCAAATAGCAGGTGTGACCCCGAATATTCCAATTCCTCTACAGCAGGTTAACACCTGTACTCCAACCGACACTAACTATACTTATCGTCATCGAGTTTTCGAAATTCGCCATTGATGGGAAGTTGGTAGTAAGGCACGACCAGTGCCGTGAGCGACTGGGCATGCACGCATAAGAACGCCACTAGTCGTGGCTGACTACGAACGCCTGCTCCTCAAGCATACCAGCGATCTATTTTCGAAAACTTGATGATAAAAGGTATACATACACTGCGGGACGTTATTCCAACGCCGCGCTAAACACAAACTTCTGGAGACAGGGTTTCACGAAATTATAAGTTGTTTATTTTTAGCAAGTTACAAATCACG
>CAZTTH010000068.1:5353-15829 GCA_964615975.1 uncultured Lentisphaerales bacterium | reverse complement strand
TTCGGCAGGAGAACTCCCAACTTTATTGACCTCAATGCTCACGCTAAACACGTACGTCCCTAAAAGGGACAATGTGAAAGTAGCCCACCAATTCGCTTGGTGGGTTAATAAATGCAGACAAAATATTTCCGTCCCGCCAGGGACGATCGGAAGAACCACTGGTAGAGATTGTCGGCCAATGGGAGATTTAATTGAATGGGATTTTATTCCACATGATTTTCAACCGTCCCTGGCGGGACGGCGGCGGGGGCGGCGGCCGTGATTCCCGCCAATTAAATTGGCGGGCTACCTTCAAGCATCCCGCCAGGGGATTGAGCGGGTTAACGTTAGATACAAGTTGTTGCATTAGTGACATTCGTTCGTAAGGCACGACTAGTGCCGTGTGACTCATTGCCTATGGAAGAACGCCACTATTCGTGGCTTACGAACAAGCTAACCACATATGAGGAATTCCATGCGTCGCTAAACACGCACCCCGCCTTGGCGGGCCTGAATTTGAACAATCGGCGGGTGTGGTTAAATTGATTTGTAGGCTCAATAGCTAGATTACATTTAATCGTTTCACCTTGAATCACGCATCACATTTGGTGACGACTCGTTAGGAATAGAAGTATGAATAACAATCGATTCAGTCCAATTCATGAGCAGTTGGCACGACTTGAATCGTATACCCCCTTCCTGCTTGGGGCGCATGGAACCCTCATGCTGATCTCCCTGGGCGGCACCCCCTGGGCATGGGCTTTGGTTGGCTTGACCCTGACCCTGGGGATCACCGGCTGCACCGGCAGGCAAAATCCAATCAATACCACCGAATTCCGCGCTGTTAGCCTGGCACTCATCAGCACCATCTTGTTGTATTTGACCGGCGGCGTCAACAGCTACTTCCTGCTCTGGTATTTTGTCATCGTGGCGATTTACCCGATTGTCCTCCCGCGCCGCCTGGGATTGCTTGTTCCATTTATTCTGGCTATGAGTTATCTACTGTTGTTTCCCTTTTCCACCACCGGCAAAATGATCCCGCTGGTTGTTGTCGGCGCCCGATCGTTTCTGATATTATTCATTGGTGTAATCACCCATAAACTGGGGATGGTCTTCACAGAATACTCGGCCGAACGGGATATGCTTATTCAACAGGCGTCCGACGGGATTTTTATTTCCGATCTGGAGGGGAATTATATCGATGTAAACGAGAGTGGATGCCGGATGTTGGGATATACCCATGATGAAATCCTGCGCCTCAATATCCGCGACCTGGCGCCCCCCGCTCTCAACCCTGATCCCTTGCGCTTGGAGGAATTAAAGGCAGGTAAAATTCTGTTGGTCGAAAGGAACCTGCGCCATAAGGATGGGCATACGCTATCAGTGGAAGTGAGCGCGAAGATGATCGGCGGCAAGAAGTTGGAGGGCATTGTCAGGGACATTTCAGAACGCAAGCGCCTGGAGCTACTTTTGCGGGAACAACAACAGATTATCACCACCATAGCCGATACGGCGCCGGTTATCATCTATGTTTATGATCTGGAGACCCAAACCAATGTCTACTCAAATAACGGTATCGAACGGATTCTGGGATACTTACCAGCAGAAATATTGGCAATGGGGACAGACATTTTTGCTCGTTTAGTTCATCCCGATGATCTGCCGGCGGTGATTACCTTCCAGTCTCAGGTACTGCAAGCCAGAGACGAGGACACCCTTGAATTTGAATATCGCATGCAGCATGGCGATGGTCACTGGGTTCACCTGCACAGCTATGAACGCCCATTTTTGCGCAATTTAGATGGGACACTCAAGCAGAAAATCGGCATTGCCGTCGATGTCACCGAGCGCGTGGATAATGAAGAAAAACTGCGTCAGAGTGAGGCGAAATTCCGCGCGATTGTCGAATCATCGCCAATAGGAATTTTCCTCATGGCTCCGGATGGCAATGTCACCTACGGCAATCCCGCCGATCTGCGAATGACCGGCCTGTCGTGGGATGATACGATGGGAACGAAATGGATCAAGGCAATTCATCCCGAGGACCGCGAACAGGTCATGAATGATTGGAAAACCGCGATGGCGGCGGGGAGAAATTATCAGGGGCGGGGCAGATACCTTCATGAAGATGGCACGATCGTGTGGTGGGAGGTGTCGACCGCGCCGGTTTATGATCAGGAAAAGTTGCTTGGCCATGTCGGAATGGTCGTTGACATAACGGATAAGAAACGATCTGAAGCGGCATTGCGTGAAAGCCATGAACAATTCAGCACCGCGTTTCACGCGAGCCCGGTTGGTTTCACCATTACCCGGATAAGGGATGGACTGATTGTAGACATCAATGACTCCTTTGCTTTGTTATCAGGTTTTACCCGTGAAGAAGTTTGTGGCCACTCATCAATTGAACTGGAAATGTTGACCGTCGAATCCCGCCAGCATCTCCTCGCGGTACTGCATGAAAAAGGCATCATCCGCAATGTTGAAGTCCCATTCAAAACCAAAACCGGAATGGACAGACAGTTGCTGATTTCCTCCGAAACAATCACTCTGCATGGAGAGCCCCATTACATTACCTGTGTAATCGACATCACCGAGTGGAAGTTGTCCGAGGCAGCACTCCAGGAAAGCAGCAAATGGCTGGAGCTCGCCATCCAATCCTCCAACATTGGCCTGTGGGATTGGGACCTGCAGACAAATCGAGTATCCTATTCGCGGGAATGGAAAAGCCAGCTTGGGTACGCAGATCATGAGATCGGAACTGAATTCAGTGAATGGGAAAGCCGCGTCCATCCTGAGGACCTACCCGGAACTCTGACACAAATACACCTATTTCTCGCCCAGCCGGATAAGGCAATCAGGGCAGAATTTCGTATGCGCCATAAAAATGGCACATATCGCTGGATTTACGCACAGTGTAATGTCCATCGAGACTCCAATGCCAATGTAGTCCGGGTACTCGGCTGTCATATCGATATTACTGAACGCAAGGAGGTTGAGCAGGATCGTGAGCAGTTACTTATACTAGAGCGGACCGCACGCAATGAAGCCGAACAGTCCAGAGCGCAGGTTGTCAATATCCTTGAAAGCATCAGCGACGGTTTTATTGCGTTGGATAAAAACTGGCGCTTCACCTACGTCAACAAGCAGGCCGGCAAAATCACGCGCCGCCAACCCGAAGATCTGCTCGGTAAATATATCTGGGATGAATTTCCCGAGGCGATCGGCTCGCGATTTCAACTTACCTATGAACGCGCGATGAGGGAGCAGCAATTCATGTTTATTGAGGATTATTATCCTCCATTAGAAAGTTGGATTGAAGTTCGCATCTATCCCGTCAAGGACGGACTTTCATTATTCTTTCATGATATTACCGAACGGAAACTGGCTGAACAGGCATCGATTGAAAAAGAACAACTGCTCTCCGAATCACAGCGGATCGCCCATATTGGGGGGTGGTCGTGGGAGTTGGCAACCGATGCAATCACGTGGACCGAGGAGACCTACCGCATCCATGGACTGTCGCCGGACAGCAGCGCCATTGATCTGGAAGCATCTTTCAATCTGATTCATCCGGATGACCTCCCCATCATTACGGGATGGAAAGACGCCTGCGTGAAGGGAGATAAACCGAAAGATATCGAGTTTCGCATCATCCAGCCAGGCGGCGAGATTCGATTACTCTCAGGGCAGGGAGATCTGGTTTGTGACCGTGAAAATCACCCGCTGCGCATGGTCGGCACCGTGCGGGACATCACCGAGCGCAAACAAGCGGAGCTGGAGCGCGTGCACCTGCTCGAAAAGGAACAAGCGGCCCGGGTCGATGCCGAACAAACTCGTGCCCAGCTTGTCAGACTTCTCGAAAGCGTCACGGACGCGTTTGTAGCTTTGGATAAAGAATGGCGCTACACCTATGTCAACGCCCGTGCGGGTGAAATCTTTCAGCGGCAGCCAGAAGATTTGATTGGCAAACAGATCTGGACGGAATTTCCTGAAGGAGTTGGTCAACCCTTCCAGCGCGCCTATGAGACTGCCATGGCCGAGCGGAAATTCGTTTTCCTCGAGGACTATTATCCGCCCTGGGATCGCTGGTTTGAGAACCATATCTATCCCTCCGAGAATGGCATCACCATCTTCTTTCATGAGATCACCCAACGTAAAAAGGCGGAGATCGCGTTATCCGCGAGTGAAGAACGCTTGCGCACCATCATCGCGACCGAACCAGAATGCGTAAAAATCTTAAATGCCGATGGTTGTGTACAGGAAATGAACCTTGCCGGATTGCGGATGGTGGAAGCGGATTCCTTCCAAAAGGTCAAGAACCAATGTGTCTATCCCCTGGTGGTCGAGGAAGATCGCCAGGCATTTATCGAACTTACCGCGAAAGTATTCAGTGGTGAATCTGACACCCTTGAGTTTCAAATTGTCAGCCTCAAGGGCAATCATCGCTGGCTCGAGACTCATGCCAGTCCCTTGCGAGACACAACGGGCCAAATCATAGCCCTGATCGGCATCACCCGGGACATCACGGAGAGCAAGCGGGCGGAAATCACCCTTAAGGAAAATGCCGAACGGCTTCGCTTCACCATCAAGGCATCCAATATCGGTATGTGGGACTGGAATCTGGAAACCAATCTGGTATCCTACTCACGTGAATGGAAAAGCCAGCTCGGTTACGAGGAGCATGAAATCAGCAATGAATTCAGTGAATGGCAGAGCCGGGTTCATCCTGATGACCTGCCTAATGCTCAGGAAAAAATCCGCGATTATCTCGCCCGAAAGCGAGGAACATTTGAGGCGGAATTTCGCATGCGTCACAAGGATCATTCATATCGCTGGATTTATGCCCGCGGTGAGGTTATCCGTGATGCGAATAATAAAGCCATTCGAATGATGGGATGCCATCTGGATATTACGGTGCGCAAACAGGAAGAATCCGAGTTGATCCGCATCAAACAAAGCCTGGAACAAGCCGAACATCGGGCCAAACTTGGCAGTTGGGAGTTCGATACACTTCAACAAACAGGCTGGTGGTCAAATGAGATGTATACATTATTCCAGCGCGATCCGGCTCGGGGAACACCGGCGTTTAATGAGTTTATCGAGTTGATCCACCCCGAGGACCGACAATCGGTCATCGACACCCATGTCAAGATGCAGCAGACGGGTCAGGGCAGTCGGATTGAATACCGCGGCAACCCCGAAAAAGAGCTGTCGCGGCATTTTATCAGTATGGTGGAAGTTCAAATTCGTGATGGGGTCACATTCCTGCTGGGGACAACCCAGGACATCACCGAGCGTAAACAGGCAGAAGTCAAACTCATAGAAAGCGAGAAAAAATTCCGCACCCTGACCGAATTTTCACCGATGGGAATATTCCTTGATGACACGCAGGGAAATGCGATTTATATCAATGAGCGCTGTGCACAGATTGTGGGCATCCCGGCAGAGGCAGCGCTCGGTCTAGATT
Organism: uncultured Lentisphaerales bacterium; assembly: GCA_964615975.1. GTDB lineage: Bacteria > Verrucomicrobiota > Lentisphaeria > JABSQK01 > JAJFLO01 > CAZTTH01. The sequence goes on along the minus strand of CAZTTH010000068.1, from coordinate 10,383 downwards.
GGGTCCCAATCATCCATCCCGATGACCGCAAGCGGGTTACTGACCAATGGGTGAACACGGTGAATAATGGCGCTTCATTCAGCGAAGATTATCGTTGGGTCCACCCCGATGGCAGCATCGTTTGGACGCATGGAGAGATCGTGCCGGTGCGTGACGAGCAGGGAGTTGTCACGGAATTTATCGGCACGCTGATTGATATCACCGCCACGAAACGACGTGAAAGTGAATTGAACGCGATTTATTTTGCCGGCCAGCGTTTGCAGGCACTGTACTCACCGGAAGAACTGGCGAATCAGTTAATCCATATCATCAGGGATTTGTTCGCGTTCGAATTCAGCGAGATCCTCCTCGTCGATGAGGAGTTGAATATGTTAATCCCGTTCACTTACAGCGATCGCGACCAGATCACTGCAAAAGGAATATCAAAACCCGACTCCATGGCATTGCACAAAATAAAAATTGGTACCGGCATCACCGGCTGGGTGGCACAGCAGGGCGTGAGCGTTCGGCTCGGCGATGTTCAGAAAGATAAACGCTATATTCCGATAAGAGAAAACATTCGTTCAGTGTTATGCGTGCCCTTAAAGATTGAGAAGAGAACCATCGGCGTGATCAATGTCGAAGCCATCCAAATGGATGCCTATGGCGAATCGGATCAACGCGTTTTGGAGACCATTGCGGCGCAAATATCGATTGCCATTCATAACGTCCGGTTGCTGGAGGAAATCCGCAATCATGCCACCACTCTTGAACTGCGGGTTGCCGAGCGCACCAACCAGCTCTCAACCGCCAATCAGGAACTTGAAGCATTCTCTTATTCCGTCTCACACGACCTGCGTGCCCCTCTGCGCGCCATCAGCGGTTTTGCCGAGATCATCGCCCGCCGTCATCGTCCCAGCCTGAATGATGAAGGCCAGCATTACTTCGACTACATCGTGCAGGCCAGCGAGCGGATGGAACAACTGATCGGTGATCTGTTGAAGTATTCCCGTCTCGGGCGGACAGCTATTCATCGCCAGCCTGTCGCCCTCGCCGATGTACTGGGGGAGATTACCAGAGATTTACAAATTCGTCTTGACGAATTGCATGGGTCAGTCAACATTATTGCAGGATTGCCGGTAGTAACAGGTGACAGAACGTTATTGAGTCAGATCTTCACCAATCTGCTGGAAAACGCCGTCACTTATTGCCAGGCCAACCTGCCGCCGTCCATAGAAATAACTTATAAAACTGAAAAGCATGAGGTGATAGTCCAGATCAGAGATAACGGGATCGGCATCCCCATTGAACATCATAAAAAAATCTTCAATGTCTTTCAACGGCTGCACAGTATTGAGCAATATCCCGGCACCGGCATTGGACTGGCAACGGTCAAAAAGGCCGTGGAATTGTTGGGTGGCAGAGTCTGGGTGGAATCAAAGGTAGGGGAAGGCAGCGTTTTTTTTATTCAACTGCCAATGGAGTAAACGATGGACAAACCGGCACATATACTTTTGGTTGAAGACAATCTCATGGATCGGGAATTGACCTTGAATGCCTTCAGGGATGCGCAGGTTGGCGACACGATTCAGGTCGCGGTCACGGGCGAAGAAGCGCTCGACTATCTTTTGGGTCGCCACCATTTCAAGGAACGTGAAACCTATCCTTCCCCCAACCTCATTCTCCTCGACCTGAAATTACCCGGTATTGATGGATTTGAGGTCCTGCGCACGATCAAGACCACCCCCATTCTCAAACGCCTGCCGGTTATCATCCTGACCTCCTCGGAAGAAGAAGTCGACCGCGCTCAGTCTTATGATGGTGGCGCCAACAGTTATCTGGTCAAGCCGGTTTCATACGATGGTTTTATCAGCGTCGTGCGACAGATCGAAAATTATTGGTTAAAACTCAACCTGGCACCGCCGGAGAACTAATTGTGAACAATCCTATTCGCGTTTTTTATATCGATGATTATCCGCTGGATCGTGCCTTGGTGCGTGATGCCTTGGAGAAGGAACAGAGTGGATTTCAAGTCTTCGAGGTCGCCTCCCGCGCCGAATTCGAAGCGCGCTTCAATGAAACCGATTATGATCTGGTATTGAGCGACTTCAATATCCTTGGTTTCGAGGGGCTGCAGGTCATCGATGCCGTCCACGAGAAAGACCCGTATCTGCCGGTGGTGATTGTCACCGGCACCGGCTCGGAAGAGATCGCGATCGAAGCCATGAAGCGCGGCGCGGCGGATTACGTCATCAAAACCCCCCAACATCTCCGCCGCCTGCCCCTGACCATCAACACGGTATTGGAGAAAACCCGCCTTAAAGCGATAAGCCAGCAGGCACTTGGCGCGTTGTGCCAGAGCGAGGAGCGTTTCCGACAACTGGCGGAGAACATCCGTGAAGTTTTCTGGATGACTGATATCACCAAAACTGAGATGATTTATATCAGTCCGGTTTACCGGGAGATCTGGGGGCGTTCGCTTGAGAGTATTTATGCGTCCCCGCTCGACTGGATTGAGGCCATCCACCCTGATGATCGCAACCGCGTCATTGAAGCCGCCAAAACCAAACAAATTTCCGGGGAATACAACGAAGTTTACCGGATCTTGAGGCCGGACGGCGTACGTCGTTGGATCCGGGATCGCGCCTTCCCGGTTCGCGATTCATCCGGAACCATTTACCGCATTGCCGGGATCGCCGAGGATATCACGGAGCTCAAGGAATTGGAAGAACGCTATAATCAATCCCAAAAGATGGAAGCCATTGGCCAGCTTGCCGGCGGCGTGGCGCATGATTTTAACAATATGCTGGCCGTCATCATCGGCTTCAGCGATCTGGCGTTGAAGAAGATCCGAAAAGACGATCCTTTATACACTTACGTCGAACAGATACGCGATGCCGGAAATCGGTCCGCCAACCTTACCCGTCAATTGTTGGCCTTCAGTCGCAAACAAATCGTGCAAACAGTAAACATTGATTTGAATGCGCTCATTGAGGAATCGCAAAAGATGCTCCAGCGCATGATTGGTGAACACATCAACCTGTGTCTGGTTCTCAAGCCGGGACTGGGTTCTGTAAATGCTGATTCCGGCCAGTTGGAGCAACTCCTGATGAATCTGGTGATTAATGCCCGCGATGCGATGCCGCGCGGCGGCACGCTCACGGTCGCGACCAGTCATGTCCAAAGCGATGGAGTATTATCTTATACCAATGATCAAATCATCCCTGGACCTTACGTCAAGTTGATGGTATCGGACACCGGTTGTGGCATGAACGCGGCAATAAAATCTCGCATATTCGAACCTTTTTTTACCACCAAGGAGCTGGGGAAAGGGACCGGTCTGGGACTCGCGTCAGTATTCGGAATAGTCAAGCAGAACAAAGGGTATATCTGGGTTGACAGCGAGCCCGAGTGCGGCGCCACCTTCACCGTGTATCTGCCGTGCGGCGATGAGCCGATCGAAACAGTTAAATCGGGGATTTTTTCAACCTGCAAACTCTTGGGGAACGAGACGATATTGCTCGTAGAGGACGAAGACAAGGTTCGCGCCATCACCCGCGAAATTCTCCAAAGCCATGGCTATACCGTGATCGAAGCGCGCAACGGCGGCGAGGCCTTTCTGATCTGTGAACAGCACCAGAGCCAAATTGATCTGATGATTACCGATGTTGTCATGCCGAAGATGAGCGGTCCCGAACTGGTAAAACGTCTGGTCCTCCTGCGTCCCGAGATGAAATTCATGTATATCTCCGGTTATGCGGACAATCCCCTTATGGAAAATATCTTGGACACCGGTGGTGTCTACCTGCAAAAACCGTTTTATCCCGAAATGCTGTTGCGCAAAGTGCGCGAGTCGCTTGATGCTCCAGTGAATTAACGGCGAGGGTTAAGGGTCATGGAAGATGATGGGAAATGACAGCGGTTAAATTCAAGCTCAGATCTCCAGGCATGAGCTGGATAATTATGATCCGCTTCTCCCCCATTTGCTAATGATAGCAAAATGCCTGGATTCCACCGGTTGGACAGAGAGGCGCATGCCTCGCCTTGCCACCATGATATCCTCCAAGTCTGGATGGGATTTTATTTCATTCAAGGTCACAAAATGAATAAATTTTTCCTTGAATTCGATATCGACCATCATCCAGGCGGGATTTTCCGGATCAGTCTTCGGGTCGTAATGCTGGTTCTGCTTGTCCCAGGCAGTGAAATCTGGATAGGCGGGGCGAGAAACACGGGCGATGCCCGCGATGCCGGTTGGTTGAACATTGGAATGATAAAATAATATGCCATCGCCGATGCGCATCTCATCGCGCATGTAATTGCGCGCCTGATAATTGCGCACCCCGTCCCAGCACGTGCTGCCATCCCGCGCCAGATCGTCGATGGAATAAACCTCCGGTTCACTTTTCAGGAGCCAGAATAGAGGGTGCTTGCGGCCTTTCATATTAGCGGATCAAGCTTAAAAATTCCGCGCGGGTTTGATCATTTTTGCGAAAAGCCCCGAGCATGCAGGAGGTGATCATCACCGAATTTTGTTTTTCCACCCCCCGCATCATCATGCAGAGATGCTGGGCTTCAATCACCACTCCCACGCCCTGAGCCTGGACTGCATTGAGAATGGTCTCCGCAATCTGGCAGGTGAGATTTTCCTGGATTTGCAGGCGCCGGGCAAAGACATCGACCAACCGGGCAATCTTGGATAATCCCAAGACTTTGCCGCGTGGGAGATAACCGACATGACACTTGCCGATGAATGGCAGCAGATGATGTTCACAGATGGAATACAATTCAATGTTTTTTACCACCACCATTTCGTCACTCTCGGTGGTGAACACCGCGTCGTTAATCACCTCTTCCGGGGTTTGCTGGTATCCTTTGGTCAGGTATTTGAATGCCTGCGCGGCGCGCCGCGGCGTCTGCTTCAAGCCTTCACGGTCCAGGTTTTCACCGATTGCTTCGATAATCTGTTTAAAATATGTTTCCATAATCACTCCTTTTGGTGTTCTGCCGGCAATATACCCTGTGAGATCAACATTGCGCAATGGATCGGT
>CAZTTH010000068.1:0-5253 GCA_964615975.1 uncultured Lentisphaerales bacterium | reverse complement strand
CCCAAATATTAAGAAATGGCATCGTGTTTAGCTCATGATCAAAGTTGAAAATCTCAGTAAATGGTTTGGCTCGAAGCAGGCCGTGGCCAATATCTCTTTTACCGTCGCCAAAGGGGAGGTGCTCGGATTTCTTGGCCCCAATGGTGCGGGCAAATCCACCACCATGCGGATGATTACCGGATTCATCGCCCCGGATGCCGGACAAATAACAATTGGCAATTACTCGATGGCGGACAACCCGATCGGCGCCAAAAGCCTGTTGGGTTACCTGCCGGAAAACGCGCCCTCTTATGAAGATATGACGGTGACCGCCTTTTTGAAATTTATCGCAGCGTTGCGCGGCATGGGCGGCAAGACGCGCAACGATGCGGTCGACCGCGTCATCGAAACCTGTTTTCTCCAATCGGTACGTCATCAAACCATTGAAACCCTTTCCAAGGGATTCCGTCATCGCACCGGTTTTGCCCAATCCATTCTTCATGATCCTGAGGTCTTGATTTTGGACGAACCCACGGACGGTCTGGATCCCAATCAGAAGCATGAGGTGCGCAACCTGATCAAACGCATGGGAGAACGGAAAGCGATCGTGTTGTCGACTCACATTCTCGAAGAAGTCGATGCGGTTTGTTCACGCGTGATCATCATCAATAATGGCAAACTGGTCGCCAATGGTGTTCCCGGCGAATTAAAAGCCAGATCCAAGATCGCCGGCTCGGTCGTCATGACCATACGCAACCAGACCTACAACGCCATCAACGCCAGACTTTCCAGCCTGGACGGCATCAAGAACACGCTCTGTTTAGCGGAAAAAGACGCCCTCTGTCAGTTACGTGTTTTTCCCCGTGAGTCAGGTGGCGATGAGGCGTTGCCCTTGCGCTTGCATCGCGTCGGTGTTGAGTCGGGGTGGCAGGTGCTGGAATTATCCCTGGAGGAAGGGCGGTTGGATGAAGTGTTCCGCGAAATAACAACTTCGGATGTTGAGCGAGGTGCAAAATGATGCGAACTCTGACGAATATCAGGGCCATTATACACCGGGAACTTTATAGTTATTTTGTGTCTCCGGTAGCGTATGTGTTCATTGTCATATTTTTGTTATTGATGGGATTTTTTACCTTTATGCTGGGAAATTTCTTTCAACGCAATGAAGCCTCTCTGGATGCGTTTTTCCTCTGGCATCCATGGTTATACATGTTTTTGGTCCCTTCCGCGGGAATGCGCCTGTGGTCGGAAGAGCAGCGCAGCGGCACCTTGGAACTCTTGTTTACCCTGCCAACCACGGTCTGGCAGGCGATATGGGGCAAATATCTGGCGGGATGTATTTTCATCAGTCTCTGCCTGGCCTTGACATTTCCCATTGTCCTCACCGTCAATCATCTGGGAAACCCCGATAGCGGTATCATCATCTGCGGCTATATCGGCAGTTATATGATCGCCTGCGCTTTCCTGGCCATCAGCGGTTTAACCTCGGCATTAACCCGCAATCAGGTCATCAGTTTCATTCTCTCCCTGGTGGTTTGCCTGCTGCTGATCCTGGCGGGGTGGCCTCCGGTGACCAATCTGTTTGTCAACTGGGCGCCGGTATGGCTGGTCGATTTCGTCGCCGCGTTCAGTATTATTCCTCATTTTGAAGGGTTGCAGCGCGGGGTCATCGACAGCCGCGACATCATCTATTATTTATCCGTGATCGCATTCTCATTATTTATTACCGGCGCCGTCCTGCGCGGTCGGCGGGTCGGGGCGTGAACCAGATGAAAACCAAGAACATTCAAATCTTTCTCTTTTCTTCGCTGGGGATTGCCGGGGTGGCCGTCATCCTGGTGGCCTTGAACATTATCGCCAGCTATTTTCATGTCCGCGCGGATCTCACCGAAGATAAAATCTATACCTTGTCGGACGGGTCGAAACACATTCTTGACAAGCTTAAATCGCCGGTTTATCTGCGCTTTTATTATTCGAAATCGAATTCCGCGATGCCGATGAATTTCAAGACCTATGCCCAACGTGTGGAAGACCTCTTGAAAGAATATCACATCACGTCTCCAGGGAATATCCGGATCGAAAAATTCGATCCGCAGCCAGATTCGGACGCGGAGGACGCGGCCGCGCTGGACGGCATTGAAGGCCAGCAATTGCAGAATGGTGAAAAAATGTATCTGGGGATCGCGGTGAGTCAACTGGATCAAAGTGTCGCCATCCCATTCTTAAATCCGCAAAATGAAAGCAACCTTGAATATGATATCTCCCGTTTGATTTATCGGGTCGCCAATCCCCAGGAGCTTACCATCGGCATCATGTCCTCCATGCCGGTAATGGGATCAGCGCAAATGGGAATGCGCATGCCGCCCTCACAAATGCAGCCGGCATGGGTTTTCGTTTCCGAATTGAAGAAGAATCATGCGGTCGAGGAAGTGGCAATGACTGCCGAAGAAATTCCCGAGTCCATTGATGTGCTGATCCTCATCCATCCCCGTGACCTGGCGCCGCGCGCATTGTACGCGATCGATCAATTTATTTTGAGCGGCAAAAAGGTCATCGCGTTTGTTGATCCGGCCTGTATCATGCAATCACAATCCAGTCCCGACATGATGCGCCAATCCTCCCCCAGTTCCACTTTAACCAAATTATTTGACAAGTGGGGGGTGGAATTCGATACCGGCAAGGTGATTGCCGATATGTCATACACCACTCAACTGGGTGGTCAGGGGGGGGTGGCACAGACATCCGCCTCGGTGTTGAGCCTGGATAAACAGGCGATGAATGCCACGGACATTGTGGCCACATCCCTGGATCGGGTGATCATGGCATACGCGGGAGTATTCCAGGGAGAACCCGCCGAAGGGCTGAAAAAAACGGTGATCATGAAGAGCTCAAAGCAGGCGCAATTAATCGATACCTTCAAGGCCCAGATGCCGGTTGAATCATTGCACAAGGATTTCAAGGCGGAAGACAAGGAGTTTGCTCTGGCAATCCGTCTGGTCGGCAAATTTCACACCGCGTTTCCTGACGGCCAGCCCGCGGCACCGAAGAAGGACGCTGCTGATGAGGCGAATGAATCAGACCTGAAACGAGAGTCCCTCAGCGAATCGGCGCAGGACACGGCGGTAATATTGATTGGTGATGTTGATATGATCGCAGACCAGTTCTGGGTACAGAAAGTGCCGTTCTTCGGGCAAAACCTCTATCAGGTATTCAGTGACAACAATAATTTGCTGCAAAATGCGGTCGAACAATTAAGTGGCGACAGCAGCCTGATTTCCATCCGCTCGCGCGGCATCATCAATCGCCCGTTTTTGATTGTCCGCGACATGCAGATGGAAGCCGAGAAAAAATACAAACAGGAAATCGGCACCTTGGAGGAAGAACTCGCGGAAGCGCAGCGAAAAATCAGCGAATTGCAGAACACCAAGAAAGACCAAAGCCAGCAATACATCTTATCGCCCGAACAGGCGCGGGAATTGGAAAAATTCAAAGAAAAACAAGCGGAAACCAGGATCAAATTAAAGGATCTGCGCAAACAGTTGCGCCGCGATATTGACGCGTTGGAAATGCGTTTGAAATTTTATAACATCGCCTTGATGCCTCTGCTGGTGATTATTTCTGGTATTGTGGTTGGGATCAGGCGGAAAAAGAAGCATTGATGGGGGTATCATGAAATTCTCACATTTTTTAATCTTGCTTGTATGCAGCATTATCATTGGCACGGCGGGCTGGTTGGTACAACACCAGCGCCAGAAAAGCTGGCAGTCCGCCGCCAGCGCGATCGGCCAGGAACTCTTTGCTGAGCTGCCGATAAATGACGTTGACGCGATCAAAATTTCCGGTCCGGACGCCAGTGTTGATTTGCAGAAGAATGGTGACTTCTGGGTTGTGGCAACCAGCCATTCCTATTATGCTGATTTTGTCAGGATCGCGGATTTTCTCAAGAAACTCAAGGAATTGAAGGCGTTACAAACCATCGATATCGGCAGGGAAGATTATGATCGCTTGGAATTAAACGAGCCCGGAAAGGGAACGAAACCCGGTATTCTGGTCGAAATTTTCGCCAAAAATGATAAAAACATCGCCCGCCTTGTTCTCGGCAAAAAACATATGAAGCAGGAACGCGAAAACGCTTCTCCGTTTGCCGGCGGGACCTGGCCGGATGGTCGATATATCCGGGAAACCCAATCCCAAAAAGTGGTATTGGTTTCCGAGCCCTTCGCCAATCTCATGGATAGCAATGATACCTGGTGGGATAAATCATTTATCCGCGTCGAGAAGCTCAAACAGGCAAGCGCGTATCAGGGGGAACAGGAACTTTGGTCAGTCTACCGCGACCAAGAAACAGACCCGCTTAAATTGAAGGGGGAAATCCCCGCGGATGAAGAACTGGCCATGGATAAGATCAACGGCATCGACAGCGCCCTGCGTTATCCCGGGTTCAATCAAATTGCCGATCCCGTCATAACCGATGAGGCGCATGGGTTGGGTGCTGACACCCGGTCGTTTGTAGTCCAGTCATTCAATGGCATCACCTATACCTTCAGGATCGGGAAGAAAAACGATAAGGACGAATATCCGCTCAAGCTGGCGCTGGACTTTAATGAACCCACACCGCCGACAGCTCCCAGCGAAGAATCGGAAGCAGATAAAGTCAAGCGCGAAGACGCATTCAAAATGAAAATCGACGCTGCTCGCGACCAGTACGAAAAAGAATCCGCGCGATATCAGAACTGGGTTTTTATCGTCTCCTCCTATACTGTGGATGATATGGTGCTTGAGCGAAAAGACTTGACGAAAAAGAAAGCTGCGCCTGCCGCCGCGCCCCCCGAAGATGACGAAGAATCCGATGATAACTGGGAATCCATGGATTCTCTTGAACAGGATGCGGACGAAGAAATGCCCCTGCCGGCCTATCCCACTCCCTTGTTGCAGCCACCGCCAGACAAAATCTCACCATCGACAACCTCCCCGCCGCCCGCGGTTGACACATTGCCGCCATTGCCGACAGCTCCCGCTTTGGAGGATGATGCCGCGGCATCCGATTCTGAACCGGCAGCCAATCCCTGAATATTTCCCCCAAGGGTATTCATTGCCTGATTGAATTCAGTATATCAATAACCGTTTCCTCGTATGTGTTTAGCATCGGTTGGAGTACAGGCTTTTAGCCTGAATGGCAATAACGCCTGAGCGAGGAGCATCCCAAAAGGATGAACTCCAAACTCCACCAGCTTCAAACTCTGCGCTAAACACATACGTTTCCTCCGCTCCGAT
>CAZTTH010000067.1:0-16095 GCA_964615975.1 uncultured Lentisphaerales bacterium | reverse complement strand
TGGAATAAACCTAACTTTGAGGCTGTTTTTTAAGTTTTTCACGAGTTTTTTACGTAGTGGAAATTAGTTATTAATTGGCGTAAAAAGAAAAGTTTAATTTTGAACCAATTCGTATTTTTTGGCACCCTTATACTTTCTATCTGGACGTTGAACGTTTAGTTTCAAATTATGTTCGGCAAAATATTTTCTAACATCTTCTTCCGCTCGTTTGGAATATTCATGGGAATCTTTTGCTCTTTCTGAAAGCATTTCCTGGATTCTATACTTCTCTTCTAAGATGGGATTAGAATGAAACATTCAAGCAAATCTAACTTTAGTTTTTAAATCCTCATGGGGTTGTACAAATGGTTGATAATTAAGTTTTAAATCGTGTTCTTGACAATATTTTCTTAATCTTAAATCTACTTGGTTAAAATACTCATCAATATCTCTGGCACTTTCAGATAACCGTTTTTGAGTTTTGTATTTTTCTTCTAAGATTGGATCTGTGTAAATCATATTAGAGCTCCTTAATTAATTGCATTGGAGTTATAATTTCAGGCGTTGAAATTTTAAGCTCATTGTTAATCTGTCTGATGTGTTTGAATTTATTCGCATTAGCTAAATGATTACAATTCCAAGTTAGTAAAAAATCAAACCCATAAAATGAAGCATATGCAAGGTGTGACGCATCACCATCTAATTCTTTAGGCATTAATTTATTTTGAATGTAATATTTGGCGATTTCCCTTACTCTAAAGTTATCTTCTAAGATTGGAAATTGATTAGCAAGTTCAATGACTTTGTTTCTGTTAGGATAATTTCCCTCTATTATTTCATCCATGGTTGATTTTGATAGCCATAAATCATATTCGTGCCTTTCATTATCCCACCATTTCCTCGTCAAATCCGAAAATGTTTTAGTGGTTTCCCTTTCATCAAAATAATAACTCGGTATCGTTGAATCCAAATAAACAGTCTGTTTTGTCATAATTTCATTAAAGTAAACCAGTTTATAAGACTTATTATCGAGGCTTATTTAACATACCCATTTTCTTGATTATAAGCAATAAAATATCAATCGATATAGTTAAAAAATCTTGTGGGTGGGAACCAAAAAGTGAGAACGATTTAGTTGAATGAATATGAAACTCATTCGGTTAGAGTTTTTGGCGTGGGCGGGTTCTTAAAGCGTAGCAGTGAAAGACGAATTGGAGATTTAGCGTTTCTCAAAACGGAAATCGGAAATTGACTTTCTCTGCGAAGCGTCTGTTTTGAAATTTCCTCTGGAAAACATTTTATCCAATTCGAATAGGGTCTTGTGGGTGGGAGACAACAAAAGGAAAATAATGGAGTGAAACGGAATTTTTCTTGTTTTGTTGTCTGGGGTGGGGATACAAAAAGCGAAATTGGAAATGACATTTGAAGTTGAATTTATCTATCCAATGATAAAACGAACTGAAAATTGACTTTAATTTTTCTAATAATTAGTTTCATTACCTACTATTTGATTAGCTAAAGCGTTCCAATCATCATTATAACTACTTATGATCGGATCAACTGGATTTCTATCAAATTCTTCATTCATTTTAATTGAAACCTCACTAAATATTTTAGTTGGTTTTGGATTTGAAAAGAAATTCTCTGAGTTAAGCTTTGCAATTCGTTGTTGCATATCTGAATTTTTGTACATTTACAATTCTCCTAAATTATGTGTATATTGATCAAATGTTGTAGGCGCTTGCAAAATTTTTTCTGATTGCCCATTAAAATATATTACGTTGCCTAAACGAGCATAAATATATTTCGTATCCTCCAACTTACTTGAAGTTGCATCAATAACTATCTCGGCAGTAACTTTTTTATTTTTGTAATTTGATGTGTTAGAGAACTCCATAACCCAAATAAAGTGAGGGAGACTTATATTAGAAACAAAATAGTTAATGTCATCAATAATATTTTTATCAAAATCAACTGACTGAAGAAGCTTTTTACGTATGAACGCATTACTGCTTGTAATAAAAAGCCTAGTTACATATTCGTCAGAAAAACTTTTATTTTCAGAAATAATTGATTTGAATACATTAATAGCACATTTCCTTGCATGTGATGACAAAAGATATACTTTTTCAGTCAAAGGACAGACAGCACTAATAATGCTTTGAATAGAGTAATTTTGTTCAGGATAAAATTGACCATAATTTTCAGCATCATCCTTAAATCCTAATTTTTGATAAGGGAATATATTGTCATCTATAACTATAAAATGTTTTAAAAAAGATGAGTTATCAATAAATCCATCTTCCGCTTTAACTGGTTTATTAGGATCATATGTATGTCCAATTATTGTGACTGCGTGCCCTCCAAAACTTGCAATTATGGGAAATCCTGACTCGATATATGTGAATAATTCCTTAAATTTATCAGGATTTGTATCTGTATCCATTGTTCTTAATCTAATAATTAATGGATAGGTACCAAATTCAGTAAGAATTTTCGAGTAGTCAAGATACGTCATTCCTCTATATGGTGATGTTCTACCCAAAGTAGTATCTGTCATATTTACAAGATCAAATGGGTATATCTCCTTATAAGCTGAATATCGTTGAGATAAATACCTACAAATTCCCCATAAAGAAGAATGTGCACAAACAGTTGCTTCAGTATCTTGCGAAATATACGGAAATCCATATACCGGGAAAATGTTACCTGATATATGGGGATAAAACTTAGTCCGGAGAAGAAAATAACCTCGTTCTAATTTTTTTCCTATTTTATAAGGGTCAATTACTGTTCTGCCAAGACATCTATTGTAAATTGGTCGGATAACTGAATAACCCATATATGATTCACAATATTCTTCTGGGTAGCACTTTAAATGGTGCAAATCCGATATGCTATCATTAAAGAAATGAAGTCTTTCACAATATGGTGAGATAGTTACAAATTTTTTCGAATAGAAGGAGCTAAATAAATTTCTATGATCTTTACAAATATAGAATGGTTCATAAACAATTGTCTTTACATAGTCAGATAACCCTTTTTTTAATATATCACCGCCCCAATGAACAAGCTTAGGACATATTTGTAACAATTGATCCCACAATTTATCTGGATTTTTAGAATCGCGGGAAATTATTTTTAGTAAATTTGTTTTTTGCATGATATAAAATTTACTTTTTCAACCCATTGCAGCAGAAAGGATTAAATACTATATTTGACTAATAATTCAATGGGAAGTATGTCTCAGTTAGAAAGAATATCAAGGGCAAATTCTGATTATTTTTTGAGTGGCGCAAAACAAACTCGTGTTTTTATTGAAGCACAATATCAAATCATAAATGACTACAATAAAGAGAGATTAAGATACCCACGTGGAAAAATTGAAAGCAGTATTTCCGAAGATTGGGCCAGTTTGGCTTATCAAATTGTAGGTTCAGAAAGTTATTAGGCATTTTTCAAGTCTTCGCTTCAACAAACTATCCTCACCATCATTGACAATATCTTTTATCCTCTGTATTAAATCAAAATCTGATTGAACTTTTACAGGCAAATTCGGATTTAAGTAATTTGGAATTTTTGTTAAGTGTTTTCTTTTATCAGCAAGTGAAGCGTGATCCATGTAAAGTTGAGTCATTCTTTCAGTCATGTGTCCCATTACATCTTTAACGATTGGAAACGGAACACCGGCCTCTCCGGCAATATAACAAAAACTATGCCTGATGCTGTGAAAATCACGAACAGAAACAGCCCTGTCTCTCCCCTCAACTTTTTTCGTAGTTTCAACTCCAAGATTGATACCAGAAAGAAATTTCTTCACTCTATAACTTAATCCAGTTGGATTATTCAAATACATGTTTGCTTGTTCAGGAAATATGTAGGGAGATCCATTTCGACTTATATTTTTCAAGTATACCCAAAGTGGATCGAGGATTGGGATTCGAACTATTTTACCAGTTGAGTTTCTGGTTTTATTCAAGGTTCTTGTTATCAGATGATTGGAAAAATCAACATCACTCCATAACAAAGTACAAGCGTCACCTTCTCTAAATCCCGTGTTAACTGAACATAGAAAGATAGAATAAAGAAGCTTATCGTTTCTTTCTGATTCAATTCCTATTATTGATAATTGTTCTGGAGTAAAAATCTCTCTATGTACTTCTTGTTTTGGGAGTTTGGAAATTTTTCTGAATGGACTGCATGAAATTCCGTCATTATCCCCAAGCAGTTTATTAAAAATCTGATTAAGAAAAACAAGAAAATCATTGATTGTATTATTGGAAAGATTTTTCGTTTTTATTGGGGATGTTACTTTTATACCCTCCCTGGTATAGGTTGTGTAATCTAAATAACGACCATTGTTGAATATTTGCCTGTAATACTCTTCGGCAATTTCAACATTGACATCATTTATGTTTTTAACATTGGAATATTTATCACTTAAAAAGGCAAGGAAATCATTCCACATACTTTCAAGGCGATTGATGTATTGAGCACTGTTCTTTTTATGAATAATTTCCTTAAACTTTTGAAATGCGGTTTCAATCTCGATTTGTTTTGTGCCACGCAAAACATTTAGATATTCCTGAACAACAGCTTTTTCCTTTGTGAGCGATTTTAGCTTTTGAATGTTTTCTCTCTCCCATTCTTTGGCTTCAGAGAGAGTAGTTTTATCAGTGCACTTGAATCCTTGTGAACCATCGGGAAGATAATACTTGCAGTAAAATTTCTTGGTAAACTTTATTGCACTGGTTTTTGAGCTTTTAATTTTACGTCGGAAAACAGCCATTGTATTTCCTCAAAGTTTGATTGTTGCAAACAAAACAATATGAAAATTGAATATATGCAAACAATAACTTCAATTACGTAAAATAGTAGCAAAACAGTAGCATTTTAATGATTTTATTACGTGAGATAATTCACTCGTAATGAATAGGTCGTCGGTTCAATTCCGACCATTGGCTCCATTTCATTATGATCGGCGCCCATAACCGATCATAATGATCTTACATCAATTTAAACCGCGGCAGATCCTGGATGTCGACCAGGCCAACCACCCGATCACCATCATCCACCACCGGCAGATCATCGATCTCACGTCCCTCCAACAGGCGCAAAATGTCGACCGCCATTTGATGGTCATGAACCCGGATGGGATTGGGGGTCATCACTTCACCGATTGAACTTTGCAGAATCTCCAGATTGGTTTGGGCATGGCGGCGAAAATCCCCATCGGTAAAAATTCCCAGCAGTCGGCCCTCTTCATCGACAACAATAACCGACCCGGAACGGCTGCGTGTCATCGCCAATAATCCTTCGCGCACCGTGGTATTCGGGGAGATTGTAGGAACGCGAACCCCGCGGCGCATGATATCCGCCACCCTCATGGTCACGGTGCGGCCGATCGTACCGGCGGGATGAAACCGGCCATAATCTTCCTTGCTGAATCCTTGGGCCTCGAGAATGACAATCGCCAACGCATCCCCCAACGCGAGCATCGCGGTCGTCGATGTGGTCGGCGAAAGATTAAATGGGCAAGCCTCCCCGGTTACAGTTACCGGCACCACCAGATCACTCCATTGCGCCAGCCGCGATCCCGGATTGCCGGTCAAGGCTACCACCGGAATATTGAACCGTTTTACCGAGGGCAGAAAGGTCAAGACTTCATCGGTTTCGCCACTGTAACTAAGGACGATCAGTAAATCCCTGGCATTCAGAATGCCAAGATCCCCATGCATGGCTTCGACCGGATGGATAAACGCGGACGGCGACCCGGTGCTGGCTAAGGTTGAAGCGATCTTATGACCAATATGCCCGCTTTTTCCCACCCCGCTGAGAACGATTTTGCCACCATCACGCAAACGCTGCAGGCACAAATCAACCAGGTGAATGAAGGATGAGTCCAGTTCGTTTTTTACCCTTTCCAATCCATCAATCTCGGTTGTCAAGATGGACTGAGCTCGAGCAATGTAATCCATAGATCGAATCCTTTGATGGCCATGGTCATTTATTCAGACATTGTTGAAAAAACTATTGTATTCGCGGTTTTGATTCGCTACAATATCGCGATGTTAACGCTGAACAATAATCGCAGGATGCCCGACATCAATCCATTGGCGCTTGAATTATGCGGACAAATTTAAACCGGGCGCAACTTTGCTGAACCGGTCAAGAGAAAGTGAATTATTAAATCCCACGACTGGACAAAAGCGATAGATAGCAAATAGTTGAGTGTTTTTGGTTGGTTTATTGTCACTGAATAATTTATAAATTTCATCCCCATGACCGCTCACAATCAGCTGTGTTTAACCTTGGCGCAATTCGCATCCACGAATGAGCCCGCACACAATTTGGAACGGATTGATCAATGCCTTCTGGAAGCCAAAACCGCGGGTTCCGCCATGATCATCTTCCCGGAAAATGTCTATTGCCGGGGTGATCACGCGGAGATTCGCGCCGCGGCAAAATCCAAAGATTTTTATCTGGAACGCCTGGGAAAATTGTCCCGCCAGCATGGAATCTGGAGTTTATGGGGCGGGTTGCCAGTGCGCAACGCGGATGGCATTTATAATATGTCACTGATATACAATTCCACCGGCAGACTGATTGTCGCGTATCGAAAAATCCATTTATTCAAGTTCGCTCGCCCGGATCAACCCGCCATCGATGAAACCAGCCTGTACCTGGCCGGCGCCAAACCTGTCGACTTTCAGTTTCATGACTGGAACATCGGGTTGTCCATTTGTTACGATCTTCGCTTTCCGGAACTTTTCCGCGCTTATGCCGGTGCGGATATCATGGTCTGTACCGCTGATTTCACCCACTACACCGGGCAGTCTCATTGGGAGGTTCTGCTGCGCGCCCGTGCCATTGAAAATCAATGTTTTGTCCTGGGAGTAAATCAAACCGGCACCAATCCCACCACTCAGGTGCAAGCCTATGGGCATACCATGGTTGTCGATCCCTGGGGTGAGATCCTGACCTCCCTGAATACCCAGACCCAATGCTGCCATTGCCGCTTGGATAAAACTGTTATCCAAACCAAGCGCGAGCGGTTGCCGGCGCTCCAATCAATTCAACATCGTACGCAATGGTCCTAGCCGCCCTGTTGGTTTATAACCTGTTATTCCCTTTCATTTTTTTGCTTTATTTTCCCTTCTATCTGCGGAAACTGGTAAAACGCGGAAATTTCATCACGGGGTTTGGCGAACGCTTTGGCTGGTATTCATCTTCCAAACGTAAGCATCTCGCCAGAGTGAAAGCGCCGGTCTGGATTCATGCCGTCAGTGTCGGCGAAGTGACCACTGCGTTGAGTTTCATCCACGAATGGAAACGCGCACAGCCGGATTTGCATTTTGTCTTGTCAACCACCACCAGCACCGGGCAAAAAATTGCCCGTGAGCGCGCTGGCGATCACGTGGTCGCGATTTATTACCCGCTCGATTTTATTCTTTGTGTAAGACAGGCATTGTCGACCATCAAACCGCGTGCCCTATTGTTCTTCGAAGTCGAAATCTGGCCGACCATGATCGTGGCCGCGGCCCAGCGGAACATTCCCCTGGCATTGATCAATGGGCGGATGTCAGAACGCTCAATCCGGGGCTATCGCCGCCAGCGCTGGTTTTTTCAGGGTATCTTCTCCAGATTTTCATTGTTCTGCATGCAAACCATGGCAGACGCCGCGCATATTCGCTCCCTCCTCAAGGATCAACTCTCAACTGCCGTGCACGTCTGCAGCACGATGAAATTCGACCAGCATTCGGCGGCCTCCAGCCAGGTCGCGATCGCCACCATAATCAATGCCGTCTACCCAGAGAAAAATCGCGTCCTGATGGTCGCTGCCAGCACACATCCAGGAGAAGAAAAACTGGTGGCGCGAACCTATCGCGCTCTGACCACTGCGATTCCCCACCTCGGATTGTTGCTCATTCCCCGTCATGTTGAACGCGCGCCAGAAATCATGGAAATGCTGACCGAAGAAGGACTTGAGAGTCGGCGATTAACCGAATTGCGCGCGCACCCCGACCATAATGGAAACCCCAAAAGTAATGCGAACCAACAAAATTCGCCCGGGATCAATCCCATCCTAATTGTGGATACCACCGGCGAAATGCTAGCATTCCTGACCGTCGCTGATCTCGTGGTTATGGGCAATAGTTTTGCCGGTCATCGCGGCGGGCACAATATTATCGAACCGGCATTATTAGGCAAACCTGTGATCTTCGGCGCGGGGATGGACAATTTTCAGGAGGTTGCCAGAATCTTCAAGGCGGATCAGGCAGCGGTTGAAGTTCATGATGATAGTGAGTTAGAGACCACCTTGCTGAATCTATTACACAATCCCGAAGAAAGAGAACGCCTCGGCAATGCCGCCCGCCAAACCGTCGAGAATAACCGCGGCGCGATTGCCAAGTCGATCGCTCTGTTGAATACGATCATTGATCAACCCAGCACCAGGTGAATCCATTACAATTGAAGGGATCCCGTGTGATAACATGAATACGATTGAGAACGGTGGGCATTCATTCTTGATCGCCATTTATTAGTCACTTTTCTACCCACTTCCGCGAAAAACAAAAAGAAATTCAGGGCGATCTGAGGCATGCGTTGGCATTGGCCAAATCCAAAACCGGTCAGCCAAAGCTAAACTAGCAAAGGCTGGACTCAAACACTGATTATCTTCGATGACTAAGCGAAACACGTACTTGAAGGCCGGACGATTACGTTCAGCGGTGACGTTCGCGACCTTATTCGCTTAGCTAAAATGCGGGAAATAATAGTGCAAGTTAAACTTAACCGGCCGGCAACTCTTGACCTGAACGAAAGCGCTCAATATTCGCTAGTCTACAAAAAAATTGTTCCCTCCTGGCATTGCCGGGCCGTGATGTTACTTTTTATCACCTTGGATTCACAAAATATTCCACGGTCACGAACTCATGAAACTTTTGAAACATCATGGATTTGCCGCGGTCATCTTCCTCTCCCTGATCCTGACAAGTTGCTCGAAACCGACACCGCCTGCCAATGTCGCTGATAACAAGGCCGAGGAAAAGAGGACTACGATGGCGGCGGAACCGCGTAATCTGTTTGCCGCCATG
Organism: uncultured Lentisphaerales bacterium; assembly: GCA_964615975.1. Classification (GTDB taxonomy): domain Bacteria; phylum Verrucomicrobiota; class Lentisphaeria; order JABSQK01; family JAJFLO01; genus CAZTTH01. The sequence goes on along the minus strand of CAZTTH010000067.1, from coordinate 7,018 downwards.
GCAGCCGGCGAACTTGAGGCTCATTTGGTTCGTAAAGATTACGTTGCTTCCGAACGTGGGGTTATCATGGTTGTGGGAGAAGGCAGCACTCAGTATCATCTTGAAATTAAAAACACTTCAACCAAGCGTATTCAACCCCAAGCCCCTGCCTGCGCTTTCGCTACCTTGGCGGACCTGGCCAATTTCAAGAATCCCTATCCCGAAGACGGTCCATTGCCGAAGTACTTCTATTTCTTCAAATTTCCGGATCAGGGATTGGCTGCTGTTAATCCTGATGAAAACCTGGATGTTCTTTTGGAAACAGTGTGGTATCTCGGCAATTTCCAGCGCCCCGAAGTCTCCACTTCAACAGTCGCGACCAAGGGTTATGGTGAGGAGATTTTTACCCTTATCGCCGCTCCCGATGATTCCCCATTTGTTCGCCTCTTTCACCTCATTGAAAAGCAAACTCTTGCTGAAAATCTGAAGAATGAAGACAAGAGTCTGATGTTTTCCCTACTGGCTCACTCCACACCGGATGACCTACTCAACCAGGTCATCCCTGCCCACCGATATCAAGGCACCTCTGCCATCGAGAGGATATTGCGGGAAGGCGGTTTCCCGGAGGCCGGTCATCCCGCCTTTGCGACAGCGAGAAAAAAACACGAGACGCTGCTTGCCGAACTGCAAGCGGCGATTGCGGCCAAATCTCTCCCGACAATTGACATCAAGTTTAGTGAAGGCGACGTCGCGGTCGCCCAATTAATCGCCCGGGGGTTGAAACCCCGCACTCCGGCTGACAGCCTGAATCCTCTCCCTTATCACCTGGCCGAACTCAAGGTATCAGCACCCGAAGTGCTGGATGCGCTATTTGCTTTTGCCATCCGGGACGGCGATGAGTACAGCCGCGTGAATGCCGCGATCGCCGGTGTCAAGCTCGGGGATCCTCGCGGTATTCCCATCCTTGTCCAGTATCTGGATCATCCCGAAAAAGACGACGGCGATGTCCACGCGCTGATCCTCTCCTGCAATCAGGAACTGTCAGAGATATGGAAAAAACAGGGCAAGTATGAAAACGATGGTAAGATGAACTGGCAGGAGGCCTGCAAGCGCTTTGGCGGACTGGACGCTCCGGAACTCAAGCATTGCCGTCCTGAGGATATCATCACCCTGAAGTCCTTCGTTGAATCCCGGAAAAATCTGCGCCCTGAGGCTCTCGAAAAACTCTGCCAGGCCGCCTCCACCGGGACCAACAAGGATATCCGGCGCAATGCGATCCAATCGTTATCCCGATCACCGCATTACAATGCGCAACCGCAGGTGCAGACGCTGTTTATCAAACTCGTTCGCAGTGGCAGCGATAAGGGAATCCGCTCCCACGCCATTGTGGAATCCAATTATATGCCCGCGATCCCCGGTCTGGATGATGCCCTGATCCAGGTTTTAAAAGACTATCAAGGGGTAAAATTCACCGGATCGGACAAGGAGAATGAGGACAAGAACCTCTTGGGCAGCGCGTTCCAAGCCCTGGCCCGGATGAAAGCCAGGGCCGCCCTATCCATCATCCTGCCATACCTTGACCGCACGGATTATTTTGCCCAAATGGCGGACGAATCGCTGCGGCAGATCACGGGATTAAATCTGCCTGGTAAAACCCGATCCGATTGGGAAACTGCCTTGAAAAAGGCGGGGTTCGTACCTTGACTTCTCCTATTCTCGAGAATAGGAGAAGTCATTGAACAAAAAAATCGTCGCTAACCTGATGGTGAGCAGAATATTTTTGACCGCATAACCAGCACACTCTTATTACCTCTGGCATGACGGCATCATATTTCATTTGTAATAATTAACAATTTTGTTAATTTACATATATGAATTATGAGTCCTTAATCGAATTTGTCGGCACGATGGAATTCTTCGAATTGCCAATGCTGACTCAAGGATTTGATGAGCAACGGGAATCGATTCGAGTGCAGATATCAAAGTATCTTACCTATCTTAGGCTTTTTACCTCAATCACAAACATTGATTCATCCACCTGATTTCAGACTCCATTGATTTCAAGCTTACCTACCTATAAGTTAAGGAATTCGTAGTCATTTATAAATCTCATAATCTCTTGACTCTCAATATTATATTGTTATGAACACATCCGAACTCATAGAAATCATTGATAGACTGGTTAAAGAATTTGATCCAATAAAAATTATTCTTTTTGGTTCTAATGCCTGGGGAAAACCAGAAAAGGATAGTGATATAGATATTATGGTCATAGTGGCTAATGACAACCAAAAGCCAACTCAAAGAGCTTCCAGAGCCTATCGATGCCTGAAAGGATTGCTTTTGCCAGTTGAGATATTTGTGAATACCCAAAGTGAGTTGAATAAATATTCCGCAACTCCTTCATCTCTGTCTCATAAAATTATTCAACATGGAAAAATCCTATATGGATGAATCATGCATTGAATTAGCCCGTTCATGGTTAACTAAAGCGCAACATGACCTTGACTCAGCCAAAAGGTTATCATCCAATCCCATACTTGATGTCTCAATTTATCATTGCCAACAAGCAGCGGAAAAGGCCTTGAAATCTTTTCTGGCATTTCAGTAAATGGAGTTTGGTAAAACACATAATCTTATTTTGTTAATCGAACTTTGCCAGAAAGTCAATACCGATTTCCAAAGCTTGGAAAATGCGGCAGTCATTCTTACCCCATATGCAAGCGCATTTCGATATCCCAATGAATTGTTTGAATCTGAACCGGAGAAAGAATCAGTTGTTGAAGCCATCGTGCTTGCTGAAAAAGTGATCACTTTCGTAATATCCAAATTAAATATCAACTCTCCATAACCCAAAAACGAATCGACTCGCAAAGTTACTAAATTGGTAATTGACTGCTTGCTCAAAAAGATTTCATGACTATCATGACAGAATTCATGGATTTCATAACATCCTCAGGATCATGGACATGATACCTCATTATTTGACTTCAGCAATGGGCTTGATCTTTATAACCTCCACCTGACCACGGAAAACATTGAAAGATCTCAGTTGTTCATCACTTATTTTTTGCTCAATCATTGCAGAACCGTCAAAATGACATTATGCCATGCGGCATTATGACATAATACCTTGCATGTGAATCAACGACCACCGACACAGCCGGTGTACCTGTTTAGCAATCAAGTCGAGGGCAAATGAATTTGAAGCGTAAAATTTATGTTAGTTTATATGCGGTTGTTCTGGGGCAATGTCATTATCGTAAGGGCTTTGCATGTTAATGTGCGAATGAATAGTCGGGGGTAATGGAGGGCCAACCGCCCGGGTCATACCAGACTGGGGCAACGTCCCAGTATCTTGCAACATAAAATCCTCAAAGCGCCAACGGTGCGAATCATCCAGCGGTTGTTAATTCGAAGATGGTGACGCGTTTGTCAGCACCTGGTACCGGGCTAATTGATGAATCGGGCCTTCAGCCCTTGTCGTATTACTCGATTTGCTTCCTGGGACGTTGCCCCAGTCTGGTATGATGACGCACCCTTGGCGCTCAATTCGCGTTTTTTTTCGAGGCGCCCAACATAGGATGAATTCCATGCGACGCCAAACATGTTCTACCGTCCGGTAGGACTGTCCGCCAGAAGGCGGATAAGAAAACCCGCCCTCCTTTGAACCCCGAACTTGCTTAACTTAGTGACATTGAGCTTCGCCATGATATTGTTAGGGACATTTTTTCAAATGGAGAGCATTCATGAACATTGATTTGAATTATGAGAAAATCCAGGCATTTGCTGATCGCTTCAAACAGCTCAAGATCGGGGTGATCGGTGATTTGATGCTGGACCGGTATATCTGGGGTCATGCGACGCGCATTTCTCCAGAAGCGCCGGTGCCGGTGGTCAAGGTGGCAGAGCGGACCGCGACCCTTGGCGGCGCGGCGAATGTCTTGAGAAATATAATCGGACTGGGCGCCACCGCGGTCGGCTTCGGAGTGATCGGCGACGATGCGGCCGGCAAGGATATCGAAACCATTTCCCGCCAACACGGCATACGCACTGACGGCTTCGTTGTCGATCCGTCACGTCCAACAACGGTGAAAACCCGCCTGATTGCCGACCATCAGCAAGTCGCCCGCATCGACGAAGAAATCGATCTCGCGATCCCGGAGGCGCTGGCAACCACACTGGCAGCACGCCTGAAAAAGTTAATCGCCAGCGAAAAACTCGACGCGCTCATCATCCAGGATTATTACAAGGGGATGATCACCCGAACTCTGATCGACACCGTGGCATCAATATGCACAGAGAATAAAATCCCCATGGCATTGGATCCGCATCCCGGTAATTTTCTCAAGATCAATGGGTTGACGGTGATGACGCCGAATCGCGCGGAAGCGTTTTCCATGGTCAATGAATACCATACCGCGCCGATCGAACCCATCACCGCCGATGCCAGGCTCCATGAAGTGGGAAAAAAGATCATGGCAAACTGGCAGCCTGATCTGCTCCTGATCACTTTGGGGAAACATGGCATGGCGCTGTATCATGGCGTGGATAAGCCGTTGCATATTCCTACTGTGGCCATGGAGGTATTCGATGTCTCCGGCGCCGGCGACACGGTGATCGCGTCGTTTATAACCGCCTACGCGGCTGGCGCGTCACCCGCCGAAGCCGCGTTAATCTCCAATCACGCCGCCGGGATCGTCGTCGGCAAGGTCGGAACCGCCCCGGTGGATATCCAGGAATTGCTCGCCAGCTTCAATCATGAACCCCAATAAGGCAATATTCCTCGATCGCGACGGCACTGTCATCGTCGATAAACATTATCTGAAAGATCCGCTGCAGGTGGAATTAATGCCGGGAGTGGGGGAGACGTTGCAGCATATCTCCGCGCATGGCTATCGCTTTGCCATTATCAGCAATCAATCGGGCATTGGCAGAGGATTATTGACCCCGGATGAGGTGGAACAGCAGCATCAGCGTTTGCGGGATTTATTAGAACGATATCATGTGGATATCGCCCACATTGAATACTGTCCGCACGCGCCGGAAGCTGGTTGTAGCTGTCGTAAACCCATGCCGGAAATGATCCTCAAGACTGCCGCCCAATTAGGTGTTGATCCCGCGTTATCTTACATGGTGGGTGACAAGGAGAGTGATATCGAATGCGGGAAGCGCGCGGGCTGCCAGACGATACTGCTTGGGAATGATCCGCAATCCCAAGCGGATTATCAAGTTGGATTTTTTTCGGATATCCTCGCTCTCATCGAATAAATCTACTCTCAATACACCTCATTTAGTGGATAAACCAAAGAATTCTAACCCCGGACGAAGAGGATTTTCGCGGATGCTTCCCCCGGAAGCTCTGGCTCTACCCGCGAAAGTAAAATTAAGTGAGATTAAATATTCTCACTGGAGAATATTGCTGTCATCGGTTAATTGGCCAGAGACAAGCGTAGTTTGTGCCGGGCCGATTAACCGACGGCATCTCCTTCAGGCTGAAAGAGACATAACCCTCACAATCTGATTGCTATTATCCGCGTTCATCCGTGTAATCCGTGGTGAAAAACCTTTGATTGCGGCGATGCCGTGGGGGATTATTACAGCATGAAATTGTTTAACAGGGATATTAAATGGTGTAACCCCAGCGGCAAGGATGCTGGTGATACGCAATGGCTTAATTGAATCAATCGCACTGCCCGCGATCAGGAATCTTCGTTACCGTTGTGCGCTTCTGTAAGGTGAATGGCTAACGCCGATATTCCTGCCGCAACGCCAGATCGGCGAGCACCAAAGCCGCCATGGTTTCCACAATCGGGATGGCACGCGGGACCACACAGGGATCATGCCTCCCCTTGGCTTCCAAAATAACCGATTCCCCACTGAAGTTTGCGGTTTTCTGCGGCAGACTGATGGTCGCCGGAGGCTTGAAGGCGACACGAAAGACAATCGGCTCGCCATTGGATATGCCGCCCTGAACTCCGCCGCTGTTATTCGTCGCAGTCCCCAGGCGCTCACCTTTTTTAATGAATGGATCGTTATGCGCCGATCCAAACAGAGTGGTACCACCAAAGCCGGATCCGATCTCAAACCCCTTGGTTGCCGGCAGGGACAACATCGCATGTGCCAGCATCGCCTCCAATTTATCGAATACCGGTTCCCCCCACCCTGCTGGAACATGACGACACACGCAGACAACAATCCCTCCTAACGAGTCTTTGGCCGCGCGCGCCGCGACAATCGCTGACATCATTTTTGCAGCCGCTTCCGGGTCGGGACAACGGACGTCATTGGCATCCACTGCCTTCCGGGTGATGTCCTGTTCGATCAGATTCGGCGCCGCGGTAATCGATCCGACCGATTGCACCCAGGCCACGATGTCAACTCCATACCTTTCCCGCAGGAATTTCTCCGCGATCGCGCCGGCCGCGACCCGGCCGATGGTTTCCCGGGCGCTGGAGCGCCCACCGCCGCTGGACGCGCGAATGCCATACTTCATCTGATAGGTATAATCGGCGTGTGACGGCCGGGGAATGGCCTGCATTTCACGATAATCACCCGGTCGTTGATCCTGATTGGCGACCAGCAGCCCGATCGGAGTGCCCAGGGTAATGCCGTTTTCGGTTCCCGAGAGGATGGTGACCTTGTCCTTTTCATCACGCGCGGTAGTCATCGCGCTTTGGCCGGGACGACGGCGATTGAGCTGGGGCTGGATATCGGCTTCGGTCAACGCCAGCCGTGGCGGACAGCCATCAACCATGGCGCCGACCCCCTGGCAATGTGATTCGCCGAAGGTGCTGACCTTGAAAATAGTGCCAAATGTGCTCGACATGGATTGATACTTGCAGTTTTTACTGTTGATGGAGAAAGTGAAAAAGCGAATGAAGCCAGACGGATGAATTAATAACCACTGAAGCCCATGATTGCAAAGGCATTGACGGAAAATGATGTTGAATTTTAACTCAATAAACGTTGCTCATGGCAACCATGAAAAATATCTTTACATCTGCGAAACTCACTTCGGGAGGATGCCGGATTATCC
>CAZTTH010000066.1:0-16176 GCA_964615975.1 uncultured Lentisphaerales bacterium | reverse complement strand
ATAAAATGGATCCCGTCGATTTTCTGCTCGATGGGATCCTGGGATACGAGATAATAATTGTGAAAAATGTTTATTGCTGATTTTATATGAAAATCAACACTAGCGTTGCCGATTTTGTGACGGGCCGGCCTGGTTATGACCGCGGTTCTCCATCTTCATGCAATGATCAAGTGATTATCGCTGTCCTTGTATAATCCGGGGAAACCACTAACTTTGAGAATAGTCTGCTGATCGGGATCGTTTAATTGCTGGATTCACAGGCCAATCATTATGAACCTTAAAAGCGAAAGCAAAATCATTATCCCAACCATTCTTAAGCATTATCCTGAAGTTCAGGCTATCTATCTCTTTGGCAGTCGTGCCATGGGCAATGAATGGCCGGACAGTGATGTTGATATTGCGGTGTTATTGCCGCCGGTACAGGCAAAGTCGGAGAAGAATCTGGCCTTCAGCGACTGTTGTTACGAACTGATGAAACTGATGAACTGTGAAGTGGATCTATTGAATGCGCGCCTTGTATCCACGGTGTTTCAAAAAGAAATTCTAGCCACGGGATGGGTGATCTATTGCGCTGACCAATATGCCATGGAGGAGTTTGAAATGCTCACACTGTCGTACTATCAAAAATTGAATGAGGAGCGCAAGGAAATTCTGCAGTCATTCAATGAAACTGGCAGGGCATACGCGGTATGAATGATCTCATCATAAACAAAATTCAGAGTATCCATCGTTGCATTAAACGGGCGCGGGAAGAATATGATGTCAATCCCGAAGGATTTGATTTGGATTATACCCGACAGGATGCCGCGATCTTAAATGTTTTACGTTCTTGCGAGCAGGCAATCGATCTTGCCAATCATGTCATCAAATTAGACAAAATCGGTATCCCTACTACTAGCGCTGAAAGTTTTGACTTATTGCAAAAAAAGTGTGTGATTGATATTGAACACGCGGAACAAATGAAAAAAATGGTTCACTTTCGCAATGTGATAATTCATGACTATCAGCGGATGAATCTGGATATGGTTAAAACTGTCATTACATCGGGTCTGCAAGATGTGATTCTTTTTACTGACAAGGTCAGGGAATACTGCAATATTTATTGATGTTGATATGACCTCTGCTTTGGACAACCCTAATGCTCTTGCCACGCTGGACAAGTCATACCTCTGGCATCCCTTTACCCAGATGCGGGAATGGTGTGCCGGCGAGCCGGTGATCATTGCCGGCGGTGAAGGGAGAAAGCTTGTCGATGTCAAGGGACAAAGTTACTATGACGGAGTCTCATCGTTATGGGTCAATGTCCATGGCCATCGCGTCGCGGCAATCGATCAGGCAATTCGCGATCAGTTGGCGCGGATCGCGCATTCCACCTTTCTCGGACTGAGCAACGTGCCGGCAATCCGGCTGGCGGAACAATTGATCGCCACCGCGCCAGCGGGATTATCCCGGGTCTTTTATTCTGACAGCGGCTCGGAAGCGGTCGAAATCGGTTTGAAGATCGCCTATCAGTACTGGCAGTTGAAAGGGGAAAAGCAGCGGACAGCGTTTATTGCCATGACCGACGCCTATCACGGCGACACCCTTGGCGCCACCAGTGTCGGCGGCATCGATCTCTTCCATTCGCTTTACCGGCATCTATTGTTCCCGGTGCATCGCGTTCCTTATCCCCATCCTTATCGTTTTGTCGGTTCGCCGGAGGAATGCAGTCGATACTGTCTTGATCAACTGGATAAATTGCTGGCGGAACATCACGACCTTATTGCCGGTTTGATTGTCGAGCCGGAAGTGCAGGGCGCCGCCGGCATGATCATGATGCCGGCGGGATTCATGAAGTCAGTGGCGGATCGCTGCCGTCACCATGGGATTTTATTGTTGACCGATGAGGTGGCCACCGGTTTCGGGCGGACCGGGAGGATGTTTGCCTGCAATCATGCCGAAGTCACCCCGGATATCATGATGGTGGCGAAAGGACTTACCGGCGGTTATCTGCCGTTGGCGGCCACCCTGACCAGTGAATCGATCTATGAGGCATTTCTAGGGGATTACAGCGAAAAAAAGACCTTTTTCCATGGCCACTCCTACACCGGCAATCAACTCGGGTGCGCGGCGGCAATGGCGAATCTCAAGTTGATCGCGGACACCAACCTGATCGACAAGGTTGCCCGCCAATCGAAGCTGATCCAATCGGCATTAAAACCGGTAAGCGCGTTTGATTTTGTGGGGGATATTCGTATCAAAGGATTCATGGTCGGGATCGAGTTGGTCAAGGACAAGGAGAGCAAGGAACCCTTCCCCTGGGAAGAACGCATGGGGGTCAAGGTCTGTGAGCGCAGCCGGGAATTGGGGATGATCTTGCGGCCGCTGGGAAATGTGGTGATTTTCATGCCGCCATTGGGGAGCACCGATCAAGAGCTGGGGGAGATGCTGACGATTCTCGTGCAGGCGATCGCGGATGTGACGGGGCAATGAGTCAAAGAAAAGAGGATGCAATGAAAGGCATATTCATCGCGGGAACGGACACCGGAGTTGGCAAGACCTGGATCACCGGGATGCTGGCGGCGGCGCTGCGTCAGCATGGAATGCCGACGGGCGTCTGGAAACCGGTGCAGAGCGGCAATCCGCTGGGTGATCCCGCATCCGACAGCCATCGTCTCAAGCAATTCTCAGGCGTCGATGATCCGGAAGACGTGATCGCCACTTATTCGTTTGCGGCGCCGTTGGCGCCATGGCTGGCGGCGCATCTGGAAGGGAAAACTCTGAGGGTTAATGATATCATTGCGGCCGGGACGCCATTGATGAACAAATACCAATGTCTTCTCGTGGAAGGCGCCGGGGGATTGGCAGTGCCGTTGAATGCCGCGGAAATGATGGTGGATCTGGCGGCACGGCTGGGATTTCCAATGATCATTGTAGCCCGCCCTGGACTGGGCACGATCAATCACACCCTGCTCACCATTGACTGCGCGCGCGGCAAAAATCTGACTGTCGCCGGGATCATCTTCAACGGCTATGAAGGGATGTTGCCGCCGCGCATAAAACGATTGCAGGAGATCCAACCGGCGGCGGCATTCCAGGAAAGCGAAAAATCGAATCCCTTCATGGTTGAATCTCTCTCCGGAATTCCAGTTCTGGGAACGGTATCCAGGATGGCTCCTGTCATCCCATTTTCCGAGCAGCTCCGGATTTTTGTTTCCCAGGTAAATCTCGAAGTCATGGAAGGGATATTATCATGAGACCAATGGTAACAAGCTGCCATTTTTTCGGTGTTGCACCATGGCAAGGTTAATGAGCGAATGAATTTGAGATAAGTTAAAAACAGCCTTATGTTCATTATCCAAATGAAGAATCAGATTGTTCAGACACAATTCTAAATCCCAATACCATTCGACATCTCGAGACGTTGATTCTACAAAGAAATAATCCACAAAAGTATATTCCGATTTACGAATACATATCATTGTGAACTGCTGCGTGAACGACACAATCGATATTTCCCTGCAAATCCCGGTTTGAATCAGGCAGGCAATCGCTGATGAACTTGGCGTTGCTGGGTATTTGTCATAGAACCGTGAAGGCATCTTTTCCCAAGATTTCCAGACATTTACTCGATGCCAAGCATGCACCTCCAACATCACGGACAATCGGTGACCGGCTGCGTTTGGAGCGAATTTATCGTGGCCTGAAACAAAGCGAACTCGCTTCAATGATTGATGTTACAACTCGGACAATTATGAACTGGGAGCAAAACCAAACCTTGAACAAGCCCATGAACCAGGCAAAAATTCTCGACTTCCTCAATGTCAAACCATGTAATAAATGAGCAAGGTCAACGGCTGACTCGATCGGCCCATGTTAATGGGAAATTACAAACCCAGTTCATATAAAGAAGTTAAATAAGCACATAACTAATGAATTGAAGCTTGTGGCAAAAGCTCACGTTTTTCGTGCCGATGATTCAGATCGGTGGCGTAAGCCATGGGAAGTGGTATCAAGTAGGAATTTTTTGTTCCTCTATATGATTCGGATTTCCTAAACGTTTAGAAATCAAACGTTCCCCTAATTCTGCTTCCATTTCCTTGTAATGATCCAAAATTGCTTTCGTGTTATGGTTAAATTCTTTAGAGATTTCGTGCCTAACTCTGCGTATTTCCGAAATAGCTTGGTCCAATTTCATAAACTTAACTCTCCTCGTTAAAAAGAAGTTCGACCGGTGTGGTAATAATTGGAATCGACAATCCAAGCATTGTATTAACATGTCTGACATGCTCGAATTTATTGGCATTGGCCAGGTGTGCGCAATTCCACGTTAAAGAGAAATTGACAATTGTGAAATGATGCAAGCGCCAAATGAATTGCATCCCCACGCGGGTCATTCGGCATCAGCTTCATTTCAATATAAAATTCGACGATCTCATATATTTCCTTTTCCACGGTCAAAATAGATAGCGTGGAAATGAGGTCGATGCAGTGGCTCTTTTGGGGATGATTTCCTCGATTTAATTCTTCGATGACCGGTGCGCTGGTGACGAGGTGATACTTGTTCCGTTGATTCTGCCACCATTCAACCGTCCAATCACGTCGAGCTAACATATCGGGTGTAATACGAGCTTCGTAATAAAAACTCGGGATGGTCGTTTCTATGTATATTCGTTGTAACATTTTGTGTTTAGTTGAAAGATAACCTATCCAATTCGATGAGAATTTCTGGGATTAACGATTTTTCTTTTCGCTAAAGTTTCCTAAAATATCTCCGCTTCAGATTAAATACAACTTCCGGGTTACGTTCAATAACGGGAATGCTTACCTCTCTGTAAGCCCGCTCTATCATTAAATTGAAAGTCTCTATCCCGATTCGGGAAGGGAATTGACCCATTTGATGAGGGTAATCAGCAACATTGATAGAAGAGCTATTTTCATTTTACCCTGCCCAACCCTTCATAACCGATCCGGATGATGATCGATGGCAGACAGGAGTCAGCTCCCACTTTGATTCCAGCTTTATTTTCCTCAGGTTGTGACTTTTCATGTTATCCTATATAGCCTGATCGCTGATCAGCCTCAGGTTCTCTTGAGCACAACATGGGTGGCCTGGTTCGGGGCAAATTTAACCATTGATCATCCCCTGCGGTCGCGTCAAGCCGACCACTGAGGTCGGTTCGGTCGAGACGTGACATCGGCATCCCTGCCACTGGGTATGCGTTTACCGATCCGGCTGTGCGTGTTTAACGTGAGCATTGAGGTCAATAAAGTTGGGAGTGCTCCTGACGAATGGCAGGGTGACGCGGTATCTTGAGGATAAATCCCTCTGCGGCAGTTCCGCATTGCGGGACTTGATTCCCCAGCGTCAAGCGAAGATGTGACAATCATTGGTGTAACCCCGTTAGAGTACAGTCCCGCAATGCGGGACTGCTTTCGAGGACGGTCGATGAGCAGAGCAGGCTGAAGCCGGTACTCCAACCTTTTTGAGACCGTCGTTGTCTCAATCCCCTTTTGACTGAAGAGCAGAGCGGGCTGAAGCCGGTACTCCAACCGATGCTAAACACATAGCGGATTCCCGCCGGATCGATAAACGCCGGATCATGAGCAGGGATGCTCATGCCAGATTAGAGATTAGAGGACGGATGGATACGGATAATGAATGAATTCCCGGCGTATTTCGATAATCCACCAGTTTATTCACTGGTCCCCTCACCCCACACGCGTGCTGTAACGCTCCCTGCCCCTGGGCGAATGCGTTTTACCCCTTCAGCATCACCGCTGCCCAACCGCCTATTCTGGCAGTTCATGCAATGAGGGTCATACAACAAAGATAGTCTCTGTCATGACTCCCATTTAGGCTGACGCAGACAGTTTTAAGCCGATCAAGCCTGCGATAATGAGCGCCAGACTGATTAACCTCGTGACACTCACCGCTTCATTAAATAACAGGATACCCAGGATCGCAGTGCCGACAGCTCCAATCCCGACCCAGACCGTGTATGCCGTTCCCACCGGAATCGTCTTCACCGCGATCCCCAGAAGCCAAAGACTGGCAAGGATCGCGATGACGGTGACTACGCTGGGCCAGAACCGGGAAAAACCGTCGGTATACTTCAAGCCAATCGCCCAACAAACTTCCAGGATTCCCGCCAGTAAAAGTATGAACCAGGTCATCGTTTTTCCTCTAAAAAATATGCTTACAGTCACCCATCATTATTTCACCTGATACGGTTCGTTTTGGGAATCCGGAGCAAGTACGCTCCCGCTTGACATGAGTCGTGACTCTGATTATCCCCTATCCAGGAATCTCCGCCTCAACCAGCAGCGCCAGCAGGGTGAGCGATTCCTGCCAGCCGAGATAGCAGGCCTCGGCCGGGATCACTTCGGGTATGCCTTCCTGCACGATGTTTAACTCGGTTCCGCAAGACACCTGCTTGAAGGAGACTGTGACCATCATCTCACCGGGCAGGTTGGGATCATCGAACTTATCCCGGTGCCGGATCCGTTCAAAGGGCGTCAGTTCAAGATATTCTGCACCAAACGAGTGGTTGTGGCCCGTGGTGAGATTGGTGAATGACATCTTGTAGGCGCCGCCAACCTTGGCATCAAGATGATGAAGCTTGCCGGTGAAGCCATGCGGCGGTAGCCATTTCACCATGGCGTCGGCATTGAGGAACGCCCGGTAGACTCGTTCAGGGGGCGCCCGCAGTACACGGTGCAATTGAATGGTGTTTGTCGGCATGATGATCGTCCTTGCGGAAAATTTTTTGCTGGTTTGATTACGATGGCAGGCTGTCGGATTTTCGCAGACAGCCGTTCCCAACATGTTGGCGGTCGTTTAATTTACTTCATTAACCTGATCGTGTTCAGTATACATTAGTTCTTGGTCGCTCATTTGATTGAATGCAGCCCGAACATATTGCCTTCGGTATCATACGCCAATGCGATGTAGCCATATTCACCAATCGAGAACTTCTGTTTCTGAATGCGGCCACCGGCATTTATTACCCGGCTTGCTTCGGTTGCACAATCAACGCAACTGAAGTAGACCAGCGTGCTGTTGCCGCCGGATGGAAAGCCCGGCATCTTGACCAACGAGCCCGATGCTCCGCTATTTTCCATGTTCATCGGGAAAGCCCACATTTCAATTCCCGGACTGTTTAGACGCTGGAGCTTGGTTTGTAATACCGACTCATAAAATGACTTTGCCCGCTGCATGTCCTGGACATAGATTTCGAACCAACCCACTGGATTATGTTTATTGGCCATTGTTTTTCTCCCTTTTTATTTTCTTCTCCCCGCCGTTCATTGACGGCGGGGAGAAGAAAATAAGTGTTCCATTGATGCTACCACAGGCAGTATTAACGACAAGGTCAGACACCTGGATACTGCATGGTGGAATCCACCAACACCCGAACCGATTTTCGGGTCGCCTTTTTCTTTTTGATCTTGAACCTCTCAATTTGGCGATAAAACTCATAAAGGTCGCCTAACTCTCGTAATACCGTCTCAGGATTCTTCATTTTCCAAACTCTCAATATCGGCCTGGTCTTGTTTTGAATTACGCAGACGCTTTAGCCAGATTAAATCTTTTTTCGTGGCTAATTTTACCTTCACTTCAGCCGATTCAGCAGTAGACGCGTTGGCGATTATCGCGTGATGTCGTTCCGTTCCGCCAACCAAAACGTCGATCAACATTTCATCGGCATTGACTATTTTCATAAATCGATGCAAAGTCAACTTTGTGTTCTTAAATGTCCGTGGTGAAGTTGACTCAAAATACCCTTCGCCTTTTAATACATTACTCAACTTTTCTATCTCATTCGGCTCCACCAGAATATCGATATCCTTGGTAAATCGGGGGGCTGAGTGAAACGCAATCGCAACGCCGTCAATGAGGGCATATGGAATATTTTCTCGCTCCAACGCTTTGGCAATCTGCCAAAATTCGTAAAATACGTTCATAGTATCACTTTCGTTATATACTAAACGCACTCAGGTTTTCGAAAATTGAGTGCCGATGATTTGGAATTTTGGATTTAACAAAGTGATTAACTCGTCACGATAAACTTTGATATTTTCACAGAAATCAATGACTTTTTTCTTAAAGAAGTCTTCTATAACGGGGATGTTGCACTTGCAAATTGAATCCACCCATGAATAAATTTTTAGATAAAAGAAAAGGAATAAGTTGTATAAAACGCGACCGATTTACGTTCCGCGTTTTACTACCAGGCACTTTGCCAGTTTGTCATGAAACCCTTGTTTAAACTCTGTGAAACCGACAGCAACACAGGATATTAGCGCCAGCAAACTAATAATTAATGAGAACATGCCACTTCCGCTGAATACATTCGGCAGCCATGTGGGCCAACTCCGATTGATTGCAGTCCTAAATGACACGCGCTCTCCGGACAAGTTGGTGACTCTCAAGCCGAGCAGATACTTCCCAATCGTTGCCTGGTATCGTGAACTCTCCAGGATCGTTTTGTATAATATCAAAGCCAAATTAAAGAGGATTGTAGCAATGGCGCCAGGGTGATATACTTTTTCAATCTCTCCTTCGAGCGTGGTAGTTTCCTTAAAGGTATTTGGCAGTAGAAATAAGAGCAGGAAATAGAGAATCAGAAGAATTACCATATCGATGGATGCGGCACTGAATCTAAGCCAAAATCCTGCGTATCGGAACGGAGGCATTACCGTGCTGTCGCCTGGCAATAATGGGAAAACTGATTTAGCGCTAATTTCCGCTTCCTGTGGCGATTCCAGAGTTACCAGTTGCTGCAAATCCTCGGAGCTCAGGCCTCGGGTCGTTAAAACCGCTTTTAATGCTGTTGACGCCCGTTCAGACAGCGCGCCATTTCGGTATAGAGTTATCAGTTGGGGCGTATCTAATGACGTGTATCGTTCCTGTAGTTCACGTTCGGACTCTTCCATAAACGGTTCCTCCTCAGTGATAATTTCATAGCGGTTGGTTTCATGGTATTGAAATGAAAGAGACTACCAGCTCCTTAGGCTTTTTCGTGAAGCCCTCAAGTGTCGCTTGGCGTACCTTCGACTCGATGTCAGCAACAGAAAATGCGGAAATCTTGGCAGTCTCGAATGACACGTTCAACCTCATGAGGGTACCATTATCGATATCCCATCCGATCTTTGGCTTTGTGCCAATTTGTTTCTCCAGAATAAGGGCAGTGGCATCTGCTTGCTTTTGCGTCTCGGCAATGTTATCAACTAAATTACAGCCGGTGAGGACGAAACTTAAAGTTAAGTACATCAGAAGTCGCATAACACATCCCCTGAAGCCCAACAATATTTGAATCTAAAAATCGTAGTGGTTATCACTATTGAGGTGATATATAAATCCGTTCGTTTATAATCCACATGATAAATACATCGGATATTTCCCTAAGACAATTATTGGTTTAAAAATTTCATTAAAAGTAAGAGATGATTTATTTATCTGTTAAATCTGCAAAAATATTCAGTGAATCCATTTCTGTGTCTCCGGCAGGTCACATCCGACGTTTCAGCCGTTCTGCTGGGCAGCAGGATGGGTTAAGATATCAAATGGTATCCCCAGCGATGAATCACTGGGCTGCTTTCATTTTATCCCGTGAGGGACGAAGCAAATTTGGCCCACCAATATGATTGGTGGGCACTAGATATGACCGCGAGACAGTCCCATCGGGACGGCTTAACGGGGTTCACCGAATATTTACCAAACTTTTGTGCCCGGTATTTGTTTGATACCTCCGCGAAGTCATACGTTGAGTTGTGAATAAATCCGAAAAGACTTTTGTTGTCTGACTCAGGTATATGTCCCAACTGTAAGGATAAAGACAGAGAAACAATTGAAGTTCATGACTTCGGTAGCTTCGTATGCTATTATTATCCGAATGCAGTGTGTTATATTTTGGTTACAAAGTATGGATGATCTGCCTTATGAGTCGATAAAACTGTTTAAATGGATAATTGTATCATGAATATGAATCCCCCTTCGCTAGTCCCGGCACCACCATCGCATCAGGATTGGAACCGTTACGCGGCGCAATCTTTACGCGGCGAGCCCTTGAGCCGCACGGAAGCGCGGTCCATCCTGCAAAGTGACGACGACGAATTGCTGGCGCTCATGCACGCCGCGTTTACTGTCCGCCGCCATTATTATGGCAAAAAGGTCAAACTGAATATGCTGATCAATGCCAAAAGTGGTCATTGTCCGGAAGACTGCGGTTATTGCTCACAGTCGAAGGTGGCGAAAACCACCATCGACCGCTATCCCATGGTCGATCGCGAAACCATCATCGCCGGGGCACGTCAGGCGCTGGCAACCAACGCCGGGACCTATTGCATTGTGTGCAGCGGCCGGGGGCCGACCCCAAAGGATCTGGAAAACATCGCTGCCGCCGTGCGCGAAATCAAGGAAACCATGCCGCTGAAGATTTGCGCCTGCCTGGGAATATTGAAAAACGGTCAGGCGGAATTGCTCAAGTCCGCCGGTGTCGATCGATACAACCATAATATCAATACCAGCGCGGATCACTTCGCGGCCATCACTTCGACCCACACCTACCAGCAGCGTGTCGACACCCTGCTCAAGATCAAGGCCGCCGGGATCTCACCCTGTTCCGGGGTGATTGTCGGCATGGGAGAAACCGATGAGCAGATTATTGACATGGCGTTGGCGCTGAAAGAGCTGGATGCCGATTCCATCCCGGTCAATTTCCTGCATCCGATTCCGGGAACACCGCTAGAACAGCGGCATGAGTTGAATCCCCGCCGTTGCCTGAAGGTGCTGGCGCTCTTTCGTTTCATCTGTCCCACCAAGGAAATCCGCGCTTCGGGAGGCCGTGAATTCAATCTCCGCTCACTCCAGTGTCTGGCGTTATACGCCGCCAACTCTATATTTATCGGTGATTATCTGACGACCGACGGTCAGGCGGCCGCCGAGGACCACAAGATGATCGCGGACATTGGATTTGAAATCGAACATTGCGCGTTATGATGATACCCTAAATTTAATGATACAATCGAGTTGCCACAAAATTGACTTTTTATGTCGCCCTGACAGGGCTAGTTTGGTGGGGGTTTTTGGGTTCTCCCAGGGCGATGCCCTGGGCTAACATATTTGTGCCCTTCAGGCTCATTAGTAGCCTTGTTCCGATTAGAAATCTTCAGGCTGAATACCTGAAAGAATCCAGCCCAAGGCAACTCCCTGGGACGAAGAAACAGGTAAAATCCAGCCCTATAGGGGGCGATTTATCAATAATAAGATCCATTTATGGCAATGATAAGTATCCATAAAGGAACGAAATCACAGGTAAATGCTGACAATGAAGAAATCGGACTACTCATGCTCGACCAGATATCCCGCTAAACCGGACTGACTCCCGATGATCTCTAACGCAATAACATTGGCCAATGAACTAATCAACCACACCACCTGCCATCTTCTCTTGATCCTGGCACAAAATCAACTGAGGTCAAATGATCGATCCGCAACCCACAACGCAAATTTATCGCCTTAGCGACTTTTTTCATCCCGATCATGGCACTTCCATTCTAGCTTACTCAAGATGCTCAATACAAATTCTCTGAGATCTAATTTCGCATCCCGTCCATGAAGAACTGGCTCAAAGCATGGCTGTTATGCTGTTTTCTCCTTTCCGGGATGACCGCGCTTATTTACGAGAATGTCTGGGAAAAATTCATGTCCCTGTTTCTCGGCGCCAGCGCCTACTCACATGCGATTGTATTGGGCGCCTTCATGCTCGGACTGGCGCTGGGGAGTTATATCTTCGGTCAGGTGGTGGAGAAATCCAGGCGCCCGTTACACCTCTACTGCTGGCTGGAAGTGGGGATCGGGATTTATGCCGTGTTATTCCCCTGGTTGGTGGAGTTGGGTGAATGGCTATATATCCATCTTCAAACAGCCGCAAGTCCGAGCTACCAGACACTGGGCTTGAAAATGCTCATATCCCTGGCAATCATGACTCCGCCCGCCACTCTGATTGGGGGCACATTTCCGGTCATGTCCAAGTACCTGGTCTGCACGCATGCGGATCGTGGACGTGACCTCTCCCGTTTGTACTGGATCAATTGTCTGGGGGCGGTTTTGGGATGTCTGCTCGCGGGCTTTTATCTGATCGCGGTCTGGGGATTGGTAACGACACTGCAGATGGCTGCGGCAATCAATCTGTTGATTGGAATCAGCAATTTCCTGCTCCCCCATCCGCGCCTGGAGCTCGAAATGACTCCTCAGGGAGAGAATGTGCCTTCCGGGTCTCAACCTTCATTTACTCCGATCCAGCTCACCCTGCTGGTCGTGGTCGCGTTTTTGTCAGGTTATACCGCCATGCTTTATGAAGTGGTCTGGATTAAAATCCTTTCCAGTGTACTCGGAACTTCGGTGTATTCCTTCGCGTTGATGCTGGCGGTCTTTATTTTCGGACTGGCACTGGGGAGCTGGTCGATTTCCTGGTATATCGATCGGCTGCGAAATCCCATTGCCATTCTCATCCTGTTTGAGTTCGCCATTATGATAGCCATCGGCGTGACCTTGCCGATTTATGATCGGCTGCCGTTTATCTTCCACTATTTTTCACATTCGCTGGTGCACAACCAGATGACCTATCATCTCTTTGTCGGGTTTCAGGCCATGCTTTGCGCCCTGCTGATGATCCCCTTCTGTTATTTCTCCGGGATGATTCTGCCGTTGATCAGCGTCTGTTTTTTGTCCTCCATGGACAGGGTCGGCGCCAAGATTGGCCGGATTTTTGCCTGGAATACCTTGGGGACGATAATCGCCGCCTTATCAACCGGTCTGCTCCTCATTCCGGTCATCGGCACATTCAATGCCGTTATCGTCGGCCTGGGGATTAATGCCGGGATCATTATCCTGATGACCTATTATTCTGGGCAGAGGGATTCCAGACGTTGGGCATATGGGCTTGCGGCGGTGAGTCTGCTGGCAAGCATTTTTCTTCTGGTGCCGAAATTCAATCCGCATGTGTATATCTCCTCGGTTTTCCGTCATTTGACCAATATGTCGTTTGCCTCGTACGCCGACTTCAAAGACTATTATGAGCACAACTACACCATTCTCTCCCATCGCGAAGGGGTTACCGCCACGGTCACCGTCACGCAAAATTCTGAGGGCAATCGCTCGCTTTTCATTAATGGCAAAGCTGATGCCAGCACTGGCATTGATGGCGATTTGATAACCCAGACATTATTGGGATTCCTGCCCACGGTTTTGAAGCCGAATAAAAAAAGCGCGCTGGTGATCGGCATTGGTACCGGAAACACCGCCTATATGTGTGCCTTGCCCGCAACCATGGAGCGGGTGGATGCGGTGGAAATTTCTCCCGATGTGGTCGCCGCATTGCCGTTATTTGCCGATGTGAATCACGACTTGATCGATAATCCCAAGGTGGCAATCCATGTCGAAGACGCGAAAACCTTTCTCAATCTCGATCGTCATGGCTACGACATCATTGTCAGCGAACCCTCAAATCCCTGGATCGCCGGTATCGGCAATTTGTTTACCCGGGATTTTTATCAACAAATCCACCGCCAGTTGAATCCGGATGGCATCTTCATGCAGTGGGTGCAGGCTTATGAGACTTCGGATGACATTATCATTTCGATTCTCGCCACCCTGCGTCAGGTCTTCCCCCACCTCGACATCTGGTACTGCGCGGAAAAGGACATTCTCATAACCTGTTATAAAGACGCGCCGTTGCATCTCAATGCCGCGGCCAGCCGGGACTATTTTAATCAAGTGAAGAATGAGATCGCGTATACGAATCTGCAAAATTTTGAAGAACTCCTGCTCATGCATGTGGCCAATGAATCGATTGTCGATCTGTATCTGGCACCGCGATCTCCCCGCATTAATACCGACCTGCATCCCTATATCGAGTATGCGGCGCCCAAACTGCTCTTTCTGCCGGCAACCATCACCAGTATTGATGCCATGGATCAACGACTGCGATCGCGAAGCCACTCTCGTTATCCCTTTCTCCCGTTTTTCGTGAACACCACGGTCGATGAATATTTCAGCTATTTCCGTCATCTATTCGCGGTGAACCCCTTGACCTTGCGGGTGCGCATTCTGGAGGTGATGTACCAAAACCAGCAGCTCGTCGAAACGCCTTGGTCGCGAAAGTATTATCTCGATGATCTGGCGATGCTTTATGATGGCGCCGCCACACCAGAAAATCGCGCCTGGTTTCTCAAGGAGTTATTCAAGGAATACAAAAAACTGGTCAATTGTTTTATCCCCGTGCCTTTTGTTCCCTTTCTCCGCGAAAAGCTGGAAGCGTATCGCGCCGACTATCCCAATGACAATGATGTCGGAGCGCTATATCGGGAGTTGATGGCTTCAGAGGCAGATGACATTCCCAGGAAAGAATGAACAAGGACCGGTAGGATTTTATACTGAACACCATCAGGTTTTACAATAAGATTGCCCCAATTCCCGCCGGATTGGAACAGCGACATGCGAAAATTAGACGGTTTGCAGTCTAATCCTGTTTGGGAATTTTTACTCCCTTGTCTGCTGCCGATAAATGACAATGTCATCAATCCGCAAGACGATCTCATACGCATGCATATGCGGTTCTAACGCCACGGGAATACTATGCTTGACAATGACAAATTTGGGTTGCTTCGCCATGGCGGATTTCATTTCGGCAGCAGTGTCAGCGCCTGATATCTTCAACCAGAAAGGGTCGAATAAATGCGAACGCAAGATGAATTTAATCGGGACCTGGGTGTGGGTAAGGTGATAGAGAACGGGTTCCCAATTGGGCACAAACAGGTAATCTGCCGCGGTTGTCCGGTCATTCACATAGGCGGCAACTCGACGCGACTGATCCGCCGCGTATAGAGTGGAGAAATTGCGCCATGTCTGATAACTGGCGTTCATCGACCGATAGGCCAGCGGAATCATGCCGCCGCCGAGGAGAATGGCGCCCAATGTCAGCGCGTATTTGATTCTGCCATGCCCCTGAGATTTTAACCCACTGAGGGTGATCACGAGGTTATATGCGGCAGACAATGACAGCGGCGGGAGAATTTCCAAAAAATAATGCGGGAACAGACCGCGTAAACTCATTGCCGCGATCAGCGCCGAGATGGTCCAGATTCCCAGGAAAAAATGGGATCGCCGCATTTCGTCCGGGGCAATTCGGTTTAGGCGATTGAGATAATAAATCAGCGGAGTAAAGAGAACACAGGTGATAATCAGGGAATACGACCCCATCACTTCACCGCTGAACCAGATCAATTCGCGCGCGCTGATCGGCGGCGGCTGGGCGCGCGCCAGATTCGCGGTGAAGTTGGCATGATAAAAATCGGCAAAATAACCGGCACACGCATAGACGGATGCCGCAATCAAGGTCGGCAGCGCCGTGCCGAGCGTGATCAACAATAGATTGACCACACCCGTCCGCGAATCGCATCCCGGATCGCGACGGATCACGTAGAAATACCCGATAATGCCAAGGCCTTCAAAAATAGTGACATACTTGATTTGCAGGGATAATCCCAGCAACAATGAGGCCAGTAATAACCGCGAAGATGATGGCCGGGCAAGATGGCGGCAGAAATGATAGACTGAAAAAATAACCAAAGGCGCGAATATAATCTCAGAATTCGACGCCAACCCTGAATTTTGCACACCGTAGGTGAGATAAAAAATCCCCGCCAGCAATCCGCAATCGCGGCGGCGTAATATCTCTCTGCCAATGAAATACAACCCCATGGCCGAGATGGTGATACAGACACACCCGCCCCACCTGATGGCCATCACCGATTGACCGAACACAATCTGAAAGAGAGCGAAAACATAATAGATCAATGGCGGCTTATGATCCCAGATCTCGATGTAAGGCAGGTGTCCCCGGAGAATACTGTCCGATACCACCAGGTAGACCGATTCATCCCAGTCATACACACTTTGGTGAAAAACCTGAAAGCGAAGCAGAACCGCATAGATAAAGTATGCCAGCGCGATGTACCCATCCTGTCTTTTCATGGCAAAGGACCTGGGGAGCTCTCTTTTGAAAATACGATTTCAGCAATAAGATCGGGTTGAAATGATCGCCGGAGATTATTTGATTTCATGATTTTGTCACCGATACATCAGGTTGTCACAAAATTGACTTTTTATGGCGCCCGTTAACGCGTTGC
>CAZTTH010000065.1:6938-16228 GCA_964615975.1 uncultured Lentisphaerales bacterium | reverse complement strand
GAGTACCGCTTTTAAGCGGAATCCCCCGAATCAGACCTTCTGAAAGCGGAACTCCGAACGATCCCATTTAAATTTATTGACATTCACTTTTGTATCCCCAATCCTTTCAGCACATTCTGCTAACACATTTTATTAAAAACTGCCATTATCGCACTGATCAGATGGTGGTCTATCCCGAATTATAATGCTAACCGCTTGAAATAAATACAAAACGTGATAACAACAAACGTTACAATCATCGTGCATTGGCATGTTTTGTGAGAAAGAAAGGTCAGTCATGTAAAAAACGCACAGAAAATAATAACCGTTAACACAACAAGATTAAGGAGGTCAATCCACAATAATTGTGACCAGCGGACGAGTTCTTTATTTTAACTAAAAATCACAAACACACAATTAAGGAAATGATATCATGAAATTAACCTATAAAAACAGAATAAAAACATCAATCATTCTCGTCCTTTTACTGAGTTTAACCACTTATGCGGACAGCACCAAACTCTATGCCATTACTGGAGCAGGCAATGTTCCGTCGATCCTCTATGAACTTAATTCCAGTACCGGAGCTGTCATTGCAACCATTGGCGCTACCGGACAAAGCCATCTCACTGGACTGGCAGTTCATCCCGCAACCGGAGTGTTGTACGCTGTAAAGTCCGATCTTGGTGGCACGGGCGGCGTAAGTAGTGGGGCGTCCGGTGAAACGAAACTTTTCACCCTAAATCCAACCAATGGAACGGCAACGGAAATTGGTGATACCGGGGCACAAATCCCCGATATTGCTTTCGATGCGTCAGGTATATTATATGGCTGGGATGAGCGCGACGCAGGTGGAGAGCCTGATGATCTGGTTACCATAAACCTCATGACCGGATTGGCAACGATCGTTGGAGAATCTGGCATCGCAACCACAGGACCCGGCCTCGCATTTGATTCAGCCGGTACCCTTTTCGTCAGTTCCACTCCTTTTAACTATGAGTTATTTACCATCAATCCGGGCACCGGCAGTGCCACCTTCCTTCTTAATCTTTCAGAATTTATTAATAACGCTCTGGCCTTCGACGCGAATGATGTGTTGTATTCGATGGTACGTACCGGCGGAACAAGTCTGCTAAAAACTGTGAACATAACCACCGGGGTGGTTACTGATATCGGTGACATTGGGGTGGCTGGCATTTCCGCGATTGCGTTTACAACATCCCTACCCGCAGCGACGGTTCCCACCCTCAGCGAATGGGGGATCATCGCCTTGATTGTAACTTTGGCGATTACTGCTGCTTTTGCTGTCAGAAAGAAGTTCCACCCCATACCTCTGTCGGTCTAAAACCGGGAGCATCAGCTTTCACAAGCTATTAGCGGATGATCACAGCGCCCTGCCGGATTTTCGGTGGGGCGCTGTTTATTTTTCGGTTTTAGAATGCCATCAGGTGAGAGCAGACTCCAGTCAGCGATTTCCTTTAATAATCACCTACAGGAGATATCTGTTTCGCGTCAAACTCAAGGTCGAATATGTTTGGAGTTCTACATTTATGTTGCTCTTCATGCCAGGCCTAACTCTCTGTCACTAAGTTAAGATTACCGGCGTTTCCCTGGCAGAGCCAGGCGGAGTTAACGGAGAGCGGACATTCCTGTCCGCCTGGTTTTTATATTAATGGCGGGTATGAAAACCCGCCCTGCATTAAACCCAAAACTTCCATAACTTGGTGATATTGAGGTATAACTCTCAGCAAACTAAATCCTACAATTCGGTAGGAGAATTCCATACGATGCCAACCCGATACCACTGGAGTAGGCACCCCAATTATGGCTGTCAGCCAGTATCATTCATTAATGGTGTGTGATATACTCTGTATAAACATTTATGGATCATGGTGTTGCTGAACTTTTTCGATTAGCAATTGGGCAGGGTCGATATTGAGATTTCCATTTTTCAATTCTTGGTTTTATCTTACATCATTCCATGACTTATAAATCATAATGGATTAATTAATCCAAAAAATCCGGCCGCACCTGACAACCAAAGTCCGGCAGGTTTGTTTGCGGCGATTGTGATCCTGGCAATCATCTTCCTGACGATTATCAGCCAGATCAGTTACAAATATCTGCTGCCGGTCGATGTACTGACCGCCAAAGCGTGCGCCGCCTAGACTAAACTGCTGGGGATGACTATGGTCGCACAGGGCAATAGACTGGCCATCACCCTGGCTGGTGAAACCAAATCCATCATCGTCGGCTGGGGCTGCGACGGCATGGAAGCCTATTTGATCCTGCTCAGCGCCATCCTCCCGTTTCCTGTAGGTGACTCTACAAATGGGCAGGATTACTGGCGGGATTACTCTTTGTGTTTGTGATGAATCAGGTCCGTCCCCTCGGCCTGATCTTCATCCTTTTCAACCTCAAGGATATCAGTAAATTCGGCTTTTATCATACTGGTGTCGGCCAGATCTTGGCAATGGTGATGATATTTGGATTCTGGATGGTGTGGGTGAATAAAGTGTTGCCACGTCATGTCGCAGCCTCTACTGGAGATCGAGTTAGTATCTGAGATGCCGGAACCATGACCTGCAACTCCACAATTTTATAACAATAAACCCTGGGTAACGATGGGAACTAAAAAAAACTGACTATGTCATTGGAATACATGATCGTCTTTATCCACGTTAATCAGTGAAATCCGTGGTTATAAAATCGTTGATTTCAACTTTATGCCAATTCAGGCTAACTTTTCTCTCTAATATTAATCCATGCAAACCGATGATCTGGAATTCTGGTCGTTTCTACCGTCACTGAAATCCTTTCTCCTGCGTGTTATCCGGGTGTCCCTGATCCTGGTGATCTTGATGGTTATATTTCAGCATTACAATGTGGGTGACTACTTCAGGCGATTTTACCGCATGACCATCGGCTGGATTTCACGCCTGGTTTTTGAACCAAAAGTCATAACCACGGTTGAGAAAAGCCCCGATCTCCCCAACAAAAAAGTCGTAACAGTTACCACCAATCAACGCCGGATCGGCATTCACCTCCATGGCGATTTTTACTTTAATATCCTGATCCCCGCCCTGCTGCTGCTCTTGTTCCCCCTGCGTCCCTGGAAGCGATCCCTGATGCGCTTTGAATTCGCCACCTTCTCACTCATGATTTTTCTCTCATTTGTTGAAAACTTACCAACAATTCCCCGACCTGGTGGAGTTTGTCGGTATATTCCTGCTGACGTTCACGTTCACGGGTTACCACCTCCGCGGGAGCGCGAGCCAGGAATTTCTCATTGTCGAGTTTGGCGGCTATGCCGGACAATAATTTATAAATTTCCTGATGTTGTTTTTCCAATCGCTGGATCTCGCTTTGAAAATCGATTACCCCCACCAATGGCATGCTGATGATCGCATATTTGCCCACCGCCGAGGGATTCTGGCTATCGGGCTGCAACTGTCCGTCAACGGTGACTGCGTCGGCATTCAAATGTTTGCGCAGTGAATCAATGTCATCCTCCAGCAATTTGCTGAATTCTGGCTGGGTTGGCTTGATCAGATACGATACCTTTTGGGTAAAGGGAATGTTATAGGCGCCGCGCAGGTTCCGTCCCTGCTTGATCAGATTGAACTTTTCTTCCACCATGTTTGCCTCCGATTCCGAGAGACGCAGAGAAACCAAAAGCACCTCATCGAAGCTGGTTGGCCAGGAGGCCAGCATGATCGAATCCAACTCCGAGGCATAACCGAGATGATGATAGATTTCTTCGGTGACAAACGGCATGATCGGATGCATCAGGCGCAGGATAACGCTCAGGATATGATCGAAGGCGTGCAGCACCGATTGCTTCTGGTCCGGATTTTCGGAGTAAAACACCGCCTTTGCGGATTCGACATACCAGTCACAAAATTCATTCCAGACAAATTCATAGAGATTGATCGCGTAACCATGAAAGTCAAAATTAGTTAAATTCTGAGTAATCGTGTGAGTAATCTGATGAGTTCGATAAAGAATCCAGCGGTCATCTGAGCGCAATAATGCTCCATCGAGTTCAGACAGGTCCTGCCAGTGTGCCGATAAGTCCCCTTGAATTTGCCGAAAGCGCGCGGCATTCCAGAGTTTG
This sequence comes from uncultured Lentisphaerales bacterium, assembly GCA_964615975.1. Classification (GTDB taxonomy): domain Bacteria; phylum Verrucomicrobiota; class Lentisphaeria; order JABSQK01; family JAJFLO01; genus CAZTTH01. The sequence continues at coordinate 12,132 of CAZTTH010000065.1, read as the reverse complement.
TTGGCGAAATTCCGGCCGATCTCACATTTCTCATTGCTGTAGCGGATATCCTGACCAACCGGCGCGATATAGATCACAGAATAGCGCAAGGCATCAGCGCCATAAGTGGCGATGACATCCAACGGATCGGGTGAATTATTCAGGCTTTTGGATAGCTTTCGCCCCTGATTATCGCGAATGATGGAGGTGAAGTAGACATCCTTAAAGGGAATATCCCCCATGAATTCCAATCCCGCCATGATCATGCGCGCGACCCAGAAGAAGATGATATCCGGTCCGGTCACCAGTGATTGAGTGGGATAGAAATGCGCCAGATCACGACTCTGCCCCGGCCACTTAAACACTGAAAACGGCCACAGCCAGGAACTGAACCAGGTATCCAGTACATCTTCATCCTGGGTGAGTCCGGGATGTTGACATCGTGGACAGGATGCGGGCATGTTCCGGGCTACGACAACATGGGCGCATTGATCACAATAATAGGCGGGAATGCGGTGTCCCCACCAGAGTTGACGGCTGATGCACCAGTCTTTGATGTTTTCCAGCCAATGATAATAGGTTTTAACCCAACGGTCGGGATAGAATTTGATCCGGCCGTCACGCACCGCTTGCAACGCCGGTTCCGCCAGAGTGGGCATGCGCACAAACCACTGTTGACTGAGTTTGGGTTCTACTGCCACATGGCCGCGCTCCGAATAACCGACCTGATGTTCGTAATCCTCGATTTTATCGATTAATCCCAATTGCTGGAGATCGGCTACCACCCGTTTGCGGCATTCATAGCGATCCATGCCGCGATAGGCAGGGCCGGCAAGTTCATTCATTTTGGCATCTGCAGTCAGGATATCGATGATCTCCAACCCGTGGCGCAAAGCCATTTCGTAATCATTGGGATCGTGGGCGGGAGTAATCTTGACGGCGCCGGTGCCGAAGGATTTGTCGACGTAACTGTCGGCAATGATCGGGATTTCACGATTTACTAATGGGAGCCGCACTCTCTTACCGATCATGGCTTGATATCGCTCGTCATCCGGATGGACGGCGACGGCAGTATCGCCAAGCATGGTTTCCGGGCGGGTAGTCGCCACCACCAAATGACCTTCTCCGGATACCAGCGGATAACGAAAATACCACAGTGACCCCTGATTCTTGCGATAGATCACTTCTTCATCCGAAAGGGCGGTGTGCGATTTCGGACACCAGTTGATCATGCGTCTGCCGCGATAGATCAAGCCTTTGTCATACAACCGGATAAAGACCTCGATAACCGCCTGAGACAGCTCGGGATCAAGGGTGAAACATTCACGCCGCCAGTCGCAGGCGACCCCGAGACTGCGTAATTGTCGCGTGATTGTGCCGCCATATTTTTCCTTCCATTGCCAGACTTTTTCAAGAAAGAGTTTACGACCCAGATCATAACGACTCTTGCCTTCTTCCTGGAGCAATGCGGCTTCGACCTTGGCCTGGGTGGCGATCCCGGCATGATCGGTGCCTGGAACCCAGCAGATTTCCTTGCCGCGCATCTTCTCCCAGCGGATGAGAATATCCTGCAAAGTGTTGTTCAGCACATGGCCAAGCGTCAGTACACCGGTGACATTGGGCGGAGGGATGACAATGGTATAGGGTTCTTTCGGTGATTCCGGATGTGCTTGAAAATACCCGCGTGATTCCCATTCCGTGTACCATTTATCCTCGGCGATGCGGGGTTCGTATGCTTTTGCCATGGTGCTGCCTGACATGATGAACTCTCCTCAATGAATTGAAAGATGATAAAAAGATGATTAATAAATCAAGGTTGAGCCAATTAGCAACTGACTGGGATGAAAGTGTGTCTGATTGGGATTTCATGGGGTCATTGTCTGGGGGCGAATTGAAGCGGAAAAATGGTTGCAATCATGATACCAATGCTGGCGCTGACCGCAATCCAAAGCTCAACTTACATCCTCCGATGTGGCATGAGCTTTTCACGACAGACAGGTAGTAGTTCCCGGCAGGGAATTCTCCTATTTCATGAAGATAAACAAAAACTTCCAGTCGGATCATGCCACTTCTCGATCGCGTCGATCATGATATTCTGAACCCAATCGGGTTATATATAAAGCCGGCACGATTACCCGCCTGATTGGAATGGCAACGTGCGAAAATTCGCCTGCATGAAGTCTATTTGGTAGTCAGCATGAGAAGACCATCCCGTAAGAAATTTTGTAGCAGAAAAAACAGCAGCGATTTTCTGCGGTTTAAAGCAGAAGCCAGTGAATCAGTAGTGTATACGAAGATGTTCATTCTTTGACCGTGAGTGTCGAGGTCTTGGTGTTGTTATCCGGGTAGATGTCCGTTTGATTGGGGATGGTTACGAAAGTCGATAGCGTGAGTGGCGAACCGGGCTGCAAGAGGCTGCTCTCCAGGGTCAACGGAACACTGACGGTTTCGCCAACCTTCACATCGTAAAAGGTAAAAGTGTGCTGGTCACCTCCCAGAGTGGTGGTCAAAATCAAGACCGGAGCGATTTCGGTGCCCCGATTTTGCGCCGCAACCGTGAGGTGAATAACCTTCTGATCAAGGGTTTGCGGGTCAGCATAATGACTGGCGATCGCGACATCGTAAATGCCGGGATCCCGGTAAGTTTGTATTCTGCCAATATTCAGGACCCCGGCGCCATAAAGTTCATCCCAGCCCGGTTGACCAATGTCATTGGTGTTATAAATCAGAACCCGTTCAATTTCTTCGGCACTTAATTGCGGTTCCTTCGACCACTGTGCTGCCAGGGCGCCGCTGACAAACGCGGTCGCGGCGGAGGTTCCCGAAAAATTCACCAGCAGGTCATCCCCCCATGCCGCCCTGACACCTACTCCGGGTGCAACGATATCAAGCTGCAGTCCATAATTTGAAAAACCTGGATGCTGCTCCTGACGGTCAATGGCTCCGACCGCGATCACGCCATCATAACGTGCCGGATAGGTAATGCCATAATTCCCGTCATTGCCGGCTGCCGCCACCAGAATCACATTGTTCTCCAAGGCATATTGTATCGCGTTATGAAGAATCGCGCTATCCCCATAAGTTCCGAGACTGAGGTTGATGATATGCGCGCCGTTATTAATAGCTTCCTCAATACCCTTGGCAAGGGTAAAGGTATCGCCAACTCCTTCATCATTCATTACCTGTATATTCAGTAGAGTTACTTCCGGGGCGATGCCGCGGGCTTCGGGAATATTGCCAGCGATAATGGAAGCCACCGCGGTCGCGTGATCACCAAAATCACCGCTCACCGCGGACAGGTCTTCTGGCAGCAATTGAATCACCTTGATGCTCGTATCGGCAAAGGTTAGATGATTGGACATAGCCGTATCAAGGATTGCCACCGTCACTCCCGAGCCGCGAAAATTTTCATCATCCACCAGCCCCAACATCTCCCATCCCTCACTTCCAAAGGCGTAGAGACGGGCGGGTGTTTCGGGATGCTGGTAATCGGGATTATTGGCATCGGGAGCGGGGGCGTAAACATAATAATTCGGCGCGTATTTAAATTGATTTCGATTCATTTCCTGATACTGACGCAAAAGAGAATTATCCGGAGCGTGAATCCGAAAACTTTTCCAGCGGTCTAATGAGTCGATGATGGTAAAACCAAGTTTCTCAGCACGCTGCTTGAAACGATCGTAATCTTCCTGCCGGTCAAAGGTTATTACAAATTCATTGGGAATGGCATTATCCGAAGGGGAATCGGAGTTTGACGGTGAGTGGTTTTGAGTGGCTGAGTTATGGGATGGTATTGAATTGGCACCAGGAATTTCAGGAGCTGGTTGCTGGTTGATGTTGTGTGGGAATATACTGTCCAATCCGAGGTTCGAATGACTATCGTCATCATCGGATAATGGCATCAGCCCAACTTTCCAAATCATACCGAGAAATAGAAGCACGCATGTAACCCATGCGGCTGATCGCCATTTATTCAATCTTGTAATTTCTCGCGGTGATTTTATCATTATTGCATTCAACCCATAATTTAGAAATTAGGTAAAAAAAATCATGAACACACTCATACGACGTATTAACAGCTTAAAGGTTTCCATCTCAATTACCATTGTCATCGGGATGATGACGCTCTTGGGGAGATCATCCCATGCCGTTGCATCCGATTTAACCGCCTTGCAACTGCTGAATTTAACCCGCCGCCCGCCCCTGCAGGAATGCTGGGCGATCCTCCAGGGGGTCGTTAAATACAAGGAAAAAAACAGTTCAACGCAAACCTATCCTATTGAACTACGCGCTCTGGTAAACGCGGATCGGGCCCACACTCAATTGACATTCGCTGGCGGTGAACGTTATCTGATCAAACAACATTTCGGTGACCAGGGAAAGGAGACACATATACTCAAGGACACACATTCATCAGGCAGTAAGATTAACCTGCAAACGGTTGGAATCCACCCTGAAGATCTGACTTTGTCATTTCTTTATTGGAATTATAATTTGGAACTCGCGGCACAGAAACTCCGGGGTCAATCCTGCCGTTTGTTGAAATTAAGTGACTCCGCAACCCAAGATTATGTTATCGTCTGGATTGCCGTTGATTATCATTTTCCATTACGCGTCGAATGGTTTCATATTGCTGAGGTTCAACCCTATCGCCGCCTGGATTTTTTGGGATTTAAGCGCATCAACGAGGTGTGGATATTGAAGGAATTGCGCATTGACCGGGATCAAGGCAAGACGATGCTGCAATTCACCCAAGCGGAGGTCAATCCGGTTTCAACCGCAATGCCACTGCCGGCCGATTTTTTTACGCCATTTAGCGCCAAATAAAAAAATATTTTAAATTCTTGTTTAAAAACTTGATTAACGAAACCGCGGTGGTTAGATTGCTCACTCAACGAGCGGCGAGAATAATCCTGCCTGTTAATAACCTGTTAGTACCCTGTTAGTTACTATCCTAAATCCTGTGCATAATTTGAAGGTGTTTTATGGAGTTCGACTGCCTTAGTCTCTGGTCAAAAGTGAAGGAACGTTTGATCACGAAAATGGATGCCGACACATTTGAGCGATATTTGGCTGGAATTGTTCCGGTTAATTACGATGCTGCCGAAAAAATTCTTACCCTGGGAGTATTGAATGATTTTGTGGCTTTATGGTTGGATTCAAATTACAAATCGATTATCAGTGAAACCCTGATTGATCTGGTCAATAAAAAAAT
>CAZTTH010000065.1:0-6838 GCA_964615975.1 uncultured Lentisphaerales bacterium | reverse complement strand
TTGGGAAAAACCCATCTCCTGCAGGCGATCGCCAATCATTTGGTCAATCGTCGCAAGCGCTTGAAGGTCAATTATTTGACCAGCGAGGAATTCGTCAATTTATATGTCGAGGCGATGCAGAAAAAATCACTGCCGATATTTCGCAAGCAATTGCGCAGCCTGGATGTCTTGATTATTGATGATGTCCAGTTTTTTGAAGGCAAAGTCGGCTCATCCGAAGAATTTTTCCATACCTTTAACACCCTCCACAACAACCATAAACAGATGGTGCTGGCTTCCGATCGCAATCCCCAGGAAATCGTCGGCATGGAACAACGCCTGGTCTCTCGATTCGAGTGGGGTTTGTCAGCGGAAATTTTGCCGCCCGATATCGAGACCCGGGTCGCGATTCTCAAGAAAAAGCAGGAAAATCAAAAAATTAAGTTCAGCGATGAGATCTTGTTTTTGATCGCCAGTAAAATTCAATCCAATATTCGCAACCTTGAAAGCGCGCTGACCAAATTGATTATGAATTTTTCCGCGTTTGAATATGAGATCACCACGGAACGGGTGGAAGAATTGTTGCGCGATAAATTCGAAAGTGAAACCGCGCGCAGTCCCACCATCGAAACCATCCAAAAGAAAGTCGCTGAATATTACGATATCCGGCTTGCCGATATGACCAGCAAAAAGCGACCGCAGAACATTGCCTTCCCGCGCATGATCGCGATGTATTTTTCGCGAAAAATGACCAATCATTCGCTGCCGGCAATCGGAGAGGCGTTTAATCGCAATCACGCCACCATTCTGCATGCCATCGATACCATCGAGAAAAAGCAAAAGGAGAGTGACAATTTTCGCACCTCGATCAATCAACTCCAGCGATTGATTCGAGCGTGACGAGGTTGTTTCCCGTGTAAATATCATGTTCAAATCACCCTCCTGGTATCTGGCCTGGCGCTACCTGCAACCCAAAAGGTCATTTGTTTCGGTCATTACCTTTCTTTCGGTATTGGGACCGATTATCGGAGTGGCGGTGTTGATCATTGTTATCGCGGTGATGGCGGGGTTCAATCGCGATATCCGCGAGAAAATTTTAGGCATGCATGCGCATATTCAATTGAAGAGCATTTTTAATACCCCGATTGATAACCCTGATGTTCTTATTGCAAAACTCACACAATTGGGAGTACATGCCACTCCGGTTGTCGAAGGTCCCGTCCTCATGCAGACTCCCAAACACGTGCTTGCCATGTATATCAAGGGCATCGATCCCGCGCGTGAAAAACAGGTTTCAGATTTGGCCAGGTATTTGCTCGAAGGAAAGTTCACGATCAGCGATGACGAAGTCCTGATTGGCGCGGATCTGGCAGCCAACTCCGGCTTGAAGATCGGCGATAAATTTCTTCTCCATTCTCCCGATAAATTGAACAAAATGGTGCAGTTCAATGACGACGGCAGCATCCAAACCAAACCGGAACAGGAAGTGTATTTGCCGGAAGAAGTAACGGTCGCGGGAATTTTTTCCTTGGGAATGTATGAATACGATGCGTCGCTGATTGTGATGACCATCGACAAGGCGGCTCAGCTTTATGGTTACGATTGGGGTTCGGCTTCCAATATTCAAATCCGCACCGCTGATCCCTTCGCGCTCGATGCGACAGTTGAAAAAATCAAGAAGGATCCTGTTTTTGATGGGGTATATTCATTGACTTGGAAACAATCGAATCAGCATTTTTTTGGCGCCCTCCAAGTTGAGAAAAACCTGATGTTCTTTCTCCTCATCTTCATCATGATCGTAGCTGCTTTCGGAATCACGGCCACGCTGATCACAGTGGTGGTCCAGAAGACCGTTGAAATTGGCGTTCTCAAAGCTCTGGGCGCCACTCCCGGGACAATCTTGTTGATCTTTATATATCAAGGTCTGGTCGTGGGTTTGTTGGGCATCACCCTGGGGACGGTGTTGGGATTGGCGGTTTTGCATTTCCGTGATCGGATCGCGGATCTCATGGCTTATCTGTCTGGATTGGAAATTTTTCCCAAGGATCTTTATCATCTGGAGCGCATTCCGGCCCTGGTACAACCGGTGGATATTATAATTATCCTGGTCAGCGCCCTGACCATTTGTATTCTGGCAGCCATGATCCCGGCGTTTTATGCGGCTTCATTAACCCCCGCAGAAGCGCTCGGACATGAAGTCTAAAATGCTCATGGTCAGGTCATGCGAAACCTGACCATGTCCATGAGTATTCCAGATCTACCGGAGCAGACTAATAACAATTCCAATCAGAATCATCGAACAATAATGAATATCACGGCCATCAAGGTTAGCGGTTTGGTAAAAAAATATGTCATGGGTAAAGATTCTCTTCAGATATTGAGCGGAATTGATTTAATCATCGAATCCGGTCAATGGATAACACTTTCAGGCAAATCCGGCAGTGGCAAAACTACTTTTCTGCGTCTCCTCGGAACCTTGGATAAACCCGATAGCGGCCGAATCGATTATTTTGGTGAGGATACCGGCGCCATGACCAACAGTAATCAGGCGCGGCTGCGCCGCATGAAGATTGGCTTTATATTCCAATCATATCATTTATTCCCTGAATTAACTGCCCTGGAAAATGTTATGCTACCCGGCAGACTGGCCGGGATGCATCCCAATGAGATGACTACACGCGCCAGCGAATTGCTGCGTCTGACCGGAATGGAATACCGCTCCCGTCATCATCCCACTGAACTCTCGGGCGGTGAACAGCAGCGAATTGCCATTGCCCGGGCGCTCATCAATCAACCTCCGGTGATATTAGCCGACGAGCCGACGGGAAATCTTGATGATAAAACAAGTGAAGAAATCATGATGTTACTCCGGCACTTGCACCAAAGTGAACGCAAAACCATCGTCATGGTCACCCACGATTCCCGACTTACCCAATTCGCCGATCATGCCTATCATTTGGAAAATGGCAGTATCGTGGGATGATTGGGGAATCTGGTTAATCCTGAGCCCCCCATGGACGAAGATTCTCTATTTCTTGACTTTGTCAGCCACGGCTTGCTGCGCGGCGGCAAGTCGGGCTATCGGCACCCGATAGGGCGAACAACTGACATAATCCATGCCGATGCGGACGCAGAATTTAACGCTTTCCTGTTCGCCGCCATGTTCACCGCAAATGCCAATCTTGAGCTTGGGCTTGACCGACCTGCCCTTCTCAATCCCCATTTTTACCAATAAGCCGACACCTTCCTGATCCAGCACCTGAAAGGGATCGTCCTTGAAAATACCGGCTTTCTTTTCATCAACATAATCGGGGAGAAAACGGCCGGCGTCATCGCGGGAAAGCCCCATGGTGGTTTGGGTCAGATCATTGGTACCGAAGGAAAAGAATTCGGCATGCACGGCGATCTGATCCGCGGTCAAAGCCGCACGGGGTATTTCGATCATCGTGCCCACCAGATAGGGGATATCCTTTTTGCTCAGTTTATTATCCTTCAGTATCGCTTCGGCTATCCCAACCACCTGATCGGCCAGGAGTTTATATTCTGTCCCTGCCATGATCAGGGGGATCATGATTTCGGGAAATACCTTGATCTTCTTCTTGTACACGTTACAGGCTGCTTCCATAATGGCGCGTACCTGCATCTCCAAAATTTCCGGATAGGTAATCGATAAACGGCATCCCCGATGACCGAGCATGGGATTGAATTCATGCAATTGATTAACGCGTTGTTTGACTTTGGCGACTGGGATACCCGTCTTTTGCGCCAGCTTCTTTTGCCCCTCATCGTCATGCGGCACAAATTCATGCAAAGGCGGATCAATGAGCCGGATGGTTACCGGCAAGCCTTTCATCGCTTTGTAAATGCCTTCAAAATCAGTGCGTTGAAACGGCAGAAGTTTATTCAATGCCTTCACCCGAACCGCGACCGAATCGGCAATGATCATTTCGCGGATGGCATCAATGCGATCCTGAGTTTCAAAGAACATGTGTTCAGTGCGGCAGAGACCGATTCCTTCAGCGCCCATTTCTATCGCTTTGGCCGCATCGGCAGGGGTATCGGCATTAGTCCGCACCTTGATGTTGCGATGTTTATCCGCCCATTTCATGATCTCAAAATACTCCTTGGGCAGGGACGGATCGACGAGTTTAAGATTCCCGAAATAGACCTCGCCATTCGATCCATTCAAAGTCAAATAATCTCCCTGCTTTAAGGTTTTGCCGCCGACCACCACCTGTTTTTTGATATAATCGATGGACAATGCTTCACAACCAACAATACAGCATTTGCCCCAACCGCGCGCCACAACCGCGGCATGACTGGTTTTGCCGCCGGTCTGAGTCAAAATCCCTTTCGCGGCATGCATCCCGCCGACATCCTCCGGACTGGTTTCCTTGCGCACCAGAATCACCTTTTCCCCTTTGCCTGCCGCGGCTTCAGCATCCACCGCGGTGAAATAGATCTTGCCTGCCGCCGCGCCGGGAACCGCGTTGATTCCCTCCGCCAATTTCAAGGACTGCAATTCACTGCGGGGAATCGAAGGATCAATATCCGGATAGAACAGGCGCTCAATGTCCTCGGGAGTGATTCGCATAATCGCTTCCTGTTCCGTGATCAGCTTTTCCTTTACCATGTCAACTGCGATGCGGAATGCCGCCATCGGTGTCCGTTTACCGCGCCGGGTTTGGAGCATGAAGAGTTCACCTTCATCGACGGTAAACTCAATATCCTGCATATCCTGATAATGTTTTTCGAGCTTGGCACGAACTGCCATTAATTGTTCATAAACCTTCTTATCCTTGTTTTTTAACTCGGTGAGTTTCAATGGGGTGCGAATCCCCGCCACCACATCCTCGCCTTGGGCGTTGAACAGGTAATCACCATAAAATTCATTTTTTCCGGTATTGGGATTACGCGTAAACGCGACCCCGGTGCCGCTGCCCTTTTCCTTATTGCCAAAAACCATGGTGCAAATATTGACCCCGGTTCCTGCGACCGCCTTGTCGCTGATCTTCTCAACCCGGCGGTAAGTGACCGCCTTGTCCGCCATCCAGCTGTTAAACACCGCGTTGATTGCTCCGGTCAACTGTTCCAGCGGGTCCTGCGGAAAGGGTTTGCCGACCATTGATTTATATTTTGCCTTTAATTCCTCACACAACCCCTTTAATTCATCGGCATTCACTTCCGTATCCAAGATCGCTTCGCCTTTTGAACGTTGCAATCGTTTGGCAACCACATGATGCTTGAAATGATCGAAGGCGTGTTCAAATTCTTCCTTGCTCAATCCCATTGCGGTGGAGGCATACATCATGATCAGGCGGCGGTAGGCATCGTAGGCAAATCTGGGATTGGCGGTTTTTTTGGCCAATCCTTCCACTGACTTATCATTCAGCCCCAAATTCAGAATCGTTTCCATCATCCCCGGCATTGAGAGGGCCGCTCCGGAACGAACCGAAACCAGGAGGGGATCTTTGGCATCGCCGAGTTTTTTACCGGTAGTTTTTTCCAATTTGGCGAGATGGGTTAAAATCTCTTCCTTAAGGCCAGCCGGCCACTTCTTATTATTTTGATAATATTCAGCACAGGTTTCAGTGGTGATGGTAAATCCTGGCGGCACAGGCAATCCGATATTGGTCATTTCCGCCAAGCCGGCGCCTTTCCCACCCAACAATTTCTTCTGCTCACTTTTTCCTTCGGCCTTACCGCCGCCAAAGAAATACACATACTTTTTATTTGTTTTCGCCATGGCTGATCTCCTATAAATAAATTTGCTTCCACCCAATCGTTAAGAAAAAAATTGGTCAACAATATCGTCTGGTGATCCCGACCTGCAACCCCTGATGGGTAAAATAATAACTATTGACTGAGCTCCAAGTACTGGTAAATAAGGTCTATTGTCCGCTGGGTTAAAGCCAATCATTTTCTGGTGTTAATCTCATGAGGGCAACGGTGTCATTGGTTCATCTTGACATCTCCGGATGTTATTTTATTCATGGTATTCTGCATCTATATTCTGCTTTTGTTTAATCCACTCGTCGTTCTCCGGGATTGAGCTTAATTGAACTCCCTGCCCTATCGCAACGAATGAGATTCTGATCCGCATTCGTCAGAGGAATCATCCAGTTTAACCACGGAAGTAAAAGGTCATCTTCTCTTCATGTCAGTTTCAGTTGTCATTCCATCGTATAATCATGAACGCTATGTTATACAAGCCATCGACAGTGTGCTTGCCCAGAACTGGCCAGATATTGAGTTGATCGTCATCGATGATGGGTCAACGGATAACAGCGCAATCCTCATCGCGGATCATCACCGGCAGGTGAATAATTATGTGTTTATGCGGAATGAAAATCGGGGATTGGTCACAACCCTAAATCAGGGAATTCGTCAAGCCACGGGTGATTATTTCTGCCTGCTCGCTTCAGACGATTATCTCTTACCAGAGAGCATTGCTTCCCGAATGGAATTCCTGAAACATCATCCTCACTTTCACGTGGTTTTTGGGGATGCCCTGGTTGTCGACGGCGATAATGAAACCAGCGAGCGGATGATGGATGAGGCGCGGCGGAAACTCTTCGGCATGTCTGATCCCATACCAGAACTGTTAAAAATACGCCTTCCGCCAATTCATACCCTGTTGGCGCCGCGTGAGCTTTTGTTGGAATTGGGGGCCTTCGATCGGCGCTATAAAAATTGCGAAGACCTGGATATTCAGGTTCAGTTGTTTTTACACGGCAAGGTCGGTTTTATGGATCGGCCGGTCTATTGTTATCGCAAACACGAGACCAATGTCACGCGGGTTAACCGCAATGTCGCGCGTCCCGACAAGGTGTTGTGTTATGAAAAATTCTATTATGAA
>CAZTTH010000064.1:0-16906 GCA_964615975.1 uncultured Lentisphaerales bacterium | reverse complement strand
ATGATAATTAAGGATATGCTCTCTTTCTAAATCCACAACTTTTGAATATATCTCCCGCCGTACCTGCTATTCCCGCATGAGGAGGAGATCGGACACAAGTGGATCATCAAGGTACGCGTCCCCGCCAGTTCACAGGTGCATCAGACGGATCATGCGGTTTTTCTCCGTAGTGAGGATGGCGATTATCGTATCAGGGGGATGAACAGGCTGACTGCGCTGATGAACCGCAAGCTGAGTTTCTATACCGAGCAGCGCGTGCTGCCTTACCTCGATATGTCGGATCTCGATCCCGCCTTGTTCGAGAAGGCGAAGGAATTGATGCTTGTGCGCATTCCGCAACATCCTTGGGCCAGGCTCGCCCCGAAAGAACTCCTGAAGGTCGCCGGCCTCCTGCGGAAGGATTATGCGACCGGGAAGCCAGGTTATACGTTGGCGGCGGCCCTGATGTTTGGGAAAGACACCACGATCCAGAGCGCCGCGCCCGGATACAAATTTGATGCACTGCTCCGCCGGCGTGATACGGAGCGGTATGACGACCGGCTGATCGTGCGGACGAACCTGATCGATGCCTTCGATCTGCTCATGGGCTTCGTCGAGAAGCATCTGAACGACCCATTCTACCAGGAAGGAACTACCAGCGTCAGCCTGCGCACGGTTATCTTTCGTGAACTGGTGGCGAACATCATTGCCCATCGCGAATATACGAGCGCCGCACCGGCAACAATGATGATCTACCGGGACCGCGTCGAATTCAAGAACCCCAATGTGCCGCATTACCACGGTCGGATCGATCCGAACAACTTCACCCCGTTCCCCAAGAACCCGACCATCTGCAAGTTCATGATCCAGATCGGACGCTATGAGGAATTGGGTTCCGGCGTTCGCCGCGTCAACCGCTACCTGCCCCACTATGCGCCCGGTGCGGGAAAGCCGGTGTTCGAGGATGGCGACATGTTCACGGTGACGGCGCCATTAGTCGCATCTGTCAGTCGGAGGCGCCCGCCCGCCGCTGATCAAGTCGCGGGCGAAGTTGCAGGCGAAGTAATGGGTGGTGCCATCCCACCAGTCACGCCACCAGTCACGCCACCAGTCACGCCACCAGTCACGCCACCAGTCAGCGACTATGTTGCGCGGCTGCTCGGTTTATTACATAAGCAAGGTCCACTCAGCAACGCCGAGATCCGTGCTTCCTTCGGCCTCAAGGATCGCAGACGTCTGCGTGAGACATACATCGCCCCGGCAATAGCACAGGACGTTATCGAGTATGCCATCCCAGACAAGCCGCGCAGCCGCAATCAGAAATACCGCCTCACCGACAAGGGACGAGAATACTTGGAGAAGAGCAGATGAATAATGAGGGATACAAGTCTGATGTGGTCCAGACGGCCGGACGCATAGTCGATGTCGTTCGCCAATTCGGTCCCGTTCTCGAACAAGCCAAGGCCCTTGGCCTTTTCATGGACGATCGCGAACTGCTTGAATGTCCGGGATGCGGACTTGTCGAAGACGTGGGCTGCGATGGCCGTCTTATGACGTATCGAGACGGGGAAAAGCCGTTCGACTCTGGGCTACGATTTAAGAACGTCAGCGACGGCTGCTATCGGTGCCCGGCATGTGGAATGGACATCGAGGAGGCGTTAGCATGAATCATACCGCCAATTATGTCCGCAACCGTTTAAGTTTACGCAAACCGCAGGCACAGAGTCTGGAGATACTTTCGGAGTTGGCCGAGCAGTTGGTTCTGGCCAAGGCCGTCGATCTCCCGGCGGAACTTGCAAAGGTATCCAGTCGGCATCCGACCTGTACCGATTTCGAACGCGACTTCCCATCACTGTGTTTCGCTCTGGCTACCGGTGTGGGCAAGACGCGGTTGATGGGAGCATTTATCGCCTATCTGTATCTGGAGAAAGGTGTCCGCAATTTTTTTGTCCTGGCGCCGAATCTCACGGTCTACAATAAGCTCATCACGGATTTTTCGAATCCCGCGCACCCCAAGTACGTCTTTCCCGGCATCGGCGATCTTGCTCAGAATCCGCCGCTCATTATCACTGGCGACAATTACGAATACGCCGGTCATGGCGACTTGTTGACCGAGGTCAATATCAACGTGTTCAATATCTCCAAGATCAATGCGGAAACCAAAGGGGGCAAGGAACCGCGCATCAAACGCATGGCTGAATACCTTGGCGAAAGCTACTTCAACTCTCTTGCCAATTTCGATGACCTGGTCGTGTTGATGGATGAATCCCACCATTACCGCGCCGACCGCGGCATGGCGGTGATCAATGAATTGAAGCCTATCCTCGGTCTTGAATTGACCGCCACACCCCAGATCGAGCAGGGCGGCAAAACCATCAAGTTTAAGAACGTCGTTTATGAATATTCGCTGGCGAAGGCCATACAGGACGGCTTTGTCAAGACGCCCGCAGTGGCGACGAGGAAGGATTTCGATCCGTCGCAACACAGCGTCGAGGAGTTGGACCGGATCAAGCTGGAGGATGGAATTCGCATTCACGAGGATACGCGCATCGCCCTGGATATTTACGCCCGTGACAACCGCACCTTTGCCGTGAAACCCTTCGTGCTCGTCGTGGCCAAAGACACCCTCCATGCTGGAGAGTTGAAAAACCTCATCGCCTCCCCCGGATTCTTTGACGGACGCTACGCCGACAAGGTCATGGAGATTCACTCCAACCAAAGTGGATCCGAGAAGGACGAGAATATCGAGAAACTGCTGTCCCTGGAGGAGTTCGATAATGGAATCGAGATTGTTATCCACGTGAACATGCTTAAAGAGGGCTGGGATGTCACCAACCTTTACACCATCATCCCGCTGCGCACGGCGGCGTCGACAACGCTGCGGGAGCAAACGATCGGGCGTGGGCTTCGTTTGCCCTATGGCCAGGTAACCGGCGAAGCCAAGGTCGATAAGCTGACCATTGTATCGCACGACCGTTTTCAGGAAATAATCGACGCGGCCAACCGTCCGGATTCGATCATTCGCCTTGAAAACGTCATTGAGATCGATGAGGAATTGACCGCCCCAAAGGAAACGGTGACCGCGTCATCGCCAATTACGCTGGTCCTCGATCGGGAGCAGGAACGCATTGATGAAATCCCGGATGCGGCCGAAAGACAGAAGGCCCAGCTCATACTTGACACCAAGCGTGAGATTGTCTCGACACTTGAAGGCTTGAATATGGAAGTTAAGTCGGTTCAGGATCTGACTCGGCCGGAGATTAAAAAGCTGGCCGTGAGTCGCATTCGCGAGCGATTTCAGGACGATCTGTTCGTGGAAGACCGAATCAGGGAGGCGGAATCGCATTATGAGGAGATGGCTCGGGAGTTTGCCAGGCTGATTATCGAAATTCCGCGCATTGTCATTCAGCAGTCGGACAATGTTCGTTCGGGATTTCATCATTTCAGTTTAGACGTGATGGCGCTGAATCCTCACCCCGTATCCGAGGAAATCCTGCGCCAATCTCTCACCGACAACACGATTGACACCATTCACGGCAAGGGCCGAATCGTGCCTGAAAAACTGGACAATCTGATTGTCAACGAATTGATCGACGCGCCTGAAATCGATTACGACGAGTGTGCTGACCTGTTATTCTCCCTGGCGACCGATGCGCTTACCAAACTGCAATCCTATCTGAATGAGGACGAACTCATCAATGTCGTTCAGTATCACCGCCGCGATATCGCCAAATTCATTTACGCCCAGATGATGGAACCCGGACATTTCTATTGCGAGACTCCGGAATATGATGAACCCATTGTCCGCCCCTTCACGAGGATTGAAGAGCATAACTTGGCGAAATTCTCTTCCGATACCATCCATGATTATATGGAAACGATTACGCCGACCAAGGCGATTCCGACCAAGGTGTTTACCGGCTTCAAGAAAGCATGCCATGACAAATATAAGTTCGACTCGAAAACCGAAAAGGACTTTGCCGCGATTCTTGAGAAAGATGCGGCGGTCATGAAATGGTTGAGACCGTCCAGGAAGCAGTTTCAGATTTACTGGAAACATAATTCACAGCAATACGTCCCGGATTTTGTCGTGGAGACCAATGACACGATTTATATGGTGGAAACCAAGAAGGAAGGCGATATCGAGACGGCTGAGGTTCAGGAAAAGGCAACCGCCGCGGCAGAGTACTGCAGACACGCGACGGCATTCACCACGAAAAATAATGGCAAACCCTGGAAATACGTCATTATCCCACACAACACCGTCCTGGCCAATATGGGATTCGCAACATTGGTTAGAAGATATGAATACAAGGAATCATAGATGTGATTCATATTGAACGGCAGCAAACTCGGAGATAACATCATGAACACCGCTAAATTCTCATCGCCATTCGATACATTTTTTGCAAAGCCCAAAGCGGTCTTACACATTGACTCGATCAGAGACTGAATGATTTGCGCCTATGTAGTTGTTGTAGATAAAAATGAATCACAAAGAAAAAATTGGCGGTGTTGGTACGAACATCTGCCAAATCGATACGAATGATGACATCTTGATGGGGATCTTTTTTCTCTCCACGAGGTGGATACCTGTCATGGTAAAGGGTATCGTCGCTGTGTAACCTCAGCATCAATGCCGGAAGATGTTTTGCATAACCATTAATCATATGGCAATATATTTCTCCCATTAAAATGAAACCAAGGATGACATGAACGACAACGATACTCCAACACCCGCAGCAATCAGTACTCCCGGATCAATTGACCAGCCAGTGTATGAGGCTACATCAGCACCGCCCAAAGCCAAACGATCGCGGAAGAAGGCAAACACCGGCCAGACAACAGCAGACCAGCCATTGGACTTTGAGCAATCTCTGCGCCGCCTCGAGGCCATTGTCGCGGAAATGGAAACGGGCAAACTTAATCTCGATGATTGCCTGAAGAAATTCGAGGAAGGGACTCGCCTGGCGAATTTTTGTTCCTCGCGTCTGGCCGAGACTGAACGCAAGGTTGAAATCTTAATGAAGAACGCCCCGCAAGGAGAAGAATGGCAGCCTTTCGAAGCGTAAATTGATTCGCGGCCGGCGGTGATTTCGTCACCCTGAGCGGCACGGCAACCATGGCAGCGGGCGCGATGTCAGCGAAGATCATGGTCGCGGTGATCGACGACATGGCGGTGGCAGGAATTGGGACTGTGGTGGTCAACCTGATGACAATCCGCGGGAATCCCGAGATTACGAGCGCCGCGTTTCCTAACCACACGGCTTTATTAACCCAAGATGGGTGAGAGGAATTATGATCCGAATCATAAAATCAACATCTCAATTTTCTAACTGTCGAAGATGGGTTTGCTAATTTTTGTATGGATTTAATCACAACTTAGCCATAATCGAGGAGGAAAAAGCAATGGAATTCAGACAACTTGGCGGTTCAGGGTTTAAAGTGCCGGTATTGAGCTTTGGCACCGGTACATTTGGCGGCGGCACAGAGTTTTTCAAAATGTGGGGCGCAAGCGATGTGGCAGAGGCGACCCGCTTGGTGGATATCTGCTTGGAAGCGGGCCTGAATATGTTCGACACCGCTGATATCTATTCAAACGGCATGGCCGAGGAAATTCTGGGGCAGGCAATCAGGGGACGGCGTGACCAGGTGATTATTTCCACCAAGGGCACGTTCCGATTCGGGCCGGGGCCGAACGATGTCGGGTCATCGCGCCACCACCTGATACGCTCGGTCGAGGGCAGCTTGAAGCGTTTGGGGATTGATTACATTGATCTCTATCAGCTTCATGGCTTTGATGCCGAAACTCCCATTGAAGAAGCCGTGAGCACACTGGACAATCTGGTGCGAGCCGGAAAAATCAGATATATCGGTTGTTCGAATTTCTCCGGTTGGCATTTGATGAAAGCGCTCGCGATCGCGGAGAAATATGGATTAACGCGCTATGTCGCCCATCAAGCGTATTACTCATTGATTGGACGTGATTATGAATGGGAACTCATGCCCTTGGCGCTTGATCAGAAGGTCAGCGCGGTGGTTTGGAGTCCATTGGGTTGGGGGCGCCTCACCGGAAAAATCAGACGGGATCAACCATTGCCCACAATAAGCCGTTTGCAAAGCAAGGAAGTGACGGCCATGGGACCGCCGGTGGCAACCGATTACCTTTACCAGATTGTTGACACTCTCGACGAAATCGCGGGGGAAACCGGCAAAACCGTTCCCCAGATTGCGCTCAACTGGCTGCTCCGGCGCCCCACCGTGGCGAACGTGATCATCGGCGCCCGCAATGAAAAACAATTGCGTGACAATCTGGGCGCGGTCGGCTGGGAGCTAACTCCAGATCAAATAGCCAGGCTGGATGCTGCCAGCGCTCCGACATTGGCATATCCTTACTGGCATCAACGCGGGTTTGCGGAGCGAAATCCCGCTCCGGTATAATAATGAGACGAGGATCGATTAAGGGACAGAGCCATTTAAACTCAATCATGATGGGAAACCAGATCTGATGGCTTTGAGGGCAAAGATTGCGTATCGTACTTGAGGCCTGGTAAACCCCTAATTCAAAAATCATCAGCGAGAGACAAGGCTCAACCCGTTATTAATCGGTTTCATATCTCAGGATGATGGGATATGATAACCCCTGCGGTTATTCTGGATCCCGCCTTAGCGCCTCAATTCTTGGTGCAGGATGGATGCGAGATCATTCTGGTTAAAGGGTTTGTTGAGAAAGGCTGTAACCCCCAGCTTTTTAAACTCATTTAGGTCGTGCTCTTCCAGAAAGCCGCTGATCACTATAATGACAAGAGTGGGGATTAACTCCCTGAGAATTCGCGTCAGCGCCAATCCATTCATCACGGGCATATGCAGGTCGGTAATCACAACTCTCAAGTCTTCCCAATTCTCAATTACGCGAAGCAATCCTTCCGTTCCGGTTGCAGCGGTGACCACCTGAAAGTTCTGTTCCCAGAGCGTATCTCTTAACATCTCACGCATAAATTGCTCATCATCAACGACCAGGATTGTTTCACCCCGACCACGACGTATCGCTTTGGGATTGATCATCACGGTGGATTCACCTGTCACGACGTGAGAACCGTCGCTGGGCAGGTAAATGGTGAAAGTTGAGCCTTGCCCGGGTATGGATTGAACCTGGATGCAGCCTTGATGATTTTTGATAATACCAAAAACGGTCGAAAGTCCTAGTCCGGTTCCTTTCTCCGGTCCCTTGGTGCTGAAGAATGGCTCAAAGATGTGTTCGAGAATCTCCGGCGGCATACCGGAGCCGGTATCAGTTATGCGCCATACGACATAGAGACCAGGCCTGAGATCGGGTATGGTGTTGGCAGAAGAAGTATTCATATCCATATTTTCCGCCATCAGAGTCAAAATACCACCTTCAGGCATGGCGTCGCGAGCGTTGACGCATAAGTTAAGCAGCACCTGGTATAATTGCGTGGCATCACCAGATATTATCCATAGGTTGCGTGGTATTGAGCTCTTGAGTTGAATATTCTTGGGAAATGTTCCGATAATGATTTGCTCGATATCTTTGAATAAATTTTGTGTTTTTAAGGGGAGATATTCATTTCCAGTCCCTTTGACATAAGTCAATAGTTTTTTTACCATGCCGGCGCCGCGTTTGGCGCTTGCGTCAATCATGTCAAAGATATGCGACGAACCATTGGGGAATTGTAACCGCAACAGGCTGGTCGCCATCATGATGGGAGTAATTGCGTTATTGAGATCATGAGCCAATCCTCCGGCCAGCGTTCCCATGCTCTCCAGTCGTTGTGCCCGCAACAATTGTTGCTGCAAACGTTCCTGTTCAGTGATATCACGGATGGCGGCGATCATCCGGATGCCTTGATCGGATTCAAGAGGACTGAATTTCACATCAATCGGAAACTTGGCGCCATCTTTTTTCAGACCAAAAAGTTGGGACTTGTGTGTTCCCATGACCCGCGCGGTGTTGGCGCAGAGAAATTGTTGCCATAATGCGACATCCCCATACACCGAAAAGTCGGGCATAAGTTTCTCAATGGGCTGCTCTATTAAGTCGGTTCTGACATAGTCGAACAGCTTTTCCGTTTGCTGGTTCACCTGGACCATGAGGCCTTTGGCGTTGGTTATAACCATGGCGTCAGGCGCGAATTCGAAAAGATTGATAAACTGTTTCTGGCTGTTTAAGAGTTGTAATTCCGCCTGCTTGGTAGCGGCGATATTATGAATAATCTTGCAGTAACCGAGCAAAATCCCGGCAGCGTCGCGCAAAGCGGTAATGACGATATTCGCCCAATACCAGCAGCCGTCCTTGCGTATTTGCCGGCTTTCGTATTCAGTCCGGCCCCCCTTTTTTGCTGTCGCGAGGATGACAGCGGAAGTCTCCGGAGTCAATTTTTCCGGCGGGTACAAACAGGTAAAGTGTTTGCCGATAATTTCTTTGGCCTGATAACCGGTACAGTTTTCGGCGCTCACGTTCCAGTCAACGATGAGTCCTTTATCATCCAGAAAGATGATCGCGTAATCTCTCAGATTGGCAACCATCAAGCGATAACGCTCATCGCTTTCACGCCATTTGTCGGTTCGTTCAGTGACCAGACAGTCGAGGGTTTCATTCAATTCTTGCAGACGTGTTTTGCTCTCCTGTAATTCAACGGTGCGTTGTTGAACCGCGGCCTCCAAAGTCCGATTGGTATCGCGCAACAGACGCTCGGCCTGGTGCTTGTAGTAGACCGCCTGGATGGTGGCGTGCAATTCGCGTTCTTCAAATGGCTTAACCAGATAGCCATACGGTTCGGCAGCGATCGCCTCCGTGAGCAGGGGGTCATGGGAGAAGGCGGTGAGATAAATCACCGGTAAATCCAGCTGAGAACGCAGGCGCTTGACGGTTTCGATTCCGGTCAGTGCGCCCGCCAGCTTGATGTCCATCAGCACGAGATCCGGATGGATTACGGGGATCTCCTCGAGCGCGATCTCTCCCTGTGCCGCCTGGCCGCCGATTTCATAATTCAATGCCATTAAACGATCGCAGATTTCCATGGCGATCAAGGCTTCATCTTCAACGATGTAAATACGTATCTTATGCATCAGTCGACCAATTAACTGTTTTTCAGAATCGCGTTTACTTCAGCCTGCAACTCTTCGAAGGTAAAGGGTTTTTGTAAATAGCCACTTAATCCCTTGTCCTTGAATTCCGGATAAATGTCTTCCTGAAAATACCCACTGATCAAGAGGGCGTTGACATCGGGACGGAGTCGCCGCATTTCCTCGAAGGTTTGTATCCCATTCATGCCTGGCAGCTTCCAATCAAGTATGACGAGATCTATTTTGTTGCTGTTTTCAGCAAAAATAACCAGCGCTTCTTCGCCATCAACAGCAGTCATGGTCTCAAATCCCTGCGATTGTAAATAGATGGCACATACATTCCTGACCATATCATCATCATCGACCACTAGTATCGTTGTGGTTGAATCGGTTTTCTCGTGCTTGATGGTCGCGGTGAGCGCGGGCTCGGTGGCAACCCGCGGGGTTTCAATCATGGGAAAGATCAGGCGTATCCGGGTGCCTTGTCCCAGGGTACTGGTGATCAGAATGCCGCCAAAATGCGAGCGCATGATCCCCTGAACAAAGGATAAACCCAATCCGCGACCGAGAAATTTGGTGGTAAAAAATGGATCGAATGCCCGTTGGAGGGTGATGTGATTCATTCCACTGCCAGTATCAACCACTTCAACATAGGCAAATACACCCGGTTTAAGTTTTTCATTAATGCGGTTTTGGGAGAACATGGATTCATCGCATTTCATCAGACCAGTGGAGATTTGGATATTAACGGACGTGGCATCACTGGCTTCAATGCTGTTGGTGATTAATTGCCTGAGTACGTGTGATATCTGTTCTTCGTTGACCATGATCTTCGGGATGTCCGCGCTCAGGTGCAACTGCACTGCCTGGGTTGAGCCTGCCAATGCCTGCAGCGATGGCAGACTCTTGGTCGTGATTTCATTCAGGTCATTTTTAGCCAGTTTAACCGGTGATTTTCCCGTATAAATAAACAGCATGCGGGTGATCTCCGCCGCCTTGTGTCCGGCTTGCAAGGCGGCCTTGACATTATTGGCAATCGGGTTGTTTGGCGGGTGTAATTTCATCTGAATCAAGCTGAGATGTCCCATGATGCTTTGCAGCAGGTTATTGAAATCGTGAACGATCCCGGCAGCCATGCAAAGCTGACTTTCCAACTTATTGGTATACGCTCTTTGGCGTTCAACCCGGTGTTTGTAATACACCGACTGCAGGGTGGCATGCAGCTCATGTTCATCAAAGGGTTTGACCAGATAAGCGAAGGGTCCGGCGCTGATCGCTTCATTCACCAACTGGGTATCGGAAAAAGCGCTGAGAAAGACGATCGGCACATCCACAAGCGGCCGGAGTTGATTGGCAGTATCGATCCCTGACAATGTGCCCGCGAGTTTGATATCCATCAACACGATGTCGGGTTGAGTGGCGGGCATTTCCTGGAGCGCGACTTCACCGTGTGCTGCCTGGCCACATACCTCATAGCCTAATTTCGACAAGCGATCGCTGATTTCCATGGCGATCAGCGCCTCATCTTCAACGATATATATGCGAACCTTATCCATAATGCCTGTATTTACTTTGGTGCTCTTCAGAATGGGTTGATTTAAATCGCAATCGTTGGCGCGTTTTTACTGACGCTGGAATCTCCTGACACGATGATTAACCGCAGATCAATACGACTGACCAGAGGTTCTCTGTTTTCTGGACCTGGCGCCCGATGATGGAATGAAAACTTTGTGTTCATAGGGTGATCTTTTTTAATCAAGGAGATTTCGTGTCTTTGTCTAGATGCATTTGCGTTGAATATATATTCTGCTTGGTGGTTAACAAGGTAAGCGGAGTCGCCTGACCGGTTGGCAAAGGTATATCCAATTCGATGGTGGTTCCCTGACCGGGTATTCGACGCATGACGGAAGCCAATTGCCGCGCTAATTTATTGACCAGTTGGAGTCCAAATGATTGGGCCCGCTCAAGATCAAAATTTTCCGGCAACCCGACACCCTGATCGGAGACGGAAAGAACAAAGGCGACATCGCGATTGACAATCTTGACAAAGATAGGACCACACAGGTTATTTGGATAGGCGTATTTGAACGCATTGGTCACCAATTCAGTTACAATCATGCCACAGGGCAGGGCGATTTCCGCGGTGACTAAAACCCGATCCACCATGACACTAAGATGGATACGGTTGACCACATCGCGAAAAGAGCGTTGTAACTGAGTGGTAAGCGCCTGAATATACACCCCAAGGTTGATGGAGTGGAGATCTGTCGAGCGATAGAGTTGCTCATGCACCAGGATCATGGCGCGCAACCGGTCCTGAGCCTCGCGGAAGATCGCCAATTCCTGCTCATTTCTGGTTTTCTGTGATTGGAAATGAAGCAGGCTTGAGATGATCTGGAGGTTGTTTTTTACCCGATGGTGAATTTCCTTCAACAGCACTTCTTTTTCGCGCAAGGACTGACGCACCACGGCTTCCGCGTGGACACGTTCGGTGATGTCCCGCGCCAGGGCGATAAATTCAGCGTCTTCTCCTTTTGCCAGGGTTTTACGCGCGACCGACAATTCGAACCAATGTTCACCATCGGCGAGCATCAGACAATACGGCTTTCCCAGTCCCACACCTTTGTTGGCGGCTTCTTCGATTGCGCTTTGACATACCCCGGCGGCGTCGGGGGGCAAGATCTCAAAGAATGATTTCCCCAAAAATGTCGAAGGCGGCGCCGCCAGCAGTTCAGCTTGTTTGGCGCGATAATTGCGTATGAGACCAACATGATCAATTTCAAATAACAAATCCGGCATGGCTTCCAAAGTCGCTTCGAGACGGTCATGAGTTTTACGCAGCCTCTCTTCCGATTGCTGCCGCTCCATTTCGGCGGCGACCCGCACTGCGAAGAGACGGAGAATCGCTTCGGTCTGAGGATTTTCATGGAAGGCCTGGCGACTCATGACGCCGATATGGCCAATGGCACTGCCGGAAAGATTAATTAACGGCACGGCTGCGTACCCCTTGATGTTCTGATCGACCATCAGGTGGTCGGTGGGAAACAATTCGGCGACGCGATCGGGAAAGATGGCGATTTCGTTATTCAGCACCGCCTCGCAAGGAGTTCCAATTAGATCGTATTCCATGGGCAATTGCACCCTGCCATCAATAGAGAATCCGAGAGTGTGTATGCGCGGGAGAGGAGTGAGCAATTTGCCAACAAAGCCGATATCCGCTCCGAGCAGATTGGCGAGTTGACATGCCACTTCATTGAAGAATGCCTCACCGATCAGGTTAGCCAGACCGGTTGAGAGCAGTTTGAGGACATTATTCATCTGTTTCCGCTGGGTGATGTCACGCAATGTGGATTGGGTGCCAATGATCTTTCCGTCTTGCTCCACGGGAGCGATGTTGATCTCGGCCCAGAATCGAATGTTGTCATGACGGAGAATCTCGAATTCAAATTGATTGGATAAATCATTATGAGGAGAGTCAGGGTGATAGACTTTATGCAGGTATTGCCGCCATTCCGCAGTAAAATAATCCTCAAGATTAAGGGTCGGCAGCTCTTCTCGTTTAATGCCAAAAAGATCGAGAAATCGGTCATTGGCAAAAATGATCTGACTTTCAGCATTGCAAACGATGAGGGCGTCATGGATATGTTTTACCACCCGTTCGTAGCGTTGCTGGCTTTCACGCAGCCGGGCATCGCGGGTTTGAATCTGGTCAAGCATGCGATTGAAGGTGCGGGTCAACAACCCCACCTCATCCTGACTGAATTCGCGGGCGCGGGAGGAATAGTCCTCCTGGTCACTGATATTCCGCGCCACTTCGGATAAGGCAATAATCGGATTGGTAATGAAGCGCTGAAACACGGATGAAAGAAGGAAGATAACCACAAAGGTGCCAATAACAACCACACTCAGAACCGTGGTATACAACCAGAGTAGATCGTAATACTGATCGGTGAAAAGAGCCCAGAGCTCAAGCCGGCCATAATGCGTCTCATCCAAAGCGATGGGCAGACTCAGGGTCGCGTAACCTTCAGAAAAAACAACTCCCTGGGGCGCCAGCGCGCGAATTTGCCCCAAAACAAGAGGCACAATGCCAATACTGGCAAAGAGTTTTCCCTGATTGTCAAAAATCCGCGCTGACTTGATATGTGGCTTGACAGCAATGAGTGCATTCAGGATTTCAAAGGCGGATTTCTGGTCATCAAAGGCCAGGGGCGCGGCGCTATTGCGGGCGATGATGGCTCCCAGGGTTTCAAGCTCGGCCACAAAACTTTTGCGAAAGGTAACCGATTGAAACCAGAAAAGCGCGGAACAGGCGAGCGCCAGAGCGACCGTGCAGGTGGTCAGGGTGATGAGCAGCAGTTTGCGCTTGAGCGGGAGATCGTTGAGAAATTTCATTATCCAGTTGCAGGTTAGCGGTTGATTTTACTCTTGACAAGATTGGCGACACTGGCAAGTCTGGAGCTGACCTTAAGACCCGCTTGAGTGGTGCGTTCCAGATTAAGTGACAGGCGAATGCGGTTCTCTTCATGAATAAAGCCCACCATACCGCCCTGTTCGGCAAATTGATCGGTCTCGCCTACCAGCAGCGCGGTGGTATGCCCCCAGGCAGCCTGGATGTCTTCGGGAGATTTCCTGATGGAACTGGCGACAAAAAGGATATGAACTCCAGCATCGACTTGATTGGCGGTGATGGCGATCACCCGCACCGGATGATCGTTCACAGTCTTGCCCGAGAGCACCGATGCCAATATGGGAAGCACCTCGCCATTGTCGATAACCCCGATGATAAAGGGGGAATCCGGCTTTATCAAAGTGGTCTCAGGCCAGGTGATGAACTTGGCGAAATTGTAGAGATACCCTGCCTTCACCTTGTACTCCAATTCCAAGAGTTCCCCCCCCCCTGATCTGCCAGGGAATGAAGGCGCTGATCCACATCACTGCCGCCAATGCGACTTTCACGCATCGCCAAGGAAGTCTCCCAATCCAGAATGTGTTGTTTAGAATTTCCATGTCAATTTTCCATAAATACTGCGGCTGACCTCAATTGATTGCGAGGAAGTGTAGGTGGGCGCGAATTCCTGATGCCGGTCTATCAGATTTTGCGCGCCGAGCGCTAATTCCAGGTTGCGGGTGGGATGCCAGGCCAGGCGAACATCCAGAGTGAAATAGCTGGGAATATCTCCTTGTGATTTTGACGTTCCTGGAATTTTGCTGATTCCTGAAACAAAGAAACTGTCGACATAATGCAACCATAAGTCGAATTCCACCTGCTTTCCCAAATTCATACTGGAACGCAGTGAGATTTGATGATTCGGATAGGAGAGGTCCGGGGTATTGGGAGCGCCGGTCAAATTATTGGGGGAATCCGACAAGTCTGTCTGAATGACGCTGTACTGACTCTGCAAACGCCACCATTCGAGCATTTGCCAGGTGGCGGCGATTTCGCCACCGTAGGTTTGACCGTGGGCAGTGTTATTCAAGAGATTGCGCACCTTCACATAATTGGGCACGGCGCTGGTGTCGATTATACTCACGCCACTGCGCAAACGATCATAATCATTGAGAAATAGCGCGGTTTCGAGAGTCAGACGCGGCAGAGGTTGGATCCGGTATCCCAGTTCGTAGGCAATCAGAATTTCCGATTCATAGTCAGGTGTGCCGGTCAAAGCGATGACTGTGGGAAAGGGATTGAACGGGGGATCTGCAGGCAGGACGAGAACATGGACTTCGGCATCGTCCTCAAATTGGGCGGGGGTGCGGACTGCACGGGTGACGGAGGTCCAGATGGTTTGTTTCGTCGTCGGTGTCCATGACAACCGGGCGCCGGGTTGGACTTCGAATCCGGTGTAATTATTGTGTTCAATTTTAGTGCCAAGAGTCAACCGCAACAGATCAGGCAACAAGGTAATCTCGTCCTGAACAAACGCATTAAAGACCTCATCCGAACGGGAGTCATGCATAAAGCGCACTTCGGGACTGTTGGTAGTATTTGACAAATTCAGCCGGTAGCCTCCGCCCCACACGATTTCCTGCCTTTCCGTGAACTGGAAACGATGCCGGAGGTCAAGATCAAACGTGTTGCGCGTTTCCTTCAACAGAGGCAATTTGATTTCACCCCGATCATAGTAAGTTTGGATGCTGAAGTCAGAATCATCGGCCAACCGGGTGGTCCAGCGACCTAAAATATTTCCGCCAATTTGTTCCCATTTTGAGTCCAGCTGGACATTGTAGCCGCCAGGGGGAGGCGGCATACCGAAAACCGGGAAGATGATATTTGGCATTGTCTGGTTTGATTGCAGATTGAACAAATCCCCCTGCAGGGTCAAGCGATCATCCGATGTGGGTTCCCAGTCGAAGCGGAAACCGCCCTGCTCCTTCCACCATTCATCGTTGGCTTGACCGCCTCCCAATAACCGGGAATTATCCCAGTCATCAAACTTGCCATAAAGTCGGAAAAAGGTGTGTTCTTCAATTTGGCCGCCATAACGCAAACTGCCGAGAATGCGATGATCCGAGCCGCCGCCACCGCTCACCAGCATTCCCTGAGTCTCGCGCGCCGGTTTGCTGACAACATTGACGACACCATTTACCGCGTTGGCGCCCCAGACGGAACTGCCGGGACCACGGATTACTTCAATTCTGTCGACATCTTCAAAAATCAGATCCTGAGCCTGCCACAACGTCCCGGCGATCACCGGCGTATAGACGCTCCGGCCATCCATTAATAC
This sequence comes from uncultured Lentisphaerales bacterium, assembly GCA_964615975.1. Classification (GTDB taxonomy): domain Bacteria; phylum Verrucomicrobiota; class Lentisphaeria; order JABSQK01; family JAJFLO01; genus CAZTTH01. The sequence goes on along the minus strand of CAZTTH010000064.1, from coordinate 1,112 downwards.
CAGTAATTTTTGCGCGAAGGTATCGTTAAATCCCCGGGTCGAAACTGCCCATTGATGCGCGTCCACCCGCGCTACATGTATGCCGGGCGCCAACCGCAACGCGTCCGGCAGGGTCAGGGCGCCTGATCGACGAATGTCATCCGCGGTAATGACGCTCACTGCTGCCGGCACATGGGTTAGCTTTTCAGCCTTTTTAGAAACGGATGTCACTTCAATAGCGCCCAATTCCTCTAAACTCAAATGAGTAAAATCTCGCGGTTCATTGCTGCGATTTTCCGCGTGGAGTTCGGCGATCGTTAAGAGGGTGTTAATTACAATCAGTAAGAAGTAGCATCCCACCCGGACTCGGGCCTGGATAATAAGCACGGAAGATAGACGCATCAGGGACCATAACCGAACTATCGTCAGGCGCCCCGATTGCGCGTTTCTCCAATCGGTTGAGGGTTGCGGCACGTGCCTCTCATTGTAGCATGTAGGAGGTGTTTCCATTACCAGAGGAATCTTTCAATATACATTAAGAATTTCCCAGCCATCCACATCAACCCTGAATTCCCAAGTTTGCCCTGGCAGCAACATCACCATACACTCGAGGCAATTCTCTGAACCCAAGAACTACCGCACTGGAAAAGCCATTCCAGAATTCATCAAATTACCCGCGACACGGTTTGTTCCTTATTTGTCAGAACCAATAATCAAACAAACATACCGTGGGGCAGGATGTGTTCAGTTTAGTTGCTGCTGCGCCGCCAATATCGGATATGAAGTCCAATCTGATATCTCCGAATCGCATAAGTATTAAGATAAGGAATGAGCTGCGCAAAGTCAATCTCCCTGCTGATTTATAGACTGCAAGCAGTCGAAGTTTCGAACGCCGCTGTTCCAATCAAGCGGGTAATCGTGCAATCTTTTCCCCCACCTGATTGTGTTCAGTATAATTCATTCGCAACGCGGTTGGATCACCGCTGGATGACCATCGCTGGCGCGATTGGCAAACTGACTTCCAGCCGAAACATATTTTTCCGTTAATAGCCTTCCGGATCGCTAAAATTTCCCGGTCAGCTTAAGCCGGAAGGTGCGCCCATCCCGGGGTTGGAGTTCTTGGGCGAAATCCG
>CAZTTH010000063.1:0-17072 GCA_964615975.1 uncultured Lentisphaerales bacterium | reverse complement strand
ACTAATGCCAATTGCATAGGTGGTTTAAGCAAGGATTGATGGTCATACGGACCATGAGCGTCAATAAGCAAATCTCCCAACTGCTTTATTAATTGGGTTGGAACGGGGTTGGAATTAATGTAATTCCGTACTAATCGAGGTTTCATGATGCGTTTGATAATCAGGTCATGATTGTTCTCGTAATTGATACCAGCCCCGTTCAATAAATTCCTTACCAAAGAAGACAAATGTGGTCGATCCTGTAAATTAAACAATCCACAAACCTCTGTTTCATTGGTGCCAATGCGGATAAAATCTTTATCGGATTTTAGTCCCAGTAAAAACTGCAATGCACCGATAATAACCGATTTACCTGCTCCAGTTTCCCCCGTGACAATGTTGAACCCTGGATGAAACTCAATTTCGATGTGATCAATGATCGCAAAATTCTTTATGATGAGGTTAGTAATCATTTGTTCTATGGTGGATTTTAGTGAGAAATTTAATTTTTTCTTCGAGAGTGGACTTGAATGAGGGATAAAAATTACCAAAGCCTAATCATTTTTTCTTATTAAATCATTGAATGATGATGTCATCGCATTATTTTGTTTTAATATACTAACTGTAAGTGATATCAAAATTGCCTTGAACGAGTATTTATAAATGGCTCATATTTTAGTTATTGAAGATGATCGTACAATTCGTGAAGTAATTCGCACTTTGTTGGAAATGGAATCTCATCAGGTGACCGAAGCAGAAGATGGGAAGGAAGCGTTGGAACTACTCGAAACGATTAATGTGGATATTGTTATCACGGATATCTTTCTACCACGTCTGAGCGGTATCAAAGTGATAAAGATACTCAAGAAACAAAATTCTAAAATCAAGATTATCGCAATATCTGGAGCCGGAAACGGTGCGTATAATCTGCAAAGTTTAACTGAAATTGGTGCAGATAGGTTCTTGGAAAAACCATTTGAAATGGGTGAACTTCTTAACGCCATTAAAGAGCTATCGCATCAAATAGACGCATGCGATCATAATAATTAAAATCCGAATTAAGCGATCGCTTGTATTTCCTCCCCCTTAAGACCTGGTTCTTTTCTGTTCTCTTCATATCCCGCTTAAAATTCACTCTCAGGTAATCAGGCAACATTCAGCTTGGTATCGGCTTCGGATTCGCTTTCAAATAATCCTTGATGAATAAATCCAGCTTCCGTGCAATGCTATCATATATTTTAGTAATATCTTGCTCATTGACAAAAAATACCAAGCTGCCCAAGTGCCATTGGTCAACATTAGCTTTTTCTGAGGCTTCTGCATCGGTAGAAAATTTCATTTCTACTGATACGTATTTAATCTTGATATCACGTGAAATCCATGAAAGATTTATGATCAAATTCCCGGAGTTTTCGATACGGCTTGGTGCCATTTCTATGCCATGATTCTTTAATGACAATTCTGCTTTGACTTTGATATCAACTTCATTTAATCCAATTTTTATCAATTCACTATGAATTGGGGCGATGGAAACATATATGGGTTTCACCCCATTTAATGATTTTAATTGTGGATTTTTAAATTTTATCGGAAGTTGAGTTTTTATGCCATCAACTTTTGCTTTTTCAGTGACTAGTGTTGGTAAGGATAGATTTTGTGATTCTTGAGGCTGGGGAAGTATTACCGAAGGGGGGGGCTTAGAAATCGTGGTTGTTGATGATAAACTGGCTTGATGCTGTTGGTAAAGTGCCTTGGCCATATCTATCAACTCGCGGTTTATCCAGCGTTTGTTCAGGAATACCTGGCCACTTATAGAGCCATTATCTCGTAACGATTCGTATTCAACAGAGATAAGTCGAAATATTAAATCAAACGCGAGTATTTCCCAAGCGGGACGTATATAAGTATTGAGATATGGCGGGCATTCCAAGGGGGCAAGATTAACCCGGTATTCCAATGAGGATGACGCTAAATAAATGGTGAAATCCTTGGTGGTTCTTAATACTCGACCACTTAAGGTTTTGCCCTGAAATTCGATAACCCCTGAAGAAAAGAAGATAAAAACCAGTAATGATATCAACTGTGATTTTCTCATGATCCGTTACGACATGGGTGATAAACGATTTCATTAGGTTAACAGGTTATGATGACAGGAAGAAAGCGCCTCAATATCATCTCCAGAAAAGTAAATTTCAAGGAAGCTATGGAGAAACAAATACCTAATGAATTTCTCAGATTTCACGATTATTGATTTTCTATTCCTCGATAATGCGTAAAGTTTAAAAGTAAAAAGCCGGCAACTCGTTAATATGCCGGCTTGATGAGTTAGTAATGGCTAAGATGTGGTAATCGGGAATATGGTCAATACCGGATAAACGGCAGAAAATGACTAAAAATTCTTATGAATTTTACTCCCGATAACTATTTCGGCGAGGACCACTATCATAGCGGGGGGGTCTTTCAGTTTTTGGCCGAGCTTCATTTACCATTAATGTTCTTCCCTGAAATTCCTTCCCGTGAAGCGTTTCTATCGCCTTGTTGGCATCTTCCTTGGTGGCCATTTCAACAAATGCAAAACCTCGAGAACGTTTAGTAAAGCGATCTACGATGACCTCACAATGTTCTACATTACCAACTCCACCAAATAAATCCTGGAGATCTTTTTCGGTGGAGCTAAAAGATAAATTCCCAACATATAACTTGATCGACATTTTATACAACTACCTTTCTTCTAACTTTTAATTCTCTCTTAGGGGACGGTTCCGATAGCACCGGAATTATTCTCCTACTGATAGTAGGCTACGTATTTCCACCCTAAGACTTATTGTTATTGAGATAACAAAAAAAATAAATTAAGCACAATAATTTATATTTCAATATCCGTTAATTAATTAATTCTATAGGAAACTCGGGTTGGATCAGAGTAATAGACGGTGTTTTTTATTGACATCAGGTTACCGCAACAGAGGAACGTTTTCTTTGTGTAGCATCGAGTATTTTTTTCCTCATCCGTAATGCCGAATAGGTTATTTCAACATAATCATCGGAAGTGATGTATTCGATAATTTTTTCCAAAGTCATTTTACACGGAGGCTCAAGTGTAATGGTCTTTCCTTCACCCTGGGAACGAACATTGCTGAGCTGTTTTAATTTGGTTGGGTTTACGAGCATGTCTTCCGATCGCGAATTTTCACCGACAATCATGCCTTTATAAACAATATCTTGGGGGCTAATAAATAATCGTCCTCTCTCCTGCAGCATTTCCAGTGCATAATGAGTAGCGATCCCATTTTCCATCGAAACCATGGCACCTGTATTACGCATGCGAATTTCAGGGGTCATTTCATCGTATTCGTAGAACATGTGGCTTGAAATTCCACGTCCACTGGTCTTGTTCGCTAGGAAGGTCTCAAAGCCAATAAGACCTCGAGTTGGTATGATCGCCTTCAATTTTACTCGTTCTCCGCTATGTTCGAGGTTGGTAATCTCAGCTTTGCGAAGCGCCAGATTTTGCATGATATCACCCAGGCAACTATTAGGTATATCAATCCAAAGTGTCTCATACGGTTCTTCTCTGACGCCATTTTTTTCTCGATAAATGACCTCAGGTTGGGAGATTAAAAACTCATAACCCTCACGCCGCATCTGTTCTGCTAATATTGCGATTTGCAAAACCCCTCTTGCTTTAAGTATAAAAATATTGGCGAATTGAGAATCAGCTATTTCAAGTGAGATATTTGTCCGCGTTTCCTTAATCAATCGTTCACGCAGATGACGTGCGGTGAGATACTTGCCTTCGCGTCCAGCCAGGGGACTGTCATTAACACAAATATGCATCTGGATCGTTGGTGGACCTATCGGCACAAATGGTAATGGGGTTTGCGATTCTGTACTGCTGAGGGTATCGCCAATAAATATGGCATCTCTACCTGACAAGCCTATAATATTTCCTGATTCACCAACGATAGATTCGGAGGTACGCAATCCACTAAATGCGAAGACTTTAGAAGTCAACATTGAATTTTTATTGCCATCCTTGTCGAGATGAAATATCGTCTGACCGGATGCGATTGAACCCTGCAATATTTTCCCAATCGCAATCCGTCCAACAAATTCGTTCCAGTCCAGGTTGCTCACCAACATTAGAAATGGCATTTCTGGATTTACCTTTGGCGGTGGAATCTTATCGATGATGGTATCGAGTAATGGGTTCATGTTCACGGGTGGATCAGACAATTGCTTAACCGCGTATCCACATTTTGCACTGGCATATACGAAAGGAGCGTTAAATTGCTTTTCTGCAGCATTGAGCTCTAAAAGCAACTCCAATATTTCATCATGAACTTTCTGGGGATTGGCCAAATCTCGATCAATTTTATTGACCACCACGATCAAGCTTAAATCCTGCTCGATAGCCTTATGTAAAACAAACCGAGTCTGGGCTTGGGGACCTTCGGCAGCATCGACGACCAAAAGAACGCCATCCACCATATTCAAGATTCGTTCAACCTCACCACCAAAATCGGCATGGCCTGGGGTGTCCACTATATTAATGGTAATATCGCGCCACTGCACTGATGCATTTTTAGCACGAATGGTAATTCCCTTTTCTTTTTCCAAGTCCATTGAATCCATTACTCTCTCTTCAATGTTTTCATTCTCCCGAAAAGTCCCGCTCTGTTGAAGAAGTTTATCAACCAAGGTGGTTTTACCGTGGTCGACATGAGCAATGATACCGATATTTCTGTAGTGGGCCATAAGTTATGATCTTGTATTTATCTTTAATATTAACGGGATGCGAAAGCGCGAAATTTAATTTCACGTGCAGAATAATCAATATCATTTATAAAATATATATAGGATTGACTTGTAAATATATCCATGACTAGGTAACCCTATTAGTCTTACAAATAGAGCCATCTTTGGCAGGTGAGTGAAATGTCGTTCGGTTGGACTCCAATCCATATTTGCCTGTCTTAATTAACTAAATATTTTCTTTAAAAATGAATCCTCACCAAAAATCAGTTCAATACATCAATCTGAAGCTGGCAATGTTAGGTGTGCCGATTCTTGAAAAGGGGATAGATAATGACATTACCGAGGTCACTCGTTCGCTTTTGTATAATCTGCAGGAGAAAAACCGGTTATTAGCTGATTATTTATGTCCGGCCGACCAGCGGATACAGGATTTTTTGGCCGATTATCTAAGCGAGTTGAACCTAGAAGTTGCTGTATCCATGCCTCATCAAACATTCGTTTTGGATCGTCCGGGGTTGTCGCGTCTCTTATCTCTACCTCCCGATGTTGATCACTTTCGCTCTGAAATTGTTTGTTCCTATCGCATCAAGCAGGGAGTACTCCATAACCCTCGATCTGATCGCCGTACTACCCAGGGAAGTTTCCATATTGTCGAGGGTGGACTACCGATCCCTGATAATAAAAAGGCGCTTTCAAAGAGCGCGTACGCGCATTTACTGAGGGCAGCATTTAACCCTCCAAAGGATTTGATGCAATTACCTTTTACCAGTACGCAAAAGGATAATGCGGAGCTCTTTGTGTCTTTATATCTCCGCCCCATGGTCAGTCCAAAAGTACCAGGATTGAGTTCAGAATTATCCATGGAAACGCGTTTTTTTGCGCCTGGCAATCTGGTTAGTAATCTGGACTTTGTTGAGTCCATATTTGGTAATGCCGGAGATCCATCACTGCCGGGTAATGATGCCGGACTTGATGTCGAACATTGGTCTGGTCACACTGGATGTGTGATATTAGCCCCGCATCTGGTAAATTTGACCAAAAAAGAAATCGGTTTGCCTGCGTGGGGCGATGCGACTGAACGGCAAAAGCGCGATGGCATGTGTTGGAAAAAAAATGACGAGCTTTACAATGATGGGCTTGCCTTCAAGGTCGTTTGTCGTGACCGACGCGGGGTGATTGTCACGGTGATTGCCGATAACTATTTTGGTTATTGCAAAAAAGAAGTAAAAAGCCAGATAAGTTACGCGTGCAATTTAGGGGGTGGTTGTGAAGAAGAACATGCAGGGGGGGCAATTGCTTTTGCCAGTTATGATCTGGGCGATGAATTCACTGTCAACACTCATGTGCCCATGGTAAATCATTCTTTCAGGGATGTCCTGGCAGACTATGGAGAAACGTTTGAATTACAACCTGAAGGATATGCCATCGATAAACAATATCGCGATATCATTTATATCCCAGAGAATGTCACGATCAGTTTATACTCCCAAATGATTACCTGGAAAGAGGGAAATATTGATCATCGTATTCGGCTCATGCCCAATAAGTCCTACATCCTTCCATCAGGTTATAAAGTTCATTTGGTCAAAGAACCATACAATCAAAAATGGCTATTGATGGGAACAACCGCGGAAGGGACATTTTGTCATAAACCCAGCACAGTATCTGGGGGAGGGAAGTCTGAAATTTCAAAACCAATTTCCGATGCAATCATTAATGGCCCCATTTTTACCGCTGAAATTCAAAAAGATTTTGCCCAGGTAGAGGACATACTTAAAGCGGAATATCGCTATCGTTTCAAGAAACACTTGGGAGTAGTCGCAACCGGTAGACCGATTTTGAGTCGGGAGCGATCCCTGGGGTCAGTGATAAAATTGCTGACTCCATCGGAAAACATGTACACATCTGAATACAATGCCTGGCTCCGGGATATCCCAAGGCATATTCGCGATCTGGTATATGTACTCAAACAATATTATCGTCCGGAATGGGGGGATAACTGGCAAGAGCATTTTAATGTCGACATCCTCAATGGCCGCCCCGGCAACGAACTGAAATACCATAATAGAAAATTAATCGCCAATTATTTACGCGTCGGTTACTCACGGAATGGTTCGTGGCGAATTTTTGGTTTACGTCGTGATTTTATTCCTGCCATGAAAATTCAAACCGAGGATGATATTTCGGTGTCCTTGGTCGTTCCTTCAGATAATATTAATCACTTGAACCCCCTATATCGCGATGTGAATCCATGCGTAAAATTCATTCATAATTGTGAGTTGCGACTTTTCCAGCGTCCTGACGATGCGATTCATCGCGGCTTTGACAACCAAACTGAATTGGATTTGTCTCAACCGGGTAATTTCATATCTAATTTTGAGCCTTTAACTAGTGCTGATGCGAAAAATCTGATTGCGGATTCAATTGCATTTGATCAATGGACTGAACCGATGCGAAAGTTTATCCACAGTGTCGTTAATGAACCTGGTCCCGCTTATTTTGTTTCATCTGCGCACCCCAGATTAGTCAATCGAGTTCCGACAAAAAATCCCCGGTATTTGCAAAATCGGTCAGATTTAATCAATCCCCGGTCAGTGTATTTAGCAGAATTGGGAACGCGATTGTATCGCCGGATTCCAATCAATAAACCAGTTCCCTATCCCGTTAATGCGGTTTTGCCAGGCCGGAGAAATAATCCTCCTGACCCTCAATTAGGTATTCGCGCGTTATCAGTTTATAATCCCATTCACTATATGGAGTTGCCGGAACTTTTCATGGAGTTTATTTGCAGCATGACGGGTAAATCACCATCGACAACCGGCGCTGGATCAGAAGGTGCGCTAACGAAGGATCCGTTTAATGCACTTTTACCGATAATTGATTTGAATAGTGCCATCGTATCCTTCATCCTTACCCAATATCATTGTTTTATAACCGGTGCCGGGTACATTGGACCCAAATATCGTGTCGATCATGATATCAGCATGTTGATCCCCGAAGTCTGGTGCCGGATGGATGTCCATGAAAGAGATCCGCGGTTTCTTATCGAAAATGGATACTTGGAAAAATGTTTAGACTTTGAATATCAAGGAAAAAATGTTCTCGCCAGCCGTCTCGGATATCGTATATCAGCACATTTTGTTAATGCCTTTTTCGGCCGGGTCTTCAATAATCCCAGTGTTTTGTTTCGCGAAAAAATGTTGCATCCTGAAATCCAGGATCTTGCGATTTTCGCTGATAGCATGGACAATATCGTAGAAACCCATCGCCAAGTAGCAATTCTTTATTTTAGCGATGGCAGTATTGATATGGCATGTCCCCCTTTGCATGCGTTATTGCATATCATGCGAGACGGTGAGTTTGAGGGAAAAAAACTTGATCATCCTTCCATTCGTGCATTGTTTACCAGGGAAAATCTTTTAAGTAGCAGTTGGTATGCCGATCGTCTGACCAATAAGCAGAAGGCAGATATCACGTTATGGAAAAAACATGTCACTTATCTCAAAAAATTCATATCCAAGCAAACCCATCAATCAGAAGCGCAACGCTTAGGGATAGCGCAGCGATTACAATTTGCCAAAGAAACCTTGACCAAAGTAAGTTCAAAGCGGTATCTGTCAAAGTTACAAGGCACCCTTGGTGTGGATTGTCTATGAGGGGAAGTTAATTTTTTCTCGGATGTTACAATCTGCTTTCCTAAACCCTTATCATTGCAGTAACTCATGCCTCAAATCGATTATTATCCCCGCGGGTATCAGGAATGGTTGTTTGCAGGACTAGGCCTAAGGCCTGGCAATGAAACCACTGCTGAGATGCTTGAAAGATTGCGTCACCTGAACCAGCACTTTGTTAAGAATATCCCTGAACAGGACTGGCATTATCAGGATGATTTTCAATCCATGGTGGCCTATACCCTGTATTATATGACCATACAGATGCCAAAGTTATGGTTTATATTGGATCGCATATCCTCCAACCCCAGCCAACCGTTTTCATTTGAATGCGAAGACCAGATCATCGATATCGGTTGTGGCCCAGGGACATCTTTGTGGGCAGGATTATTTTATTTGTTGTCAAAACAACCGGACGCCCTGAAGTCGATCAAATCGGTAATTGGAATAGACCAAAGCGCAACCGGACTCAAAATTGCCAGGCAATTGGCATTAAAACTTCCCGATTATTTTCCTGAACTTGCACATCTAGAATTCAAATTTATCCAAAGGGATTGGAGGACTTATTCTCCTGCGTCATGCGATTGGCTGATGGTTAGTAATGTCATCGTGGAAGACACGACCAATGACATGGAATGGATAACCAAGCTGTGTGCGAAATTTCTCTTTATCATCGAGCCTGGCACATGTCAGGTATTTCATCAAATATTACCCCTGCGAAATCATCTTACTGATCATAACTGGAATATACTCTTTCCTTGCCCAAGCAAGAATCCCTGCCCGATGACAGCGAATAACTGGTGTCATTTTAATATCAATCGCTTTTCATTCTCATTTATTCAACGACTTTCGCATTTGATTGGCAATCCCAATCACCGGCATCATTTTACTGGTTTTGCGTTTACCTGTCAGGACATTAAACCAAGTGAAAATCAATGGCGGGTATTGTCTTCATTAAAACGGGTAAAACGATCAGGAATACGCCATCTCTGTGATGGCAAAAACATGAGGGAAGTGGTCTTAAATAGAAAAGATAAAGTGAATACCAATCAACATTTTATCAACGCTAAAGCTGGAGACGCGTTAATTATCGATCCACATTTGGGAAAAGCACATTTTTTACAAACATCACGATTGACCAAAGATGATGTTGTCACAATTGACTAGTTCAGAATATCTATAAAATTGCATCGCAACAATTCACTCGATTATTAAACGAAAGGTAATTAAATATGAAAATCACGATTCGCTTATTGCTTAACCGTATGTGCATGATTGGATTCATTGGGATTTTGATTGGTTGTGCCACCGTCCCCATCACCGGAAGGCGGCAACTTACCATGATACCAAGTAGCGAAATGTTAGGTCTAAGTCAACAACAATATAGCCAGGTAATAAAAGAAAGTACTTTATCAAACAATGCGGAACAGAAACAATCAATTGTCCGGGTTGGCCATAAAATCGCCAAGGCAGTCGATGAATATTATCGGGAAAACGGCTTGAGCAATGATTTTGCATGGGAATTTAATCTTATTCAAGATGACAATATGGTTAATGCATGGTGTATGCCGGGCGGCAAGATCGCTTTTTATACCGGCATTCTGAAGCTTACTCAAAATGACAACGGGATTGCCGCAGTCATGGGACATGAAGTGGCTCATGCCATCGCTCATCATGGAAATGAGCGTATGAGTCAGGCTATGTTGGCGCAAGTTGGGACGACTGCATTGGCCACAGCCATGCAGGATAAACCAGCCTTGACCCAGCAGCTCTTCAATTCTGCGGTTGGAATGGGAACCCAGGTTGGCATTTTATTGCCGTTTAGTCGGTTACAAGAGTCTGAGGCGGATCGTATTGGTTTGATACTTATGGCAAAAGCGGGTTATGATCCGCGCGGCGCCGTTAAGTTTTGGGAACGTATGAGCGCCATTAGTCAGGGGGCTCCCCCGGAATTTCTTTCTACCCACCCATCCGATCAAAGACGTATCAGAGATTTAAATAAACTGTTGCCTGAAGCTTTAAAACATTATCATCCGTAAATCAGTGTGAAATGAGTTTTACTTGACTATAAGCGGCAGTTTCTTACCTTAACCAAACCTGTTGAGTGACTCGCTGCAGATGAAATTACTTTTAACTTTTTTGCGAATTCTTATTGCAGTTAATTTCATGTGTTCATGTTCAGTGTTTCGCTATACCGGAGAAGCAATTGATTTCACCGGCAAAGTCGCCAGAACAACCATTAACACCACCGGTACGGTCTTAATGGCAACCGGAAAGGTAATACAAACATCCGTGGGCATGGGCAGAGCGACAGTGCGTTATTTTTCGGGGCAAAAAACCATTAAACTCGAACGTCATGGCAATAGTTATTATGTTAGGGTGATTATCAATAAACATTATAAAGCCCGATTGCTATTGGATACCGGGGCCTCGAGTGTTCAGATATCGAGTGGTTTGGCAGGAACAATGGGAATCGGGCCATCAAGCGGGAAAACAGTCGATTGTGTCTTGGCCGATGGTTCCGTAATCACCGCAAAACTGGTAACGCTCAACCGCTTGGAAGTCGGCACGGTCAGTGTCAACAATGTGAGCGCAGTGATATTGGCGAATAACTCGACTGCGGATTCCGATGGACTGCTGGGAATGTCTTTTCTTAACAATTTCGATTTCCAAATCGATACCAAAAACGACCTGTTGATTCTTCAATACAGGGAGTAGGTGCAAAGGATATGGTTTACACGTAGATATAGAGGCATTAATGATGCCGCATTATTTTGTTGTGAATAGGCGGCAATCATGGTATTTTACTATTAGTTTCCGGCATGTGAACATTCAATCAATTTTTTTCGATGGATTTATATGACAGAATTACCACCATTTGTGCGATTGGGGCATTTGGAAAATCAGATGTTGTTGAACAAAATTTCAAGGACTGATTATATCCATGAAAAAGTCAACTTGTTACGTGAATATCAGCGCCAAAAAATTACAGTTAAACCAATCTTCAAGACCAGACGTCAGCGGGTGATAACCAACAAAATCGGGATGAAGTTTTGCTATGTCCCAGCAGGGATTTGCATTTATGGAGAGGAAAATAAAATCATCGAAAATTCCGCCCCTTATTACCTTGGGAAATATCCTGTCACAGTTGCTGAATTCCAACAATTTCTTGACGAAACCAATTGGGATTATCCCGAGTCTGACCGGGAGATCATGAGGCGGATCTCGCCGCACCCCGATTGTCCCGCGACCAACATCAGTTGGTTGGATGCCAAGCAATTTTGCCGCTGGATGCGCAAGAAAACGGGAAAGTATTACAGCCTGCCAAGTGAATGGGAATGGGAAATGGCCGCGCGTGGAATTGATGGACGGCCTTATCCCTGGGGATATCAGGAGCCGACAACTGATATCGCTTGTTTTCATGGAAAAGACAGACAGTACTCAACCACCGTGCCGGTCAGTACTTTCGTAAAAAATGAAAGTTCATTTGGTTGTATTGGCATGATTGGCAATGTCTGGGAATGGTGTGTCGATGCTTTTGAAGATCCGCGAGATGTTCATGTCGTTCGCGGTGGCGCATGGAACTCCACCAGTGAATACCTCAATGTCACATCCAGAACGATTGGATTTCCCAGTTCAAACCGGATAGATTCTGCTGGCTTTCGCCTTATCTTCCTTAATCAGGAAATGTATAAGGAATATCGTTTGCAGGTACAGGCAAATCAGGGCATACAATCAGGTGAAAAGACTGGTTCGGTTAAAACGAAAGAGGAAAAGAAACCTGCTAAAAAAATCAAAAGCAAAAAGCAACTGAAAATAATTCGTCGAATATAATTAATAATGAGAATATAACTTGAGGTAATGATGGATCGTATACGCATCGCAACACTGCAATATTTTATCCGCCCGGTGACCACCTTTGAACAGTTTTCGGATCAGGTGACCTCTCTCGTTGAGACCGCCGCTGATTATCAATGCAAATTAATGGTATTTCCCGAATATTTCACGGTTCAATTATTAACTCTCGGACAAATCAAACGCCCGATGGAAATTCAGATTCGTGAGCTGGCAAATCAGGCGCAACGGTTTATCGAAATGATGACACGATTGGCACAGGATAATAAATTATATATTGTTGCAGGAACCATCCCGTTCATGGAAGGGAATGGTGATACGGTATATAATCAAAGTTACTTGTTTTCACCATCGGGAAAATATGATTTTCAGGGTAAGTTGCATATGACCCGTTTCGAAAATGAAGACTGGAAAATGTCGGCCCGTTCCAAACTCAAAGTCTTTGACACCGAGTTTGGTAAATTGGCGATCACCATCTGTTATGATGTTGAATTCCCCGAGATTGCCCGGGCGGCGGCACGCAATGGGGCGCACATCCTGATAGTCCCCAGTTGTACTGATGATCGCCAGGGATTTTTACGCGTGCGAATGTGTGCCCATGCGCGGGCAATCGAAAATCAAATGTATGTGATTCATTCTTCAACGGTTGGTTCACTGCCAATGGTGCCGGCAGTGTCCCTGAATTATGGTGTCGCCTCCATATTGACTCCCAGTGATTTCGCCTTTTCCCGGGATGGCATTCTTGCTGAAGGCAATCCCAATCAGGAAATGATGGTGATAGGTGAGCTCAATCTCAAAACCATTCTTGATAGCCGTTCTCATGGCACGGTTCTGCCGCTCTTGGACAGTCATCGCACGATGGAATTGATTGCTGAACCGGAACATATAAGTCTATGAGAAAAAAAGCCCCGGAAGTGATTGTGCGAAATACCCTGCCTGGCGATTTTACCGGCATAATCGAGTTATGTCGCGCGGTGTATGCGTTCAGTTTACCGTGGGGAGAAGAACAATTAAAATCACACCTTACAGTTTTTCCCGAAGGCCAAATGGTGGCTGTTGAAAGTGATACGCAGCGCGTTGTGGGGGTTGCCTCCAGCTTGATTATAGTGTGGGATCAATATGATGTTACCGCTAATTGGCGGGATTTTACCCATGGCGGGATGTTCACCAATCACGATCCCTTAAATGGCCGGACCCTGTATGGCGCCGAGGTCATGGTTGACCCTGCGATTCGCGGTCATGGTATCGGCAGGAAATTATATTCGGCGCGCTGGCAATTGGTCAAGCGCTTAAAACTATTGCGGATTCGCGCGGGAGCGCGGTTACGCGGCTATCACCGTTATGCATCTGAATTAACTCCCGAGCAATATACAATCAATGTCATCAAGGGTGACATCGGCGATCCCACGCTTTCATTTCAGCTAAAACAAGGTTTTCACGTCATCTCCGTGGTATCTGATTACCTGCATAACGATCCGGAAAGCCGAGGATACGCAGCCGTGATTGAACGGATCAATAAAGCAGTTGCCAAACCAGAAGATATTGCCGATATAAATACCGTTTTTCAAGTTGAGCAACGAGTAGAGAGGAAAGCACTATGAAGCATGATAACGTTATTCAAACTTTTTAGCGCCGTTGCATAATCCTTCCAGGAAATTCCTTGCGTTAGTTCCTAGAGTTCGGATGCGATAACCGCCCTCCTGAATGACCAGAGTCGGCAGACCCAATTCCCCGATCGACTGACCATTTATAAATAAATCCTTTTCATTTAACATCCAGGTTCCGGTAGGATCGGCTTTGGCGGTATCAAGGCCAAGTGCCACGATCAGGATGGTCGGATTGAATTCACGAATTTTATCGAAAGCGGGTTCCAATCCATGTCGACGATAGGCTGGCCCATCAATTTTTTCTGGAAGTGGAATATTTAAATTAAATCCCACCCCGGAACCTTCCCCGGTTTCATCGACAAATCCGGTGTAGAATGGATAGGAGACGAGGGGATCGCCATGGATCGATACCGTGAGCACATCCTGCCGCCGATAAAAAATTTCCTGCTGGCCATTGCCATGGTGATAATCAATGTCAATAATCGCAATTCGCGGCACCTGCTCAAGCAGATAGGATGCGGCGATCGCGCAGTTATTATAATAACAGTAGCCCCCGAAGACCCGGCTTTCGGCATGATGTCCGGGAGGACGCACCAGTGCATACGCTAAACGATATCGTCCCTGGAGGATTTCATCGGCAGCAGTAAGTGAACAATTGACGGCATTTCTGGCGGCATTAATCGCCAAGGCGTTTAAGGGGGTAAATGTGTCGATGCAAAACCAACCGGCACGATGAATCGGATTCTTGGGCTGGCGGTGGTGATTGCGTAATGGAAAGACATCAGGATAAATACTCTTTTCACCCACCGCCACGGAAATTTCCTGCAGAAAACGATGATAATCCGGAGTATGAACAACGGTTATATATTTGTCATTCCATTTCCTGGATTCGATTTGCCTGACCAGATTGCCTCCGGATAAAGCTTCCTTGATGGCATTGATCCGCACTGGAGTTTCATGATATCCACGGTCGTGCACTTCATGTTTCTCATGATCTTCATTCACCACCATCACAATTTGGGGGTCATGGAAATAATCAATTTTGGGTAGTGCTACTCTTTTCTTGATATATCTCGGTTCACGCAATTTAACCGGATCATCACCCATCGATTCGACCACATTGTCAATCGTTGCCTGGTCTACAGTATCTGCGTATTTCTGTTCCAGGATGGCGCGCACAACTGCTTTTCCCTGAGTCAATTTCAATGGATTATCGGCACTTAATCCGTCATAACATAAATGGGTTACCGGAATATCCTTTTGATGACTTGGGCGATCCCAGCGGGTGCCGATTATGGGACGAGCGCCAAACCTTTCATAAAATCGGAGTCGGGCAACGTTCTGCTCCAGTTTATCCTTGTCCTGAGGCAGTAAGAGCTCCGGATCATCACTCCAAACTTCGAAGAATAATCCACAGACCTTTAAGGCCAATGATTCTTCCCGACAACGTTGATACAAAATTCCACCAATCCCACCCGAGGTCTTACCGGGCGCCGCGCACAGGAAATCAAGATAAGTGAATCCAGCTTTGGGATTGTGCATGAGCACAGCAAATCCTATAAGTGAGCTCTGACGTTCGGCAACCAGCAACACACTGCGAAATCCGAAAGCGATCGGATCACGCAGACAATGGAGCAGACGATTTTTTTCCCGTTCGCTGCAGGTGGGGATCTGGCTTACCAGGATATCGCCGCATTTTTGGATGCGTTCCTGGTTTTTGGGGAGTATATCGTCGTGGACGCGACGAATATTGAATCGACCGGATGCCATATCGTGGTTACCTTAAAATAAACTAGCGTAGGGATGTAAAAATTAATGTGAATGTCAAAATCAATCGCGAGGATTGCGACCTAATCGACAGGTTTGAAGGTAAGTCTACTTGTCACTATTGCCGATTTCAAGTTTGAGCGCGGTGAGCGACAGATTAATGTCGCAAATGAAGAGGATCAATGAGAGTATCAGGCAAACCATACAGGTAATGAATAATCCGAGAACTATCAGGATAAATTCAAGTTGCAAAAGTGCGGTAATAAACAACAGGATGATCAATAGTGCGACAAACAGAATACTGATGGCAGCGAAAGCAATTGCCGCCCGCAACAGATGGGCACGTTTCAGGAGGATGGTGATTTGCTCAGCTATATTGAGATGGCTATCTTTGACCTCTCGGTTCGATTCGTGGATGAAAAGTCTGGTCCGATCGATCACCCGGCCAAATCGATTGGTCATGGTAAGCAGCAACAGACCGATGCCGGATATCAGTATGACCGGTCCGAGAGCGATTTGCAGAATGGGGATGAAATCCTGAAAGGTCATTGGGCGATTATGTCTGAGTGATAGGGGGATAATCTAAAATTAATTATTAGATTAGCCAACGAATGCGAACAGTCTGGTTGAGCCATAATCGGGAAAACTCATGAAATTGAGAGTATGCAAAAAAAAAACACAGTTCCAAATTCAGGCTCACTGTTATGAACAGGATACCTATTACTTGCAATTTTCAAGTGGTTAAAAATGCTGAAAAGGATAAGATTATTCCCGGAGGCGAGATCGACGGCGAAGACTGATGTATCCTCCCAATAACGAAAGAATAAAGAGGACTGATGTGGAAGGTTCAGGAACTACTGAGACTGATAGGGCTTGTAGATTGAAGGTGTTCGATGTTGCGATAAAAAGATTATTTCCATTGTGGTCATAGGCGGAAAAATCCGCCAACCCAATCAAGTAGCTTCCGATAATATTGGGGATTTGCAGGCTGAAGGTCTCAACAGTCCGAGTTCCAGTATAAAACAACCCGGAAAAGGTAGGATCAGGAATCGCCGATTCAAAATGGAAATCAAAATTCCCGACATCCCCGGATGGCTCTTGATGCAGGGTTTGGGTAATGTTTAAACCGCCACCGATAGCAGAGGGTTGGGGATTGCTCGAATCAAATAATCCATCTTCTGAATTCCAGCCATTCGATGCATATTCACGTGTAGTCAACGTCCAATTGGCGGTCGGCATCACGACATTATAACGCAATCCGGCAATCTGCAGATCAGTAGTGAACTTGACTTTGAGGTTTATGATATCGCCTATGTAATAAAATGGCGGAGGACTAACCGCGGCATCGAATATACTGAGCGTAATATTGCCGGCCTGTGTGGATATAGAAAAGAACAGGCAAACAGTGACAATGAGGAGATGTATGATTTTCATA
>CAZTTH010000062.1:0-17533 GCA_964615975.1 uncultured Lentisphaerales bacterium | reverse complement strand
GTCAGGGTTCCAGTCTTATCGGTGACCAAGTGAGTGATTTTTTCCGCTTTTTCAAGCGCGCTGGCAGCGCGGACCAGAATACCGGATTGGGCGCCCCTGCCAACCCCGATCATCACCGAAATCGGGGTCGCGAGACCTAGAGCGCAGGGACAGGCAATGATCATTACCGAAATCGCGTTGGTGAAGGCAAAAGCCAGTGCCGGCTGCGGCCCCCACATTGCCCAAACCACAAAAGTGATCAGCGCGATAAAGACGACCGCGGGAACAAAATAACCGGACACAGAATCAGCCAGCCGTTGAATTGGCGCCCGGCTGCGCTGCGCTTCTCCCACCAGGCGAATAATCCGCGCCAGCAATGTCTCCGCGCCGACTTGTTGGGCCTGCATGATAAATGCCCCGGTTTGATTGATCGTGGCGCCGATCACCTGGTCGCCTTTCTGTTTGTGAGTCGGTATGGATTCTCCGGTAATCATCGACTCATCGATGCTGCTTGAACCATCGATGATGATCCCGTCCACCGGTATTTTTTCACCCGGCCGCACGCGCAGGAGATCATCGGCGGCAATGTTCTCGACTGCTATTTCAGTTTCAATGCCATTGCTGATCCGGAGCGCGGTTTTGGCCGCCAGTTTCATTAACGATTTGATCGCGTCTCCGGTTCGTTGATGCGCTTTGGCCTCCAGCAGTTGTCCGATCAACACCAGTACCGTGATCACCACTCCGGATTCAAAGTATAGCGCGGGACTGCCTTGATGGTAAAATGACGCCGGGATGAAATGGGGAAAGAGTAGTGCCATGACACTGTAGGCATAGGCGGCTCCCACTCCGGTCGCAATGAGCGTGAACATATTAAGTTGTTGATGCACCAGAGAACGCCAGGCTTTGACGAAGAAGATATTCCCCGCCCAAAAAATCACCGGCGTACTCAGAAATAATTGCAGCCAACCGGATAGTCTCGGTGATACGAATTGACTGATTGCAATCCCGGGAATCATCTCTCCCATGGCCAGGAATAACACTGGAACGGTCAAGATTGCGCCTAGACGAACCCGGTTGGCCAGGTCATGGATTCGAGCATCCGCGTCGGCATCCTCAGCGGTAGAGGTGATCAAGGTTTCCAGCGCCATGCCGCATTGGGGACAATCTCCGGGATGATCCTGGAGAATTTCTGGATGCATCGGGCAGGTGTAGCGATTGCTGCCCGGTGAGTTCGGCGCGATCGCCATCGGGTGGTGAGCGCCGGCATCATGATCCGGAGGGGCGGATGTCGGTCTTGAGGATAGGAATTTATTGACACAATGTTGACTGCAGAAATAATAGACCACATCATCACGCTTCACCGTGAGTTTAGTTGTATCATTGACAAACATTCCACATATCGGATCGATGGGCATAATATCATCTTTTTTTTAAATTTGATTTTCAATTTATACTTTTCAGATTATTAGACTGCAAGTAATCGTGCCTGTTTAACGTAATCATTGAGGGGAATCAGTGTTGGAGTCCAGTCCCGCTCTGCGGGACTGCAGTTTGGATGTTCATTGCTTTACGGCAGGCTAAAGCCTGTACTCCAACCAACGCTAAACACATACAAGCAGTCTCGAATTTTCGCACGGACCATTCCGATCAGGCGGCTAAACGTGCAGACTTTTTATAATACCTGTTTGTGGTCAGTATAAAGTATCCTGCTTGCCCGTCAGGTTCCATTAATTGCCAGGGAGACAACAAGATCATGAGATTCACCCAAAATTTTTCCATCCGCAATAAACTAGTCATGGTTTCGGCGATTCCGCTGATCGCTTTCCTTGTGCTTCTGGGAAAAACCATACATGAAGACTTCCTCAAGAAAAACAACTATTATCAACGCCATCAGGACGCCTTGGAATTGGAATCAGTATCCGCACTGATTTATCAGCTCCGGCAGGAGCGGGGCCATGCGGTGGGATATGTCGTCAGCGATGGCAAGGAAGACCAGCAGGAGTTACTCAGTCAATACACTCAAACCGATCAAGCCATTCAGGAATTAAAGCAGACGTTAACCCAACAGCAAAAATCCTTAAAATGGCTGAACGAGTTGGCGACGCTCCCGATCTTGCGGGACAAGGTCAATACCATCAGGTTAACCGCGAGTCAGGTGCTTGATGAATACAGTGCGGCAATTCAATCCATGATCAATGGCGAAGTGAATAATCTCGTGCTTAACGCGCATGATTCTGAAATCCGCATCCGACTGACTTCTTATGAATCGCTGTTGCATGCGGGCGGGAGTTTAGGGAAATTGCGGGGGTTGATCAAAAAGGGAGCGATGGGGGGCAGTTTTTCAGACAATGAATTCGCTCAGTTCTGTTCTCTCAAGGGCGAATTCGAGACCTATTTATCGCGTTCCCATCGCGACACGTTCGGGGAATTACGCCAGAGTTATGAACAGACACTGAGGGATCCCTCGGTACAACAGTGCAAGGCCATGTTAGAAAGTCTGTACGCACAGAATACAGCGGAACAAACACCAATTTCATTTTCCGCGGACAGTTGGTGGATACATAGCACCTCCTATATCAATGTGCTCAGAGATCTGGAACGACTTACCTTGATGGAAATCAAACAAATTTCCCAGGATAAACTTGCGGATGTGTCGCGAGCCATGACCAGAAACTTGATCATTGCCACAGGAGTTATTCTGGCGATATTTTTGCTGTTATACGACAGTATCAAATCAATTGTCACCGCGATTGTTGAAATCAAACTTGCCGCGGATCGGATCACCCAGGGGGATGTCAATTTATCCCTGTCGGTCAGCTCTCGGGATGAGATCGGCAGCCTGGCCGCATCATTCAATCAGTTGATTCAGGTAAACCGGGAATACGTTCTGGCTGCCGATCGGATAGGCAAAGGCGATTATTCATCCACCATTCGTATCCGCAGTGAAGCGGATACCTTGGGGATTTCCCTGAATCGGATGAAAACCAATCTGCAGGAATTGGCCAGGGAAAATGAAAAACGCACCTGGCTTCTAACCGGCAGCAGTGAATTAAATGACTTGATGCGGGGTGAAAAAGAAGTCGGGGAACTGACCCAGGCGGTAATCAACCATGTGGCGCCCTATTTGAAGGCCCAGATTGGCGCCATCTATATTGCCAAAAACTCTGAGTTAATGCTGGCTGGCACCTACGCGTTTCACTATCGCAAGGAAAACACCAGCATCATCCGCCCGGGACAGGGATTTGTCGGACAAGCCGCGGAGGAGAAAAAGCCAATAATTTTTACCGAAGTTCCGGACGATTATGTCAAGATCAATTCCGGCCTGGGCAATACCTCTCCCAAGAATATCATTGTCTATCCCTTGTTTTATGAGGAGCGGGTCAAAGGGGTCATCGAGATTGGTGCCGTTCGTGAATTTGGTGATCTTGACCTGCAATTTCTCAAGCTGGTGGCAGAAAACATTGGCATCGCGATCCATACTTCCCAATCCCGAACTCAGATGAAGGAACTTCTCCAGGAAACCCAGCAGCAGGCCGAAGAGCTCGAAACCCAGCAGGAAGAGCTCAGACAGATTAATGAAGAAATGCAGGAAAAAACGGTGTTGCTCGAACGTTCGGAAGCCGAGCTCAAGGCGCAACAGGAGGAATTACAGCAAACCAATGAGGAACTGGAAGAAAAAGCCGGGTTGCTGGAAGAGCAGAAGGAACGGATAGAAACAGCAAAAATGGAGATTGAAACCAAGGCCCGCGAGCTCGAAGCAACCAGTAAATATAAATCAGAATTCCTTGCCAACATGTCCCATGAGTTGAGAACCCCATTGAACAGCATATTAATTCTTGCCAAATTGCTTTCTGAAAACAAGAATGGCGCCTTGCGCGATAAAGATGTTGAATTCGCCGTGAATATCTACAATTCCGGAACCGATCTGCTCAATCTGATCAATGAAATATTGGATCTTTCCAAGGTCGAAGCTGGAAAAATTGAACTGGAAATCACGGCCATAAATCCGCGCGTGTTAATGGAAAACATGAACGCGATGTTCAGTGAGATCGCCAGAAACAAAGCGATACATTGCGAATTTATCGCGAACATAAAAAGCGATGATTTCCATTTGGAATCCGATAAACAGCGGCTGGAGCAGATCTTGCGCAATCTCCTGTCGAATGCGTTTAAATTTACCGGCCATGGCGGGACGGTTTCGTTGCTCGTCGACCAGGCGCCAAAATCAACTGAATACCGGAATCCCAAACTCTGGCGGCAGGAAAAGGTAATCTCATTTTCTGTGCGTGATACCGGCATTGGCATTCAGGAAAACAAACAGAACATGATATTCGAAGCCTTTCAACAGGCGGACGGCTCGACCAAACGGAAATATGGCGGCACCGGGCTGGGGTTGTCCATCAGCCGCGAGCTGGCTCATGCCCTGGGCGGTGAAATCCATCTGCAAAGTGAAGAGGGAAAGGGAACCACCTTCACCTTATATCTGCCATTGAAGTTCGACCATGCCAATCTCATTTCCCAAGACAAGAAAGTCGAAGTTAGAAAAGCGCTGGCAGTAAATAAACCAATGCCGCTCAGAATGGAGGAGCCCCTGAAAAAAGATGACAACACTCTTCTCTCGATGCCACAGGCAACCAATGACGATCGCCATGCCATCAGTGAAAACGATAAAGTCATTCTGATCATAGAAGATGACATTAAATTCGCCAATGTGTTAATGGAATTTGTCCGCGATCGGGGATATCGGGCGATCATCGCCCATCAGGGAAATATCGGGCTGGGTCTGGCGCGCAAATATCGTATCGATGCCATTATCCTGGACATGAAGATGCCGGGGATGGATGGCACGGAGGTATTAAAGCATTTGAAAAGCAACCCGGATCTCAGGCATATTCCCGTGCAGATCATCTCCGGCTTTGATCACAAACGAGTTGGCATTGAATTGGGGGCATTCGATTTTATCATGAAACCGATTTCACAACTGGATTTACAGAATGCCTTCGAACGCATCGAAGAATTCATCAATAACAAATTAAAAAGATTGTTGATTGTCGAAGATAACCACGAGCAGAGCAAGGCCATCCGCGAACTCATCGGCAATGGGGACGTGAAATCATATTCAGCCTATGGCGGCGAAGAAGCTTACGCGCTGCTGAGCAAAGAAAAATTTGATTGCGTGATCATCGATCTGGGATTGCCCGATATGAGCGGATTCGATTTATTGGAAAAAATCAAGGATGATGCGCGCTTAAATAAAATTCCCATCATTGTCTATACCGGTAGAGACTTGAATAAGGAAGAAACCCGAAGATTGGAAAAACTGGCCGATTCCGTGATCCTCAAAACCGCGGATTCCCGTGAACGCCTGTTGGATGAAACCAGTCTTTTTCTCCATCGTGTTGAAGCACAATTGTCAAAGGAAAAACAGCAAATGATCAGAAAGCTGCACCGCAGTGACGAGGTGTTAAAAAATAAAATCGTATTGATCGTCGAAGACGATATCCGCAACATCTATTCCTTGACCAATGTCCTCGAGGAAGAAGGAATGCAGTGTCTCACGGCGGAAAATGGCAAGGTGGCCCTCGACATGCTCAAGAATCAACCGCACATCGATATCATTCTGATGGATATCATGATGCCGGAAATGGACGGTTGGGAAACCACCCAGGAGATCCGCAAATCACCCACATTCAGCAAGATTCCGATTATCGCCCTCACCGCCAAGGCGATGAAGGGGGATCGCGAAAAATGTTTGGAAATCGGGATGTCTGATTATATTTCCAAGCCCATCGACATCGATCGCTTATTGTCATTGCTGCGGGTCTGGCTTTATCGCTAAGAATTGGTAGATTGATAAATAACGCTGATGGTGACTTAAGCACAACAATAATAATGACATCTTTATCCCAAGCGGCAGAGTATGAATTTTTCGTCGGCTGGCGTACCGGCTTTTAGCCTGGATGGCAATAATGCCTGAGAGATGAGCATCCAAAAAGGATGAACTCAAAACTCCACCGGCTTCAAACTCTACACTAAACACGTACTATGCCGCTTGGGATAATAACCCGATCCTGCCATCCGCGCTTTCAAGGAACTTGAAAAATGAAAAAATCAGCCGCCATGAATATCCCTGAAGGTGACGAACTGAAAGAATTTCTTGAATCACTCCGTTTCATGTATGGTTATGATTTCACGGAATATGCCGAGGCGTCATTGCTGCGCCGCATCGATCATTTCAGAAGCAGAAATCAAATCTCTTCATTGCATGAGTTGGGAACCCTGCTTTTGCGGGATGAAAATCGCTTTGCGCAATTTGTCCAGGAAGTCACCATCAATGTCACGGAAATGTTTCGTGATCCGGAATATTATCTGGGGCTGAGAGCGAAAGTGCTCAAGAGATTGGCGACCTATCCCGTGATCAAGGTGTGGATCGCGGGGTGTTCGACCGGCGAGGAAGTTTATTCCCTGGCCATCCTGCTGAAGGAAGAAAAACTCTTGGATCGCGCGATAATTTATGCGACGGATATCAACCAAAAGGCATTGCAGGCTGCACGGGAAGGCGTTTATCCCCTGCAGTATATGAAAACGTATACCAGCAACTATTTGAAAGGAGGCGGAAAATCCTCGCTTTCGGATTATTATCTAGCCAAATACGATTCGGTTTTGATGGATAAATCACTGAAACAAAACATGGTTTTTGCCGTCCATAACCTTGCTGTGGATCAGTCATTCAATGAATTTCAACTGGTATCGTGCCGCAATGTCCTGATTTATTTCAATCAGACCTTGCAGAATAAAGTCCTGAATCTGATCTATGACAGCTTGTGTCCCTTCGGGGTTTTGGGTTTGGGGAATAAGGAATCTTTGCTGTTCTTCGACAAACGCAAGCATATGGAAGAAATCGACCGGCGTGAGCGGCTGTTCATTAAAGTTAAATGATTTATGCAAAATCAACAATCCCGTCAACATGCGATGGCAATCGGCGCCTCTGCCGGAGGATTGACTGCACTGATGCGAATTCTTGAATCTCTCACCCCCGATTATCCCGTGCCCATCATTGTGGTCCAGCATCGCTCCAAAGAGGAAAAGACCCTGCTTGAGGAAATATTGCAGACGAAATCACAAATCAACATCAAGCAGGCGGACGAGAAAGAACCTATTGTGGCTGGCTGGGTCTATTTCGCGCCCCCGAATTATCACCTGCTGATGGAAAAAAACCTTACTTTTTCATTGTCATGCGATGCCGCGGTAAATTACAGTCGGCCATCGATCGATGTCTTATTCGAATCCGCCGCCTTGGCTTATCGTGCCTATCTCATCGGCATACTGTTGACCGGATCCAACAAGGACGGCGCCGATGGGATGCGTGCGATACACCACCATGGCGGTGTCACCATAGCGCAAAATCCGCAAACCGCGGAATACCCGGTCATGCCGCAGGCGGCGCTGGATACCGGCTGCGTTCACCATGTCCTTGATCTGGATCAAATTGTCCGCCTGATCACTGGAATTGGGAAAGATTACCGGCCTGATGAGTGTGGTCAGGCGCTCATAAAACAGATCAAGTTAACCCCCTGAGAAAGGGCACCATATCCAATGTCCGAGAAAGTCAATATTCTGATCGTTGATGACAAGGAGAAGAACATCTACGCGTTGGAGCAGATGCTGTCCGAGAAAAACCGCAATTTTATTCATGCCGCCAACGGCAGAGACGCATTGAAGTATACCTTGTATCATGACGTCGACCTGATCATTCTCGATGTCCAGATGCCGGATATGGATGGCTTTGAAGTCGCGCAGATTCTTAAATCCAACAAACGCACTCGCGATATCCCCATCATCTTCGCTTCCGCGGAAAAAAGAGAACATAAATTCATGCTCAAAGGATTTGAAGAAGGAGCCATCGATTATCTCTATAAACCGCTTGATTCTGAATTGACCAAGGCCAAGGTCGCGGTTCTGCTGCAGCTCCATCTCCGCAAAAAGGAATTGATGGAAAAAAATGCCACACTCGAGAAATACGATTTATTGATCAACAACTGCGCGGACATTATCGCCATCATCAATGCCGACACCCTGAAGTTCGAAGAACTTAATCAGGCCGCGACCACCCTGTTGGGCTACGAGCTGGGGGAAATCAAAGGGACATCATTGTTATTCTATTTGGCGGAGGATGACCGCGCCAAAGTGGTGCAGGCAAGCAAGCAGCCTGCGGACATATTTTCATTCGAAACCCAGATCTACTGCAAAAACCGCAAGGTGAAGTGGTTTCAATGGAATATAGTCAACAAAATGAGCCTCTGGTTCGCCAACGCCCGGGATATCACCGGACTTAAAGAAGTCGAGGAAATCAGAAACTACCTGGCTGCGGTGGTGAAACAATCCAACGATGCGATCTATCTGCATCATCCCGACGGGAAAATCATCTCCTGGAATAATGGCGCCGAAGCCATCTATGGCTACACCGAGGAAGAAGCCAGAAATATGAATGTCGGCAACATCGTGCCGGAGTATTTGCTGGAGGAGTCACAGGGAGTGATCAATGCGATCATTCATGGCAAACAGATTCAATCCCTGGAAACCAAACGGATCACCAAATATGGCAGAATCATTGAGGTTATTTTTTCCGCGTCGGTGATTACCGATGCCAATGGTCAGCTTAAATCGGTGGCAATCACGGAAAGAGACATTACACATGAAAAAATTGCCGCGCAGGAAATCAGGCAATTGAATCTCGAACTCAAGAAAAATATCGCCCAACTCGAGGATGCCAACCGGGAACTTGAGTCCTTCTCCTATTCCGTCTCTCATGATCTGCGCGCGCCGCTGCGGGCCATCCATGGTTACGCGAATATTATCAGCGATGAATACCAATCCCAACTCGACGATGAGTTCGGAGGGTTATTTGAAAAAATAAAGAAAAACGCCAAAAAAATGGGGGAATTGATCGATGATTTACTGGCGTTTTCCAAGTTGGGACGACAATCGCTGGTCAAACTCCCGATTGATTTCAACGAATTGATCAAACAAGTGCTGGATGATCTAAAAAGCAGTATGGATCATCATGCGGTGATCGAGGTCAAATCGTTGCCATCGTCTGAAGGTGATCACGCACTGCTCAATCAGGCGGTTGCCAATCTGGTTTCCAATGCCATTAAATATTCCAGCAATATTCCGGAACCAAGAATCGAGATCGGAGCCGTTGAGGAACCTGATGAGCAGGTGTATTACATCAAGGACAATGGCGCCGGATTTGATATGGCATACGTGGATAAATTATTTGGTGTTTTCCAGCGCTTGCATTTGGAAAAGGATTTCAGTGGCACGGGAGTCGGCTTGGCGATTGTGAAGCGGGTGATCGAGAAACATGGCGGCCGGGTGTGGGCGGAAGGCCAGGTAAACCAGGGGGCGACATTTTATTTCTCGCTGCCGAAAACCACCTGACCGTGGTTGCGCCCCGAGATATCGCTTCTCATTGCGCCACAATCTTATCCCTGGAATCCAGGACATTCCGCACCTTGAGCGCCAGGGCGAGCGAGGTATAAGGTTTTTGCAGAAAATTCACTTCCGCCTTGTGAATGCCATGGCGGAGTATGGCATCATCCGTATATCCCGACATAAACAACACTTTGATTCCGGGTCTGAGGGCGGTGATTTTTTGGGCCACCTCCCAGCCTCCCATCTTTGGCATGACCACATCGGTGATGAGCAGGTGGATCGGGTGTTCATGACGTTCGGCTACCGCCATGGCGTCACTCCCGTTGCTTGCTTCCAGCACCGTATAACCCTTTCCCAAAAGCACATGATACACCAGGGTCCGGACGTCCTTGTCATCTTCAATCAGCAAAATCGTTTCATTTCCCCCGGGCATGGTGTACAGACCTGATTTAATCTTGACCTCATTGCTCTTGGTTTCGAGGCGCGGTAAATAGAGGCTAAACCGGGTACCCTGGCCGGGTTTGCTCTCCACGACAATATGTCCCCCGCTTTGCTTAACAAAGCCATGAACCATGGCCAGGCCAAGCCCGGTGCCCTTGCCCAGTTCCTTGGTGGTGAAAAATGGCTCGAAAATATGGGTGACGGTTTTTTCATCCATCCCCACGCCAGTATCCGCGATCGACACCATGGCATAATCACCGGGTTGCACGTCAATCCGGTTGCTGCAATCGGCTTTGGTCAATTTGACCGCTGCGGTGGTAATGGTCAGTTTCCCGCCATTAGGCATGGCATCACGAGCATTAACCGCCAGATTCATCAGCGCTTGTTCCAATTGTCCGGAATCGGTATTGACGCTCCCCGCGGCAGAATCGAGATTGGTGACAAATTCGACGTCTTCTCCCACCAGGCGGCGGAGCATCTTTTCGCTGTCCTGAACAATCATGTTGATCGCGAAAGTCCTGATTTCCAATATACTGCGGCGGCTGAAAGCCAGGAGTTGGCGGGTTAACGCGGTTGCCTTGGTGCTGGCTTTCTTAATTTCTTTAAGCATGGCTTGATCGTCTGTTCCCAGCGCCGCCCGCGCCAGGATTAAATCTGAACAGCCTGAAATTATCGTCAAGATATTATTAAAATCATGCGCGACCCCGCCTGCCAATTGCCCTATGGCTTCCATTTTTTGCGCCTGGCGAAACTGTTCTTCCAATTTTTTCTGCTTGGTTATATCATGAGCGATACTGGCAACCGCGATCACATGATTCTGCTTGTCAAATACCGGAGACAAGGTGAGGGCGACGGGAAAAATCTCGCCATTTTTATGTTTCCTCAGGGTTTCAAAAGACGAAATCCGCTCACCATTGCCGACGCGCGCGATGTACTTTTGGCTGGCGGCGATTTCTTCAGGCGGGATCAACAACGAGGCAGGTTTGCCGATGATTTCAACTTCCCGATAACCATACATACGCTCAGCGCCGGGGTTCCAGCCAAGAATGTGTCCATCCAGGGATTCACCAATAATTGCATCTTCGGAACAGTCGACGATCGCGGCCAGATGGAAGTTGGCGGATTCCGCATGTTTTTTTTCACTCAGATCGAGGACGAATGCCACCCCTTTTTCAATCGATTTATTCCAGCAGGCGGAACCAATCAGCACTGGCACGCGGGAGTTATCCTTGTGGAAATATTCCTTCTCGTAGGGAACGCATTTGGAACCGACGATTAATTGCGCATCAGCTTTCGCGTCCAGCTCCGCATAATCCCGAGGGGTTAATATCCTTAAATCCAGTTGCCCCGCTTCGAGCGCCTGGCGATCATGACCGATGATTCGGAGAAAACAATCATTGGCTTCGCGGATAATCCCATGGTTATCCCATGAGACGATGCCAAGCAGATCAGCATCCAGTATGGCGCTGAGAATTTTATCACGCTGCCTTAACCGATTGGCTTCAATGGCTTGCGCCACAGCTTGCCCCAAACGCCCGAGCCGATCCTTGAGCAGATAGTCGTCCGCTCCCTGTTTGATCATCTCGACAGCCAGATCTTCGCCGACGGATCCGGAGACGACAATGAATGGAATATCCAAGCCGTGTTGGCGAAGCAGTTTCAAAGCCTGGGGTGCGCCAAAGCTGGGCATATGGTAATCAGTCAGGATGACTCCGGGAGGATTTTGCAATGCGGCGATGTATTCCGTTTCCTGGTCGGTGCATATCAATTCAAAATCCCAACCAGCACGTTTGAGTTCGCGCGTAATGAGTTTGACGTCGTCAGGATTATCTTCCAGGATGAGGATTTTAATGGTCGCGCTCAATGGGTTTTCCTGTGGCAGTTTATTCATTCGGTTGATTAATCATAAGCCAGTATAAACCCAACTGGCGGACGACCTCGACAAACTGTTCAAAATCAACCGGCTTGACAATATAGCTGTTCACCCCCAATTCGTAACAGCGAGATAAGTCCGTGCTTTCACGCGATGAAGTCAAAGCGATTACCGGTATGCTTTTGGTGCGCGGATCGCTCTTGACGCGTTCCAAAACTTCCAAGCCATTAATCTTTGGCAGTTTGAGATCAAGAAGTATGATTTTGGGCTGATCCGCGCGCGAACGCGTCGCATGGCCATTGGTGCCAAACAGGTATTCCAGCGCCTCGGCGCCGTCTTGCGCGATCTGAACCCGGTTGGTGATGTTGTATTTTTTGAAAACGCGCTGAGTAAGCTCGAGATCGTCAGGATTGTCCTCAACCAATAAAATTTCAATGACATCACTCATGATTCCACCCCCTTGATTGTAAAATAAAAAGTTGCTCCCTTATCCACTTCTGCTTCGGCGGTCACTCTGCCGCCCCAGCGTTCGACAATTCGTTTCACCACCGCCAATCCAACGCCATACCCCTCAAATGCATCCATCCGATGTAAGCGCTGAAAAATGCCAAACAATTTATCCGCGTATGCCAAGTCGAAGCCGACGCCATTGTCCTTGATGAAATATTTGATTTGGGTGCTGCCCTGGTCTCCAGGCAACATGCCAATTTCAATTTTGGCTGGATCCCGCACCCGTGAGAACTTCAAGGCGTTATCGATCAGATTGCGCAGCACGGTCTTGAGCAGGGATTGATCTCCAATACAGTCGGGCAAAGTGGCAACGATTATCTCCAAATGGCGGTTTTCCTGCTCCCAGTGGAAATCAGCCAGGACACGGTGAACCAGGTCTCGCATTATAATTCGCCGATTGATCAACGGCAAACGGGATAACCGGGAATAATACAATAGTTTGTCAAGCATTTGGCTCATTTGAGTGGCATTAACCTGAACCCGGTCAAGTAAGCGCCGCGCCTCATCAGGCAAAATCTCACGGTAATCTTCGACCAGGATACGAGCAAAGCCATTGATGGCGCGCAGGGGGGCATGTAAATCATGGGAAATCGAATATGAAAAGGAATCCAGCTCGCGATTGACCGCATTAAGCTGGTTTGCGAATTCCCGTTGCTGCTTCTGCAGATTCTCATCCTCCATGAGTATACCCGTCAACACCTGTTCTGCTTTCCCGCATTCGGGGTTAATTTCTTCAGTGATCTCGGCTTTCTTTCCTTGACGTGACTTAACCGGATCCGGATCCTGGAGCTCATGGTGACCCAGCATCGCTTCCAGTTTCTGTCGCCTGACGAATTCTGAGATCATGCTGGCTAGACTCTCAAGAAAATGCGCGTCATGAACATCGAATAATCGTTGGCTTGTACTGGCGGCAAATAAGACTCCAAAGGGCGCTGTTCGCCTGCCAATAATCACGCTGATACAACTGATGATATTCTGGGCACGCAAATGTTCAGGTATCTGGAAACGGGTTTCAGCCCGCATATCAAAGACAATGACTGATTTTTTGCCCCTGAGGGTGTAACCGGTCAAGCTGTTCTGTGACTCGTTTTCAACGAAGGTTCTGCCGATGATTCCTTCCGGCCAGCCAAATCCCGCCCGATAAAACGAGCAGGTATCGTCGACTATTTCTGTCACCGCACTAAAATCGGCGGCACAAGTCTGGGCTACCGCTTTCACCAAGGGCTGTAAAAATTGGTCAAGATTATGGCATTCACCTGCCAGTTGCCCCAATCGGGATAAGCAATCCAGCTGGCAATGTCGTTTGCGTAAATCTTTTTCGGAGGCTAAGGGATCCATTGTTTTCTACTTTTGATCTATAATGATTGGAGCTGATTCAAAGGCGTTAACAAGAGTTACCTTACAACAATTGTGTTGAACGAAAATATATGGTTGATAATATAGGTTTGCTTAAGATATAAGACAATAAGCACAGTAAATTTTGTAGCAATCCATGGAAGTTAAACCTGATGCGGATGGAATCTCCCTCCCAACTATATGGGGAGGGATTAAAGTGCGGGCAAGTTATCCTTTTCTGAAATCTCGCTGTCAGCGCATCGTGTCAGAAGCAGAAGCTCATTCCTAATCTGGATTAAGTTGGGATTAACTGGTGACATCCGCATGATCGGGGTTATTTTTTCGCATCTTGTAGCACTGCTTTCAGCGCCGCTAAAAATAGCTTAACCCCACGAACAAATAACCTAACCCATCGTTATTATGAGCCAGTTCGACCGCATTATCGCCAGACAACATACCGGCAGTTTGAAGTGGGATCGATATGGAGAACGTGATGTGATTCCCATGTGGGTGGCGGATATGGATTTTCAAGCGCCGGCTCCGGTTATTACCGCCCTGCGACAACAGGTTGAACAGGGTGTCTTTGGCTATACCAATCCCACTGCCGACTTGATCTCCGTTATTCAAGGGTATCTTCGCAGTGCCCATGATTGGGAAGTCGAACCGTCCTGGATCGTCTGGCTTCCAGGATTGGTATCAGGATTGAATCTGGTTTGTCGGAGCATTGGCGATCCGGATGATGCCTTCATCACCGCAGTGCCTGTTTATCCGCCGTTTTTAACCGCGCCGGTATACTCCCGGCGCCAAGTGATAACCGTTCCTTTCGAACCGCATGAGGAGCGCTGGGTTCTTGATCCCGTCCGCATCGAAGCCGCGATTACCCCCAGAACCAGGTTATTGATGCTTTGCAATCCCCAGAATCCCACCGGCCGGGTATTCTCCCGCACGGAACTCACCGCGCTGCTGGATCTCTGTCTCAGGCGCAACCTGATCATCTGTTCGGATGAAATTCATTGCGATCTCATCCTCGATTCCGAACTCAAGCACATTCCCATGGCCAGCCTGAGTTCGGAAGCGGCACAGCAAACCATCACCTTGATGGCGCCGAGCAAAACCTACAATATTCCCGGTCTGGGGTGTTCTTTCGCCATTATTCCCAATCCCCTTCTTCGCGGCCAATTGCTCAAGGAAAAACGGGGAATTATTCCGGATGTCAATATGCTCGGTTATACCGCGTGTCTAGCCGCCTATCGCGATGGCCAATCATGGCTCCATGAATTGCGGGATTACCTGCGCGGCAACCGTGATCTGGTGATGAGCTGGATCACGGCGGAAATGCCGGAATTGTCACTGTATCATGGGGAAGCGACCTATCTAGCCTGGATCGATGTCCGCCCCTGTGGCATCGATGACCCGGTCAAATTCTTTGAACAATTTGGTGTCGGGTTGTCGGATGGCCGTTATTTCGGGTGGCCGGGATTCGTCCGCTTAAATTTCGCTTGTCCCCGTTCGGTTCTCCAGGAAGGCTTGCGGCGGATGGAGCAGGCGATGAATTCAATCCGGCGATAATTCATAAACTGGTGATAACCGACGGCACACCGGCGAATTTTCGCATCCCCCCCATTCCCATCAGGCGGGTAATCGTGCCATCTTTTCTCAAGCCTGATCGGGTTCAGTATAATTATGCGTTATATTTTTTCTCTACTTAAATCCGCAACAGAAAAAGAACTTGATGCAATTATGTCAGTAATATTTTAGGATAAAGATGCGTGCAGGTAGTGATTGCGAATTTGAAGGAATCGGTGAAATTTATTCGGGTTTACTTGTTTACCTTTGAACTTAATGCTTGGTTGGCGGGGGTGAATCTCTTCTTTATGAGGGGAAGATGAATATCCATTGTAATAAATATCAATCGTTTATATACTATATGCGTTTGGTAATCCGAAAGATTAATAACGAATCTGCTTTATAAGGAGAATTCCGCATGAAGACGTTCAGTTGTTCGCCCCTTGTCCTGCCGGTCTTTTATCTTGCCATTACGACTCTACTCTCTGCCGCCGACCTCCCCACCAATCCCGTCATTCAACATGGCAGTGTCGAACATGTCACCAGCGGCCAGATCATGGCGATCAATCAAAGTACCCCTTCCGCCATCGTGCATTACGACGATTTCAGCATTGGCATCGACCACACCGTCAATATCAATACTCCAACCACGGATTCGGCGTTTCTCGGCCGGGTAACAGGGAGTAATATCAGCAATATTCTTGGCCGTTTGAACAGCAACGGCATCGTCTATCTGGTTAATCCCAATGGCATCTTCTTCGGCAAGAACGCGGTGGTCAACGTTCATAAACTGGTGGCCGCGACGTTGAATCTGACCGATGACGACTTTATCAACCGGCGCGCGGATTTTGATGTCGCAGGCACCGGCGGTACCATTGAAAATCATGGCACCATCACCGCGCAGGCCGTGACTCTGCTGGCGGAAAAGGTCGAGAATGATGGCCGGATCGAAGCCCATCAGATCGGTCTGGGCGCGGGCCATAATGGTCACATATTGACGGATGAGTCCGGCGGTGGGAAAATCACCATCGACTTCACCGACGCCGAAATTCCCGCGGCGCTGGTGCGCAATGACGGGGAGATTGATTCACCAGTCAACAGCAGTGCCGCGGATCAAGTGCAAATCATTTCGCGGGGTGACATTGCTGGCAGGGGTTCGATCACTTCATCCGGGGATATTGTCATCTCGGCAGCAGGAGATGTGGAAGTGGGGGCAATAACATCTTCAAATGGCGATGTTACTATTGTTTCCGGTATTAATCTCCTTTTACAAGGGAATATTTCAGCGAATAAAATCGATTTCAGCAACTTAAAAAAGGACATTACCAGCTCTACCAATGGAATAACCTTCTTCGCAAACGATATTATATTACCGAACCCGGTTGGTTCTAATGCTGGGGGTGATATTTCTATTGATGATATCTATCTCCAAGCTGGAATGATTTCAACCCTCGATTTACAGGGTGGTTCTGTGACTCTTTCAAGTTCTTCTATCGGCGAAATTATTGTTAACAACACTTTTACAACCATCACATATGGGACCTTGGATAATCTTTTTAGTCGATTCTCCCCGCCGACAATCGCGCAACAGGCAGGATATCAGCTCAATTCCGCGGAATCAAATGTACGTCATCAAACTCAGTCAACTCTGCGATATTCGTTGGCAAGTCTGAAATCGGGCAATTCCTCCCCTCACCCTACAGAATCGTCACATATTCAAATTGATTTTCTCGAATAACACAACACCCCTTCTACATGTGATAATGGCAGGAACAATGCCTTGAACAGCACCCATACTCTCATACTGATTTCATGTGGACTTTGGCTAGGCGGCAACACTATATTTGCAACTGGCGCGGAGGAACAGCGGAGCGAAGAAAAAGCCCGTGGCATACCCACCTTAAAAGAAGTTGCTCCCCAGGTTCAGCAACAGGCCCAACCCGTGCCCACCCCAGCACGCCGGCGCCTAAATCTCTTTTAAAAACACCGGTCGATGCCGAGAAGGTAACATTTATCACGGATGTCAGGATTATCGGCAGTGACCGGGATGTCTACCTTTTTCGGGCATTTGCCAGTCTCGACCAACCCTGGCTATCCGTGATGGAAAAACTGCGTCAGGATTGCATTGACAAAGCGCTCAGCCGCGAGGATATCCGGCAAATCGCCCTAGCTTATACCACCCGTGAATTGGTCGCACGAAATTACCTCCTGGCCTTCCTGATCCCAGATTACCGGATCGGATCGGACGGGATTCTCACCTTCACCGTTGATCTCGGACATATGGGCGAATATCGATATGCCGACGATACATTCCAGGAAAGATACTTTAGCAGGAATCAAATCGATGCTCAATGGTCGTTGTCATCGGGATCGATTTTTGATTATTCCAAG
>CAZTTH010000061.1:0-17813 GCA_964615975.1 uncultured Lentisphaerales bacterium | reverse complement strand
CTAAACACATACGGGTTTTTAAGCTCCAGACAACCCTAAACATTACACCTCCCGGGAATTCGGGATTGATGAGATATTCAAGGGCTGTAGGAGCGCGTCAACAAAGTCAAGTTTATGACGGAGCGATGTATACCCCCAACACGGACAATACCCTTAACCGGAGTTCGGGGTGACAAACCAGCCAAAGGAAGTCCAATCGTGGAACCATTGGCGGATGGTTTGGGACTGTTCCTCAATCGGGAGTGTGCTTACGGCACCTGCCCGGGAGCATGCTTCGTTGAGAGAAACCCCATCCCGCAGGGCGGTCAAAATTTGAAACGCATCGGCTTCCAGGCGCTTATAGTAGACGATATTCTCCAGGCGATGGACCGCGAGGTAGATCATTTTAGGTTTTAACCGTTTCACCCGTCGGATATGGGTTTCCCGGCGTTCGTGACCCATGGCATTACTGGCATCGCCACGCGGTTCATTCCCTTTTTTAAGTTCAATGCGGAGATCGTCAACCGGATAATTCAACGCCAGCAAACTGAGGTATGGCTGGAGCGTCAGATGAACCGATTGGGGATCGAGATTCCTGAGAGATTCGGCATTTATCGGAGTCAGTTCCGCTTCGTCAAAAGCGAGAATATGCGCCCATTCCAAGCGCGCCATGTCCATTGCCAATTGATAATATGATTTGATCCATTCCGGTTCTTCCGCCATGAACTGGGTTAAGTGGCATCCGAGGTTGCGGAGGGTAAAGGAGGACGAAGGATAGCGGGTCAAATAGGCAAACGCGAGTTTTTTGAATTGGCGATCACCCAAAATCGCATGGACCCCGGTAAAGTCATCATAAAAACAGGTGAGGAGGCGAAACCAATATTGGCGATTATAAATTTCCAGTCGTTCACCGGAAGACAGGCGGCGGTTGGGTTTGATGAAGGTATTGGCGACCCGGTTTATTGGTTGTCCATCAGTCCAGCGTTTCCGCATCTGGTAGGTGGATGTCAACGGTCGCATGATTGTCTGTGCCATGACATTTTGCAGTTCGGCAAGCTGCCGTCTGGAATCGACATTATGCAAGGGGGGTTTGGTTATTGAGATTTTGGATGAACCGGTTTGCTTTGAGCGCTTCATGGTGAACCTCTTCAAAAGATGGAATGTGATCGTCCCATTCCAACAAGGTGGCGGTGGGACCAACCATCTTGATGGCATGAGCATACAATGCCCAGACCGGATCAATTACCGGATGGTCATGAGTGTCGAGAATGTATTTCTCATATCGCGAGTGTCCGGCGATGTGAATTTGCGCGACGCGCTGATGAGGGATGTTGTTGAGATAGTCAAAAGGATTGAAATCATGATTTTGTGAGGATACATAAATATTGTTTACATCAAGGAGTATACCGCAATCGGCAAGCTCGACCACCTCGCTGAGAAACTCCCATTCGGTCATTTCGGAGGCATGAAATTCGGCATAGCTGCTGACATTCTCGACGGCGATTGGGATTTCAACATAATCGCGCACTGCCCGAATTTTTTCCGCGGTATGACGCGCGGCCGCAAAGGTGTAGGGCATGGGCAGGAGATCATGGGTGTAGCGGCCGTCAACGCTGCCCCAGCAGAGATGGTCGGATAACCAGGGAGTATGGGTGCGCTTGACTAATGTTTTCAGCCGGCGCAGATGCTCACGATTAAGCTTGTCGGCGGAACCAAAATACATTGATACCCCGTGTTGTACAACCTGGTAGCGCTCCAGGATTTGATCGAGCACCTTGAGCGGTCGACCGCCATCGACCATAAAATTTTCCGAAATGATTTCAAACCAGTCAACCACCGGTTTTTCCGCGAAAATATGGCGATAGTGGGGAACGCGCAAACCAATGCCGATCCCATACTCGGTGAAACCATTAAATTTATTGGCAGGCATGTCAATAGGGTTTAAAACATAGCGGGGATCGGTGATAGGTGGTACCGATCCCCGGTTCTGCATAAGGATTCAGTTCGCTTAGAACTTCCCTTCTTCGGCATGCGGCGTATTGGTGTTGCATCCCCCTTTGCCCTTGCACTCATTATGCCCCTTGCAGGCGTTTTCGCTGGTGGCACAACCGCCCTGACCCTTGCATTCATTCTTTCCTTTGCAATCATGCATGCCCTTACAGGAATTACCTTCCATACTGCCTCCGCCATCCTCCATGGTGCTCTCACCCGCCACTTTACCCATGTAGGAAGTCGTATCCTTATGACTGGTCTTGCCCTGCATGGCCTGGGCGTGATGTACAGCCCCGGTAAAGAGACCGGCCATCGCGGCGCCCGCGATCATTGATTTGGTTGATTTTTTCATGTATGGACTCCTTGTATTGAATGGATGGATTTTTATTTTTTCTAATTGGTTATAAAACACGTTGTCAAGCGGGTAATACCTTAATCCTGGTTTGCGAAATTTGCACAAGGCAGCAAATATTTTATTTATTGAGAAACACAAAAAGAACTAATTTTGGCAGTGATCGCAGGGGGAATTGTTAATGTTTCAAGTTGGTTCTCATCATCTCTCCATTGCGCATGGGTTACGATCAGTTTGCCAGAGGCTACCTTTGTCGGGGGCTCCATATTAATCTTGATAAAGCGAAATTCATAGGTGACACTGCGTGACGAATAAGCGCCTACGGTCAACTCAATGTCAAGGAGATCGTTAAAGTACACCGGTTGGTGATAATCACATTCCGCGTGAACCTTCGGCCATCCCCGCCGCTGTTGACCCGGCAGGGCCATCACTTCAATGTTCAGTGCACGCAGGAACTTGTGTTCCGTCATTTCCATAAAGCGAAAAAAATTCGCGAAATGCAATAATCCCGCGGCATCGGTTTCGCTGAATTCAATGTGTTTTTGCAGTGTAAAAGCGTTCGACATGATTAAGGCTATGAGGGGAAAATGATATGCGCATCCGCGGCTTTGCCGGCCATCCAGTTTCGCTGTGACATCGTTGCCCTCCTTAAATTTATGATGACCCACCCAGGATGTGGAAAGATGAGCATACCGGTTAACAGCGCGACTTCATTACCCCAATCAAGCTTTGCTCATATTCGCCGGAGTGGCAGGGTAAACCAAAAAGTACTGCCCACCCCTTTTTTACTTCTGACCCCGATAGAACCGCCATGCATTTCTACCAATCGCTGGGTTAATGCCAGCCCGATTCCGGGGCCGCCGATATCGTTATTCCACAGTTGCCGACGTTTATGAAATTCGGAAAATATCTGTTTTTGTTCTTCTTCATCAATCCCCAATCCGCTGTCCTTGACTTCGATCTTGATATGATTCGGATTGAAACGCAGGACATCGAGCATGATTGTTCCTCCAGGTGGAGTGAATTTGATGGCATTGGAAAGAAGATTGAGAATTACCTGACGAATTTTTTCGCGATCGCCAAAGACCGCGGTCAAATTATGATGGATATGAACCTGAAACTGAAGTTTTTTCTTTTCGATCTGATTGTGGATCAAATCCACTATGGCATCGATAAATCCTTTCAGTTCGATGGGTTCCAATACCAGGGTCAATTTTCCGGCGTCGATGCGGG
Source organism: uncultured Lentisphaerales bacterium (assembly GCA_964615975.1). GTDB lineage: Bacteria > Verrucomicrobiota > Lentisphaeria > JABSQK01 > JAJFLO01 > CAZTTH01. The sequence continues at coordinate 14,257 of CAZTTH010000061.1, read as the reverse complement.
ATAAATCGAGAAGATTGTTGATCAAGGTTAATAGCAACTTGCCGCTTTCACCGATCTGAGTAACGAAATTTTCCTGTTTATCATTGAGTTCCCCATAAAACTTTCCTCCCAGCAAATCAGAATAGCCGATGATGGCATTCAAGGGGGTGCGCAATTCATGACTCATTGATGAAAGAAATTGATTTTTATGTTGATTGGCTTCGACCAGGCGCTGATTGGTCAGTTTTAATTTTTCCAATGACCGGTTCAACTCACGGGATTTTTCGACGACCATTTTTTCAAGATTTTCGTGATACGCTGCCCGTTCTTTTTCATTCTCTATTCGTTCCGTGATATCCCGCGCGACAATGATGACATAACTGCGTCCCGGTTGTTCGAACCGGGCCAGACTTGCTTCGACATTAACCATGCTGCCATCTTGCCGACGGTATTTCATCTCCTGATATGTGGCTGGTTCCCGATCCTGTGCCGTCATCAGCGGACGATCCGGAAGCGGCAGGGCCACGTTCTCATTCACTTCAATTTGTGCCATGGTTAATTCGAGGAGTTGCTCGCGGGTGTATTTCAGCTCACGCGCTGCATGATCATTGACATACACCAATTTTACATTTTCTGAATCGAGGATAAAAATCAGATCATGCGACTGATCGATCAGTTTTTTTAACCATTTTGAATTTTGTACCGCATTGGCATGCTCTTCCTGCATTTGCAGACGCGCGAATCCCCGTTCCAAGGTTGCCAGCAAATCCTCGATGTGGAAGGGCTTGCAAAGAAAGTCATAAGCGCCCACTTTCATGGCTTCGATGGCGGATTCGGTTTGGGCGTTCCCGGTCATCAAAATGCACATGATCTCCGGATAAATCCTGGTCAGCTCAGGGATCAGTGCCACCCCATTGGCGGCGCCCAGGCTGATGTCAATAATCGCCAGATCGCAGGGGGTGGTTTTTGCTTTCTCAATGGCTGTCGCGAAATCGTGGGCGACATTCACCTTGTATTCTTTGAGAACCAACAGTGTTTTCAAGGAAGCCGCCAAATCCCGATCATCATCGACAATCAATATTTTTCGTTCTCGCGGGCGATTCATAATGATCCATTCATTCGGTGTTGTAGCTCTGTCTCAGCGGATAAAAATTGCTCCGGGTTTAAGGGCGTTTAACCAAGGTCTGCCCACCATAAATTCCAATCTGGTGCCGCATAAATCAATGCGCTTTTTAAACTCCATGTGATTTGCCGGAAAACGACAACGCTTCATCAATCCAATTATCCATGGTCAATACCTGACGCCGGCGCTTGAACGCCAGGCGCTGCGCTTTATTCTGTGCTTTGATTACCGCCAGTTTCATCATTGAGCTGGCGCCTGGTAGAGCCATCCTTAAGCTGGCACTCAAACTGGCACATACAGAGCTTGGCAAATAGCGCTTGAAAAGTTCATCCTCAACCGAAATAAAAGCTTGCGCGCAACCGGGATCACCCTGCCGTCCCGCCCGTCCAAAAAATTGACGGTCAATGCGATGCGACTCATGACGTTCACTCAAAATTACCTGCAAGCCGCCGCGTTCAGCGATACCGGCTCCCAAACGGATATCCGTTCCCCGTCCCGCCATGTTCGTGGCAATGGTTATCTTCCCTTCATTTCCCGCCTGGGAAATGATCTCCGCTTCTTCATCATGTCTTAAGGCGTTCAGTAAAGAGAATTCAATATTTAACGCTCGTAACCGTTCGCCCAACGCTTCATTTTCGGTAATACTGCGCGTTCCCACCAGGATGGGCAATCCCTGGCGATGGATGGCGGCAATGCGTTCGACCATGGCGGTCAGCTTGGTTTCACGATTCGGGAAAACCTCATCAGCAAGATCACGCCTGCGATTCGGGCGATTGACCGGTATCGGCAGAGTCGACAAGCGGTAAATCTGCCAGAATTCCGCTCCCGCTTCCAGCGCGGTGCCGGACATTCCGGAAAGCCGGGGAAACAAGCGGAAAAAGCGCTGCACACTTAATCGTGCCAGGGTTTCGGTTGGGTCGGTGAGTGACAACTCTTCCTTGGCTTCGATCGCCTGATGCAATCCCTGGCGCCAGCTGCGGCCCGGCATCAACCGGCCGGTAAACTCATCAACGATGATGATCTTACCCTCATTAATGACATATTGCTGGCCACGGAGAAAGAACTCGTTCGCTGTCAGCGCCATGCGAATGAGTTCCTCCCGGCGCGCCGGCCCGCGCCATAATCCCGGCAAGGATTCGCAGAGCGCTTCTATTTTTCGTCGACCGCTGTCGGTGAATTCGATTTCCTTATAAAGTCGGTCAACACGATAATCCTGGGGATTTTTGATCATCCCGGCAATTCTTCGGGTGACCGTGGTCGCGGATTTAAGCGGATTGTTTTGATTGGGCATGGAGATGATCAGCGGAGTGACCGCTTCATCGATCAGATTGCTGTCAGCTTCATCGATGATCGCGGTATGCAGACCCCGCATGACCAGGCCGCGTCGGCGATCCCGATTGGGATCGAGTACCAGACGGATATGTTGCCGGTCGGGTTGCTGAACCTGGCCGGCATGCAGGCGGTCGCGGAGGAAATCCGCCAGCAACTCCTTGCTGGTGGTATAAACAATATCCTGCTGATACGCTGACACGCGATCCGGCGCTTCCATCACTCCAATGACATGGCCGACGGTCGCATGGCAATACGAGTAAAGCGGCTGTAACCAGCCGGCATCACGTTGGGCCAAATAATCATTGACGGTGACGACATGACAAGGTTTGCGGGTCCAGGCTGCCAGCACCGCCGCCAGGCCGGCGACCAGGGTTTTGCCCTCGCCGGTTGCCATTTCCGCCAGCAATCCGGCATGCAATGCCAGCGCTCCCATGATTTGAACTGGAAAAGGATAAAGTCCCAGGGTGCGCGCGGAGGCCTCGCGAATGGCCGCCAGCCCTTCGTTGACCGGCAGATCCGCGCTGCGATCGGAACGCCGGAAATGCTGTTGCAATTGCCTGAGTCGATCCCGCAATTGAGCGTCGGTCAACGCGCTCATTGCCGGGCTCAGGCGTTCAATCTTTTCCGCTTCCTGACGCAAATGGGCGAGCCGCGCATGACGGCGCTGCCAATATCCATGCATCGCATCCAATCGGGAATCGATTCCCTTGTAAATTGGCGGCGGTTCAGGAATGAAAAACTGGCGATAATGATTCGTGGGGATGTAAGCCATGTGAGCTGAGTGATGGTTGTTTAAGTGATTAAAATGCAAGGAGAAATCAATTGTAATCCAACGTACATACCATAACGAAGATGGAACTGATTTCCATCTTCATTATAAATCTTTGGATGGCGAACCCGAAGCCTTGGTCTTGGGCTTTTTTTGCGGCCTGAAAAAATCGCGAATGGCGCTGATTTCCTCCCATTCCGGGACGTCAATGGTGCCTTTGAGCCGCCGTTCCAATAATATATCAAAGGGATCGATCGCTTCCGGTACAAACTTGCTGAAGAATGAATTTAACGGTTCCGCGGTCACCCGGAAATCCAACTGCCGCGTATCCCACCAATAATTGCCATTCGCGGCGATGGTTACCAGTGTACCGTTGGTCTTCAAATAGGGAACATTGACCCGATCATCAATAAATTCCAGATCCGCATTGAGTTTAGAAATCACGCCCAAATCGGACTGGGGAATGATTTTCCCGATGAATCGGGTGCCGCCAAGGAATGCAAGAAAATCCCCCAAAATCGGTATCTGCCAGAAATTTCCCTCTTCGATGGCAACCTTGCCGGCGCCATTCAGGAGCAGGCTGTTGTCCGCGGCATGGGAGAGCTTGAGGTCTACTTTGCCCGATAGTTTTCCCGTCATTTCCGCGGGTTTGTTGGTGCTGGCGGCTGAGCGTGCGGTCAACCGGGCGATGTCAACCTCCAGAGCATTCAACCATAATTTACCGACGTGTTGGATTGAATTATCATGATAATCAGCGTTGATGACACCGCCATAAAGATTGGCGTTGATTCGATTCACCGACAACTGTGACTCATCATAGGATATCGTGGCGGTGATATCCGTGCAGGGATAGTCCCAGATCTCTCCAGCAACTGCTTCGAGATTCATTGCCAGTTTTTGTCGCGCCCATCTGCCGTTCATCGATGGGTTGATTAATTCTCCGATGGGGATGATCGCCTGATCGGCATGGGAGGTGAAGGTCAAGCCGGTCCCATCCCCGGAAAAGGTTCCGCTTAGCTCGTTGAGTTGGATTGTCGGGATCACATGCAAGAGGCTGGTGCGGAATTCTCCAGAAATGATCTTATTGATATAATTTCCCGCGGTCAGGAGGTTATAAGCTTCGGTGGTATTCCCACGGGTACTCTGGAGAAACTGGGATTCGATGAGAAAATCAATCTGTCCCTCCTTGCCGCTGGCTTCCCACACTACCTGCGGGCTGAAGGTTTGATTGGGGGCATAACAGATCTCCTCGATGACACCATTCCATTGGTGATGATGATTGTTGATCGTCCCGGCGGCCATTAATCCACTGATTCGCAGATCATCATTCAGGATGAGATGATCCATTTTGATTTGAGCGTGGACACGCTCGTCGACCACGGAGAATGTGCCGTCAAGACCGTGAACTGTGGTTTCCAGATCCCGACCAGAGGGACAGAATATTTCCGCTTGCAAGGTCCCCTGGTGATAAGTGCTGTTCAGCTTCAAGTCGCGAAACTGCCAATAGCCCCATTTCATTTCAGGTGTTTGACTCGTGACCACGGTGACCCCGCCCGCATGTTTCCCCGAGAACTTGCTATGATAAAACACCATTTCCTTGCCGGTTGCCAGATCGACAGTCCCGGAAAAATCGGTTTGTTGAGAGACAATATCGAGCTGGGCATCGAGTTGGCGCATTTGCCAGTCCTTAAACTGCAGTTTTTCGGATTGGAGCAAGATCGCGGTATTATCCGGTGTCAGAGTCAGCGCTGCCTGGTAGAGGTCCAGCCGTGCGTCATAATAGCGAAACGTAGTGCCGCGGATTTTTATATTGGCCGCGTATCCAATTTGAGTTCCGAAATCAACATGGCCGGATCCTGTCAAATGCGGATGACTGGGAAAAGCCAATCCCAGCCCCGGAAGAAAATTATGCCACGCGGGATTGCAAAAAGCCAATAACCCGGAGAGGTCCAAATCACTGACCAGATCAAAGTTCAACACCCTGGTATCCCCGTGCCACACCAGATTGGCAAACGCGCCGGCATTTTTACTGATGATGTTTAAATGATCGACCAGCACCAAATCACCGGGGAAATCGACAAGGATGTTGGCTGCCATCGTTTCCACCGCGACTCCGTTGTAACTGAAATTCTTCATGTTTGATTTTCCCTGAATAATCAATCCCGCGCCGGGATCCTTTCCTCCATTGTGGAGGGAGATATCAAAATGAGGCCGATCACTGGATTGCCAGACAAAACCCTCCCAAATCTTTTCATAGACTTTATGAAAATGTGGATCTTCGGTAAATTGGGTAATAAAAAGGGGATTCCCATCCACTCGGGCATCGATCATCAGGCGTTCCTCCGGCAGCAAATAACTTCCTGACAGCTCGATGTCGATATCCGGTTCTATCCGTGCCTGGCAACGACTGATTGCCACAGTGTCATCTTGGTAGACTAACGCGGCGTTCATCCAGGCGACGCGCGCTTTGCCGACCGTCACATCCTGCGCTGATACCTGGATTTCAGTGTCCCATTCACGCACCCGTTTGAGTGGTGAGGGATGAACGTACAGGGAGGCTTTCACCGGGGCATTGCCCGCGCTCAGCCAAGGCTGTAAGCTGGGGACATTCATATCCGCGGCAAACGCTTTTATTAATTTCTGGGGATAACCATAATAATTGATTTGACCACTGATTTCGTCTGTGGTTAAATCAATATGCCCGTTTCCCTCCAAATGTTCTCGCGCATCCATATTGATTCGCAATTCATCGATGATCAGAGACGAATGGTTCCATTCTCCCCTCAACCCAATATCTTCAATCATCAGCCCACGATATAATGCCGAAGTCAAATTAAGGTTGAAAACCACTGCGCTCAGCGCTGGATTCCGGGATAGGGTCAGCTTCAAAACAATGGCGTTATGATTGTCTGGCGGTTGGGCGTCAAAGAAATCACGCCACTGATAAATGGACGTGACCAGCTGCGGGGTCAGATGCTCCAACAACGGGACGACGGTTAAATCCGTGATGGGGCGGCGCTGATTTTGCTCCGGCATTTCGATGATGCCAGAATAATGAAGATCGATTCCCGCGCAATTCCCGGTTCCTTTGATTATCCTGATCTTACCTGCATCAATGGCTATTTTCATATCAATAGCGTGAATGGTGAGAAATTGCTCCTCATTCTTGGCTGCCAAAATCAAGGGCAAAGAAATCGTACCGTTTTCTAATTTTGCGGATTGTATGGTAAAAAGTCCCCGCTTAAGGTCGCGATAATCAACCCTCACAGCAAGCGCATCCGCGCGCATCAGTACCCAGTCTTCATTGCGCCGATCCCGGATCACCACATTGGTGAATAACAAGCCTTCCGGCAATTGGCATTTGATGGCATCGGCTTCGATGACCATCCCCTGTTCACGCAGCGTGTGATAGATAGAGGATTTGATTGATCCCGGCAAACCCCAAATCGATACGTAGAACCACATGATGGTCAGGCATAATATCGAGAGCAACACGACGGTAAATCCTGTTTTTAATAACCAACCCATTTTATTTCGTTTTGCTGCCATTGGGATATTTATTCCTTCGTAATTCCATCAATATGGCCTTCTCTCAGGCGAATCGGAAACCATCATTGTTGCGCGTTTTAATTTGTCAATATAATCCCTGTTTTACCTGCTGTCGGCATCTGAATGAGTTTACCGTCCATTGGCGTTTATGCATTTGTTGGTATTTGATGATCGCGGGAAGAAGCGCGGCATAATCCTGCCCTTAGGCAGGAGAACTCCAACTGCTTTCCCGTGTGAAAAGACGGAAATACCGCTACCGGTATTCCTGCCGACAGTACTCAATGCAGGGAAACAGTTAACTCCCTGTCAGAACCGATCAAGGTCACGTTCACCCTCTGTCCCGCGGATCTTGCCGGGATGCTGAACTCAATCAGGTTATTGAATAAGAGTGCTCGATTATTCCCTTGATCGGAATGGCGGTATGCGAAATTCGCGGGTTTACAGTCCAACCCCATTCATCACTCATTTACAAGACATGCCGACACTTGCACTCGCAACCGCTATTCCATTGGATATTGATCGGGTTCAAAAAGATCACGATTGCTTTGAGGTTGCTGCCGACAGCCTCAAGAGATCGCGACGCTCAAAGGTGACCGCCAGCCAGATCAATACCGGCACGGCCACCGAGGTGCCAATATTATAAAACATGACATAAGTGGTCATTTCGAGAAATCTGTTCATGGCCGGCGAAAGAACCACCACACCCCACTCGGGCATGGCGCTGAAAAGGTTGAGGAGATAGAGCCATAATTTCACCAGGATAAATCCATGCACCAGCAATAAACCGCCGACGCCGGCACTGATTTTACGCTGCCAGGTCACCGGCGAAGCAAAGATAAATGCCAGCAACAGAATCGTGGGAAGGTAACCCACCGTGCGCACGATGATATCGGATTTCTCCGCCTCCAAAGTCACCTGGTTCATATTTCCCGAGCGGGTTGCCGATTGCGCGGCTTCGATTTGTTTTTGGCTGAAATAGATAATCCGCAGGTCCGCTTCGGATTTTTCCTCAGTCACGGGATACGCATGAAATTGGATGTGGCCGCTTTTCCCAATTTTGCCGAACAGCATTGTCCCCAGAGTACAAAAAGTGGAAATATAAACCGGTTTGATGAGCGGCCATGCCATTAGCAGGATGCCATATGTCGTCAATAAAACTCCGAGAAATCTCCTTATGGGCCTGGTGGTTAACATGTTCTCACCATCATCGATACCCCGTGCTCCTGCCCGCGCCACGTGCTCCCGCTGACAACCGCGATGGGGATTGGGATCTCGTGGGCGATCGGCATGGAATGGAATGGCGATTATTATTATTCATACCACAAGATATGGGGTCATAAAATAATTTTCATTCAAGATGTTGTGTTTTTATTTTTGTTATTTAAGTTTCCCCATCTCCAATCGCCGGGATGTAATGATAAATCACACCGAGACAACATTAACCATCAAATGAATTGGCAGTTTTGATCAATGACAGAAACCTTGACCGCTCCCAGCGCGGTGACCACACCACCTCCCATCCCCGAAATCCCCAACGATATGCAAAATTATCTGCGGGAAGACAGCGCGCATTTCGGTCTCCAGCAATTGCAGCGCAGCCAGTCCATCACCTATTTTTATTCTTTGTTGCGCGAGTTATTCTCTGCCGGCATCGGCAAGACCAAAATGATCTTCGCCATGCTCCATATCCTGATGACCGACTCACGGATCTCATGGAGCAACCAGGAATTGGCGGATTTGTTCCATTGGATGCAGGATAATCAGCGACAGTATCTGATCTCTCGGCTCAGCAGCAGCGGCTGGCTCGAATATCATCGCGAGAAAAACAGCTATATGTTCAGTGATATTGGTGAAGCCTTGATGCGTCTGCTCAGCCGCCTGACCATGGGGCAGGATCTGGTCGAGAATGAAGGCGCCGCGGTCGCCGATATCGAATTCAGCATCCTGCTCGAAGCCCGTGATATTAATGAACGCCTGCAATTTCTCAGCAATCGCTTGCACAAGCACATTGTCCGCGCTGAAACCGCGCTCAATACCAATTCCCCCTATATCATTTTGGAAATCTATCAGCAAATCAAGTCCGCCTATCGCTGGGCGGAGAAAACCCGCGAAACTCTCGATCATCTCCAACCCCAGGATGACGATGCCGGAATGTGGCAGGGAATACGCGATGTCCATCATTATCTTTCCCAACTCCATTCATTAATCTCACGCATGCAGTTGCGCCTGCAGGAAATTCAGAACAAACAAATCGATATCGCCCAATATGGATTGTCGCAAATTGATTATGATTATTACTTCCGGGAAACCAAAATCCCCAAATTGGCGACCATGATGGAGGCGCATTGGCGCAAGGTTCCCCATCCTTTTTTCATCAATGAAAAAGCGTTTCTTGCCGAAGTCCAGTATATCATGGGGCGTGAACGCCAAACCTACGGCGATCAACGCGGTTGGAATACCGAAATCGCCGATGTGCCGCCGGCAGTCGAACGCGAAACCGCCCGGGAAGCCGACGCCTTCCGCGGCGCCCTGGATAAATTAAAACATGAATGGCAGCAGGTCAGCGGCTTGATCAGCACGGTGGGTTGGAATGAAGCGGCATATCGGTTTTCACTCCTGACATTGATTGCTGATCGCAATAGCACGACGGCTAACTCCGCGGCCAAATCCTACGACCCTTTTGTTTGCCTCCCGGTAGAAGTTGAATTCAATCAGCACGGCGAGATGTGCACCGTGGATGCGCTTGGCGAGACCTTGACCATGACGGTCGGAATGGTGAAACATCAGTAAGCGATATTTCTTAGAATCATGGTGAGCTCAACACTTTTTGTTCTTTGTTCTCGTCAGCGATAATCTTAATCATTAACCTAACCCACTTAATCAATCACAACCGAACTCATGGAAACCATAACCATAGAAACCCTGCAGCGAGCCCAGTTGATCTGTTCTCTGCTGATTGCCAATGGGTATATTCCCAAAGCCGATTTTGCGGATTTAATGATCGATGAAAACCTTAAAAGCGAGGTGCATAATCGTCTCGGCGCTGTCGGCATGAAATTATTGGAAAATCCTTATAGCCAGCATTGGGCTGTCGGCCTCACCGATGCGACCAGCGCGGACGAGCACATCGAGTGGTCGAATAATTTCGGCCTCGACCGCGGCGCCATGGCATTGTTGTTAATCCTCTGGAGCAAGCTGATCCTGCCACAGCGAATCGCTGCCAAAAGTGAACCCGCCCTCTCGTTCATTTCACATATGGGAATGGAAAGTCTGCAAGCAGACAATGAGGATGCCAATCCCGTCGCATCCGTCAGTCGCGATCAATTGATTGCCGAATTCAGCGATCAACTCGGCGGTCTGATCCTCATGTCCAAGTATCTCTCTCAGTTATCCCGTGCCCGTTTGATTAAATACCATGGCAATACCATCATTCCCGGACCACTCTTGTCCCTGGTGATAAATGAAAACGACCTCATGGACGAACTCTATCGCGAAGTACTCATCAGCGTTTTTCGCCGCGAGAAAAATGGCAATGGCAGTGCCGGGGTCATGGATCACGAAGCCATCGAAGTAACATAAATTTCCTGCTCACAGAGCCGCAAACAAAGACCTTTAACCGCGAATGAAAGGTCGGATTTCCTTACCTGCTCATGATCTCCACCAATAATCCTCCACTGGTAACCGCCGCCGGCATCAATCTGAACTATGGCCTGCAATGGGTTCTAAAGGAGGTGCAATTGACCATCCATGCCTGTGATCGCGTCGGGTTGGTTGGCAAAAACGGCGCCGGCAAATCGTCGTTATTGAAGATCCTGTCCGGTTTTATGACTCCTGATTCCGGCACTGTCAGCTACAGCGGCAATCCCGCCATCGGCTATCTCGACCAGGAATTTGCCCTCACTCCTGAGCTTGCCATCACGGATAACATTCTTCTCGGCGCCAAACATATAACCCAGCTCATCGAGAAACTTGAACATCACCGACTTCACCCCGGAGAGTTAACCCGGATCGAAAATGCGCTCGCGCATTATGACGGTTGGAACCTGGAGAATCGCGCGAATAAATTAATGCAGCAATTGGACCTGCCCGATGGCTCACGCATCGTTGCCACGCTCTCCGGAGGTGAAAAACGGCGGGTCGCCTTGGCCCGCGCCCTGGTGGCCAATCCCGATCTGCTGCTCCTCGATGAGCCCACCAACCATCTTGATATTCAAACCATCCAGTGGGTGGAAGACTATCTTCTCTCCTACTCCAAGGCGCTGGTTTTAATCACTCATGATCGCTACTTTCTCGACCGCATTTCCACCCGCATATTCGAATTGGATAACGGCGCTCTGAATTATTATCAAGGCAACTATTCCGCCTATCTCAAAGCCAGATTCGAGCGCGAGCAAATCGCGCAAATCCGCGAGGATAAACGGCAGCAGTTTCTTCGCCGGGAGTGGGAATGGGTACGCCGCGGTCCCAAAGCCCGCACCACCAAGAGCAAATCCCGGATGGACAATTATTATGACGTTCAGGATAATACCTGCTGGCAACCAACCAACGATGCCGATATCATTATTCCTCCGGCGCCTCCCATCGGCCAGAAAGTCGTTAATTTGATCGCGGTCAGTTACCAGATTCAGTCACAACCCCTCATCACCCAATTTAGCCATGAATTTCTCCCCGGCCAAAAGATGGGTGTGGTAGGCAGGAACGGCGCCGGCAAAACCACGTTGCTGAATATTCTCCAGGGACACCTTCAGCCCACTGCCGGGAAGATCGTGATCGGAAATCTCACCCAATTCAATTATATCAGTCAGGGACGTGAGACCCTGGATCCCAACAAGACCGTGTTTGAGGAAATCGCCGGCGATAAAAACCAGGTTTTGATCGGCAACGAGCACATTTCGGTATGGGGTTATCTCAAACGCTATTTATTCACCGACGAACGGATTCAAACCAAAATCAGCTCATTGTCCGGAGGCGAACGCAGCCGCTTGTATTTGGCGAAGTGCCTGAAAAACGGCGGCAACTTCCTGATCCTGGATGAACCCACAAACGACCTCGACCTGCCCACCCTGCGGATTCTCGAAGAAGCCCTGATGACCTATACCGGCAATCTGGTATTGGTCAGCCACGACCGCTATTTCCTCAATCGGATTTGTGATGGCATACTGGCATTTGAGGACAATGGCGCGATTCACTATTATGACGGCAATTATGATGATTATATCGCCAAAAAAGCTGAAATATCTATGTCTGCCAAGTCTCAGGCAACCACAGCTCAAGGGGATAAAAATCCCCGCTTGGGACAGAAACCTATCCGCGAATCAACCTGGAAGGAACGGCAGGAACTCGCTTTGATCGAGAAAACTATTCCGGAATTGGAAGCACGGAATGATGCCATCCAGACCCTTTTTGCCGCGCCTGATTTTTATCAACAAAATGCGGCGCAAATCCCCAACCTGTATGCCGAGCTGGAAGCCAATAAAACCCAATTGACTTCCCTTTACGACCGCTGGCAGGAACTGGAGAATTTGCGCGCCTTGCGTTTAAGTGGCGTTCCTTCTCCAGCGGATAACCGCGCGGATGCATGAGATGATGGAAAATCTGCAAGATTCCCGGGGCCTGATCGGCGGCGGGGAAGGAAAGGGGAATGCCGGCTGTTTTCGTTCCTTGTTAAGCCCCGTGAAGGTGAAAATGTATAGCGAATCTCAGTGTACAATTTAACCCTAAAACACACTCTAAACATTGGTTGTCTGGATTAGCATCGACCCTGTGGTATCGTCTGGTTAAAGCGTCAACCCATTCAGTGGACTGCGAATTACATTCAAGCTGTTATTCATCACATGGAGAGTATGATACTGATGTCTTTGTGACCTAACCATTCCTGCACCGTTCGGATTTCTTAACCTTTCCGCGGGAGATGAGTGACAAAAACCATGCCGCAAACTATGGCAACTCACTTTTTTATCGATGCAGACTGAGATCGCTCCATTCTCCTCATCGGCATTCCGGTATATCCGTTCCCGCACCTGCGGCGAATGAACTCCGGCAATATCGTTTGAACGATCATGTTCGTACCATTCCCGAACCAACAATTGATTGGACAATTGAAAAGCAAAGGTGGCGGGTAGAACGGTATTTCGATCTTTGTCCCCTTTTCCCGAACACACGATCAGCACATTCCGATCAAGATCAATATCTCTCACCCGCAACTGCACGCATTCCGACACCCGTAGACTGCTCGATGCAATCGGGGTTAGCCAGTTTAAGAAGACATTCGACCAATGGGCAGCCAACGCCCCCGCTTATCGTTATAAAAGCTCCCTCCACCCGTCTCATGAAGAAGCACTCTGGAAACGCGCATACCCAGTAAAATAACCGCTGTGGTGTAAAAAACGCCCGCGCATGTTTTGTAACCCTCTGAAAGTCAACATCTCTGTTTTCAAACTGTCGAAGATAGGTTAGATGGTCAAGGCTGATAGACTCGGCGTTTAGCGGTGTTACCAAAAAGATTCTTTGAAGGATCGAATTCCAAGTTCCGGTCGTTCGGAGTGGGATTGAAGTAGTAGGTGAAACGAACATGGTGTTCCTTGCCAACACCAAACTCGATTGGCCCATATATCTTGCCATAATTAACGCTGATAACATTGCCCTTGTCGTCTACCTCTGTCCGCACACGGAATATCAGGTATTCATCTGCTCTTAATTTTTCAACTTTCTGATCCCGTTCTGTTGTTGTAACAAAAGCGAATTTAATCTCTGGATAATAATCCACACGTGGTGCTTGGTAGGCAGAACTTAACTCACTTCCCTTGTCTTTCTGGACTCGATATACACCATCAAGTTTATTCGTACAGGCAATGCTAAGTTCCAATGTACCGTTCCAATAATCTGTAACATTGGCCTTGTAAGTAAAAATTAAGTCGGGATGCTTCCCTTTACCGTATTGTCCCACCCAATCACCCACCTCGCAATCAAAACCAATTGGTGCATCTCGGATCGGCACTGGTTCATCAATGCTCTTGGCGTACATCGGAATGGGATTGCGATGCTCTTTGAGTACGACCGTTATCGTCGGATTCCATGGCTGCCAGCGACCATCCTGAATACAGTTTTCTCCCGGGCGATAGAACCTGTATGCTCCCTCTGTCGTGTAGTAACCATCCTTGGAAATCATATAATGCATGTCTTCTACTGGGCGACCTGTAGCAATAAAGCACCCGTTATTATCGGTCTGCCCATCTATCGATTGATCGCGAATGTGTGGGTTGTAAAAGCCCGCACCCACCTTTGCTGATTTGACCGGGTTACCATTCGAATCGATGACATGAATTATCACTTGCCCCTGTGCACCATATTGTCTTGCTTTATCAACCTCAGCGCTTTGAGATCGTGAATTGATAACACATAACCAGCAAGCCAACAAAACAACGGTTCGAACAACTACGCGTTTCACTGTAACCCTCCCTGCGAAATGGTTGAGTCGAAGCTTTGACCGTGTACCATAAGCCCTA
>CAZTTH010000060.1:0-17894 GCA_964615975.1 uncultured Lentisphaerales bacterium | reverse complement strand
TCACTCCAAAAAAACGCAGCATAAGCTGTACAACGTTAACCGGGGGCACTACAGAGAGCGCATTTGCTTGATAGCGGACAAACCTGAAGCAGTAATGTTCACAGTAAATTGATATCTTCCAATATACTCATTGATTCATAATGTTGGTGATTGGTTGTTTATCGTTGAACTGTCTTTCATCTTCGCTTCACAGCCATAAGTATTTTTACATGAACGGTTGAAATCGGGGGACAGGCAACTTAATCTTAGGCAACGATTTATTTATCGAGCTCCAGCATGTACTCGCGACCACCAAAATTTTTTTTATCAACGACTAATGCATAAGACTATTTCTCCCAATTCCAAAAGCACAATCAAGAAAAGTGCCAATCCCAAGCAAGCCAGTGCAGCCCTCGACGATCTCAAGGATATGATTTATCATGTGAACCAGCCGGTGTTGGTCTTTGAGAAGGAGGGGAAATATACCTATGCCATGGAAGGACTAGGGGAGTATGGAGAGAGCAATGGCAAGTGGCTGGGACATCGTTTGGTGGGGTATGTGCCACCCAATTCGATGGAAAGTCTGGGTGACACCAGTTTTACCAGAGACTATGGCATTCGCTATCCATACCTGTGCGGCGCCATGGCCAATGGCATTGCTTCCACCGATATTGTTGCCGCCATCGGTAAAGCCGGAATGTTGGGATATTTTGGTTCTGCGGGATTATCCCCGCAAATGGTCGAAGCTGCAATCGATCGGTTGGAGAAGATCGACGGGAATTTTCCTTACGGGTTTAACTTTATACACAGTCCCAATGAAGCGGATGTCGAAGCGGCTATTGCCGACATTTATATCCGCCGCGGGATTGTCAAAGTGGAAGCTTCCGCGTTTCTGAAACTCACACCGTCAATCGTCTATTACCGCGTCCATGGTATACATGCGGATGCTTCCGGGAAGGTCATTACTCCGAATCGCATTATCGCGAAAATATCCCGGTTTGAAGTCGCGACGCAATTTTTTTCTCCGCCACCGGAAAAACTGCTTAATGAATTGGTGGCAGCCGGCAAAATCACAGCCCAGCAAGCCAGGCTGGCCGAAACCATCCCAATGGCACAGGATATTACTGTCGAAGCCGATTCCGGCGGACATACCGACAACCAGCAGGTCGTCACGGTATTGCCGATCATGCTGGCATTGCGGGATCGCATGCAAGCCAAATACAAATATGCTCAGGGGTTGCGGGTGGGCGCTGCCGGCGGCATCGGAACCCCGGCCGCCGCCGCCGCGGTATTATCGATGGGGGCTGCTTTTATTCTCACCGGAAGTGTGAACCAATGTACCAGAGAGGCGGGGACGAGTGATTTTGTCCGCGACATGCTGGCTCAGGCACAACAGGCGGATGTAACCATGGCACCCGCCGCGGACATGTTTGAGATGGGAGTAAAGGTACAGGTGTTAAAACGCGGCACGATGTTTGCAATGCGGGCTGCCAAGCTTTATGATATATACCGTACATATAATAGCTTGGAAGACATCCCCGCCGATATCCGCGAACAGGTAGAGAAATCGATTTTAAGGGAATCATTCTCCTCGGTTTGGGCGAGTACCAGAACCTATTTCCTCAAGCGGGATCCGCGCCAGGTTGAGCGGGGGGATGCCGATGCCAAGCATCGCATGGCCTTGGTATTTCGTTGGTATCTGGGGCAGTCATCGCGATGGGCGAATGCCGGTGACGCGGCACGCAAGATCGATTATCAAATCTGGTGCGGGCCGGCGATGGGGGCCTTCAATGAATGGTGCAAGGGATCATTTCTTGAAGATTATCGCCAGCGTGATGTCGTCGCGATCGCGTTGAATCTTTTATACGGAATCACGGTGATCCAACGATTGAACGTGTTACGACAACAGAGAGTAAGCATTCCTGCGGAGTGGTTGAACGCTTCCCCAATGGAAATCAATCGCATAAAGGAGTACACAACATGAATGCGACTACGGCGAAAAACGAAGCAATATCCAGCAAATCTGTACCCATCGCCATTATTGGCATGGGGTGTCTTTTTCCCAAATCGAATTCGAATGAAGCATTTTGGTCCAATATCAATAATTGTATTGATTGTATTACCGATATTCCCTCCACTCATTGGTCTCCTGATGATTATTATGATGCGGATCCTTCAAAACGAGATCACACCTATGCGAAACGTGGCGGTTTCATCTCATCAGTAGAGTTCAACCCCTTGGAATTCGGCATTTCTCCCCGGGATATCGAGGCAATTGATACCACCCAACTGCTCGGCATGGTGGTGGCAAAACAAGCCATGCGGGATGCGGGATACGATGACAAGCGAGAGTTTTCGCGGAAGCGTACCAGTGTCATACTGGGGGTGACCGGAGCCTTGGAATTGGTCGTAACCCTGGGAACCAGATTGGGGTTTCCGAAATGGAAGAAAGCCTTAAAAGATGCTGGAGTTTCCGACGCGGTTGCCGCTGATGTGGTGGAACGGATATCTAATTCTTATGTGGATTGGCAGGAAAACTCATTTCCCGGATTGTTGGGCAATGTTGCCGCCGGGCGAATCGCCAACCGTTTGAATCTAGGAGGCACAAATTGTGTAGTCGATGCGGCCTGTGCCAGCTCGATCACGGCCTTACACATGGCTTCACTGGAATTGGCGGCGCATCGATCAGACATGGTCGTTACCGGAGGGTTTGACACCTTTAATGATATCTTCATGTACATGTGTTTCAGCAAGACCCCGGCGTTATCACCCACTGGAAATGCCAAGCCTTTTGACAACGCTGCGGATGGCACCATTATCGGAGAAGGTTTGGGGGCGCTGGTGTTGAAGCGACTGGATGACGCGGTGCGAGACAAGGATCGAGTGTATGCGGTAATTCGCGGCATTGGCACATCCAGCGATGGCAAAGGCAATGCCGTTTACGCGCCCAGCATGGAAGGCCAATCCCGGGCCTTAGCTGATGCGTATGAGCAGGCGGGGATTTCGCCCGATACAATCGAATTAGTGGAAGCCCACGGTACCGGCACCAAGGTGGGCGACAGTATCGAAATTCAAGCGTTAACCAAAGTTTACCGGGATACGGATGCGAATCGGACGTGGTGTGCGATTGGATCGGTAAAATCACAGATCGGGCACACCAAGGCAGCCGCAGGCGTGGCCGGTATTATCAAGGCTACCCTGTCGTTATATCACAAGGTCTTGCCGCCGACAATCAAGATTACCCGTCCCAATGAGCATATAGAACCGGGGAAATCCCCCTTTTATCTCAATACCATCAAACGCCCATGGATGCCCGTTGGCACACATCCCCGCCGGGCGGCGGTCAGCGCTTTCGGCTTTGGCGGCAGTAATTTTCATTGTGTTCTGGAAGAATTTGAGAAAGAAAAGCCTCAGATTGATTGGGATGGCCGAGTGCAAATCCTGGCGTTTTCGGCTGCTACTCATGCAGAACTAAAACAACAGATCGGAGAGTTTCCAGCGGATTTGAATTGGGATAAGCTGCGTCTGCAGGCCGCGGTAAGCCGCCGCGCTTTCGATAGCAAAAAGCCTTTTCGCTTATCGATGGTGATTGAGCGTGACCATGGCAACATCAAAGATCTTTTTGAGAAGATATTGCAACGCTTGAATAGCGATGAGACAGCTAAATCCTGGCACACGCCGGATGGAATTTATTATTCGGCCGAACGTACCCCAGGGAAATTGGGAATTCTCTTCTCAGGGCAGGGATCGCAATACGTGGGAATGTTGCGTGATCTGGTATGTCAATTTCCGGTGATGCACCAAACCCTGGCGGAAGCCAATAACATTTTCAGTCAATTAAAGGACGCGGTGACAGCCCGACGCTTAAGCGATTTCATTTATCCGCATCCGGAATTCAGTGATGATGAGCGTAAGCGTAATGAGGATGCACTGCGTAATACTCGGATAGCTCAACCCGCTTTGGGGGCCATTGGGGTGGGATTATTCAAACTCCTGCAACAGTTTGGGGTCAAGCCGGAAGCCCTGGCCGGACATAGTTATGGTGAATTGTTGGCATTGTGCGCCGGCGACAGTATCAAGGAAAAGGCACTCCATTTACTTTCCAATATTCGCGGTCAACTTATGGCCGAAAAATCCAATGAAGAAGGATCCATGCTGGCAGTTCAATCCGGCCCAGAGGATACGGCAGAACTCTTGCAACGTGAAGGTATTCAGTTGACCATTGCCAATAAAAACGCTCCGAATCAAACGGTTCTTTCCGGTGCGCTCAGGGAAATTCAAAAAGCGATGGCTTTTTTCGAAAGGCGAAAAATCCGCAACAAATTATTGAATGTGTCAGCTGCTTTTCATAGTAATCTGGTGGAGCTGGCGCAGAAACCTTTTGAAGATGCGCTCAAAAAAGTCAAGCTTAATATCTCTAGTATTCCCGTGTACTCGAATATTACCGCTTTGCCATATCCGAAAAATATGACTGAAGCACGTTCACTATTGGCGAATCAACTGACCCGACCGGTTGAGTTTATCCAGCAAATCGAAAACATGTACTCATCCGGCGTGAGGACATTCCTTGAAGTCGGACCCAATCAACAACTCACTGGGCTGGTGAAATCAATCATGAAAGAGCGCGCGTCATCGACACTGGCCATTGACATTCATTTGGGAAAACGGACTGCCCTGGTGGGATTAGGATTAGTATTGGCTCATCTGTCCGCGCTCGGTTATGCCTTGAATCTTGATCAATGGGACAACAATTTTAAGGGGGCAGAAGATGCCAAGGGAAGTTATGCGGTAACCTTGACCGGCGCCAATAGCTTTACCCCTAAAAAGAACATACCCCCAACTGTCACCACTGTCGATGCCCAAACGGCCGCGATGGCATCGCATCCTACACCGCCATTGCTTTCGCCGAGTGAAGCCCCAATGGTATCCGCAGATTTGCACTCAACCGGAGCATCACGGTTTTCACGTATTTCACAATCCCAATCGTCGCCTGCTCGCTCATCATCTGCAGGCTCAGTCATTAATAAAAGCAAGAATCAGCAACAATCAAAATCCATGAAATCAGAAAATCCACAAACCAATTTCAGTCATCGCAACCCAGATCCTGCAACGGGAGATTCCACTATGTTACGCGAAGCCATAACCCTGACGCAAAAAAATTTACTGGCTTTACAGGAAATGCAAACTCAGACCGCGGATTTGCATCGACGTTTTTTGCATGGCCAGGAGACCGCCCAACGTTCATTTCAATCGCTGATTGATCAACAGCGTGAGCTATTGCTTGGCCTCAACCCCAACGAAATGAATTTTGCAAGTCAACCGATATCGACAAATCGTCGCCGGGCTGAGAATGAAACACTCACCACATCATTATCAGGGAATCGTTCGCATACCAGAGACAATGATTTTGATAAACTCCCGACCTCGATTCCGAATTCAATGATTGAAACCCGAGGATCGACAGCGTCAACTGCGCGACCATCCAATTCAAGCCCAACTCATAAAGGTAATGCCTCTCCAGCGGCTACCCTGGCACGAACTGAAAACAGCGCCTCTAACGTGGAAAATATCTTATTACAATTGGTTTCAGAAAAAACCGGTTACCCGATTGAGACCTTGAATCTGGATATGGGACTCGACACCGACTTGGGAATTGATTCAATAAAGCGTGTCGAAATCCTGTCCGCCTTGCAGGTGAAATTGCCATCGGCTCAGGTTATTGGTCCGGAGCATATGGGCACTTTACATACCCTCAAGCAAATCATCCAGTATTTATCCTCAGACGGGAATCAGAAACAAGGCGTGACGATGGCTGCTTCCACGCTCAAGTCCAAGTCAAATTCTCCTCCTGGTCTGGATGAAAAATTAGTCTCATCAACCTTGCTGAGTGTGGTCTCGGATAAGACCGGTTATCCGATAGAAACGTTGAATTTGGGTTTGGGATTGGATACGGATCTGGGGATTGACTCCATCAAACGCGTCGAAATTTTATCTGCGTTGCAGGAGCAACTCCCGCAAGCTCCAACCATTGGCCCAGAACATCTTGGCACGCTGCATACATTGAATGCCATAGTTGAGTTTATATGTGCTTCAGTTCCCGCGCCAAACCGTGATGAACCCACTCCGGCAACAAAGGGCCAAGGAAATCAAGTCAAAGGTGTTGGAACTTTGGATCATCAGCAGATCGCGACCACTTTGCTCCAGATTGTCTCAGATAAAACCGGATATCCGGTAGAGATGCTGAATCTGGAGATGGGGCTTGATAGCGATTTGGGAATAGATTCGATCAAGCGGGTCGAAATCCTCTCAGCCTTGCAGGAAAAGGTTCATGGCATTCCAGCGTTTAGTTCGGATCAGATTGGGGTGTTTCGGAATCTGTTTCAAATCGTCGATCACATTATCGCTGTTACCAGTAATGGGTCACAATCTCCAGCACCTGAGAGCCTGGAAAATCTTATCCCCGACTTTGTCGATGTGAGAGCAGCAAAGTCGGAATTGCCACTCCAGCGCTTAACCCTGGAACTTGCGGATATGAATGAATTAAGGATCCGGGAAAAAGTAAAATTGCAGTCAAATGCACGTCTTGTGGTAACCGACAACGGATCGATATTGGCGCAATCCATTGTCACTGAATTGAAGACGTTGGGATATCTGGCCGAGTTAATCAAGGTGGATGAATATATGGCGAAAAATACGTCCTTTACAGACGTTGATGGATTGGTCATCATCTCACCAACCGCGGGCGCGCACGATGGATTCCTTAAGAATGCATTCAAATTAGCCAAACTTTTTGGTGTATCCCAGCAGGAGAAAATCAGTAGCAAAGAGGGCGCGTTATTTATCACGATTTCCCGTATGGATGGTCGCTTTGGAATTAATGGCATGAATGGGCAAAGTGATCCGTTTTCAGGTGGATTGGCTGGTCTGTTGAAAACCGCGCATCATGAATGGCCGCACGTCCAATGTAAGGCGGTCGACGTCAATGTCTTTGATGAAACTGAACCTGAGATGGGAATAATAATTGTCGATGAAATTCTCCATTCTGGACCATTGGAAGTGGGAATCGCTGCTGGAAATCAACGCGTTTGTTTACAGTTGATCCCATCCCCCAATAGCGATAAGCCGACTAGCGCCCCGATTAATCCAGGCGATGTTATTGTGGTTACGGGTGGCGCTCGTGGAGTTACCGTGGAAATTGCACTAGCCATGGCAAAGGCTTGGAAGCCCACATTGATCTTGCTGGGCAGAAGTCCCGAACCCAAAGCGGAACCAGCGTGGCTGAAAGGTTTGACTGAGGAAGCACAGATCAAGCGTGCGTTGGTATCGCAAAACGGGAAAAATCTATCGCCCAAAAAGATCGAGAGTGAATACCGTGGGATCCTGGCCAATCGTGAAATCAGCGCCAACCTCAAACGCATCGAAGCTTTGAGCGCGGTTAAGGTTTATTATCATTCCGTTGATGTGCGCAATGAACGGCAGGTAAAAAAAATGATGGATACCATTAAAAAAACCCATGGACCAATTGCTGGGGTGGTCCACGGTGCCGGAGTGATCGCTGACCGACGCATTGAAGACAAGACCGATGAAATGTTTGACTCGGTTTACGAAACCAAGGTAATCGGTTTGCAGAGAATATTGACGCTGATCGATCCGACGGAACTCAAAATCCTGGCACTCTTTTCGTCTTCAACCGGGCGCTTTGGCCGCACTGGCCAAGTTGATTATGCGGTTGCCAATGAGGTGTTGAACAAGATTGGTCAACTGCATGCGAAACAATTGCAAAATTGTCGGGTAGTATCATTCAATTGGGGACCATGGGAAGGAGGAATGGTAAATCCCGCGCTGAGAAAAGTTTTCGCTCAGGAAGGGGTGAGTTTGATCCCGCTGGCTGCAGGGGCTGAGTTTTTTATTAATGAATTCAGTGTAAATGGTGTTAAACCGGTGGAAGTCGTAGTGCTGGGACCTGCCGAGCGGAAATTAGAGATAAGTAATGTGATCGCTTCTGTACCGTCAGAACCGAAGAGCAGCACAGCCTGTGAAGTGGTTATGAAAAGGACCTTATCGGTAAAAGAATATCCGGTATTGAAATCACATGTTCTTGATGGCAAAGCAGTAATGCCGATGGCGATGATGATCGAATTTATTGGATTGACTGCCTGTCATGCCCATCCGGGGTTGAACTTTATCGGTTTTGACGATCTCAAAATAAACTCCCGTTTGTCCCTAAGTGAAGATGAATCGATAACTGTGTTAATGAAAGCAGGAAAGATTTGCCGACAAATGGCGCAATTTTTTGTGCCGGTTCAGCTGTGCCGGCAGGCTGATGATAACGAAGTCATTCATGCTCATGCCAATATTCTTTTGGGAAATAAATACGAATCCTCCAGCGCCAACCTCAATTTGCCGGTGATGGATCGTTATCCCGCTAAAGGCAATATTTATCGGCAGGGACGGCTCTTTCATGGCGAGGATCTGTTTGGTCTTGAAAAGATTGAAGGAATTTCGGTTGAAGGTATGGCAGCGTGGAGTCGATCCGCGCCAGCGCCAAGTGCATGGATCGAAAATCCCTTGCGGTCCAACTGGCTTGCTGATCCTTTGGTGTTGGACAGCAGTTTTCAAATGATGATTCTCTGGAGCTTGGAATTCGATCAGGTTCCTTCTTTGCCGGTCGCGATTGGGAATTACCGCCAGTATCGCGCTAATTACCCTGCTGAAGGCGTAAAGATTGATATCCGCATAAATCAAAAAGTCGGTGCCTTGGTATATGCGGATATGGAATTCAGTGATCAACAGGGGCAAATAGTCGCCCGAATCGAAAACTATATCTGTTCCCAAAATCAATCTTTAATTGAATCATTCCGACACAATAAACTTACTTTGATTGCATAACTCCATCAATCCCTGGTAACGACATGCTTGAACCGATAGTTATTGTGGGGATTGGTGGGATATTTCCTGCCGCAACCACTCTGGAAGAATTTTGGGGCCATATTGAACAGGGGTTCGATGCTGTGCGTCAGGTTCCCCATGATCATTGGCTTTTAGCGCCTGATGACGTGGTTAATAAAACCTCCACAATCATCCCTGATCGGGTATTCAGTGCTAATGCCTGTTTTATTGATAATTTTCATTTCAATCCTCATGGATTTGATCTCCCGCCTGGTTTTATCGAGCCTTTAGACCCCCTCTTTCATTACGTGCTTCATGCCGGACGACAGGCATTCGACGAAACGGTTACGAAATCACTTGATTTGTCTCGCGTTGGAGTGGTTATCGGCAATATCGCCCTCCCCACTGATCGCTCCTCGGATCTTGCCATGGAGATACTCGGTCAGACATTTATTGAATCCAACCCCGGTCTGACAATTGAATTACCTAAATATGAAACCCGGGCGCTGAACCGTTATGTGACTGGTCTGCCGGGAGGCATATTGGCGAAAGCATTGCGTTTGGGGGGTGGCAGTTATTGTGTTGATGCGGCTTGCGCATCTTCGTTATATGCGTTGAAGCTGGCTGTCGATGAATTACGTGCGGGGAGAATGGATGCCATGTTAACTGGCGGTGTATCGCGGGCGAATTCGCTTTACACACAGATCGGTTTTTCGCAATTACAGGCATTATCGCGTCAGGGCCGATGTTGTCCTTTTGATGTCAATGGCGATGGATTGATTGTGGGGGAAGGGGCAGGAATCGTCATGCTGAAGCGCATGGAAGATGCCTTGCGCGATCATGATCGAATTTACGGTATCATTCGCGGCGCCGGACTATCTAATGATATCGAAGGTAATCTGCTGGCGCCTAATTCCGATGGTCAATTGCGGGCCATGCGATCTGCGTATCAGCAAGCGGATTGGCAGCCATGGGATGTTGATCTCATTGAATGTCACGCGACCGGCACACCCATGGGCGATGCGGTCGAGTTAGAAAGTTTGCGCCAACTCTGGAAGGAGGCACCCGAACCCCAGCACTCCGCGGTCATTGGATCTGTAAAAGCCAATATTGGTCATCTCTTGACTGGAGCAGGGGCTGCCGGGTTAATCAAAGTGGTGTTGGCAATCAAGAATCGCACCTTGCCGCCCATGGCTAATTTCGCCCAAGCCAATCCCGCTCTGGAAATTGATCGGACTCCATTCAAAATTCTGAAACGAAGTCAACCATGGCAGCAACGTGATCCCGAGCAAAGCCGACGGGCGGGCATAAATGCCTTTGGTTTTGGGGGAATTAATGCGCATGTATTGATTGAAGAATGGCAGCCGGCGACAAAATCCACGATCCCTGTCAGCGTGCCGGATAAACCCCCCACTAAGGTAAATTCCGGCCCCATCGCAGTGGTCGGGATGGAAACGCATTTTGGCCCTTGGTTTAACTTGCGAAGTTTTCAGGAACGGGTGTTAGGCGGAGACGATTTGATTGTGCCGGAGCGGACGCGCAAATGGCATGGGGTCATGGAAAGCAAGTGGTTCAAAGACAAAGGCTTGAAGCCTGAATATTTCAAGGGGTACTATATCGATGAACTGTCAATTGTTAAAGGAAAGTATCGCATTCCACCAAAAGAAATCGAAGAGATGCTGCCGCAGCAATTTGTCATGTTGGAAGTAGCGTCAGGTGCATTGGCCGATGGTGGCTATCTGATGTCGGAAGGATTGCAAACGGGGATCTGGGTTGGCATTGGATTGGATTTACAAACAACCAATTTTCATGTGCGCTGGGGTATTCGGGAGCGTTTGCTGGAATTGGCAGGTACGGGAATTATCGATTTGCAGGGACAAGAGCTGGAATCCTGGTTGACCGAGGTCACTAATGCCTTGGGAGAACCTTTGAATGCGTACCGGACAACCGGGGCGCTTGGCGGGTTGGTTGCCAGCAGAATCGCGCGTGAATTCAAAATCGGTGGCCCCAGTTTTACGATTTCCTGTGAAGATGGGTCGGGAATTCGGGCGCTGCAACTCGCGGTCAGGGCGTTGCAGCATGGTGAAATTGATCAAGCATTGGTCGGCGCGGTGGATATGGCGGGTGATATTCGATCATTGTTGTCTACGCATGTGGATCGTCCGTTTTCAAAACATGGGAATGTCCTGCCATTTAGCAAAAAGGGGGACGGCACGGTGCCCGGTGAGGGGGCGGCTGCGGTGTATCTGAAACGCCTTGAAGATGCCGTTCGCGATGGTCAACGAATTTATGCGGTCATCACCGGAATAGGCGCTGCCTCCGGGGGTGAGATAGAGGATATTAATCCCACTCGGCAAGCGTATATCGATTCGATGAATCGGGCTTGTGCCGAAGCTAAGTCGACGGTAAATGATTTACATTATATTGAGACCCATGGAAGCGGATGGCCCTTTGAGGATGAAATCGAAGCGCTGGCGTTGGAACATCTGTTCTCGCCCTTGGAAACGCGCCATCATTGTTATTTGGGATCGACAAAAGCTGATATTGGCCACACTGGGGCAGCATCTGGGCTGGCATCATTGGTCAAGGTCTGCCTGAGTTTATATCAGGAAATCATCCCGCCATTGCGGCATCGGGAACAATCGCGTTATTTTCTTGAGGAGGAGGGCTTCATCATCCCTGATGAAGCGCAGTATTGGATACGTAATCGAAGCGCCGGTCCGCGCCGGGCATTAGTCGCTTCAATGAGTATCGATGGCAATTGTCATCATGTAATCCTGGAATCCCATGAACAAACGCTAAGTAATCCCGAAATTCTCAGTGAGCGACAGCAACCCTTGGGTGCCCGTCAAGAAGCATTGTTTGCGATCGCTGCCGACGATTCGAGTGCACTTCTGGCTGCATTGGAAACATTGCAGCATTTTGTTACTTCACACTCCGGAAAAGGAGATGAGATCGAATGGTGGGCACGGCGATGGTGGCATCACCATCCCCTTTCTCCTGAAAAGTCTCTCGCCATGGCATTTGTTGTCCGGAGCATGAATGAATTGCAGCAGTTGATCACCCGCGCTCAATCGCAATTGCTCTATGGAAACTATCAAGCGGAACCCAATGAGCGTTTATTCTTTAACCCCAACCCGCTGGGCGCGAAAGGATCAATTGCATTTGTCTTTCCAGGGATTGGTAATCATATGATGGGGGTTGGTAAGGATGTGTCGGTAAATTGGCCGGTGGTGATGCGGAGACAGGATGAAGAGAATGAAAATTTACTGGATCAATTTGCCTTGTTTTATAATTGGTATGGTTTACCGATACCGAAGAACGAATCAGTTCAGCGTTGTCAGATTTTAGGGCAGGTCTGCTATGGAGCCTTGGCGAGTGATGTGATTCGTTATTTGGGGATCACCCCGGATGCCGCGATTGGTTATAGTCTTGGTGAATCGACTGGATTGGTGGCAATGCGCATCTATCAGCAGCGGGATGTGGTCTTTAAGCGTATGCAGCAGTCGACATTATTTACTGAAGATTTGGTGGGTCAATACCGATCAGCGCATCGCTATTGGAAAATTCCCATGGATGAACCGATTCGGTGGCAGGTGATGGTCCTGGCGTGCGCTCCCGAAGAAGTGAAAACCGCCATCAAATCTTTTCCCCAGGTCTTTCTCATGATCATCAATACTCCAGAAGAGTGTGTCGTGGGTGGAATAGAAAGCGATATCAACGCCCTGATCGAGGTGTTGAAATGCCGTTACCATACCATAGATGAATTGCTTACCATTCATTGTGAGATCGTCAAAATGGTGGAGACAGAATATCGCGCCTTGCATAATCTGCCTGTCAACGTGCCGCCGCATCTGCATTTTTACAGCATGCTCTGGCAACGTCCATACCCAATCACCAGTCAGGCAGTAATTGATTCTATTTATGGCCAGGCTTGCCAGACGGTTGATTTTTCATCACTGATAACAAATGCCTATGCCGATGGGATTCGTTATTTTATCGAAATTGGACCGGGTAATTCTTGTACCAGGATGATTACGCGAATCCTCGGTGATCAGCCGCATTTGGCGCGTTCAATATGTGTTCAGGGGCAGGACAATGTTTCGGCAATATTGCGATTGCTTGGTCAATTACTGGTGGAACGTGTGCCGGTAAGTTTGGAAAAATTATATGGAGATAAATCTCATGCCGTCGGCCATCAGGATCCCTTTGAAGTGAATCCCGATCAACTCGTGACTTTGGCGACAGATAGAGGTGCTTTCCCCATGGTTTCGTTGCCGCCCTTGAGGTCAATGGATCCTGCCAATGGGATCGATTTAAAAGATGAGAATCAGGTAATCGCTTCCGGATTTGACCCTGGGGAAATGGGGAAAGAAACATTAGATGTTGACTCAGGAGGGATCACAGACGAGATCTCATATAATGCTATTTTTCCCTTAATTGATGGTTGTTTGGCATTGGAAAAAGCGCGTTCAGATGCCCATGCCAGCTATTTGGATATCGTCGACAGCTATACCCAAGGGATGGCGAAAACCATTGAGTATCAAATGAATTTATTGCACCAATTGCCGAATTCCGCGGAAGTGCTGGCAATAATTGCGGAGTTGAATCGCCACCAAGCTGCAAGTAAAAATCCCCTTCATCATCAAGGTGGTGAGTATGATCATAAGGAAACTTTTCTGCCGTCTGATCACAGGGTAGAAACGCACGAATCATTCCAAGATGTCCTGTCGTATCGAGAGGATGAAAGTCAAAAATTAAAATATGATACGCCCCAATTGGAGAGAGATTATGGCTGGGAAAATGGCGATAATCAGCAACCGGCGGAAGGCGATATGAGCACTGATATGGCGGGAAAGGCGATGCCCGCACTGGATCGCAGCCAATGCCTTGAATTTGCGATCGGCAAAATCGGCAATGTTTTAGGCGCTGAGTTTTCCGAAATTGATCGCTTCCCAACCCGGGTACGTTTGCCGGATGAACCTTTAATGTTGGTGGATAGGATCATGGAAATCCATGGCGAGCCGCGGTCGCTTACGGCGGGACAGGTGATCACTGAACACGATATCCACCCTGATTCATGGTACTTGGATAATGGTCGTATCCCTGTATGTATTGCGGTTGAATCTGGTCAGGCGGACTTGTTTTTATCCGGTTATCTGGGAATCGATTTTAAGACCCGGGGATTGGCGGTCTATCGATTGTTGGATGCTGAAGTAACTTTTTTTCGTTCGTTACCCGGGCCGGGCACAACGATTCGCTATGATATACATATCGATAACTTTTTCCGCCAAGGTGATACGTATCTCTTTCGCTTCAATTTCAAGAGTACGATCGCGGGTGAACCTTTTCTCAACATGGAGAATGGTTGCGCGGGATTTTTTACCGAAGCCGAACTTGCCGCGGGCAAGGGAGTCATTGTCGCACCCGCCATGGCATCCAAGGCATCTACACCACACTTTGCGGATTGGCAATCCCTGGTGCCGTTGCGGGTTGAATCCTATACCGATCAGCAATTACACGCCTTGCGGGCCGGTAATTTAGCAGACTGTTTTGGGCCCTTGTTTGCGGGACTGGATTTACAAAATCCGCTCACCTTGCCACCGGGTAAAATGAAATTGGTGGATCGGGTAAAACGACTCGATCCACAGGGGGGAAAGTATCGCAAAGGAATGATTCGCGCGGAAGCCGATATTCATCCCGATGATTGGTTTCTTGTATGTCATTTCATTGATGATCAGGTCATGCCCGGAACTTTGATGTATGAATGTTGTTTGCATACCCTGCGGATCTATCTCATGCGCTGGGGGTGGATTGGGGAAAAATCTGAGATTGTTTACGAACCGATTCCTGGGGTCAAGAGCCGCTTGAAATGTCGTGGTCAGGTCTTGGCAACCACGAAAAAAGCGGAATATGAGATTTCGATCAAGGAAATGGGGTATCGTCCCGAACCTTATGCCATTGTCGACGCTCTGATGTTTTCTGATGGCAAGGCGACCGTTGAAATCACGGACATGACAGTGCGGATTAGTGGCGCTTCGAAGTTGATGTTTGAACAGTTATGGAAGAATCAGCGCACCGGTGCTGTGGTAAAGTCAAAAACCCCGATTTTTAATTATGATAGCATCCTTGCATTTGCCATTGGCAAGCCTTCCGAAGCCTTTGGTGAAGCCTATCGGAAATTCGATGGCGAACGGATTATCGCCCGGCTTCCTGGTCCGCCTTATCAATTTATGGATCGGGTGGTTGAAATTAATGCCAGACAATGGATAATGGAAGCTGGTGGACAAATTGTTGCCGAATACGATGTGCCACCGGATGAATGGTATTTCAGAGAAAATCGCTCAGGTATGCCTTTTGCCGTATTGTTGGAAATTGCTCTGCAGCCCTGCGGCTGGCTGGCGGCATACATGGGATCGGCATTGACTAGTGATGTTGATCTTTCGTTTCGTAATCTTGGCGGTGAAGCGATAATGTTGGCGCCGGTGACCCAGGATGTCGGAACGTTGTCGATCACGATAAAATCGACCGGAGTTTCATCATCCGGGGGAATGATTATCCAACATTATACATATAAAGTGAATGCCGCTAACGGCCCAATCTATGACGGGAAAACCTATTTTGGCTTTTTCTCGAAAAAAGCGCTGTCAGATCAAGTCGGAATCCGGGAAGCCGAATTATATCGGCCATCTGAGATTGAAATCGAGCGCGGGAAAAGTTTTCCCTATCCGCACGACGCGCCTTTCCCGTATGATCGATTGAGTATGCTTGATGAGATCAGCCTGTATGTTGAGGATGGTGGACCGGCTGGACTGGGATTTATACGCGGGACAAAAAAGGTTAATCCCGATGAATGGTTTTTCAAAGCGCATTTTTATCAGGATCCCGTGTGTCCGGGATCATTGGGATTGGAGTCGTTTCTACAATTGTTAAAAGTGATGGCTGTTAAACGATGGGGTGCACCAGCAACTGCGGGTTTTGAAACCATATCGCTGCATGCCCCCCATCAATGGATCTATCGTGGGCAGATTATACCCACAGATCGACTGGTAACTGTTGAGGCAGTTATTTTAGCCATCGATGACTATCAGCGCATCATGACTGCGGAAGGTTTTTTGATCGTTGACGGACGAGTAATCTATCAGATGAAAAATTTTACCCTAAAATATTGTGAAATGAGTTCATAATCCATGCATTATTCACGTGTTTACATTGAAGCTATCGGTTATGAATTGGGCCCGGTGGTGGTTACTTCCCAGGAATTGGAAGATCGCCTAAAACCACTATATGATTTGCATCGTTTGCAACCCGGACAATTGGAATCATTAACCGGTATCATTGAGCGACGATGGTGGGAACCCGATACGCCGTTGTCATATGGCGCGATCGCGGCAGCGCGGAAGACTCTGGCCAGAACCGCGGTCAAACCAGACGACATTCACTCATTGATTTATGGAGGGGTGTGCCGGGAAAATTTCGAACCCGCCACCGCGTGTCGGATAGCGAATGCCATCGGGGTGAATTCGAATGCGGCGGTATATGATATTTCGAATGCTTGCCTGGGAGTCCTAAACGGCATTATCGAAATTGCCAATCGCATCGAATTGGGACAGATTCGTGCCGGCATGGTGGTCTCGTGTGAATCTGCCCGGGAGATCAATGAAGTCATGATTGAGAAAATGCTTGCCAATCCGATCATGGAGTATTTTGCCACCACATTAGCGACCTTAACCGGAGGATCGGGAGCGATCGCAGTTTTGTTGACGGATGGATCTTTTCCTCTCATATCTCCCCGGCATCGACTGCTGGGGGGAATTTTACGGACTGCGCCGGAGTACCATGGATTATGTCGTTGGGGACTGGAGCAGTGCAATGGATCGTTGCAAGTCTCTCCTTTCATGTATACAGATTCGGTTGCAGTGTTAAAATATGGCGTTGAAATTTTTCAGCAAACCTGGAACGATTTCCTTCATGAAATGAATTGGTCTAATAATGATATCGATATCATGGTCTGTCATCAAGTCGGAACCGAGCATCGCAAGCAATTTCTCCGGGTTACCGATCTGCCCATTGAAAAAGATTTGATCACCTATGAATATCTGGGCAACATCGGTACTGTATCCCTCCCCATTACAGCGGCGATTTATGATGAACGACAAGCAATCGTAACCGGAGCCCATGTCGGATTTATGGGGATTGGCAGTGGGCTGAATTGTGTGCTGCTGGGAATTCAATGGTAAGCAGGTAGTAACACCTGGGATTGATTTTGAGATCGATAACGGACATGCAATTTTAGCGTTGTTACTTGTTCCTACCGATGAATTGTTGGGCTACTTTCGGTTCATTTCAAAAGGGATGATTGACTTTAGCCTGCCAGCCGAGTGTAACGAGACGGGCTACCCCCCAAAGGGTAGCAGCGCAGCGTCAATTCATTGGCGGGTTCGAGATGCAGGAGTCCATAAGTCCCCTAGGGACGATTGAAAAGTTTCGAAAATTACTTAATAAACGGCTGTAGCCGTTTCCGAGATTTCCGTCCGGCTTAGCAGAACGGAAGTTTCTTCGCGACCTTAAGGGAGCGTGGCCTGTTAAACCATAAGGTTTACTTCTCAATTTACTCCGACACCTTCCGTCTGACCTTTACCTGATCAACTCACCCTGCCACAGTTTCTGGCAGAAAATTTCCCAAGGGAGAATTTCGATGCCATCATCAGTGGTACGCGGTTGATTTTCCCGGGTTACCACGATGCTGCGGCCAATGTTCATCTCTTCCTGTAATACTCGCATCGCCTTCAAATCTGTAGAAGATAGACGGATTCCAGATTTGCATTCAATTGCCATTCGACCGTCACCAACGATCAGATCGACTTCAAACCCAGAAGTAGTGCGCCAAAAGGCTAATGGTTGGTCATGTTGGGAATAACCGAGATAGGCACGAACTTCATTGATAATAAAATGTTCAAATGCCCGTCCATAAAGATCGGATCCCGGTGAAAGCACGGGGGATTCCGGTAAAAGAGCATGAGCAA
>CAZTTH010000059.1:0-18861 GCA_964615975.1 uncultured Lentisphaerales bacterium | reverse complement strand
CTCCCGTGGTGACCGGGACGGCGCCCATCAGGTTTTCCATCCCGTTGGTGGCCATTTCATTGCCCCGCGCATCCCGGGTCGCGCCCTGAATGTTGATTTGCGGTTTGGAGTTGGCGAACACATTCAGCCAATTCCAATTTTCTTCGACCTTACTTTTATTAAAGCGGAGGAACTGTTCCGCCGCGTCCGTTGCGTAACTCTTGCTCAGGGCTTCGTCATGCGATGACATGCCAAGGGGAAACAAGCCGATGATACCGACAATGCCGATAACCACCACGACCAGCGCCAGAACAATTTCCAGCATGCTTAATCGGTAGATTAACGCCTGTTTCTTTAACCAATTTTTGTTTGTGATTTTCATGTTGCTACCTGTTTTTATTTTCTTTTAGTTTTTGTGTATTGATGATGAATTTTAGGTTAGATGTTTGTTATTTTTATGGTTTAGGGAGTTTTTCCTCTGGTTGAATGTGCATTTCTATTCTGATTAGCATTGGCGCGTGAGGCAGGCGGCGGGTTGT
Source organism: uncultured Lentisphaerales bacterium (assembly GCA_964615975.1). Taxonomy (GTDB): domain Bacteria; phylum Verrucomicrobiota; class Lentisphaeria; order JABSQK01; family JAJFLO01; genus CAZTTH01. The sequence continues at coordinate 18,343 of CAZTTH010000059.1, read as the reverse complement.
GACGATCCGAAGACCGTTTTACCCTTGCCGCCGACAATATTATCCCGCGGCAACAACGCTTCTATCTTGATCAATTGCTTTACCTCCTTTAGGGAATTTTTATGGTCTGCTTGCATGGTGTATTATTTACCTCCTTTCTTTGAATTTTTGTTTTTTTCAATCTGGTTGTGTTTTTTCAGCGGCGCACACCGATGATTCTTTACGGCTGTTGACCCAGCCATCACGATGTCCTGCGACAGAGGAAATACAGCACTTATAATGCCATTCATTTGATTCCAGCTTTTTTATCCTCAAATAAAATAAAATTCTCTCCTTATTTCTTTGTCTATAATGCATTTCGGTATCATTATGAGACTATGCAATGCTTCATTTTAATTCCGTATGTATTGTTTTGATTGTCCTGGGTGGAAATTTCCCGCGGAGAAATCAATGGGTTTTTTCGCGGTGAATTCCCTTTCCTTCACCTCTTGACATTCAGTCGCCCACGCAGTAAAATTGATCCGTGACCGGGGGTAAAACCGAATTTGCCATCCCGACAGTCTAAAGCAATGGCGCCGCATTCAATCTGAACTTTTGCTGCTGACCATCAGAATGGTTTTTTATGAAAGACGCAGACCTCCATCAACCACAATTCAGCCCCGCTTTATCCGATGATCAAACCTGAAAAATCCTACACCAATCTCGAATTCCTCCACAGCCCGGAGGCGCGCAATATTCGCGTTCTCTGTGAACTTACCGAACCAAAAAACCGTCTGTTCAAACAAAAGGTGCACAGCACCATCGTCTTTTTCGGCTCGGCACGAACCTTATCGCCTGAGGAAGCCGAGAAAAAAATCAGTTCATGGGACCTCTCTCCGGCGGACGCGCCGCCATCCATTGCGGAACGCGAGCGCCAAACGCGCGTGCTGCGCCGGATGGCACAATACTATCAGGATGCCGTGGATCTGGCCGACAAGCTGACCCGCTGGTCGATGAAAATCCAGGATGCGACGAAGCGGTTTTATATCTGCTCGGGCGGTGGTCCGGGTATGATGGAGGCGGCATGCCGGGGCGCCAGCCAGGCGGGCGGAAAATCATTGGGGTTAAACATCAGCCTGCCTTTTGAGCAAATTCCAAATTGTTATCAAACCCCTGAGTTGGCCTTCGAGTTTCATTATTTTTTTGTCCGTAAATTCTGGTTCTTCTATCTCGCCAAGGCGCTGGTGATCTTTCCCGGCGGTTTTGGCACCCTTGACGAATTATCCGATCTTTTGACCTTGGTGCAGACAAAAAAAACGCATAAATACATGCCCATTATCATCTACGGCACCGAATATTGGAATCAGGTACTGGATTTTGCCGCCATGGTGGATTGGGGCACATTGGGGCCGGAAGACCTGAAACTTTTTCATTATTTTGACGATGTCGACGCTGCCTTTGATTTTCTTACCCGCGAATTATCGACTCATTATCTCTGATTGGGACTACAGGCAGTTGTCTGCTCGTGTTCCACCGTTCCCATCAGGCGGGAAAACAGCGCAGAACTCCTGATTGCCGACGATACTTATTCTTGAACGCGGAGGCCGGAGTTGCTTTGTACCTCCCCGCCGACCCGCATCCTTGACCGTGAACCTATTCTGAACTCCAGCTAGGGGCTATATTTGACCCGGGATGAGATGAAAAGCACCATATTATGGTGAACGTTGAAGGTCGATAAACGCGTTCCGCAACAGGGAAGGTTTTCCCCATCCGGAAAGTCTGAGGGGTTTACGGAAATCGGTTTAATTTTAATGCGCTGTGTAATCCGGCATTTCAGATTCTATATTTTACGAGACTTATGAAATTAAGCGTAATTATACCTACCTATAAACGACTTGGCAGCGTCAAAAGAACCTTGATGGCGTTGTGTTGCCAAACCATGGATAAATCGGATTATGAAGTCATCGTCATCGATGACGGCTCACCCCGTGGGTATTCTCGCGAGCTTAAAGAGTTAAAACCGGTGTTCAACTACCGGTTTCAGCAAAAAGCTCATGGCGGGCTGGCGAAAACACGCAATTATGGCGCCAACCTTGCCCAAGGCGAAGTCTTATATTTTCTCGATGATGATGTCGTTCCGGGCGAAGACACCCTGCGTCAGCATTGGCTTTTGCATGCGCGCAGCTCGCAGCCGCGCGCGGTTATTGGCACCTTGAGTTTGCCGCCGGATCTTAAACTTGATACTTTCCACTGGTATCTTTATCGCTGCGGTCATTTCGATCCCTACCAAAATCTTTCAAGATATCCGCACGGACGACCGCCAATCTACTTGATGCATGGCAATTCCTCCGTCAATATCAAAGCCTTTTACCGGGTCGGAAAATATGATGAAAGTTTTAACACTTATGGCGGCAGGGATATGGATCTGGGGTACCGCCTGGAAAAGTCGGGGGTCGAAATGATTCACAATCCGGAAGCGATTGGTTATTGCTATCAGCGCAATACATTTCAGCAATTCTGCCTGGACAGCGAAATAGCCGGGGAAGGATTGATCCGCATTTACCGGAAATATCCTGAAATCAAGGAATTGAAAAAAATTGCCTGGACTGAAGATCCTTATGGCCAATTGGCCGCTCACGATAAATTGATGAAACTGATCCTCTCACTCTCACTCTCCTTTCCTTTTACCCTTGCTCTGCCACGCGCGCTGATAGCCGCCTGTGGGACACAATACCATTGTCGTTCCCTCTTATATCCATTTTATTACTGGATTTCTCAATATCATATCGCCGTGGGGATGAAAAGAGGATTGGCAAGCGCGAAACCCGTTCTTTCAGAAGTCCCCAAGGCATAATCATTCCGACTGACCCCTGATACACCGCGGCGTTGATTGCGAATAAGTTATGCCTGATTCAAGGGGACTGGATATCCCCAAATGCCACTGGATTTTTCTTAAAATTCAATCATATTAAACGTTGCGCATGTTGCAGTAGTTGCCCGATGAACTCCCCATGGCATGACCAAATTTGATGTTTTTTATCCGTGTAATTCATTTTTGTGGCTTTAATTTTAGGTAAAAAGTTCGGACTATTGTCACATTTATTTCATGCAGTTGGAAACATTCTATCAAGCCCGTCATTCGAGTCGGCGCTCAATTGACAGCCGGTCGCGGACAATTCGATTAACGCGATATGTATCGTGTTGGTATTCAGGCTGATCCAGGTCATGAAGTGTAGTGGAAATCAAGCGTCATCAAGGCCGTCCACTACGAGTGTGGGAAGGTGTTTAACGTAATCACTGAGAGTAATCAGTGTTGGAGTTCAGTCCCGAATTGCGGGATTGCGGTTAAGACGTTCATTGTCCAGTGGCAGATCCGCAATGCGGGGTATGTGTTTGGGGCAGAGTTTGAAGCTGGTGGAGTTGGGAGTTCATCCCTTATAGGATGCTCCTCTCTCGGCTATGATTGCCATGCAGACTAAAAGCCTGTGCTCCAACAGACGCTAAACCCATACCGTGTGGTGTGCATGATCAGGGTCTTATTTAAATTCAAACTTTAGTTTGTATTAGAGTAAAGATGGGATGAAGAGCAATATGAATGATGAACTCCACATACTTCCATGCGCGAATTTGATCCTTAACCTGATCGGTAGGGTGTCCACCCAAAATGCGCGCCAGGGAAAACCCCACGAAGCCTGGCTTGCTGCCAGCGGCTGCAAAGCACATGCGTCAGTAATCTTAAAACAGCAATTTTGGCGATAGTTGAATCATCGTATTGAAGATGCCGGGGATGAAAACATCCTCGCGCGGGAGAATCGGATCATGCTAAGAAAAATTAATGGCATCATACTGGTGATACTGGGTTTATTCGCCGGCCATTCTCTTAGTGCGCAAACTACGGTTTCATTATTCAAAAGTTACGCCGGCAACATCAATTATATTGCCACCGGCGCTTCCCTGAGATCTGCTTCAAACGCTTCAAATCCATGCACGGTCGTCACGTCCGCATCACAATCCGTACCGGGAATGCCTTCCGGCTCGACCATTGTTGCCGCGTATGTGTACTGGTGCGGCTCTTATTCGACCGCGACCGGATCGACCCGGACAACTCCCGACTGGGATGTTGAATTCGGGCCATTGTTTGGAACCAAAACAGCGTTAACCGCATCAGCCAGTAATCAATTTACCGGCACCTTCACTTTTAGCGGCATCAACTACGACTACTTTTGCGGGCGCGCCGATGTCAGCAGTATCGTCACCGCCAGCACTTCTGCAGTCCTTTATTTATTAGGTGGCAATTCTGGAACCACCGCAGCGTTATCAGTCAATACCGCCACTCCCCACTGCGCGACATCCGGCGTGGTCTCCGGTTGGTCACTGGTCATCGTCTATTCCAATACCTCCAATGAACGCCTGCGGGTGATCAATTTGTTTGACGGCCTGCAATTTTTTTATCAGTCTTCTCTAACCTTGACGGTGAACAACTTTAGAATCGACAGCGGCAGCCCGGATGCCAAGATCACCCACATCACCTTTGAAGGCGATCCTGACATAAGCGGCGGTTCTCCCGTCAGCGAAAATCTGACCTTCAAGAGTTTTTCGGCTTCGTCGGCAACCGCGGTCACCAACGCGAACAATCTGACCGGAAATCAATTTAATTCAACCATCACCAAATCCTATCCGCCGGACAATACGCTGGTGACCACTCCGCCCCAGCATTATGGAGTTGATATTGATTCGTATGATGTGGGTTATCCCATCCCACCCCCGGCTTCCAATACCGGTCGGGGGCTGGTGATCAGCGGCGATGAAAGCGCGCAAACTGTTTACTCGAGCGGCGATGACATGGTGATCTTGATTGGCGAGGTAATTTCCGTGTCCAACACGGCGGTGGCGGATTTGTCATTAAGCAAAACCGATAATAACATCAATTTTGTCAAGGGCCAGACCGCGACCTACAACTTTACCGTGACCAATAACGGCCCCAACGGCTATAACAAACATCCCTCCAACAACACGATCACCGTGACCGACACCCTGCCCAGCGGCCTGACCTTCACCTCCGGCTCCGGCGCCGGCTGGAATTTCAGTGCCCTGGGACAGGTCGTAACCGCCACCTATACCATTGGTCCTGCGGCAAATAGTACGCTCGCGAATGGCGGCACGCTCAACTTTTCCCTCTCCGCCAGTGTCGGTTCGACAATCGCCGCCAGCATCGTCAATACCGCGAGGGTAAGCGGAACCTTGTTTGACAATCAATCCGCCAACAATACCGCCACCGATTCCACCACCGTCATCAATGGTCCCAATCTCTCCACCTCGACCAAAACCGTGGTCGACAACACCAGCGGCTGGATTACCGAACCCAACCATTCACTGACGTATACCATTACCCTGAACAATTCGGCAACCTACGCCGCATCAAGTGTCAGCGTCACCGATAATATTCCCGCCAATGTCACCGGGTTTACAGTCAATGCCTTCCCGGGCGGCGCCAGCAATTCCTCAACCGGCGGCGGCACCGGCGCCAACGGCACCGGGTTTCTCAATATCACCAATATTTCCATTCCCGGCAGCAGTTCCGCCACCATCACTTTTTCCGTCACCGTCTCCGCGTCAGCAACCTCCGGGACCACCATCCCCAATACCGCCACGGTTACCAATCCCTTTGGCCCCGGCGCCACCGTCAATGCCACCACTCTGACGGTCTACAAGGAATCCGCCACCTGCGATATCGCCATTACCGGCACCTATATCGAAGCGGAGAGGTACACCACCTTCACCGCCGGGACGAACGCAGCCTATACTTTTTCCATTGCCAGTTCCGTGACCGGCGCCAATTATGGCCAATATGTCCTGACTGACAATGGCGCGGCGGAATTTCCCTCGACCGGCATGCGCCTGGATTACCCGGTAAATTTTACCGCCACCGGGACCTACCAGATCTGGATGCGCGCCAACAGTCCCAGCGGCAGCGCCGACTCGACGATCTGGGGGGTCAACTACGCTCAAATTGGGGCATTGACCCAGGGACCGGATAACAACTGGTATTGGACCACAGCATTGCAATCGGGGAGTAATACTGTAACCATTTCCTCTACCGGGAGTTATACCATCCATCTCTGGACCCGCGAACCCGGCCAACGCACCGATGCCTTCTTCATCATCCGGACCGACCAGACGGTGCCCGCGGGACTCAGCGAAAGCGCCACCATCGCCATCCCCGGAGTCTATATTGTCAATCCGAATAATTGCGCGATTTACGCGCTCAGTGGCACGGTATTCGAGGATATCAACTTCGGCGGCGGCCTCGGCCGCAGCCTGGCCGCTTCCAGCGGCGTCGGCATCACCGCCGCGCGAATGGAACTGTACTCGGTCGGCGGCAGCTTCATCGGCGCCACCGCCACCACGGGCAGTGGCACGTACAGTTTTAACAAGCTGCCAGCCGGAACCTTCACCGTGCGTTCCGCCAATTTGAACGTCCGCTCCACCCGCAGCGGCGGCAGCGCCTGCACGACCTGTATTCCCGTGCAAACCTTTCGCACCAATGCCGCCAGCGGCACTGCCGTGGCGGTGACCGACCGGGTGGGCGGCGAGGTTCCTAATTTACCCGATTCCGTTGACAACACCACCCTCGCCACCCTCTATTCGCTCACCGCCGGCAATACCGCCACCCCGCAGTCGATCACTTCCGCGGTCATCACCGCCAGCTCGATCACCGGGATCAACTTTGGTTATAACTTTGATACCATCGTGAGAACCACTGACAGTGGCCAGGGAACCCTGCGGCAATTCATCACCAATGCCAATGGATTGGCGGGCGACGCGGCTCTGGCGCAATCCGGATTCAGGGTCAATCTCACCACCAATGGCAACGTGGCGCTGCCCGCGGCGGCAGAGACCAGTATTTTCATGATCCCCGACGGCATCGCCCATGACGGGTTAAGGGCCGGTCTCACTAATCAGCTTGTCGGCGGTCGGGCGTTAATCAATGTCTCGTCTCTGCTGCCGGCCATTTCCACCGCCATGATCATTGACGGCGGCACACAGACTTATAATGTCGGCAATACCAATGCCGGGACATTCGGCGCCGGCGGCACGGTGGGCACGGACTTTGTCACCCTGCCCACTCTTCAAGCGCCGGAAGTGGAAATACGCGACAATAATACTCTCGCAATCGGTTTTGATGTTCAAGCCAGCTCGGTCATTATCCGCGATCTGGCCATGGTCGGCTTCGGCAACACCGCCGGTGATGATGCTCACGGCAATATCCGGGTGGGCGCCTCCGCCAACACGGTCACCATCGAAAGCAACGTCCTCGGCGCGTTAGCCACCTCGTTTAGTTTTCCGGGGGCGGCAACCAGCGGCAGCGGTGACAACATCCGTGTGGTCGGCGGCGACTCCGGAACGATTCAGAACAATCTCATCGGCTTTGCAGGCGGCAATGGCATTGAGCTCAAGGGGACTTCCAACAGTTGGACCATCAGCGGCAATGAAATCCGGGGGAACGGGGTTGCCAGCTCGATTCTCAATGGGATAGAAATCACCGACGGCACCGGCAACAGCCTGACTGCCAACCTGCTGATCAGCAATTATGGCGCCGGGATCGACCTGGCCAGTGACGCTGCCGACAGCAATACCCTGACCAATAACACCGCATCGGGCAATGGGGTGGGCGGCGGCACCGTGGAGACCCCGGGAGTGCGCATCAATGCCGGTGACAGCAATACCTTGAGCAAGAACATACTTACTGCCAATTTCGGCGCCGGCGTGCTGGTCGCCAACGGCTCCGATGCCAATACCATCACGCAAAACTCCATCTATCTCAACGGCACGATCCTTAACCTGGCAAGCGGCGGTCCCAGCGGCCAGATCGGGATTGACCTTACCGCTACAGACAATGATCTTACTGGAACCAGCACCTTTGTGACCCTCAATGACAGCGGCGACGGCGATACTGGCGGCAATGGGCTGCTCAATTTTCCGATTATCCATACGGCTGCCATCGCGAGCGGTAATCTGACCATTACCGGCTGGGCGCGTCCCGGGTCGATTATCGAATTCTTTATTGCCAATGTCGATCCCACCAGCTTCGGCGAAGGCCAGACCTATCTCACCACGCGCACTGAAGGGGTCAGTGATGCTGAATCTGGAACGACTACTTACGGCCCGGGCGCCGTCGGCGGCATATTGCAGGGAACCGACACTACCAGCCGCTACAGTTTCACCTTCACGACCCCGGCATCGGTCTCCATCGGCACAGTCCTGACCGCCACCGCGACACTCACCGGCAATACCTCCGAATTCTCCGGCGTGGCGACTGCCCGCGCTTATCCGATGTTAACCAATATGAAGACGGTCTACACCTTTTCCGATCCCTTTAACGGCACCACCAACGCCCATGCCATTCCCGGCGCTTCCATGATCTATACCATTCGCATTACCAATTCAGGGCCCGGCACGGTTGATCTTGACACCATGTTCCTGAACGATGCCATCCCGGCCAATACCAGACTTTTTGTGAACAGCCTGGGAAGTTCTCCGGCCAACAGTCCGATTCAATTTAATAATGGCGCCGGCCCCCTGGCCAGCGGCTTGACCCTGACTTTCACCAGTCTGGCGAGCACCACGGACGACATCTCATTCTCCAATAACAACGGCACTACATACAGCTATACCCCGGTCCCTGATGGCGATGGCTATGACGCGAATGTAACCAACATCCGGGTCACCCCCAAAGGCACGATGAACGCGGATGTCGGCAGCGGCAGTCCCTATTTCGAGATCATTTTCCAGGTTCGGATTAATTAGAGGCCAATGTCACTAAGTTAAGGAAGAAACGTCTGTCGACGTCACTACCAACAGATTGTGTTTAGCCTGTACTCCCACCGATGCTCAATAGACACGGAGACCTGCGCTCCTATTCTCGCCAAGGATCATTCAGACATTCACCAAAACAGTCGTCGTAAACACCTTTTTCACCGTCATCCGGTGGTGTGAACTTCCGTGGAGAACGTGACTTTCAGTCTTTAAACTTGGAGATGGCATCTTTGACCGCCGAACTCATTGCGGCCCAGGAAGTTTCGACGCCTTCCCGCAAGGATCCCCACGCCTCCTCGCTGGCATGGCCCAGTTCCTTGAGTTTCGCGCGCACCAGGTCCGCGCGTTTTTCGATCTCCCTTATCTGTTGGTCATAATCAATGCGCGTATCGGCCACTTTTAATTTTGCCCGGGCTTTTAATTCAGCTACTTTGGCTTGTGCCAACTCAAGTTCGGCTTCGATCTTTTGTTTATATGCGGCTTTGTTCATAATCAGTCCTTTGATTTTCTTTTGTCGATCAGGGCAACCAACAATCCGAGACAAAATCCGCCGCCGGTGGTGAGCATCAGCAACTGGATAAGGGGCATCTCCACCGTGGTGAGGAGGAATTGGGTTTTTACCGGCTGGCGATTTTGCATCACCAGCGTTCCCAAAGCCAATGTCAGTATCAGAATCGCGATTAGTTTTGCGTGCTTCATATTCCCTCGTTGGTATTTTTTAGTGTAGATATGCAGGCAGGTAGGGTGTTAATTGTTTACGGTTGTATTTGATCTGTCCCAACCTTGCGATAATCACGAATATACACGCGCCACTCAGCCGCGGCAAGGATGCCGGTATGCGATGAGTATCTTTTGGTGTTCAAGCTGCAGTTAGAATGATTTAACCACGGCATTTTTGACCGCAATCTTGACGACATTCAGATAAGGGATTAGACTCATATATACCTTTTATCATCAAGTTTTCGAAAATAGATCGCTGGTATGCTTGAGGAGCAGGCGTTCGTAGTCAGCCACGACTAGTGGCGTTCTTATGCGTGCATGCCCAGTCGCTCACGGCACTGGTCGTGTCTTAATACCAACTTCCCATCAAGGTCGAATTTCGAAAACCCGATGACGATGAGTATATCTCAGAGTCTGTCATTCCGCTGTAGCGCCGGACAAGCAGATTGGCGGTGATAAATGGTGCTCGTATTCGTCAATCACCGATTTAATTATTGGTTTATTTTTTCCGCGTCCTTGCGGCGGCGGGGCGCGAGAAAAACCCATTGATGCTAAAGTAACCGCGGATCAATTAATCATCTGCACCTCCATGTTAACCCATAACATACCCCTTGGAGTTGATCAATTTTCATGATGCCGGAATCCACCGCTCTCAATTACAGCGCCCTGATCATCGGACTTGGCGGCGGTCTTGCTCTGTTTCTCTATGGCATGCGAAAAATGACCGAGTCATTGAAAACCATTGCCGGTGGCGGCATGAAACGCCTGCTCGCCAGACTCACCGCCAATCGTTTCACCGGCGCCCTCGCCGGCATTATCATCACGGCCGTGATTCAATCCTCATCGGTAACCACGGTACTGGTGGTGGGGTTCATCTCCGCCGGCTTATTGAACCTATCCCAGTCGATCGCGGTTATCCTGGGAGCAAATGTGGGAACGACAATTACCGCGCAAATCATTGCATTCAAGATCACCAAATATGCGCTCGGACTGATCGCTGTCGGATTTATGACCGAGTTAACCGCGAAAACTGAACGGGTTAAACATCTCGGTATCGCATTGATGGGGCTGGGCCTGATATTCTATGGCATGGAGTTGATGAGTCAGGCGACCTCTCCCCTGCGCTCCTATCGGCCCTTTATCGAATTGATGCAGAATATGAAAAACCCGATCCTGGGGATTCTGGCTGGGAGCCTTTTTACCGCCCTCATTCAAAGCTCCTCAGCGACCACCGGTGTGGTCATCGTTCTGGCAGGAGAGGGATTCATCAGTTTGGATGCCGGTATCGCGTTGATTCTGGGGTCAAATATCGGCACCTGCGTGACCGCAATGCTGGCAGCCTATGGCAGTCCGCGAGAGGCGGCGAAGGCCGCCGTCGTTCATCTCATCTTTAATGTCGTTGGTGCGTTGATCTGGCTGCCGTTTATTCCCCAGTTTGCAGATCTGGTGACCGCGTTATCACCCGCCAGTCCCGAACTGGCCGGCAGTGCCCGGCTGGCTGCTGAAACGCCGCGACAAATCGCCAATGCCCATACCATTTTCAATCTCACGAATATGGTGATTTTCATCTGGTTCACCGGTACCCTGGCACGTCTTGCCAATCGCCTAATTCCGGATCAAGCGCAGCCGCTCCCGACGCCAATCAAATCCCTTTACCTCGATGATTATTATCTGGAAACTCCGCCTCTGGCCCTCGATCGGGTCGCGCTTGAACTCCAGCGCCTGGGCGATTTGATCCTCGATATGTGCCAGCGCATCTATGCGACCATCATCAGCGGCTCGAGAGAGGAAATCGCGGCATTGCACGCCATGGACGAAGAGGTGGATTTATTGCATGGAGAAATCATCATCTATCTGGGAAAATTGTCGTTGAAGGATCTGATCGAACCGCAGCCGCAACGCTTGTATGAGTATATTGCGGCGGCCAACTACATGGAAAATATTGGCGATGTCGTCGAGAGCAATGTCGTGGCGGACGGGTTGTTGCGCTGGACCAATGGTCTCGATATTAATGCCGATGCCAGAGAGCTTTTGAAACCGCTGCACGCCAAGACCTACAGCGCCCTTGAATTGGCGATAAAAGCGCTCATCACCTCAGACCGCGAGCTGGCAGAAGCCGTTGAAAACTCCAAACCAGAATTCAATCAGCTGGCGGATCACGCCCGCAATCAATTGGTAAAACATTTGGCGGCTCCTGATCCCGAGCGCTTGACAACCTTTCGCTTTCTCACCAATACCATCGAAAATTACAAGCGCATCCACACCCTCTCCCGACGAATCGCCAAAGCCATAACGATAATCAACGCCCCGCCTGGAGAGAAGTCATGAAAGCCCGCAATGTCGTTTCTCTCCTGATTGGAATACCGGCCATCATCGCCTTGGTCATGCTCTGCAAACCCTTGATCAATGAGGAGATATATTATGGCTCTGATATTTCTGTCCAAAATCTGCCTTTTCGGGTTTTTTACGCGGAATCGTTGCAGCGCGGTGAACTGCCATTGTGGTCGCCCTATCTCTTTGCCGGCTATCAGCAACACGCGGAAGGGCAGACCGGCGCCGCGCATCCGTTTCATCTCCTGATCTATTATTTTTTGCCTTTTTGGATGGCTTTTTATCTCGAAATGATCTTTCCCTATGTTTTTGCCTTTTTGGGGATGCGGCAGTTGCTTCGGATATTTACCACCAATTCATTAATCATCTGGGTGGGAGCGACAGGATTTGCCTTCTCAGCCTTCACCCTGGCGCATTTTCCTCATATCAACATGCTGGCGGTTTTCGCCCATTTGCCCTGGCTTCTCTGGGCGATCGCGCGTTTGCAGCAGACTTCTGATCGCGATCTGCAGATGCGGTTTACACTGGTGTTTGCCGCATTAATCGCCTCACAGATTCTCCTGGGGCATCCGCCGGCAATGTATCTCTCCAGCCTGATCTGGCTGGCGGCGATTGGCTATGGTGTGAATACAGACACGTCATTCCGGCGGAAATGCGTTTATCTGGGGTTGGGGGTGGTGTTGGGAGGGTTAATCGGCGCCATACAATTGCTGCCGACACTGGAATTTGTTCGCTCCGGCAGTCGTTCCCATTTGACCCCGGATTTCGTCAACATGTATTCGCTTCATCCGCTGAATCTGTTTCAGCTGGTGGCGCCTTACATTTTCGCGGAGCGCACCATCCCTGATTTTGTGGTTGAAAACAGCGTGATAGAATTCAGCATTTATCCTGGAATCGGGTTTTTGATCCTGGCCATCTATGGAATGATACTGCCAGCCGCGCATGGATCGCTGATCAAAAGACTGAGACCCTGGTTGATAGTCGTGGGGATTATCAGCCTGATTTTAATGCTTGGTCGTTATGGCGGCGCAAATCAAATATTCAGCCATTTCCCGATCCTCAACGGCTTTCGTTGTCCCAGCCGGTATTCCGCCATCATGTTGCTGATGGGATTGGGGCTCGCTTTGTTTGCCATTCATGAGATCGGGAATAACCGATGCCATCAGACCTGGCTCAAACGGATCTGGCTGGTGGTAACGATTGTCGCCGCGCTCACCCATGTTCTGGCAACTCTCAAAATTATTCCCTATGGCGGGAATTATCGCCAGATAGCCCTCTCATCAGGCAGTGTCATGATCGTGCTCACCAGCGGCGCCTGGTGGGTATTCAAACCCGGAAACAGGTGGGCTTTTCTTCTGTTTCTGGTTTGTTCCCTGCTTGAAGTCTTCATCTTTGGATATACCGCGGTGATCCGTGATATGCCCCGCATCGCGCTCTCCCAACTCACGGAAAAACTCCAGAAACGCACCCAATCCGGCCATGATTCGCGCCTTTGCGCACTCTGGAATGAGGGGATGGTTGAAGGGGAATGGAATCTCCATGGCTATGCCGGGATCACTCCCATCGTTAAATTCCACTATCACAATCCCGACTACCTGCGTCAGCTCGCGGTAACCCGGATCAAGCTTGGCGATGCCTATCAACCCGTCCCTGATCCCCTCCCGCGCATACGCACCGCTTCCCTGTTGCTGCCAACCGATCTCGACCAGCTCACTGAATCCATGGAAAAATATCGCCAGCCATTGGTGATGCTGCCGATTCCCGCGCCGATCGATTATGGTGAAAACGCCGCGGTTGTCACCGTTAATAAGGATCTTCCCCAATATCTCGACCTGACCGTCAAGACCCCGCATCCCGTCGCGGTTGTGGTCGCGGATCGCTGGGATGCCAATTGGCAATGCCAGGTGAACCGCCAGCCGGTGGCGATACTCAAAGCGTTTGATGCCATCCGCTCGGTTATCCTGCCCGCGGCAGGGGATTATCGGATTGAATTTCGTTATGCCCCCCGCTCCTATCGGATCGGCAAAACGCTCACCTGTATTGGTGGAATTATCTGGCTGATGACTCTGATCGCAAGCTATCGCCGCCACCGCCGCGCCCCAAGCCGTCCCGATTGATTATCGCGATTCATGAAACCCCCCGCTTGAGCGCTTATAATGCTCGCGGTCATCCTGGGTTTTGAGCTCCAGGCAACGGTAAACAGATCCTGGTGCAGCGTATGTGTTTAGCGTAATCATTGAGGGGAATCAGTGTTGGAGTCCAGTCCCGCTCTGCGGGACTGCAGTTTTGATGTTCATTGCTCTGCGGCAGTCCCGCTTTGCAGGACTGTACTCCAACTGACGGTATACAGATCCTGGTGCAGCGCCCCAGGATCACGGGGTTGAAGGGATCATCAAGCGTTTCAGGAGCGGGTGATAAAAGTCAAGTTTATGACGCAGCGATGTCTATGTTCCCATACCCGCTTGCGGTTGATCCATACTCATTCCGCGGTTATACTATCGCAAAACTCACTCTACTCAAATTCACGTGATACTCTCTTGCATTCAACACCCCTAAAATATGCCTTGTTAGGTTGGCCGGTACGGCATTCGGTTTCACCCGCGATGCAGGAAGCGGGATTTCACGCCGCCGGTATCGCGGCCACCTATGAATTGATTCCGACACCTGCGGAGGCGCTTGCCGCTACCGTGGCGGAGCTGCGCGCTGCCGGATACGCGGGGTGGAATGTAACCGTCCCTCACAAAACCGGGATGATCGCCTTGGTAGATCATATTGATCCCATTGCCCAGGCCTTCGGCAGTGTCAACACGGTGGTGAATATCAATGGGGTATTGCACGCGTATTCGACCGATGGTTATGGATTGGAGATGTCGGTGCGACGCAGTTTCGGATTGAGCCTGGAGGGATTGCGCGTGTTGTTCTGGGGGACTGGAGGAGCGGTTCGCGCCACTGCCGGATGGTTTGCCACCCGGGGCGCGGCCGGGATCACCCTGGTGAATCGCACGGTGTCCAGGGCCGAAGAACTGGCGGCAATCATTGAGCGTGTTGCCCCGCAGTGTCAGGTTCAGGTTCTGGCCATGGATGATATTGAGACGATTCGCGACCATTTGACGGGGGCGGGAGTGGTCATTCAAGCCACCAGTATCGGTTTGCATGAAACGGATCCGATTGCCATACCGGAATCGCTGTTGCTGCCACGCCTGCGCATCATCGATATGTTGTATCGGCCCAATAAATTGCTGGCGGTTGCGCCGCGGTTGGGATGTCACATTGTGAATGGCCGCGACATGCTTTTATATCAGGGGATTCGCAGTTTTCAATTGTGGACTGGCTGCGAAGCGCCTCCCCTGGACGAGATGGGAAAAGCGTTGGATGCGGCATTGGCAGCGAACGCACCGGGATGAAGCTGTTGGCGCGGCTTGGAGGGGGGGGGCGAAATGCCTGCCAATGAGTTTAAATTCCGGGTTCAATGTGTGGTGGCGTGAGAATTATTGAATCGGATCAGGAAACATGTTATGCTGCCTGCTGTCGCAGTAACCTGAATCCCATGCTATGCTATAACAATTTTTGCGATTTTATCCCGATGCCAGCCAGGTATCTGAAATCAGCGAAGTCAATATAAAACCAAGAGAGGAAATCTGTCATGGCCATAAAAGAAATGCCAATGGGATTAGCCCTGATCATTTGCGACATGATCATTCACGATAAATTAACCAATAAACGAACTCTGGTTGGCCTGTTCGACCGGCTCCAAACCAACGCGCTTCCCTGTGTTCATCCGGCCTTGGGGATTTTTGTCTCGTTGACCAGTGGTCATGGCAAATATGATTGTGAAATCCTCTGCCGGCATCATGCCGCCAATGAAACCGCATTCTCGGTCAAGGGTCAGGTCTCGCTGCAAAATCCCATGCAGGTGGCAGAACTGGCGTTTAATGTCCATGGCGTCTCCTTTCGTCATGAAGGGGAATATTGGACCGAATTTCGCGTGGATGGCGTGCCGGTGATGATGCGGCGGATTTTTATCGTGGTGCGAAAAAAATCGAAGGAAGAGGAAGAAGGGAATAAAAAGAATTTTTGAGGACCATGACGCGGGGGTTTTTACCCTGCCGTCCGGCCCGCTTCATTTGATCGTTGTGAATATCCGTTTACAAACCGCTCGCAAACTGCCTGTTCAGCAAAAAAAACCGAGATCTCCACATGCCGCTGTATAAATTCAAAGTTGCCGACCCGACCGGCCGCATCCATGATGTCTTGATCGAGGGCGATAACCAAACCGACGCGACCCGCCGGGTGCAGGTTCGCAAAATGATCCCGATCGAATTTCTGGGTGAAAGCGATGCCACGACCCAGGCCACCCCAGTCGGTTGGGGATGGGGGCGCCGCTTCGATGTGACGGATTTTACGGATCGCCTGGTGCCCCTTCTTCAGGCCGATATTCCCTTGGAACGGGCGTTGGCGATTGTTGAGGAAACCGGTGAAAACGAACGCGAGAAGGCCGTCATTTCCGGTTTGCGCCGGGGATTGCATGAAGGCCGCAAGTTTTCGCAATTGATTCGCGACCGGGGACAACATTTCCCCAAGATGTATTCCAGCATTGTCGAAGCGGGTGAGGAAGCCGGGGCACTGCCCCAGGTATTGGGGCAATTGCGTGATTTTCTCCAGATGTCTCGTGAGATGAAATCGTTTCTGGTCTCGGCGTCGATTTATCCCTGTTTTATCATCCTGGTCTGCATTGGCGTCATCTCCGTGTTGCTGGGGGTGGTGGTGCCGCGTTTCGCGAAAATCATCGTCACTGCCGGTCGTGAACCCTCCTGGAGCACCCAGATGTTGATCAAAACCTCGGAAGTCGTGCGGGAATTCTGGTGGCTGGGACTGATCGGGATGGTTCTTGCCATCATTATCGTGCGGGTTATCGGCAAGGGCGGTTGGGTAAAGGAATATTGGGATGATCTGGTGCTCAAGATTCCCTTCCTGAATCGCATCGTCATTCTCGCAAATATCGGGCGGCAGGTGCGTACCATGTCAATTTTAATGAAAAGCGGGGTGCATTTGCTCCAGACGGTGGCGATCTCCGCGAAAGTGCTGGAAAACAGCAAGTTGCAGAAATCGATTTCCGGATTGGCTGCTGAACTGCGGCGCGGGGAACGTTTGTCCTCGGCGCTGAGTCGAAGTCCCTATATTCCACCGCTGGTCATTCGCATGCTGGCGGTGGGGGAAGAAACCGGCGCCACCCATGAGATGCTGTCGCGGGTTGCCGATCGTTATGATCATGATCTCAAGCACATTATTAAACGGGCGCTGTCATGGTTCGAACCGATTGTTATCATCTTGTTGGGAGGGGTGGTGGGGACGTTGGTATTGCTGTTATTTATGGCCGTGCTCGACATTCAATCCAGCTTTTAATCTCCCATGCCATGGCAACCGCGACAGCGCGGCATGATTTCATTTCCCTAAAAATTACTATTAAGAACAACAAACCAAGGAAAATTTCAAGTGCGGTAAAAACGCCCTGAATTCATCAACAGGAGAACTAAACATGAGCGATAATCACCCCGTTACCCAACGAAAATTTCATTGCCGGCGCGCTCCCTTTACCCTCATTGAGCTGATGGTCATATTGTTGATCATCGGGTTGGTGGCGGGATTGGTGGGACCGGCGATTTTTGAACGCTACAGCGATGCCAAGATGAAGAGCACCAAAACCCAGATTTTATTGCTCCGGGAATGTGTGAAAAGTTATTACCTTGATATGAATGAATATCCCCGGAATCTCGATGATCTGGTGCGCAATACCGGCTCCGGCGGCCGCTGGAAGGGACCATACATTGAGGATGGCCGGATGCCGCTGGATCCATGGGGAAATGATTTTCACTACGATATGCCGGGACGCGATGGCCGGGCGTTTGATATTTACAGTTATGGCAAGGACAACTCTCCCGGCGGTGAAGGCGAAAACGCCGATATTTACAGCTGGACCGAGAATAAATAAAATGGCATATCCCATGCTCTCCACTCGGCAGGCGGATTCTGGCTGGCGGGGTCATGATTATACCTTGATGGAAATCATCATCGTGCTGGCGATCATCAGTCTGATCGCGGGATTTGTCGCCCCGCGGGTCGGGGTGATTCCAGACCGAATCAAACGCGCCGATACCATTAAAACCCTGAATTCCGCGTTTCATATGGCAGCCGGCATGGCGATCGCGACCGGGCAGAAGGTCACGCTTGATATTGTCCTCGCCGAACATGCCATTCGCCTCAAGCCTTCCGGGAAATTCAGTTCGCGATCTTCCCGGAATGATGCGGAGAAGAACCAGAACAATGCCTCATTGTACAGCGATATCCAATCCTTTGTGCTCGCCGATGATGTCATTCTCGACCCGTATGCTTCGAGTGGAAATAATGACGAAGCGCCAAAGTATGATTTTTACCCCAATGGTGAAGCGGCCGGCCCGCAAACCGAACTGTTGATCGCCGACAGTTATCGCCTGATTATCAATGTCGACCGCATTACCGG
>CAZTTH010000058.1:7983-19389 GCA_964615975.1 uncultured Lentisphaerales bacterium | reverse complement strand
AGCAGATTGATTGAAGCATTTCCCATTCATAATTTCGCCTCGATCAATCGCGTCGAAATATACCTGAATGCATGACATATAATCTCATTATTTTACTGGCCGTAGTGTCAAACTGAGGGCTTTCAAGTCTTTATCAAATTAAGCAATGAATTAATTGTCGTGAAAGAATGAGTGGACATGGCTGAAAACGATTACCGAGCAGCCATTTATCTGCGTTCCATGGCAGACGAACTGGCTCCTTATGATGTCATCTGTTTCCATGCGCAACCATGTATTGAAAATACTCGAAAGCTATACTTGTCGACCAGTCATTGCCAGTCCCAAAAATCCATGATATTGAGGTATTAATTGGGTTATTGCCGGTACCGCTACCAATTAGCTTGACAATAGCACAGATGCGGTGGTTGACTGATTTCGCGGTGGACTCCCGCTATCCTGGCGGAAACAGCACATCAAAAACTGATGTCACACTAATCCTGAACATCACCAATCATATTCGTTCCGCTGTACGTGCCATTCTTCCTTCTGAAGTCATGAGAGAAATATGAATATGGACCCATGGTACAAGATAGCCACACCCCGGAAAGAAGATCACGACGGTCGCTCGTTCAACCCGGACGAATTCGCCATCTACTTGGAACAAGTTATCGCCAGGATTGTCCCGGGTGGACTATCGGGATCCAAAACCATTCTTCGCTCGAACTGCTTGTACACAAACACTGTGTGAACACACCGGGATAGTGTAGCTCCGACTCTTCGCTGAAACAGTGAACATTGCGCCCGTGACGACTTTCATCATGCAATTTGGTGGCGGCAAAACCCGGTCAATGGCGACGCCATATCACCTGGCAACATCGAAATGCAAAGTCGTATCAAGCCGCCAAGCACTATCAAGTGATTCAACAGCAGGCCAAATTGATGCTTGACAGATGACCAGCAGACACCATTTTCTCTTTGCCCATAACTGGTACGAAACTTTCCCGTGTTCAATCGTTTTGCCGAGCTTATTTCATCAGCGACCACGATGCCTTTGGCAAGTAAGGATTGAAGGTCGCAGAGCGAATTTGTCAGTAGCAGCAGATTCTTTCTTTGGGCGATTGAATAACGAAACAACAAAGGAAGAGCCGGTCGTGAAAAAATATTGTAATCTTCAGATAAAAAAGATGATATTTTTTTCATCAGGGAGCTGGAGGTTTATTAATTTTGATGGGCACGATGCCGTCATCACTGACCAGATAGACCCAGTACCCCTGAAGTGGGTTAATCCGGTCGGCGGTGACAAAATGGTTTTGCTCCCAGGTCCAGGCAGCAGGAGCAACGATCACTTCAGCAAAGATGGATTGATAGGTGTTATTCTCCGGAACCCTGGATAATGAGATCAAATTCCACCCTTGGCGCAAATATAATTCATAGCGCGTCGGATCAGATCCGCGGGCAAATTCCTGCAGGTTGCTGAAGCCATCACCATCATAATCATCATTCGCACTCTGGCTTAAGTCATTAAAATAAACGCTTTCCCAGTTGTCATTCAATCCATCATCATCAACATCTGGCAAAGGTGATGGATAATCTGTGTAATAACCGAGTTGCAATTGCCCGACCGCGGCCAAAGTCACTTTGATATTATCGGCCTGCCCAATATAGCGGGTTTTGTTTGCCCATGCTCTGGGGCGATCATTGAGATTGTTTTCGAATTGGGCGCTGTTAGCATCCGGAACACAGATTTCATTATCACTTCTTGCCTCAGGATTATCATAATCACAGCTTAGACCATTGTCATTATCATACTGACTGCGAGCGTCAAAGAACCGCATTGCCCGTCCATGTTCAAAGGTGGAAGGGAGTAGAGCGGTTCGGGTTTGTCCCGCCATGATTCCATCAACAAAGAGTTTCATGGTCCTGTCAGGACCGTTGTAGCTGAATGCAACATGATGCCACTGGCCATCGAAAAGGCTATCATTATCATGATTGATACTGACAAAATTTCCCCGCTTCGTGGTATTCGAGTAGTAGTATCGCAACGAGAGATAATCCGCGTCGTTTTTGAGAATCAGCGAAAATCCCCGGTCAATGTCTCCCTCGAAAACCAATGGAATATATTGGTAGATGCCATGTCCCTCGGGACGAATCCACATTTCTATGGTTAGAGCGCTGATCGGGCCGCTGGTGATGTCGGTATTCACAGAAAACTGGACCGGATCATCGCCGGCGGACAGGTTGATCGCCTGATTACCCGCCGCAAGCGAAGTAAATGCCAAACTACCGTTAATCAGATCTAGCTGTTCTCCGCCAGAAACTGAATTAACCAATGACCCCTGATCGAATTTCCAGACCGCGATCCCGCGATTGGCGGGGATACTCAAATTATCGAGCGGATTGGTATTGGCACTTTTTTCCATGAGATCCGAGATCCCGTCTCCGTCAGTATCCATTTCGTTATCCTTGTCCGCATCGGCAACGTTGTCGCCATCTAAATCGGGAAAAATCATGATCGTTTTAGTGATGGAATTTGATTGATTACCGCTCGGATCTACAGCCCAGACAGACACCGATATTTCACCAGCGCGTTCACTGCCAAGTATTCCAGATAGCGCGCGGGTGAAAAAGGCTTTGTCCGCTTCATTCTTGTCGTGCAGGGAATAATAATATCCCTTGATGGCGGTATCATCAGTAAATCCTTTCCAGTTCAGGGAAAACCGTTTTAATGGATAAGTGCCGACAACGGATAAGCTGGCTCCACCCGCTCCAGGGGGAACAGTATCCGTCTTCGTGGCAGCAATAGTGAAGTTATAATCTGAGACATCAAAACCGGTCAGGCCGCCGGAACCAGTTTCGCATGCTTCAAGCTTGATTCGGCAGGTATTGAGCGGCGTATGGTTCGTTAAATTTGACAGGTCCCAAGCATAGCTTCCATCATTATCAGACATTGCATTGTTGTTGGCATCCGGATCCGGCAGCGGCTGCCAGGTCGCGCCGCCATCGCTGCTGACTGAAATCCGGATCGCCAGTGCGTCGCCATCCGGATCATAAACACGGTATGATATTATCTCCGTTCCACTGAAAATTTCGCCCCCAGACGGATTGATGAGCAAGCAATATGGCGCATGATTGGAGGTGTTTTGAGTTGGCGAAGTCCGCAGTGAACGATAGGCGGTTTCTCCATTGGCAATATCCTCATAATAATGATGGGCCGTGCCGGCAAAACTGGCAAAATTATTGGCCGGAACCGACCCGTTTTCATAGTCATTAATAATGGCGTCGACAATCGTTTCCATGGCCGCGTTGGTTTGCGCGAAAAATGAAATTGAGTGCGTAAAGAAATATCTACTGAATGTCTCCGAACTCCGTTCTTTCCAGTTGACCTCGATGGCTTCAAGGCCGACATAAACGCTATTTGCCTTGGTATCCGGGGTTGAATCGTTATTATCCGGGTCTTCGGCGTATTCCAGTTCATGGCGAACAAAATCCAAGACGTTGGGAATCAAGCCGGTGGCCACATCGTATCGATGGTCATAAGCCAGGATGGCAATGTAGTCGACAATATCCTGAACCGCCTTATGGGATACCTGCGGGAGAACTTTGGCGTTATCACTGTCCCACCAGAAGGGAATGACGACACCGAAGCGCAGATTATCGGCGGGTGTGGCATTGTTATTATGAACATTAACCAAGTTTTGCCAGTAGTGCAGGCTGGCAATATATTGATCCCAAATACTTGACTGATCCCCATCCCAGGAATATGGATGTCCCTCATCTCTATCCATGAGATAGGGTTCGACATCGAACTGAATCCCATCAAAGCGTTCTTCATCATTGGCACAGCCATTATTATAGGCGATGACCTTATTCAGAATTGTTGTAGCGGGATTATTGTAGGGCATTTCTGTAACACTATCTATTTCGGTGAGAGCCCATAAGGGATCGCCATCCAGATATTCAATCCGCAGCCCCCGACTGTGGCTGTCGGCGATAAACTCTCTCACCCGGTCCGGGTGATTTTCCAGCAGCTCCAAACCAATAGTCATGAAAACAGTAGTAATCGCATTGGCGGCATTGCCATGCGGGGCGGCGGCAAAGCTGTAAAAATCAGCCCGGTCATTTTCATTGGCATTGATGACAATTTTCGCAGCCATGGACCATACCCACATTGCCCGCTCATTGGCACCAGCTGTAATGGTCGCGACGGAAAGCGCGCAGATGAATATTATCACCGATGGTAATCTGTTTTTAAGCAAAAGCGGCATTAAGAGAAACCTACAGCTTGACTTCCAGGATCGTTTGAATTCGAATTGGGTGGGCAACAGGCGCCATGAAACCATCTGATGACTATATCGTAAGCAGTCAGAATTTTCATCTTTCAGATGTGATTATTAAGCTCCACCATGATGATCCAAGTTATCTTGATGTACCATCATGTCAAATAAGCTTTCATGACGGTAATCTGTTGTTAATTAATTGATTAGTATGATTCATTTCCTTCCTTGTTATTTAGCTCATGCCACTTTACCATTACACACATTCTTGCTGGAAATTACCACGAGTTATTCATTTTTAGCAACCTGGAGGAATTCCTTGCAGTTTCTTAAAGTCATTGAACCCGCCCCCACAGAATGGCCGGCATGGAGGATTAAGCTTTATGTGGTCATCTTCGGCCATGATACCCCGGCGGGGAAGGGATTCGATCTCGCGCTCATGGTCAGTATCATCATCAGTGTGATAGTGGTGATGCTTGACTCGGTGAGCTCTATCAATGAAGCGTTCCAGCCAATCCTCTACGCGCTCGAATGGTTCTTTACCGTGCTCTTTACCATCGAATATGGACTTCGCTTGATTTGCGCGCCCCGCCCTTTTGTCTATGCCCGGAGTTTCTTCGGACTGGTGGATCTGGCTTCCATCATTCCCACCTATCTGAGTCTGGTATTGCCGGGTTCTCAGTACTTCGTGGTCATTCGGGTGCTGCGCGTTCTCCGGGTATTCCGCGTGCTCAAGCTGGTGAATTACAGCGGCGAAGCGGAAGTATTGATGGTGGCCATCCGCAACAGCCGGCGTAAACTATCCATTTTTATCACGACCGTCTTTGTGCTCGCCATTATTCTCGGCGCCGCGATGTATGTGGTGGAAGGCCATACCCATGGTTTCACCAGCATTCCACAATCGATTTATTGGACCATCGTGACGATCACGACGGTGGGGTATGGCGATATCGCGCCGGAAACCCCGCTCGGCAAGGGGCTGGCTTCAATTATCATGCTTCTGGGTTATGCCATCGTCGCTGTCCCGACCGGGATACTCACCGTGGAGCTGTCCCGAGGCCGGGGAGCCGGGATCAAGCTGTGCCCGGAATGCAGTTCCACTGATCATGACTCCGACGCGGTGTTCTGCAAGTTCTGCGGTAAACGTTTGTAATTTTAAGTGGATTAATTAGTCGTTTAACTGGTAAATTATAAATTATCAACATCATTTTATCGGTTTTCATTTACGAAACACCCATAATATAAAAGGAGTAAAATATGAGTTACGTCGATGGATTCGTATTACCGGTTCCCAGACAAAAGCTGCCGGCCTACAGGCGCTTAGCCCGCAAGGCCAGCAAAATCTGGCGGGAACATGGCGCAATTGAATATCGTGAATGTGTCGGTGACGATCTCAAGGTAAAGATGGGAATTCCCTTCCCGCAGGCAATTGAGACTAAATCTGATGAAACGATTGTGTTCGCCTGGATTGTGTACAAGTCACGCGCGCACCGTGATCGGGTCAACGCCAAAGTTATGAAAGATCCGCGGCTGGCGAAAATGTGCAATCCAAACGCGATGCCTTTTGACTGCAACCGCATGTCCTATGGTGGATTCAAGGTCATCGTTGAAGCATTATAAAACCGACCTTGGATTTCTGTTACCTGGGTTTGACGTACAGGCTTGCTTGTATAGCAATATTGACGGAGTGACGAGCATCCTGAAGGATGGACTCCAACCGGTCACGAGCTGTAATTTAACGGTACCCAGAGATGCCCCTGCTGGTCGGTTTGCATAAGGCTTGATTTAAATTTTTCCGTGACAATCAGTATCAGCAAAGTACATTCATTGATCTTAATCGAATCATAATCATCGTTTATTACTGCGAAAATCAGTTCTCAGCCAGTAAACCATAATCCATAACTAAAATTACAAAGGAAAGTTCCATGCAGAAGTTCTTTATAAAGCTTGAAGGATACGCTGATTACGCGTACGCGTTGATGCGGATCGTGACCGGATTCATGTTCTTATTTCATGGCATGCAAAAAATCCTCGGTGTGCTTGCCGAATCTCAACCGGCGGTGGGATCACAGATCTGGTTCGGCGGATTGATCGAGTTAATCGGAGGGTTGGCGGTTATGGTGGGGATACAAACCCGGGCAGCAGCGTTCCTGTGTAGCGGCACCATGGCGGTGGCGTATTTCCAGTTTCATTGGCAGTTTCAGCTTGGCGCCGATTTGTTTCCCGGAGTAAACAAGGGCGAACTGGCGGCGCTCTACAGCTTTGTTTTCCTTTATATTGCCTGTCGCGGCGGCGTCAAATGGTGCCTGGATAAAAAGAACTAATTATATCAACCAAACAAATAACCCGTTTATGGTTTATGGGTACACCGGGACATGATGATGCCTAAGGATGTTGCGGCTGACCATACAGCCAATATCCCATGCCCGGATATAAAATACCTTTTTGGTATTCCGGCAGTAGATCCGAGAAAATCGAAACGAACTGCTGCAACTGGTTATCCCACCTCCAGATGATTCCCATGGCGGCCAGAGAACTCGGGACCTTTATGGGGTGATAACCGCCGATGCCGATCAAATTCCAGCCCGGCACGGAAGGCAATAACGGGTCAATTGGCGCTGTGCCGGTTGGTTTGATATTCGTTTGGGGACCATCGTTGAATATCCAATAGCCGGTATGCACCTGCAATGTTTTGGTGACCGGCACGGTTTCGAACCGTTTCCCCGTCCACTTCCATACCGCGCTTCTTGCCAGTGGATCTGTAATCAATTGATTGATCGGCAGGGTATTGTTGATCACCGGTGTCGAGATCAGGTTCCATTCCCGATTCAAATCAATAATGGTTTCATACACCGCGGTGGCGACCATATCCGCATCGACAGGATCAATCGTGACCGGATTTGCGGAATTGACAGATTCACCGTTACTCCCGCGAATCTGCCAGGAGACAAATTGAATTTGTTTACCATCGTGAGTCATCGTGCCCGGCGCGTTCAGGGTGGTTGTTGAACCACTCGCCACTAATTCGAAGAAATCGGTAACGCGATGAATGCCATCGATTTGGATGGATAAAGCGGAATCCGGAAATGAGGTGACGACCAGCATGCGACCGGAACCATAAAGCGCGACGAAGCTGGTATCGTCTGCGACTCTGTGGGCGATGGTGGTCTGTCTGAACGGTTGATCGACATTGTTGATGGACCAGCGAATAAACGATAATGTTGTGTTGTTATCGACATATTGCGGCGGCGCGGACAAGGTGATGTGAGCATCCAGGGTGATCGCCGGTTGGTACGCGGTGATCCCCGGATGGGATCCGGTTATGTGAATGCCGTCAATGTGATTGTTGCCGGTCTTTGCCGTCACTGAAACCGCCGGGTTCAATGACTTGTATACCGCCGTGGCACTTGAATTATGATAGACCGGGATGGTGATTTCATGGAGGTTTTGTGGCTGAATGACATTGTCAACCTGCCAATAGCGAAAGCCAAAGTCGCCATTGCTGGTGGATGTGGTTACAGGCGCGCTGAGTGTGACTGAGGCGCCGTCCGTGATATCGGTGAGGTTAAATGGAGTCGATCTGCTGACTTGACTGGAAGTGATCGACACCGGTACCGGGGACGATTTGACTGCCAATAAATACGCTGAATCGGTGAGGATAATGTCATCGAACACCGCGGATTTTTGGCCCCCAGTTGGCTGGCCATCAGCGAACATCAGCAAAGCGACTTCGATTATCTGGCTATGATCGAACGCGTTATCGCCGCTTCCTAATCCCACCCGGATAAAATTCTCCTCATTCAAGCTCAATGAAGTGCGTTGAAACGAGGCCGTTAACGCGGTCGGATTCTTTTGTTGCCATTGGCTGTGATTGCCAAAGGTCAGGGATATCGCCACCGTCGATGAATTATCATTACCCTCGCTTCGTGCCCAATAGCTGATTCTGGACATGGCGCTGGCATCGATAGGGATAGCGAAAGACTCAAGGAATCCGATAAACGACGCTGGAGTTGAAAAACCATTTACTCCGGTACTCAGTCGAGCCGCGCTACTGCCATTCAATCCTGCCCCTTCAATGCGGTTAAAGGCGCCGAATTCGACCCCAAACCCCTGCAGAGTTCGGGACCTGCCAATTTCAAAACCAAAATGATCGATATAATCGACCAACAGGGTAGTGGTTTGACGAGCTACCGGATCGTTTATGTTTTGACTCATCAACTGGAATGGTGGCGCAGTGGTATAAAGTAACGCCAGCAGTAACATCCAGTTGACCAGAGATATTTTTCTGATTACGAACATAAAAGCAACAGTATTTTTTCCATTTATAACGCCCAGTTATAACGCATAAGGAACGCCCCCAACCGCATCGGCTGTATCTCTCGCCGCAGCGTGGTAAGCCCTTCCCTCCGATTCCCCAATTATCACTAACACCGGGGATTGTTTACTCATCATGGTTTGATACAAAGGTAATTGTCAGCCGGGACAGGCAGCGTTCATAGGTGTACACACACAACAATAAACGGCGCCGACCGTGCCCGATCACCCAATCACCCCATCTTGATATTGTTCCTTAATCGATAGGGACAAAACCATCAGCCAGTATAACCCGGGCGTCTGCCTCATTGATTCAAGAGCAAGTCGCCCCAAGCTGCACAACTGGTTGAATTACTTAGGGCTGGGTTGACAGTTCAACCGTGATTTCAGCGATTTCAGACACATCCGGAACCGAATAAGTGAACTCCACTTCGCCGTCGGCATTGTCACCACCACCTGAGACGTTGCCATGAGTGAATACAATGTCTCCATTGCCGTTGTTATCGGATACTGTAATGGCAAGATCATTAGCCGGAACACCATTGCGATCGAGTTTGGCTTTGAGGGTAAAGACACCGCCGCTGCCGCTTTTGGCAAAGATCCGGTCGACATGGACAATCTGGATATTCACGTTGTCGAAGAAATTGATATCATCCACATAGATTCCACGCTGGGTGGTTGTGTCGCCATTGGCGGCCATGACCATATTGACTTTACTTATTTTACTGAGATCAGCGGAAGTCAGGGTTTCCGAGCCGGTTCCTCCTTCTTTCACAAATCCGCCATCCACACTGTTGCTATTATTAGCCTTCAAAGCCAGAACGAACCGGGTAAATCCATTATTATTTCCCGAAACCGTCAGCGCTCCCAAATTGACCACGGGGGATTGTTTCCAAGTGGTCAAATTGCCGCTCCCATCATCGACAACCAATTCCAATGCCGCTGTCACGGTACTGCCGGAATTATCGGTCTGATTTTTGATGAAATAGGAGATCGAGTTATAGCCGCTGGCATCGATGGTCGCGCCAGTGCCACTTTCAAGCAGTACACTCGTGACATCCATTGAGAAACCGATAAAATTCTCGCCTTCACCGCTGCCGAAACCTCCGGTCACGGTTTTCAATAACGCTGCGGCATCACCGGTGGTTCCGGTACGCCCCGCAGAGTCTTCAAGAACCAGGGGATCACGAACCGTTCCAAACGGGATGAGTTTTCCCGCGGCGCTGTCACCATTGTTAAAATTTTCAATGTAATCCGTGAGCAGAAAAGACACGGCCGCATCGGATCGCGGGCTGTCGATGCTTTCGGCGCTGAAAGCGACTTGCAACAAACTAAGATTGAGAGTGATGGCCAGAATGGCATTGCTGAGTTGTGAGTATTTCATGTGTATGAAGTTCCTTTTGAGTTAAATGATCACATCTTCAGGATGTGATGGGTTTAATTTGATTTGAAATGAATTATGGGTGTTGATTCAAGGCAATTAGTATTATTGCCGGTGGTATTATCGATTGATTATTTGGTTCGCACCTCCTGATATATGCATGATAATGATTATGATGATGGGTTTTGTTACATGACAATTATTCAGTTAATTCGACAATGACACTGATATTCGCCATTTCCGCCACTCCCGGCGCTGAATAGGTAAAGGTTGCTTTGCCGTCAGCTCCGGTGATCACGGTGATCGGGTTTTGGGATTGGCCATTGAGTTTACCAGCGCCGACCGCGGTGACACGCAATGATTGATTGTTAACCGGCACACCGATTTTTTCGACCAAGGCAGTGAGATTGAAGACACCGGTGTTGCGTTTCACAAATATCCTGTCCGCGCTTAAGCTGATAATGGGGTTGGCAAAAAAGTTGACATCGTCGACATACAGAGTTTGTTGTTCTCCGGTCACACCATTACTGGAGTAGAGAAGATTGAAGCCGGTGATATTGGCCAGATCCAGTGATCCCCCGCCGCTGCCATTAGTTATGATCCGGTGAAATTCAGTATCCTTGATATTCACAACTATTCGCGTCCAATCGGTGGTAACAGTTGCGGGAATAGTTTGCCGCCAGGTGCTGCCGGTGGAAGTCGACAACCCACCGCCATCACCGATGATTAATTCAACGGTCACCTGGGAAGTGCTGGCGATGGAGTTCCGGATCCAGTAGGATAGAGCATTGAAACTGGACGCATCGATATGTTGATGGGGAAGGCCGACACTGGGAGTCGAAGTGGCAAAAGTCTTGGTAAGTCTGATCACGCTGTCCGCGGTTGAAAAGCCGGATGCGGCGGTCGCCAATACTGCCACAGTGGAGCCGCTGTTCGGACGACTCAACCCTGACTGGAGGACAGCAATCTCCGAATCCCAATCATTGCCCGAAACCTGCAGGCTGCCGCCGGCATTTTGCCCCATCTCGAAGTTATCAATGAATTTAGTCAAGACATAAATTTCTTTGGCAGGTATGGAAGCAGAAATTGCTTCCACCTTGATAACAGCGATCCCGGGTGTCACTCCTGCCAATGTGGATCCGACAGTATAATAGGCATGCGCAATGCCATCAGAATTCGTTGCGGTGGTAACAGTGTTGAGCGTCCCATCCTCACTGGCCAACAGACTCAGTCCTCCGGCTCCGGATAGGATTGTAAAGGTGATGCTTTCACCATTTATCGCGGTCGCCCGCCGCAATGTGGCAGTGATATCTATCTTGTTTTCTTCCTGGGATTGGAATACTTCCGATTGCGCCACGATCAGGACGGGATCGGGAGTATAGGGATTGAGCGCGGGTTTGGCCTTATTGAAATACGACCAGGCTGTCGGAGTGGCATGAATCTCACTGTCGCCAACCG
>CAZTTH010000058.1:0-7883 GCA_964615975.1 uncultured Lentisphaerales bacterium | reverse complement strand
TTATTGAAATACGACCAGGCTGTCGGAGTGGCATGAATCTCACTGTCGCCAACCGTTTCCTGCTCATCTTCGAAGGTGTCCCCATCCAGGTCGACGCAGTTTTTCTGGACTCCCAAATGAGTGGGATAACCGCCGGAGGGATCGCGAACCTTTTGGATATTATCAATCAAATCAAGACGGCGATCGACATCCGTTGTGGACGCAATTCCGCTTTCGATTAAAGCCTGTAACGCCAGCGCCAGTTGCCCATTGCCTTCTATCCACACATATTGGACGGCATTACAATTGGTGTCCGGATCGTCTTCACGGAATGTCGGCCCGTTGATGAGCCGCCCATGTCCCAGATAATTTTGTTCCTTGATCATAGTATCAAAGACATAGTCGAGTGCCGGAGCTATATCAATATCCCCGCTGCCATCATTCACAATGGGTCCGGGAAAGGTGAGAAACAACGCGGTTTGCGCGTCCAGCGAGGTGTTTGTCTCTCTACCCGCGGCAATATCGAAACGGGTGAGTGTTCCATCATACAATCGGTTGAGAATAAATGTCTTGACATTATCGGCAGCCGTCGCCATGGAACTGCTGTTGGCAAGGGTGGACAGATAACGCAATCCGGCATAACATTCCGCCTGATGTTCCGCGACAAAGGTATCGGGATCAGATTCCCGGGTAAATATGCCGCCGGTATTAACCCCAGTGCCCGCCTGGCGTCCCTGGAGAAAAGCGGCCAGCGCCTCCGCCATATCCAAAAACTGTGTATCATGGGTATAAATGGTATAAAAGTTAATTGCCATCAGCAGCCACGCGTTGTTACCGGTCGTTACCGGAGTAGAACTTTCTCCCACCTCAGGAAAACCGCCTACCAGGTCATAGACATCGCGAAAGCCGCCATCATTTTGCGGCGACTGGCCGCTATCCTCAACTGCAGTGATCTGAAGCGGTTCAAACGCCAACAGGATATCGCGAGCACGGGCAATAAACCGCGGATCGGGGAATTCTGCCACTACACCCTTGTGGACGAAGGCGATGACCGCCAGAGCATTGGTGTAAAGGCGTGCGGTTTTAACAGCATTTAACTCGTTGAGCGCGGAAACAACGAGTTTTGGACCGGCATCCTGTAGAGCGCTCAGGAAGTTGAGTTCGGTAAGCTCAGGCCGGGTATCGAAAACATCGAATGGCTGACTGTTACTGGTGATCGATGGGGTGTTGGTCAGTGACACAGACAGGGTCACTCTGCCAGAAACATCAAGCGAGCCATAGATTGTGAATGGACTTTGGGTCATGTCAATATCCGCGATCGTCGGAGTGAATGTCCCGACATTGGAATTAATGGTGAGATTGCCGAAAGGCGCTTCACATTCAATCGCTTCATTCGCGGCAGTCAACGCGGTAATGGTGATGGCAAAGGTGGCATTGGTATATGGCTGCACACTCACGTCCACATCGAACATGCTGACTGGTTGACTGCACACATCCTGGGCGGTTTCCTGGGTTAGGACGATATGCTCATTATTTTCATCGGCGTTCACCCAATAAACCGTGGTGCGGATACCGGCGGAAATCACTCCGGGAGAGCCTTGGAGGAACTCAATCCCTTCCCAGGTATTATTAAAATGTATTTGTTTTGCCGGGGCGGTATTTCTGGTTTCGCTTGAGCTCCAATCGTTAATGGTTAGAGCCGGTGCGGTTCCCCGGCGAAAGCGGATATGCCCGGTGGTATTATCAGTTGTATCTGGTTCATACCAGACCGCATGCAATTCACTCTGATCGGAAACGGCGAGATCAGGCATGTATCCCGTGCCGATTGTCAGAGGGGATGACCAGGTTGCCCCGTGATCAGCAGACGATGCCACCATGATCGGGTTATTGCCGGTGGTGTTCGGGCCCGCACTGAAATTGTCGGTATAGATCAGATAGAGACGACCATTGGCATGATCGAGAGCCAGATTCATATAAGCGTCCTGGCTGCCAGATAAAGCAATCGCCGCAGCGGCTGATGCTGATGACCAGAAGACAGCCGGGTCGCGGGATTTTCCGCGAATGACAATAGCCTGGCTTTCACTGGTTCGGTGCGCGGCGACATAGACCCGGTCGTTGATGTTGTCTATTACTATTGCCGGGCGATGGGTGGAAGATGGCAGAGCATCTTCAATCGTTGTCCAGGTTCCCGACAGACCGCTTGGACTGCTGGTGTATTTAATCGTGATTCCGGATGCCTGACCTTCCCACCAAATCAGGTGAACTCGACTGTTATCATCGATGGCGACTTGTGGCAATCGTCTAAAATTGGCCTCACCAACCGAAACTTCATAAGTGGAATCGAAATTCAAACCGCCATCAGCGCTGCGAGCGAGAAAGATTTTACCTTTTACTGCCCCATCGACCAACTCCCCCTGCTGCCAGACGATAATGACCAGATTGCCATGAGCCGCAATGGCGACATCACGCGCCGTCTCGTCAATCGCGGTAACGGTTATACTGTTATTGAAGATTGGGGTAGGATCCGACCATCCCCCCTGGATACCTCCCAAGGTATTACGCAGATAATAGATTAACTGATCGCTGAGCTGGCCGAAGCGTTTGAAATACGCCAGATGATAAATCCGCGTGCCGTCGATCTGTGCTATCGCCAGCGCTGGATTATAGGATGGAATCCGGTTCTCATTCGCTGGATATGGCGTGCCATACTGGGCTGCTGTCGGGAAAATCCCTCCAAGAATAGATGTAAACAAGGTTATAGTAAAGAGAAGATAAGTTCGCCGCATTCGTATTTAACAATAAAAAGTCATGTAATTGATCAAGAATTGATAGATGGGATGAGAGGCTGGTCATCCACAAAAAATAAGCCGATACTATAGTTGGATTTCACCCTTCAACAACCGCCAAATCGCCAGTAATCACCTGATCTTCAGGATATTTTAAAAACCGGGCAAGAAAGATGGAGGTGAACGCGCAGGTCACCGACAAGATCCCGACAATCGAGAAATGCGTCATGGCGCCCTGCGGTGTTTGCCCCATGATGTGACCGCTCAGATAAGCCGCCGTTCCCGCGGTGAATTGCTGCACCGCCGAATTGATACTCATAAAGCCGCCGCGATAGCGGGCTTCGACGCTGCTGGTCATCATCGACATGGCAGGCACCATGCGTCCCGACATGCAGATCATAAAGATGGTTGAGATTATGAGCGCGGCAATCAAAGGAATAATAATTCAGTGCCAGTCCATGACCAATTTTTGGTTATTGAGATCTATTTATTAGTGCTGAATTCTTTCTCAATCCTCTCCGCCAAGAATGTTTTCATTAACGATTGATATGGGACATCTCGTTTATGCGCTAGTAATTTAAGCTGATCGATCATTATTTCCGGAAGTCGGATTGAGATATTTTTTGCTGTTGGCCTCAAATTGGGGAAAACAACATCGGTACTTTCTTCCCAATTAATGTAATCCGTTGAGTCATGAGCAGACCAGAATTCTCTTTCCTGATCTTCGTTATCAAATTCAGGTAATTTATTTTTCATGGCTGGCATAAATCCTCCGTTCTTTCATAGTCATATCTCGGGCTGAAATCACCCGAATTAATTTATTTCTAAATTGAATTTCACCCTTCAACAACCGCCAAATCGCCAGTAATCACCTGATCCTCAGGATATTTTAAAAACCGGGCAAGAAAGATGGAGGTGAACGCGCAGGTCACCGACAAGATCCCGACAATCGAGAAATGCGTCATGGCGCCCTGCGGTGTTTGCCCCATGATGTGACCGCTCAAATAAGCCGCCGTTCCCGCGGTGAATTGCTGCACCGCCGAATTAATGCTCATAAAGCCGCCGCGATAGCGGGCTTCGACGCTGCTGGTCATCATTGACATGGCCGGCACCATGCGGCCCGACATGCAGATCATAAAGATGGTTGAGATCATGAGCGCGGCAAATAATGGCACATGCGGCAGGTTGGTCAAGGTTAGAATCGGGATCATCGCCGACAATGTTACCAGAGTAAAGACGCGAGGTTTACCCACCCTGTCGGCCCACCGCCCAATCCAGTTCAAACTGAAAATAGTACATGATCCGCCACAGAGATAAATGAGCGGCAGTTGTTTCTCGGTTACCCCGACATTCGCCACCATATAACTGCTCAGGTAGGGGAAAACCAGGAACCCGGTACAGGTCAGCGCTGCCATGAATAAAAATGCCATCCGATGATCCGTATGCATCATCACGGTCACCAACCGTGCCACGGGATGCTGATCATTCATCCGACTTATATGGGATCGCAACGAGGGCATGATCCCCGCCGTCATCATCAAGATCAAAGTACTCAAAACTGCCAGGGCAAAAAAGGGCACATGCCAACTGAATCGCGTCGCCAGAAAAAGACCGATGGGCACACCGCATATCGAGGCCACGGAGAATGCGGACATTACCATACCCATCGCCGCGCCCCGGCGTTCCTCCGGGATCGCATCACCGATAATCGCCAGGATCAATGCTCCGGTGACACCGCCGAACGCCCCGGCGATCGCCCGTGACACCACCAGAAGATGATAACTCGGCGATAAGGCGCAACTCAGCGTGCCCACAATAAAGCCGCTGTAAAGCGCCAGCATCGCGGTCTTGCGGTCGAAACGATCGAGAAATAATCCCGCGACTAAACCGCAGATCCCGGCACTGATGGCGTATGCCGAGACGATCAATCCGAATTGACCGGGCGTTATCGCGAATACCCGGATGTACTGCGGTCCCAGTGGCATGATGATCAGAAAATCGAGAACCGTGGTGAACTGAACCGCCGCCAAAGTCAGCAGCAACAACCGTTCGTTGGGGTTTTTTTTATGCGGTTTAACCGATGTATTACTTGAATTCATTTTGATTATTTTATGCTAAAATTGATTCGCTTAAATCATATGAGAGGGGGATCGTGGGAAGGAAGAAACTCAGGAACATTGCTTAGTGATGTCAGCAATCACAGCAAAGTCTCAGAATTCAGAAGCATATCATCAATAGATGTGCTCAGGGCTGAATGTTACGATCATCTAGAAACACTACAGGTTCTTTATCACGGCCTTTTTCCCAGAGCAGTGAGTAGAACCAAACTCCGCTTTCACCTATCGTAAAGCTGGGGGGCTATGAAACAGACGTTTCTCAACCGTTACTCCTCCATTGCCATTTGGGACATTGAAATCCGCGGATTCTTCATGGAGCTCGGGTTCATAATACACTGGCCAACCCCAAGCCATACCGCGATATTCACAGGCAATTAAGTGGAGTCGATCAGCTAATTCTCGGATTTGATGCTCATCAGGAACGGCAACCGGTACAGTTGTAGTGTCTGGACGATTGCAAGAATGAACATCGACTTTTACCCGAAAGGTCGTCATTTTTTGTGAAATTCCTTTAACCAGGTTGATATCATAAATTCCTGATTGGCTTCGATCACTTGTTCGATTTCATGCAATTCATGTTGACGGTAACCATGATTCCATGATAATGAAAGTGGTTGCACCCAATATTTTGCTGGTTTACGACCTTGGCGCACATGAACATGAATGGGTTCAGATAAATCGAACATAACAAAGAAAAATGCATTATCCTTATACCGAAAAATCAGGGGCACCGAATTCTCCTTCCATTTACTAGTATAACGATTAAATCATAGAACCAATTCCCAATATTGGCAATAATGAAATTTTGGATTTTGAAATAAGTTTAAGTTTAAAATAACGGGTGCTGGATCACCAGTGAGTGTTTTTTATATGATGTTAATCATACTCAGGAAAGTGCAATCAGCTAGCCCGCCGTTTCAAATGAACCTGGAGGAGTGCAATCTCGGCGGGAGTGACCCCATCAATGCGCGCCGCTTGCGCCAGGGTCTGGGGTTTAAAGCGATTGAGTTTCAAGCGCGCTTCATTACATAACCCAGGCATGTCATAATTGAAGTCAACTGGAATCTTCCAATCAGTCAGTTTCCGCAATGAAGCCGCTTGTGACATCTCCTGCCGGATATACCCTTCATAATGACATTCCACATTCAATTGTCGGCGCGCTTCCGCTGACAGGTGCTTAAGTTCATCAATGTCATCGATCTTCAGGGTTTTCTTGCGCGCCAATTCCCACAGTGTACAACCGGACGCGCGATGAGCATTCAAGAATTCCCGCCCCCAGCTAATTTCCTTTTCCAGAGCGACAACCTGTTGGTATAAATGACCGGGCAGCAACCCGATATCATGGCCGATTTCTGAAAGCCGGCGGCAGGCGTTATCCTGACGCAATAACAAGCGGTATTCAGCGCGGCTGGTAAACAACCGGTAGGGTTCGATGATATCCTTGGTGATCAGATCGTCGATCATCACACCGATATAAGCCTGATCGCGATTAAGCACAATCGGGGCCCCGGCATTGCCGGCCAGACGTGCCGCATTGATGCCGGCGATGATTCCCTGGCCGGCAGCTTCTTCGTAACCGGTGGTGCCATTAATTTGACCGGCAAGAAAAAGATTCGACCATGTTTTTAGCGCCAATGACGGATCAAGCTGATGAGGCAAAACCACATCGTATTCCACGGCGTAGGCATAACGGGAGATCGCGGCATTTTCCAGGCCGGGAAGAGAGCGCACCATTTGCCATTGTACATCGGCGGGCAGACTGGTGGAGATCCCATTCAGGTAAAACTCCTCGGTGAAGACCCCCTCCGGTTCAAGGTATATCTGATGGGTTTCATGGTGGGCGAAGCGCATCACCTTGTCCTCAAACGATGGACAATAACGGGCACCGATGGAATTAATCTTGCCGTTGTACATGGGAGCCTTCTCAATGTTTTCCCGGACAATGTCACGAGTGCGGACAGTCGATTTGGTCAAATAACATGGGCGTTGCGGCAGATCAACCGGGGCGATGGTGGGTTGCTTATGAACCTCCTCCGGCCAATGGGTAAAATGTGAATTATAATCACTGGGCTGGGGAATCAATTGGGAAAAATCGATGGTGCGGGCATTGACGCGAGGCGGCGTCCCAGTTTTCAGCCGTCCGATTTCAACCTTGAGATCGTTGATCAGTGAATCTGAAAGCGCCGCGGCGGCGGAATCGCCGGTGCGGCCGCCAGGAAAAGTTTTCATCCCGAAATGCAGCAGGCCATTCAGGAAGGTGCCGGTGCAGATCACCACCGCTTTGGCGGTGTAGGTTTCATCAAAATCGGTGACGATGCCGGTGATCCGGCAACTATCGTGGAGGAATCGCACCGCTTCCGCCTGATGCAGGAACAGATTGGGTTGACGCTCGAGAATTTGTTTCATGCGGCGCTGATATAGGAGCTTGTCACATTGGGCACGCGGCGACCAGACTGCGGGTCCTTTCGATTGATTGAGCATGCGAAACTGGATGGCGGTGGCATCAGTGTTCATGCCCATTTCACCGCCGAGCGCGTCGATTTCACGCACCACCTGGCCTTTGGCGATGCCGCCAATCGCGGGATTGCAGGACATCTGGGCGATGTGATCGAGATTCATGGTGATCATCATGGTGCGGGCGCCAATGCGGGCTGAAGCCAGCGCGGCTTCGCAACCGGCATGACCGCCGCCAATGACAATAACTTCGTAATGATGGTAATTTGCAGACATGGTGATTGGGGAAAGTGAAAAGTTAGAAAGCGCTTAATTCTAAATAATTATGGGTGGAATTCAAGCGCAAGATTGGAATAATTCCCATCCTGGGATCAGAGAAAGGCTTGCGGCATTGTAACCAATGCTGGTCCACTTGTCTACGTATAACCTCATCACAGATGAACTGAAGTTGAAATGGTTAAAATAGTTGGGGTCTCTGAGCTGAGTTTAGGGATGTGTTTAGATAGTATGAGAATGAAAGAGTCTCCTCTATTGACTATCGGGTTAT